>NZ_CAJMZC010000001.1:0-1052774 GCF_905220215.1 Paraburkholderia sp. J12
GGCGGTTGACGTGGAGAGCCTGCGCCGTCACTATGCGCACACGCTCGACATCTGGGCCGAGAACTTCGAGGCGCGCGCCGAGGAAGCAAAAAAGCTCGTGGACGACGAGAAGTTCCGCATCTGGCGCGTGTATCTGGCGGGTTGCGCCTACGCGTTCGAGCACGACGACGTCTCGATCTACCAGATCGTCTGCCGCAAGGCCGGACGCAGTGCGACAACGCTGCCGTGGTCGCGCGGTTATATGTACAGAGAACGCCCGCAATCAGGCATGTGAAGTTTCGGGCAACGTCGGGACGAGCCAGTATCGGGGCCGTTTCGTTGTTGCCTGGAAGGGTACCGTGCTGCCGTGCTCTATGGTGTGGAGGTGCGCCTGGATACTGCGTCCGAGGCGCCGGAGATCGACCGATCTGGGCTCCTGTGTTGCCGGTTGCCTGTCCCGGCAACAGATCGGGGGCACTACCCCGCAGTTTTGGCTGGCCATACTCCGGCGCTGATCTCGATCGCAATGCGCACCTTATCGCTGCCCGCAGGGGCGCACGAAGCTTGATCCCCATCCCGTCGGCCGACACCTGACGGCAATTGCTGCTACGGCACGATCGCAAAGACACGGGCTGGAAATCCTGACCCCCGCTTCGGCTTGGGCCATGTCGCAATGATGAGCGCGCCGGCTTCGGGTAGCTCACCAAGATTTGCCATCATTTCGATCTGCCAGCGGTCCTGCGCGAGCACATAGCGCTCGAGTGAACCCTCGCCGCGACTGATTGCTACGCCGCCGTCGGTGTCCAGTGTTTCGTGTCCGCAGGCGATCGCACCACGTTCCTCGAAGATGAAACGGAGTGCGTCCAGCGTCCAGCCGGGAAAGTGGGCCACGCCTTGCGCATCACAGTTCATCATGCGTGCCTTGTCGGGCCAACGCGACGACCATCCGCTGCACTTCGCGACGAACGCACCGGCCGGTATGGTTCCGTGGCGCGCTTCCCAATCCCATACGTCCTCCATCGACAGGCAATAGTCGGGATTCCTCATCACCTGATCGCGAATGTCGACGACTGCGAGCGGTAGCACCATTTCGGTCACCGGGATCTCGTCGAGGTAACGCTTGCCGGCTATGAAATGAGCACCCGGATCGACGTGCGTGCCCCATTGACCGACGAAGCTGTAGCGGTGCGCGAGGAACCCCTGACCTGAGATCCCTTTGCGGGGCGCGTGGTCGTACAGCACCGTGCGGTGCTCGGGTTCGAAGAACGCCGAATGCGGGATCGATTCGTCGAACGCATGGGTCAGGTCGATGAAGCGGCACTCGCGCAGCGTGTTCGCGAGTGCCCAAAGATCCAGCGCCATTCCGTTCAGATCCTCTCGAGGTTCGTGCGCGTGCGCTCGTTGACGACGTTCCCCGTGTTGACGGTCGTCTTCGGTTCGAGCAGCAGACAGTGCACTTCGTCGGAGACGGCTTCCGGGCAGTGCTCGATGCCTTTGGGCATGATCAGGTACTCGCCTTCGTTGATCGTTACGTCGCCGCCATTTTCGGCGTGCATTTTCATCCGCAGCGTACCCTTTACCACGAGGAAGAGTTCGTCCTCGTTCTCGTGATGGTGCCAGTTGAACGTGCCGCTGAACTTCGCGAACTTGATCTGCGACTCGTTGATGTCACCGCCGATCTTCGGCGACCAGTATTCAGAAATGCCAGCGAACGCCGACGCAATATTAACTTTGTTGATGATCATGCCGTTACTCCTTCGATCTGGAAAATGGTGTTGACCTGGGCTGGCAAGAGCCGGTCAACGAACGCGCCCTGGAAAATCGCGCTGCCGACGGTAAACCCCCATACTTTTGCGTCAATCATAGCCTTTACCCGAGCTTCGCGATCGATGCTTCCGGCCGCGATGACCGGCACATTGACGGAGTCTGCAACCCGTCGCGCCAACTCCGCCGGATCGCCTTCGCCCGCGAAACGGTAGGCGAGGAGGTCGAGGCCATGCACGCCCGGTAACGACGCGATGCGGCGCGCGTCCTCGACGATTTCGTCCATCGTGCCTTGAAGCACGGTGGGGTGGCCGACGGTATGTCCCGCAAATGGGAAATACCGGACATCGGAGCCGCGCAGCAACGTCAGAGCATCCTCGACGTGGCGTCCCCCCAGCAGAAAATCGACGCCGATATCCAGCGCGGCCCGGATCGATTCCCGCTCTGTTTCCCGGCTTGTCGCAACGACCTCGAGCATGACCTTGCGTCCGTCCGCGCGGATGCGCTGCGCGAGCTGTTTGAGCGCGGCCACGGGCAGCCCGATGTCCTTGAACCCGACGTAATGGACGGGACTGTCGCGCAAGCTGTCGTACGCGGCAAGCGCGTCCGCGACAGTCGCGTCGTTTTCGGTCAACATGAAAATAAAATGGGACACGTCAGGCTCCGGTATGGAAGGGGTGATTCGCCCGCGAGCGGACGAACTGGTGGGCGGTCTGTAGTGCGACCTGAAGGCTGGCGGGATCCGCGATCCCCTTGCCGGCGATGTCGAATGCGGTGCCGTGGTCGGGGCTCGTACGGACGAAAGGCAGGCCGACCGTGATGTTCACGCCGTCCTCTACGCCGGCAAGCTTCACTGGTATGAGCCCCTGCTCGTGGTACTGCGCGACCACGATGTCAAAACGGCCGCGGCGCGCGTTCATGAATACGGTGTCGCCGGGCCACGGACCGCTTGCGTCGATTCCTTCCTGTTGCGCCAGCCGGATTGCCGGCGCAATGATGTCGAGATCCTCGCGGCCGAACAGGCCGCCTTCGCCCGCGTGAGGGTTCAGCCCGGCTACGGCCACGCGCGGCTGTGCGATGCCGAGTTCCGTCATCGCTCGATGCGCGAGCCGGATGATGCGCAGCTCACTCTCGATGGAGAGCCTGGCGATGGCGTCCAGCATCGAGCAGTGGACCGTGACGAGAATCGTGCGCAGTGTCGGGTTGACGAGCATCATCGCGTAATCGCACGTGCCGGACAGGTCGGCGAGCATTTCGGTGTGCCCAGGATAAGGCACGTGTGCAGCGGCAAGCGCTTCCTTGTGAATGGGAGCGGTGCAGATGCCGGCAATGTCCTGCTTGACCGCGAGCCTGATCGCAGTCTCGATCGCGCCGAACGCGGCTGCTCCAGCGCAGGCGCTGACAGTTCCGAGGGGAAGGTCTTCGGGCAAAGGGACAGCGTCCGGTATGCGCAATACGTCGAGCACGCCGGGCCGCGGTTCCACGTCCATGACAGATTCGACTTCGCGGACGTCGAGTGACAGGCCCAGTGCTGTCACGGTCCGCTGCAACACGCCGATGTCGCCGATCACGAACGACGGATAGTCTTTAATGAAACCCGTATTGGCGAATGTCTTGACGACGACTTCCGGGCCGATACCCGCAGCGTCGCCCATTGTGACTGCGACCAGCTTCTGTTTCATGACTTTGCTCCAGTCAAGGCGTCGATGCAGGTCAACAGCGCGTTATCGTCGCCGAACCCGCCTGCCTTGGTAATCATGGGAAAGGTGTCAACGGAGGTCTGGACCTCGACGAGCGGCACGCCGGGCAAGACTTCGCGGCAAACACGCAGCGACCTGACCGGCAGTGCGTCGACGATGCGGCGGGCGGTTTCGCCGCCCGTGGCTACGAGTCCATTGCAGGCGCCGCTGCGTATCAGATTTGCCGCCTGCATCACAAGATCGCGCAGCGCGGCCTGCGATATTGCGTGTTCGGGCAGGCGCGTATTGCTCGTCGCCAGTACGTTGATGCGGCGCTGTGTGCGGGCGACGTAGAGCTGAAGGCGCGAACGCGGATTCATGCTGCCGACGACCAGCCACGGGCGTGTAGCGGCAGGGGCTGCGTGGTCGTCCACGACCTTCGCAGCGGGCACCGGGAGCGAACGGGCAAGCGCCCTCAAGAGTCCGGTCGAGCCTGCCCACAACAGGTCGTCTCTTGTCGCGAAGCTGTCGACGAGCGCGTCGAGATCGGCTTCGATGCGTGCATCGACGACAACGGCATCGTGCGTGTCGAACAGTTCTCGGGCATGAGTTGCATCGCGCGCGACCTCGACCGAGATGCCGTATGCGTGGAACAAGGCCGGAATGCTGGACTCGCGTACCGGCAGCGTGGGATCCAGCCCAAACGCGGTCTCGTGGACCGGCACGTCGTCGACGTAGACGCACCCGCCTTCGGTGGTGCGGCCCGCAGAAGGAAAGGCCGGCACGACCAGCAGCTTGCGCCGGGCCGATGCAGCACGCGCTGTGAGACAGTCGCGTGCGACCCGGCCGCGCAGCGTCGAATCAAACTGGATCACGAGCAGATCGGCCTCTCGCCACATGGATGCTGCGGTCGCGACGAGGTCGCCTTCGGGCGCATCCGGCTTTTCTCGCGTATCGGTGTCGAGGCTCACGACTGCCGCGCTGGCCGTCACGTCGGGTTGCATCAGCACGGCGGTATTCCAGCCGCGCTCGGCAAAGCAGGCAGTGCCGTCGAGGGCGCTCGTGAAGTCGTCAGTGATGATGCGGATGCGCATATTTTGTCCTGTGCTATCTTTGGTTCTGCAATTTTGGCGTTTATGATGTTTTTTTGAAGAACCAAAACAGGGGCATTTGAGGGAATCTATGGTTGCGAACCCGTCGTTCAGGCAGCCAATCCCCGCGCTGGTCGATCTAGAACTCGACCGGCGCCGGGGCGGCCCGGTGTTCAGGCAGATCGCAGGGCAACTGCGCAGCAGGATCATGAGCGGCGCGCTGCCACGCGGCACGAGGCTGCCACCCACCCGTGATCTCGCGGCCCAGCTGGAGGTGGCGCGTAATTGTGTGGTCGATGCTTACGACGAACTGATTGCCGACGGACTTCTGGAGGGCCGGGGCCGTCACGGAACCTTCGTTACGTCAGGCGCTTTTGCTGTTCCAGCCCAGAAGCATCGACAGACAGGGATGCCCGCGGTGTTGCAACGCCTGCCAGGTGACAGGGATCATGTGCCCGTGCAGGACGGTGTGGAACTCGACTGGCGGCCCGGTCAGGCCAACGCGCGAACCCTGCCGCTGGAGGTATGGCGTAACGCGTGCCGGGAGGCAGGGAGGCATCTGCCGCCGCAGGGGTACGGCGACCCGCGCGGCGAGCCGAGTCTACGGCATGCCATCGTGGCATGGCTGCGCGAGCACCGCTCGGTGCGCGTCGATCCTGACCAGATTGTGGTGACGCACGGCACCGGTCATGCGCTTCATCTGGTCGCGCAGGCGCTGCTGAACAAGGGCGACCTGTGCGCGACGGAAGACCCCGGCTATGCCGGCGCGGCGCTGGCTTTCAACCGGGCGAATGCGTCGCTGCGGTATGTTCCGGTCGACGACGAGGGCATCTGCGTAAAGCGGATCGTCAATCCGGATCACTCACCACTTCTGCTGCACGTGACGCCGACGCATCAATATCCGATGGGCGGACGTCTGTCGGGGCCTCGCCGCAGGACGCTGATCGAACTGGCGCGCACGCACGGGATACTGATTCTCGAAAACGAGTATGACTGCGAGTTCCACTATGCCGGGACTAATCACCCGCCTATTTTCGCTAGCGCGCCGGAAAGCACGCTACTGCTGAGCACGTTCGGGAAAGCGGTGAGCCCATCGCTGCGGCTCGGATTTATTGCGGCACCTACGGCAGCCGCACGGGCGCTGGCCGGTCTGGTCGAAGGTGAGCGCGGGCATGTTTCATGGCCGGTCCAGAAGATCGTCGAGATGCTGCTTGTGTCAGGCGAACTCGACCGCCATTTACGACGTCTCCGACGACATTATGGTGCGATGCGCGATGCGATCCGGCAGCGACTGCGGCGCTACTCCGACGTGGTCATCCTGCGCGGAGACGAAGGCGGACTGCATGTTGTCATTGCAGGAAAGAGTCGTCCGTTCGACAGGGCATTGCGGCAGGCGTTGAGGTCACGAGGTATTCTGCTCGATGATGTCGGAGATTTTGCGACGCTGAAGCGGGACGCGTGCGGCTTCCTGTTTGGATATGGGCATATGGACCAGGAGACGCTGCAACGGTCGCTTGATGAGCTCGAAGGCTGTATCCAGTGGGTGGGGCGCAATCTCCCCCGGCACCAGGGCAACTCATGAATCACGCAATTGAATCAGCTAATTGTCTGCTCCCGTGGTGGACGTATCGCTCCCGCCAACTTTGTGTTCTGCACGGAAATGGCCCGGGCTTTGTCCCGTGGTTCGCTTGAACGCAAGACTGAATGCACTGCTTGAGCCATAGCCCACGCTTTCGGCAATCTGTGCAAGGCTCTTGTGTCCTTCCCTCAGTCTGGCGCTTGCCAGTGTCATCCGCCAGCGGAGCAGGTATTCAAGCGGCGGCAGACCGACCAGTGCCTTGAAGCGTTGCATGAAGGTGGTACGCGACATGGCCGTCGCGGCCGCAAGTTCTTCGATCCTCCAGGGTCGTGCCGGATCGCTATGCATCAGACATAGCGTTGCTCCAATCTGGGGATCGGTGAGCGCCCGGAGCCAGCTTGCTGGCTGGGACGACGCGGCTTCCAGGTGGGTACGAAGACTCTGTACAAGGACGAGGTTGGCAATACTTCCTGCGGTGATGGCGGTGCCTGGCTGAACGGCTTGCGTTTCCGCCGCGAGGAGTTCAAGGATGGCGCGCAACGATCTGCTGCGCTGTGAGGCAACGGGAAGATGAATCAATGGCGGCAGCTGCCTCAACAACATGTCGCTGGTCGTGTCGTCGAATTCGAATCGACCGCCTACCGCGATGAGCTGTTCGCCGCTATTGCCGAATCGCACCACACCGTCGGAATCCTTATGCGTATCAAAAATTCGCCGGCCATCCTGGCAGGGCTGGTCGGGGTCCGATGCCGAGCAATAAGACTGGCCGCTGGTCAGAAGGTAAAAGTCTCCTTCCTCAAGCTTTATGCGCTCCGACGCCCCCTCGACCCACAACCAGAATGAGCCCCTCAGCACGCCGCCAAACTTGACGTGCCGGTAAGGTGGAAAGCGCATTGCCCAACCGCCTCGCGCCTCCAGTCTTGCCGAGAGGGAGCTCTGTACGCGCAGAAGAGATAACACGTCGGAAAGTGGATCCATCGCGATTCCGTACTATGTATAGTAAATTCGGATCTTTCGATTATAGATAATCCGGATCAACGATGTCATCCTGAGTACCTTGCAAACGTTCTTCAGGGTGATCCAGTGAAATATGCACAACTTGGGCGCACCGGCGTTTTCGTCTCCCGGGTATGTCTGGGTGCGATGACTTTTGGTGGTGCGGACAACGTAGCCGGTAACGCAATCGGCCGGTTGTCGCAGCCGGAAACAGACGCAATCGTCGGGGCAGCACTCGATGCCGGCGTCAATTTCATCGACACCGCCGATGTCTATGGACTGGGTGGTTCCGAGACACTGCTGGGCAATTCCCTCAAAGGGCGGCGCGATCAGGTCGTTCTGGCGACGAAACTCCATGCCCGGGTGGGGCCGGGTGCCAATCAGGCCGGTCAGTCGCGCCTGCATCTCATCGATGCACTCGAAGGGAGTCTGAAACGGCTCCAGACAGATCACATTGACCTGTATCAGCTTCACAGCTTCGATCCGCTGACCCCGCTGGATGAAGTGTTGCGTGCTCTTGACGACGTCGTGCGTCAGGGCAAGGTACGTTATATCGGTTGCTCCAATTTTGCGGCCTGGCACCTCGCCAAAGCGCTTGGAATCTCGGATCGGGACCGGTTGTCCAGATTCGTCTCGGTGCAGGCCTATTATTCCCTTGCTGGCCGGGACATTGAGCACGAACTCATTCCGGCAGCCACGGATGGAAATATTGGCCTCCTCTGTTGGAGCCCGCTGGCAGGAGGACTCCTGTCCGGCAAGTTCCATCGTGATGGCGTCGCGGACAAGACATCCCGGCGGGCGCTCATTGACTTCCCGCCGGTCGATGTGCCAAAGGTTTTCGACATTGTCGATGTGTTGAAGGCGATTGCCGGCCGCCATGGGGTGAGCCCCGCGCAGGTGGCGCTTGCGTGGCTGCTTGCCAGGCCAGCCGTAACCAGCGTGATTGTCGGGATCAAGCGGCCCGAGCAGTTGACGGATAATCTCATGGCGCTTGACCTGTCACTGAGGGCCGAAGATCTGGCCGAACTCGACGAGGTGAGCCGACAACCGCCGATGTACCCGGGCTGGATGTTTACCTACAACGCAAAGAGCAGGCTCCCGCTCGGCTATCCGTCCAATGGCCCGGAATGGAAGTTGGGCGAGCGGCCGGTCTAGCGATGGTTATATTCATGCGTCGGACGTGACGGGTCTTTCAGGTATGACTGAGGGATGGGTGATCGCCGACGTGTACGAGCGAGACGCGGGTCCATAGAGTCGTCGCCAGCGTCTCCGATGACCTGGGCATTAACGAACCCTCGGCAAATGCCGCAGTGTGCCCGAGCTGGGCTGTGCTGTGGGTACCGCTGCGGCCCCAGTGCTTGAGTTAGGCCAATTTCACGAGTTCGGCTTGTCAGCCCACGCGCCGGGTTTGGCCTCGATACCTTCGTCTGGCTCGATGTTCAGTTCCTGCATGGCTTGTTGTGCAATGCGCGCGAAAGGCGGCCCGGAAACGTCACCCCCAAAGTGCCTCGCACCCTGCGGCCTGTTGATCGATACCGCGACGACTAACCGCGGATTGCGGATGGGTACGATACCCACGAACGAAGCACGATACTCGCTATGGTTATAGCCGTGTGGTGTGGCCGTGTAGGCCGTGCCGGTCTTTCCTCCCGCGCTGTATCCAGAAAGTTGAACCAGCGGGGCCGTGCCGCCCTTGCGGGTGACGGTCTCGAGCATCTGCCGGATAGCATCGGCTGTTTGGGGAGAAAACACGCATGCTTTGTCCACGGATGGGGTGCTGCCTTTCAACAGGGTCAACGGGAGCATGCAGCCATCGTCTGAGAAGACGGTATAGGCTTGCGCGAGCTGAAGAAGCGAAGCAGAAATGCCGTATCCATAAGACATGGTCGCCTGCTCGACGCGCCGCCAGCGTTGCCACGGCCTCAAGATGCCGGTGCCCGCACCCGGAAATACCAGCTTCGGCTGCTGCCCGAAACCGAGCGCGTGGAACATCTCCCACATCTGTCTGGGCTGCATGGTCAGTGCAATCTTGGTTGCACCGATGTTGCTCGACTTCTGTATGACGCCTGCCACTGTCAACGTACCGAAATTTGCGTCGTCGGTGATTCGCGCGCCATCCAGAACAAGCTGGCGATTCGTCTCCACCAGGGATGTTGGCGTTACACGATGCAGATCGAGGGCGAGCGCCACCGTGAAGGGTTTCATGATGGAACCCGGCTCGAACACGTCCGTGACGGCGACGTTGCGAATGCGCGACCCGGTCATGGTTGCCCGGTCGTTCGGATCGAAACTGGGGTAGTTGGCCAAAGCCAGAATCTCGCCCGTGCGACCGTCAACGACGATAGCCGAGCCGGATTCCGCATGCGTCTCGTCCACGGTCTGCCGAAGGGCGGAATACGCGCTGTACTGAATCTTGCTGTCGATCGTGATCTGCACCGTCGTTCCCCAACGCGGCACCTCCACATAGCCGAGATCCCGCACGAGATGTCCGAAGCGGTCCTGTATGACGAGCTTCGATCCGTCTACTGCGCCCAGAAGCTTCTCTTCCGAGAGTTCGAGGCCATCTTCGCCCGCGCCATCGATACCGGTAAATCCGATGAGAGGGGCCGCGATATCTCCCTCAGGATAATAGCGGCGGAACTCGGGCGACTCGTGGATCCCTTCAACGTGCAGTGCTTCGATGGCATCGGCAGTGGCGTCGGGAAGCTGATGCTTGAGATAGACGAAGCTCGAAGTTCTCGCCACACGGGATTCGATCTGACCTGGCGTGACCCCCAGTCGCTGCGCAAGCATTGCGAAGGCCTCCTGATTTTGGGGGGGTAGCCGCATTTCCTTCGGATCCGCCCACACTGCTTTTACCGGAACGCTTGTCGCGAGAATCAAACCTTGTCGGTCCACGATCTGTCCGCGCGCAGCATGCACGACGACGACATGCTCCGTGCGGACGTCTCCCTGTTTCACGTAGAAAGCGTTGTCGTAGACCTGTATCCAGAACGCTCTTGCAATGCAGGAAAAGAACGCGATGGAAATAAGGACCATGACGATGGTTGAGCGATCCATCGTGCGCCGTGCTTTGATGAGCGGGCTTCGGTTGAAGGTAATGAGGTTTCGCATCCGATATTCGACCGGATCGGGCTACTTATAAGGCGGATTTGGGGGTATCACACCTCTCGGCGAAAGACGCTGAGAAGCCGGGCAGCGGAGATTGCATCCGCTCTCCTGATGGAAGCAGTCTGGACTGGCGAAATGCTCGCTCCTTCTGTTTTGTGAATATAGGGTTCGCGCATCCGGCAGCAAAGTCCAATCGGGCAAAGGTCATTTGCGCGAAAGGACGTATCGATTGACTGCCGTCCGGTGTGTGCCTTCGGTTATCCACGTTGCCCATGCAAACACCTGTGCAACGCGAGTCGGATCCCGATGAGGCTGTCAATGACGATTGGAAATCGTCAATGGAAAGTCCGCGATCGTGCTAATCGCGAACCTTGTGGGCACGCTACTCCCCAACGTGCAAAACACATTTGCATTGAGGGGAGGGCTGGCTGGGAGGGCCGCCAGATTGGCCGTTGCGCCCTTCGAGTGGGCTGGTTGGGGTTTCCACTTGATTCTCCACTGAGATGACGATGCCTACTATCCCGGTCAAGTGGCCGACCAATAGGCCATTCGACCGAACCAGGCAGACAAGGCCGTCGAATCACGACGGCACTGCACGTCGTCCGGTATGGAGGAGACGCAATGACACGACACATCCCACTTTCGAGCGGCATACAGGCGCGGGCTCGCTGGACGGCGGAGCCCACGCGATGAGCTATCTCTACGACGAACGGATCGACGGACCGTTACCGCCTGTCGACAAGGCCGCGCTTGTGGCGGCGCTGCGCGCGATGATTCCCGACATGGAGCTGTTGCACGCCCAGGAGGACTTGCGGCCGTTCGAATGCGATGGTCTCTCGGCTTACCGCTGCACGCCGCAGGTCGTCGCGTTGCCCGAGCGCGTGGAGCAGATCGAGGCGCTGCTGAAGTACGCACACGAGCACGGCGTGCCCATCGTCGCGCGCGGTGCCGGGACGGGCCTCTCGGGTGGCGCGATGCCGCTCGAACGCGGCATCCTGCTCGTGATGGCGCGCTTCAACCGCATTCTCGACATCGACGTGAACGGGCTGACCGCACGCGTGCAGCCCGGCGTGCGCAATCTTGCCATTTCGCAGGCCGCCGCGCCGCACGGGCTGTATTACGCGCCCGACCCGTCGTCGCAGATCGCGTGCTCGATCGGCGGCAACGTGGCAGAGAATGCGGGCGGCGTCCACTGCCTGAAGTACGGGCTGACGGTCCACAACATCGTCAAGGTCGAGCTGCTGACGATCGACGGCGAGCGGTTGACGCTCGGCGGGGACGCGCTCGATGCACCGGGCTTCGACCTGCTCGCGTTGATTACGGGCTCGGAAGGCATGCTCGGCATCGTGACCGAAGTGACGGTCAAGCTGTTGCCGAAGGTCCAGGCAGCGAAGGTGCTGCTCGCGAGCTTCGGCGACGTCGGGCGCGCGGGTGCAGCGGTCGCGAAGATCATCGGAGAAGGGATCATTCCCGGCGGCCTGGAGATGATGGACAACCTCGCGATACGCGCCGCGGAGGATTTCGTGAAGGCTGGCTATCCGGTCGACGCTGACGCGATCCTGCTTTGCGAACTCGACGGTTCACAAAGCGATGTCGACGAGGACGTCGCCCGTGTCGACGCCATCCTGCGCGAGGCCGGAGCGACCGACGTGCGCGTTGCGCGTGACGAGGCGGAGCGCCAGAAGTTCTGGGCGGGACGCAAGAACGCCTTTCCGGCCGTGGGCCGCATCTCACCTGATTACTACTGCATGGACGGTACGATTCCGCGCCGTGAATTGCCGCGCGTGCTTCGGGGCATCGCGGATCTTGCAGCGGAGTACGGCCTGCGCGTGGCCAATGTCTTTCACGCGGGCGACGGCAACATGCATCCGCTCATCCTGTTCGACGCCAATGTGCCTGGCGAAATGGACCGGGCCGAAGCGCTCGGCGGACGCATCCTGGAGCTGTGCGTGGCGGTCGGCGGCAGCATCACGGGTGAACACGGCGTAGGCCGGGAAAAGATCAATCAGATGTGCGCGCAGTTCAATCGCGACGAGCTGCGCTTTTTCCATGCGGTCAAGGCGGCGTTCGACCCGGGCGGCCTGCTCAACCCCGGCAAGAACATCCCGACCCTGCACCGCTGCGCCGAATTCGGCGCAATGCACGTGCATCACGGCAGGCTGCCATTTCCCGAACTGGAGCGTTTCTGATATGCAACGCGAATTTCAGACCCAGGACCATAGCGCCGCGCTAATCGAGCAGGTGCGCGAGGCCGTTGCTACGAAAGCACCGCTCTTCATTCGCGGCGGCGCCAGCAAACCGTTTCCCGGCCGGCGAGTTGATGCGAATTCCATCGATACGCGCGCACATCGCGGCATCGTGAACTACGATCCGACCGAACTCGTCGTCACGGTGCGTGCGGGCACGCCGGTCGCCGAGCTCGACGAAGTGCTCGATGCGGCGGGCCAGATGTTGCCGTGTGAGCCGGCCGCGTTCGACGGTGCCGCGACAATCGGCGGGGTGGTCGCGACAGGGCTGGCTGGTCCGCGCAGGCCATGGGCCGGCTCGGTGCGCGACTTCGTGCTCGGCTGCCGTGTGATCACGGGGGAAGGAAGGCATCTGCGCTTCGGCGGCGAGGTAATGAAGAACGTCGCTGGCTATGATGTTTCGCGGCTAATGACGGGCAGCTACGGATGTCTCGGACTACTGACAGAAGTGTCGTTGAAAGTCCTGCCCAAAGCGCGCGCGATGTGCCACGTCGAGATAGATATGCCAGCCGCGGACGCGCTGGTCGTTCTGTCGACGTGGCGTCGCGAGGGTTTGCCGATCTCCGGCGCGTGTCACGACGGCGCGACGTTGCATCTGCGTTTCGAAGGTGGCGAGGACTCGGTGCGCACGGCGTACGCCCGCGTCGGCGGTACCCGGGTCGACGGGATGTTCTGGCGCGCATTGCGCGAGCAGCGTCTGCCGTTCTTCGATGATCCGCGCCCGCTGTGGCGCCTGTCCGTGCCGCCTGCCGCGCCACTGAGCACGCTGCCCGGTGCCTGCCTGCTCGACTGGGGCGGTGCCCAGCGCTGGCTCAAGAGCGACGCGCCAGCGCCGGTCGTGCGGGCGTTCGCGCAGCAGCTAGGGGGCCATGCGACAGCGCTTTCGGCCATCGCAGTGGACGAGCCGTTTCACCCGCTGCCGCCGGCGCTGCTGCGTTATCACCGTGCGCTCAAGCAGCAGCTTGATCCACACGCGATCTTCAACCCGGGCCGCCTTTACGCGGACTTCTGAACGTCGACGCCATTTCGCCATGCAAACCAATCTGAGTCCCGAAGCCAGGACGCTCGCGCGCGCCGACGAAGCAGAGGCGATCCTCCGCTCGTGTGTGCACTGCGGTTTCTGTAACGCAACTTGCCCTACGTACCAGCTGCTCGGCAACGAGCTCGACGGTCCGCGAGGACGGATTTATTTGATCAAGCAAGTGCTCGAAGGCGAGCCGGTCACCGCGAGCACGCAACTGCATCTGGACCGCTGCCTGAGCTGCCGCAACTGCGAAACGACGTGTCCGTCGGGCGTGAAGTACCACACGCTGCTCGACATCGGACGCGCGGAGGTCGAGCAGCGCATCGCGCGGCCCACGAAGGAGCGCCTGCTGCGCGATGGTCTGAGGCACGTGGTGCCGCGTCCGGCGGTGTTTGCCTCGGCACTGAAGGCGGGGCGCGTGCTCAAGCCGCTCCTGCCCGAAGCGGTTCGTCAGAAGATACCCGCGCCTCAGCCCAGGGCGAAAGCGCGTCCACTCGCTCGGCACGCCCGGCGCATCGTGCTGCTCGAAGGCTGCGTGCAGCCCTCGCTTTCCCCCAACACGAACGCTGCGGCGGCGCGTGTGCTCGACAGGCTCGGCATCAGCGCGACCGTCGTGAAGCAGGCCGGATGTTGCGGCGCGAACGACTATCACCTCGGCGCGCACGAAGCGGGGCTGAACCGGGCGCGTCGCAACATCGACGCGTGGTGGCCCGCGATCGAAGCGGGCGCCGAGGCGATCGTGATTCCGGCCAGCGGCTGCGGCGCATTCGTCAAGGAATATGGCGATCTGCTCAGGCACGATCCCGCCTACGGGCAGAAGGCGGAGCGCGTAAGCGCACTCGCACGCGATCTGGTCGAGGTGCTGGCCGCCGAGCCGCTCGACGTGCTGAGCGCGCGGGCAGAGCATACGCCGCGGCGCATCGCGTTTCATTGCCCGTGCACGCTCCAGCATGCGCAAAAGCTTGGGGGCGCGGTCGAGGCCGTGCTGCGCCGGCTCGGTTTCGACCTGACCGCCGTCGCTGACGCTCATCTGTGTTGCGGCTCAGCGGGTACGTATTCCATCACGCAGCCGGATCTCGCGCGCAGGTTGCGGGACAACAAGCTAGACGCACTGGAGGCAGGGCGGCCCGACGCCATTGTGACGGCGAATATCGGATGCCAGACCCATCTTAACGGTGGCGGACGCAAGCCGGTGCAGCACTGGATCGAACTCGTGGAAGCGGCGCTCGGCGATGCAGCCTGATCCGCGGCGGTTCGCGGCCGCCGCCTCGAAGCAGCCTGTAAAAAGATGCCTCTGCGTGGGTTTGCGGTGCGCGTCCGGAATTCGAGCGCAGCCCACACCGTAAGGGCGGCAACCCACATTCGCACGCGGGGCTTAACCGGCGGCCTCGTCCCGCGTTCCTGTTCGTCATGGCCGCCCAATTACCACGTATGGCGCCGCAGGCATGGGCCCAGGAGACAACATGAATCCGGCAGTAGCTATACCCGCGGGTGCGCTTTTCGCACAGCCGCTCACTCCCGTTGCGCACTCGCTACTCTGGTCGTTTCTGGTGGCCGCCGCGCCGGTAGCCGTTGCGCTCGTCATGCTCGGCGTGCTTCGGCGCCCAGCGTGGCAGGCTTCGCTCGCTGGCCTGATTAGCGGACTTGCGATCGCGATCGGCGTCTGGGGCATGCCCGCCGGACTTGCCTTGAACGCCGTCGCGGCCGGCATGGCGCTCGCGCTGCTGCCGGTCATGTGGATCGTCTTCACCGCGCTTTTGCTCTACAACATTGCAGTGAAGTCGGGACGCTTCGATCAGTTTCGCCAGTGGATGCTCGACCATCTGCCCGACGATCGCCGCCTCGTGCTGCTCGTGGTCGCATTCTCGTTCGGCTGCCTGCTCGAAGGGATCTCCGGCTTCGGTACGCCCGTCGCGATCACGAGCGCGCTGCTCGTCGGCCTCGGCTTTCCGGCGCTCGAGGCGCTCACCTTCACGTTGATCTTCAACACGGCCCCCGTGGCATTCGGTGCGCTTGGCGTGCCGATCACGGTGCTCGGTGCGGTGACGTCGCTGCCCGCCAGCACGCTCGCCGCAATGGTCGGGCGGCAACTGCCGTTCTTCGCGTTCCTGCTGCCGTTTTACGTGGTGTCGGTCTACAGCGGCGTGCGCTCGATTCCGAAGCTCTGGCCCGCACTCGTCGTCTCGGGCGGCAGCTTTGCGCTCACGCAGTTCGTCACCTCTAACTATCTCGGGTACCAGTTGACGGACGTGCTTTCGTCACTGACCTCGCTGATCGTGACCATTGCCTTCCTCAAGGTCTGGCGGCCCGAGCACGATCCCGCGTTTGCGATGTCGCGCCCCACGCCCGCGCACGGCGCCTCGCGCGTCGGTTATGGCGGCTGGATGCCGTGGATTGTCGTGTCGGTTGTTGTGATCGTGTGGGTCCACGCGCAGATCGCCTCGCTAGGCGACGTGAAGGTCCAGTGGCCGGGTCTGCACAACGCCGTGTTCGTCACGCTCTATCACAAGCCGTATGCGGCCGTGTGGGACTTCCAGCCGCTCGGCACCGGTACGGCAATCCTTGGCGCGGCCATTATCACGTCCCTCTGGACGCGCGTGGGCGTGACGGACTTCTTCGGCTGCGTCGCCAGGACCTGGCGGCAGACGCGTATCGCGATCGCGACCGTCATGATGATCGTCGGCCTCGCCTATCTGCTCAACTACTCGGGTATGAGCTACACGCTCGGCATGGGCGTCGCATCGACCGGCGCACTGTTCCCGCTCGTTTCCGCGTCCCTCGGCTGGGTGGCGGTGTTCCTCTCGGGCAGCGACACGTCGGGCAATGCGCTGTTCGGCAACCTCCAGGTGGTGGCTGCGCGCCAGCTCGGTCTGGATCCCGTCTTGATGGCGGCGACCAACTCGTCGGGTGGTGTGATGGGCAAGATGATTTCGCCGCAGAACATCGCGACCGGTGTGTCGACTACGGAACTGAAGGGCCAGGAAGGGGTGGTCTTCGCCCGGACCTTCTGGCACAGCGCTCTGCTTACGCTGCTGCTGGGCGTGCTGGTCATCCTCCAGCAGCACGTTCTGACGTGGATGATTCCGGCACTTCCGCACTGATTGGCCGCAGGACTGGAAATATGTCGTCGAGTGGAATCGCCAGTGATGAAGGGTCGTTATTAATTAAACAGGATTGCGAAATTAAAATTTACCTGGCGGCGATGCCCGTTTCATCTTATGGCGATTCGTGAAGTACGAGAACACCCAATAAAGGAAATCAGTATTGCGAAGGAGGGCGCGCACGACGCCGTGCCTTTGAGGATGGGGCGGAAGCGGGATTTAACCCGTGAAATCAGGGTTTTCCTGCGATGGTCTTGCTGGCCGACTTTTCTTACCTTTGCCGAAAAAATTTCACGTACGGCAAATGTGATCGGAGAGGTTCCAGCCAGTGCATTCTGTGACCGAACTCAACGAATTCGAGGAACTGGCAGAAAAGCCGGAGCACGCCCCGACGGCGATCAGCGCCCTGAGCGCGCTCGACTGAGCGCACGGCAGACGCCCCCCCGACACGGCAACGCACTGAAAAGACTTAACGGAGAAACGCAAGATGGCAAAGATTGGTTTTATCGGCCTCGGCATCATGGGCGCGCACATGGCGCGCAACCTTCTGAAGGGCGGCCACACGCTCACCGTGAACGGCAAGTACCCGGTGCCGGAGGACCTGCGCACGCAGACGACCGTGGTCGCCGATTCGACGGCCGTGGCGCAGGCCGCCGACATCATCATCCTGATGGTGCCGGACACGCCTGACGTCCAGAACGTGCTCTTCGCCGACGACGGCGTGGCCAAGGGCCTCTCGGCCGGCAAGCTCGTGATCGACATGAGTTCGATCTCGCCGCTGGAAACGCAGCAGTTCGCGAAGAAGATCAACGAACTCGGCTGCGACTACCTCGACGCGCCGGTCTCGGGCGGCGAAGTCGGCGCGCGCGAGGCGACGCTCTCGATCATGGTCGGCGGCCCGCAGAAGGCATTCGATCTCGCGAAGCCGCTGTTCGACCTGATGGGCAAGAACATCTCGCTCGTGGGCGAGAACGGCGCGGGCCAGACGACGAAGGTCGCGAACCAGATCATCGTCGCGCTGAACATCGAAGCCGTGGCTGAAGCGCTGCTGTTCGCGGCCCGTTCGGGTGCCGATCCGGATCGCGTGCGCAAGGCTTTGATGGGCGGCTTCGCTTCGTCGCGCATTCTCGAAGTGCACGGCGAGCGCATGACGAAGCGCACGTTCAACCCGGGCTTCCGTATCGAGCTGCACCAGAAGGATCTGAACCTGGCGCTCGACGGCGCGCGCAAGCTGGGCATCGCATTGCCGCATACGGCGAGCGCGCAGCAGCTCTTCAGCGTGTGCGCGGCGAACGGCGGCAAGGCGTGGGACCACTCGGCCCTGATCCGCGCGCTGGAAATCATGGCGAACTTCGAGATCGCGCAGAAGAATTAAGCCGGATCCCTCCTGGCAGAAAGGATTGAGTGTGAGTCTCATGGACGCATCAAAGCCCTGGAGTATCGAGCCGCGCGCATTCCTGCGCGCCATGTTCGACGCGGCTGTGGCCGCCGCGCAGCCGTCGTGCCACATCGGATCGTTCCTGCCGCCGAAGCCTGCCGGTAGCACCATCGTGATCGGCGCAGGCAAGGCATCGGCGTCGATGGCGCGCGCCTTCGAGCGCGCATGGAACGGCGAGCTGACCGGTCTCGTCGTGACGCGCTACGGCTATGCAGTGCCCTGCGAGCAGATCGCAATCGTCGAGGCGGCGCATCCCGTGCCGGACGAGGCCGGCAGGCGGGCGGCGGAAGACATCGTGCAACTCGTCTCCGGGCTTGAGGCCGACGATCTCGTGATCTGCCTGATGTCCGGCGGCGCGTCGTCGCTGCTCGCGCTTCCGCTCGATCCGCTCACGCTCGAAGACAAGCAGCGAATCAACCGGTCGCTGCTGGAATGCGGCGCGACGATCGGCGAGATGAACTGCGTCCGGCGGCATCTTTCGGCGGTCAAGGGGGGCCGGCTCGCCGCGCTATGCCATCCGGCGAAGGTCGTCACGTTCCTGATTTCCGACGTGCCCGGCGATGCGCCAGGCGATATCGGCTCGGGACCGACTATCGCAGACCCGACGACGTGCCACGACGCGCTGGACATCGTCCGCCGCTATCGGGTCGACTTGCCCGAGGCGGCGCGGCGGCTGCTCGAAAGCGGCGCCGGAGAAACGGTCAAGCCCGGCGATCCGCTGATTGCCGCCGCCACGCATCACATCGTCGCGGCGCCGCAGCTCGCGCTCGAGGCGGCGGCTGGCGTTGCCGGCGCGGCGGGCGTGCCTTGCCACATCCTGAGCGACCGGATCGAGGGCGAGGCGCGCGACGTCGGCAAGGTCATGGCGGGTCTCGCGCTGCAGGTCGCCCGTCGCGACGAGCCTTTTACCGCGCCCTGCGTGCTGCTGTCGGGCGGCGAGACGACCGTGTCCGTCAAGGGCAGCGGGCGCGGCGGACGCAACGTCGAGTTCCTGCTTTCACTCGGCATCGCGCTGAACGGCGAGTGCGGCGTCTACGCCATCGCGTGTGACACCGACGGCGTAGACGGCCAGGAGGACATCGCCGGCGCGCTGCTCGCGCCGGATACGCTCGCGCGGGCATGGGCGCTCGGGATCAACCCGCGGGCCAGCCTCGACGACAACGACGGCCACGGATTCTTCGGCGCGCTGGGCGACGCCGTCGTGTGCGGGCCGACATTGACGAATGTAAATGACTTCCGGGCGATTCTCGTGCTGCCGCGGGACGCTCATTGCAAACAGGAGAATGGGATATGAAGCGCGACCGCAACGCCAAGATCATCGCGACGCTCGGGCCGGCCAGCTCGGACCCGGCGATCATCCGCCGGATGTTCGAAACGGGCGTCGACGTGTTCAGGCTGAATTTCAGCCACGGCTCGCACGACGATCATCAACGGCGTCTGGAGGAGATTCGCCGCATGGAGGCGGAATATGGCCGACCGGTTGGCGTGCTGCTCGACCTGCAGGGACCGAAGCTTCGTCTCGGGACATTCGAAGGCGGCAGCGCGCAGCTCGCCACCGGCGCGCGGTTTCGTCTCGAGCTCGATGCGACGCCCGGCAACGTGCGGCGTGCGCCGCTTCCGCACCCCGAAATCTTCCGCGCGATCGGCAACGGTTCCGAGCTGCTGCTGGACGACGGCAAGCTTCGTCTGCGCGTCGAGGAGGCCGGCGAGGACTTCGCGGAAACCGTCGTGATGGTCGGCGGCCGCATTTCCGATCGCAAGGGTGTGAACGTACCGGGATCGAGATTGCCGATCTCGCCGCTCACGCTTAAGGATCGCGCGGACCTCGCGTTCGGGCTCGACCTCGGCGTGGACTGGGTCGCGCTGTCGTTCGTGCAGACCGCAGAGGACATCGACGAGGCGCGCGCACTCATCGGCGATCGCGCGTGGATCATGGCGAAGCTGGAAAAGCCGCTCGCGATCGACCACCTCGAGCAGATCGTCCAGCGCGCCGATGGGATCATGGTGGCGCGTGGCGACCTCGGCGTGGAATTGCCGGCGGAGCAGATTCCCGAGCTGCAGCGGCGCATCGTGCGTGAGTGCCGGCGCGTGGGCAAGGTGGTCGTGGTCGCGACGCAGATGCTGGAGTCGATGACAAATTCGCCGGTGCCCACGAGGGCCGAAACGTCCGACGTCGCATGCGCGATCTACGAAGGCGCCGACGCCGTGATGCTGTCCGCGGAATCGGCGAGCGGAAACTTTCCGGTCGAAGCGGTCGCCACGATGAACCGCATCGTCGAGCGTGTCGAGTGCGATCCTGCGTATCGCGAGCAGATCGACGCGTCGCACGCGCGCGCGGAGGCTACCGTTGCCGATGCGATCTGCTGCGCGTTGCGAAAGGCGGTCCAGCTGATCGAGCCTGCCGTCACCGTTACCTATACGAGTTCGGGATTCACGAGTCTGCGCGCCGCGCGCGAGCGCGTGGCGACGCGCATCGTTGCACTGACGCCGTCGCAAACGGTGGCGCGGCGGCTGGCGCTCGTTTGGGGCGTCCATGCGGTGCCGTTCATCGAGGCGTCCAACGTGGACGAGATGATCGGCGTGGCGTGCCGGACGGCCGGGCAGGAGGGGTTGGCCCGTGAAGGCGATCTCGTGGCCATCGCGGCCGGATTGCCCTTTGGGGAATCGGGCACGACGAATTTGCTGCAGATCGCGCGCATGGCCGGTCCCAGCGCTTCCGCCACGGGAACGAGCGACGACTGGGTGGCCTGGTGAGGGCTTGCGGTGGGGATCCGGATTGAGGCAGCCACTCCTTCCCGGTCTTCACGTGCTTCCCGCAGCATGGGGTGTCGTCATGCCTTTACGACCTGTGAGCATCCGCTCAGCAGGTTAGGTGATACGGGTTGTATGTGAAACGACGGTCCGGCAAAAGGAGTTTTACTGAAAGGGGATTGCGTGGGCGTCACGTTTGACATCGCGTCCTGAAACGAACCGAAAAGGCGACGGTAGCGGCTGGCGCGATCGGCCTCGCACAGCGACGAATCATAGCCAGGCTCTTTGCACCGTTGCGAGAAAATGGCTGCCCTTGATGGTCAGACGGAGCTTCGTCCCCTCGGCGCGAACGAATCCAGCCTTTTGCAATGCGATGACGTCGGGCGATGCCGAATCGGTTTCCACCTGGATCGACGACAAAAACAGGACGATGCCGAATCGGTTTCCACCTGGATCGACGACAAAAACAGGAGCGCGGCGATTTCATGAAGACTCAAGGTCGTATTGAAACGAGTGGGAGCTTGCTTCTCTAACTGCCTGGATGCGTTGTTCATAAAACACTACGGAGTGGGTCGAGCCGATTGACCAGAACCGCTTGAATGGATGAGGGGCCATACGGGCGTACTGTCTGGCGCGAGTTCAACAGGAATATCCTGCGAAGAAGGTACGGCAGCAATCAGAAAACAGGAAGGATCAGAGCGGGAAATGTGTCTTGCAAAAAAGGGGCATCCGACCAGAAGGGATGCGTGCAATTATCGAAAACGTTCAAGGGCCGTTGCACCTTGCTTAGCAGGGCCAACCGGTGCCGATGCAGGTTGATTTCACCGGCAAACCAGTCAGTCGTTCGTGAACCCGATGAGCGGCACTGCAAGCGCGCAGCGGCGAACTCAAGTGAAAGATTTCCGGTAACCCGATCGCGATCATGCAAACTATTTCGTGGAATGATGCATTTGTGCGAGAAGAATTCGCAGTGCTAAGACGCAGCCGGCCGTTTGTCTACGGCTTGACCAATTATGTGGCTGCCAGCTTGAGCGCCAACGTTTTGCTTGCGGTTGGCGCAGCACCGGCCATAGGCGCAGCGCTTGACTGGCCATCGTGTTTTGCTGCGGGAGCCGGCGCGGTATGGATCAACGGCGCCGCGCTGATCTGTTGCCGGCCGGAAACGTTGCGGTTAGCGGCTCGCTCGGCGCGGGATGCGCACCGACCCTGGGTGCTCGACCCGGTTGCATTCGGGGCGGGGAGCCCTGTCTACGACGAAGCGCTTCGCGCGTTGCTCGAATTTGGACCGGCGGTCATCCGGGGCAATGCAAGTGAACTGATTTCGCTGGCCGGTGGGCCCGGGGCCGGCAAGGGCGTCGACACGGCAGCGCGTTCGATTGACGCCGTGCCGTACATCAGGCAGCTGGCGCGGGACACGGGCGCTGTGGTCGCAGTCAGCGGCGACGTGGACTATGTCACGAACGGTGATGTCGTCAGCAGGATCGAAGGCGGCGACGTTCGCCTCACGCGCGTGACCGGAGCGGGGTGCAGTCTCGGTGCATTCATTGCCGCACTGCTTGCACAGTCGCATTCGGCGTTGAACGCCGCGTGTGCTGCTCACGCGATCTTCGCGCTTGCGGCACAGCAGGCCGCAAGCGTACGCGGCACAGGCAGTTTTGCGGTCGCTTTCGTGGACGCACTTTCGGAACTTGAGTCGGAATGGCCCGGTGCGGCAGCAGGAGAATCGCTCGATGCCTGAAAGGCGCGTCGCTGCTGTGCTGCTTTCTGCCAGAGAACGGCTGGTCTCAGGTCTGCCACTCGCTGTCGCGTTCGAACAGTTCGGCGTAAAAGTCGAGAAACGCTCTCACTTTCGACGATACCGTCTTCTTTCGGGGGTACACGCCCCAGATCGCGGGATCGGTTCGGGTGGCCTGGGCTTCCCAATCGGGTAGCAGTTGTACCAGCGATCCGGCGCGCAGCGCCGGGCCGATCGCCCACACCGGCAGCAGGGCGACGCCGCAGCCGGCGACGGCGAGATCGAGAATGGCCTCGGTGTCGTCGGCGCGCAGGCGTCCGTGCAGCCTGATTTCGATTTCCTTTTCCCGCTTGCCCGCTTGCGAGCGTTTGACGAGCAGCCACGATTCGTCACCGGCCAGCGCAAAGCGGATCGCAGGATGGGCTTCCAGTGCGGCGGGCGACGACGGCGTGCCGTGCCGCGCGACGTGATCCGGGCTCGCACAGACGACGCGCTTGTGGTTCGCCAGCCGGCGTGCCATCAACTGCGAATCCGGCAGCACGCCGATGCGAACGGCGACATCGATGCCGGTATCGACGAAGTTGAGGATTTCGTCCGTCACGACAGCGTCCACGTCAATGTGCGGATACTGCTCCATGAACGCGGGCAGATGCGCGACGATATGACGGCGTCCGAACGAGGTGGGCATGGTGACACGCAGCAGGCCCTGCGGCGAGGCGTTGAGCGACGACGTGGCGGTGCGCGCGTCGTCGAGCATCTGGATGGCGGCCGTGCCCTGCTCGCGAAACACGCGTCCTCCTTCGGTCAGGATGAGCCCGCGTGTCGAGCGGTTGAAGAGGGCGATACCGAGGTCGCGCTCGAGTTCGGCAATATGGCGCGAGACCGTCGAGGTCTTGACCTGCAACAGGTCGGCGGCCTTGTTGAAGCTGCCGAGGTCGGCGGCGTAAAGGAAGGCGCGCACAGCTGCGAAGTAGTCCATATAAAGAGGTCCGGGGTTGGCCGTTCTACTCGTGAGCGTCCGTCTGGCGGCATGGCGGATGCGTGTCCATTCTAGCGGCTGGCGTCGCCGGCCTCGAGTCCCGCGCTGAATTCGGCGAGCTTGCCGAGCGCCGACCAGTCGAGCCCGCTCCAGCCGAGCGCGGAGACGGTGACGAGACGATCGTGCACGATGCTCGTGACCGGCATGGGCGCGGCGACGTTTTCCGCTTCGGCGAGCGCGAGACGCAGGTCCTTGATCGCGAGCGGCACGGTCATGCCTGGCGGCGAATAGCGGCGCTCGACGATCTTGCCGCCGTATGTCTTGTGAACCTTGCCGTCGAATAGCGATTCGGTGAAGACCGAAAAGGCCAGCTTCGGATCGATCCCTGCCTTGCGCACGAACGTCAGCACCTCACCCATGCTTTGCAGCGTCGCGGCGGTCAGCGCGTTTCCCGCGAGCTTGAGCGTGCTGGCAAGACCGGGATCTTCGCCGATGTTGAAGACCTTCTGGCCCAGCCGCTCGAGGACGGGCAGGCAGCATTGCTGGTCTTCGCTGTCGCCGGACATGAGGACGAACACCTTGCGGGCAGCGGCGAGATCGGGGTTGCCGAGTATGGGGGCGGCCACATAACCTTGTCCGAGGGTGCCATGAAGATGAGCGGCTTCACGTGACGCATGCGGGCTGATGGTGCTCATCGACACGTGAACCGCACTCGTGCGCAGCACTTCGGAGAGCCGCTCCGCGACGTCCAGTGCTGCGGTGTCGTCGGGCAGTATGCTCAGCACCACACTGCAGTCGGCAAGCGCGCTCCATCCGCTGGCGATTTGCGCACCCGAAGCTCGCAGCGCGTCCATTCGGGCTGCGTCGCGGTCGTACACGACGGTCGGAAACCCGTCCTCGATGAGGTTACGTGCGAAGGCCGTGCCCATCCGGCCGAGTCCGATGACGCCAATCCGAACCGGCGTCGCGGTTGCGGGCGAAGGTGCCGCGACGGCGGCTGGAGAAGAGGTATTCACAGGCGTGCTCCGGAAGTGGCAGACAGCCCCGGCACATCATTCGGCATGGGTGGCGTGGCATCTGCGGCGTGGCGATAGTGAGCCCAAGGATAGACGCCTGCTACGCGTGACAGAATGCCCACATAAAGAATTGAGTTTTGCAGAATGGGCTATGCCATCGCGTGCCTGACGAGAGACCCCGCAGAGCAAATCAGAATTGCACAAAGGGGTTTGCGCGTTGGCGGTGCGCCTGGCAGCATCCCCGAAGGCCGCGCGACGCGACATGCCGGACTCCCGGATCGTCGTCCATTTTCTGATGTGCGGAGACGCGAGACGCCGAAAAGCGGGCATAAGCCGGCATTTGCCATGTGAGAGTAGGGAGAGGACGAGGGTAATGAACTATTACGCAGCAATTCGCGCATTTCTCGTCACTTCGGAAGTGGGAAGTTTCAACATTGCAGCGAAGAAACTGTCGATCAAGGCGTCCACGGTTTCGCGCTATATTTCAGGCCTCGAGAGGGACGTTGGCGGTACGCTCTTCGACCGGTCGACGCATGGCGTCGTTCTCACGGAACGAGGCGTCGCATTCAGGGGGGTTGTACAGATCGCTGTAAAGGAACTCGATGAGGCGCGCAATGCCGTTTCGGCCTTGCGCAAGCGCGAAGCGGTGTCGAGTTAACACCCTGGCTGCCATAGAAGGGCGATGACACTGCCGACGCCCCGGGCGGGAGGGCGGGCAGCGTCGCGATGCGCCCTTCAAAGCTTCCCGTAGCTGTGCAGTCCCGACAGGAACAGATTCACGCCGAGGAACGCGAACGTGGTCACCACGAGGCCCGTCAGCGCCCACCAGGCGGAGACGGTGCCGCGCAGGCCCTTCACAAGCCGCACGTGCAGCCAGGCCGCGTAATTGAGCCAGACGATCAGCGCCCAGGTCTCCTTCGGATCCCAGCTCCAGTAGCCACCCCAGGCTTCGGCGGCCCACAGCGCGCCGAGGATTGTCGCGATTGTGAAGAACGCGAAGCCGACTGCGATCGATTTGTACATGACGTCGTCGAGCACGTCGAATGCCGGCAGGCTGTCGGCGAGCAGGCCGTGCGATTTCAGCAGGTACGCGACGCCGACCATGGCCGACAACGCAAAGCTGCCGTAGCCGATGAAGTTGGCGGGCACATGCAGTTTCATCCACCAGCTTTGCAATGCGGGGACGAGGGGCTGGATCTGTTGCGCATCGCGTGCGACCGAGTACCACATCATGAAACCGACCGCAGCCGCTATCACCAGTAGTACGAATGCACCGAGTGAATAGGTTCGGTACAACCCTTCGTAATGCAGATAAAGCAGCGAGGTAATCAGGCAAAACAGCACGAACACTTCGTACAGGTTCGAGACCGGAATATGGCCGACGTCCGGGCCGATCAGATAGGACTCGTACCAGCGGACCATCAACCCGGTGAAGCCCATCAGCACCGCTGCCCAGGACAGCTTCCGGCCGATTGCACCGCCAGCCTCCGAACGGCTCAGCATACCGATCCAGTAGAACATCGTCGCGAGCACGAATAATGCACTCATCCAGAGAATGGCGGACTGGCTCGACAACAGATACTTCAGGAAGAACGTCGAGTCTGCGCGTCCCAGATCGCCGCGGTAGAGCCGGATCGCCAGCAGCGATAGCCCGGCGATGGCGGCCATCAAGGCTCTTGACGGCTTCCAGCGCCAGCCGAGCGTGACGAACACGGGTACGGCGCCGACCATCACCGCACGATCATAGCTGTTCATATGTGCCCAATAATGCGCGAGTGCAAAGCCGGCGCCCATGAGGAGTGCGAGTGCGAATAGCCAGTCGACGACGGTCAGACGCCGCAGGAAAGGGCGGTCGTCAGAGCGCCAGCCCGTTGCGGTGTCGTGCTGGCCGGCGTCGTAGGTGGCGGCAACGGAGCGGTGCGCGCCCGTGCCCATGGAGATTCGGGTTGAGTTCATCGGTTCACCGATCGGGTCGTTCAGGGAGTGGGAAGGGCGTGATCAGTTCGGGTGCGCTCATGTCGGCGTCGTGCACGCTGCGGGCAACGGGAAGATGGCATGGCGTCGGGCATTCAGGACTCCTTACGTCGCGGGTTGAGGCAGCGGGCGATGATGCGTGGCGAATCGCGGACGGCGAGGGGGATAGGCCGCCGCCATCCGTCGCGGCAAAAAGCCACGCTGCGCCGGCTCAATGTTTCGGTACGCTAGCCGGATCAATTGCCGCGCGGTATTTCGTTATATTGCTGGCGGTTCCAGTTTGGTACCCCCATTTCTGCAAATCTCATTTCGCCTGATCGGCATTCTTTCGCCGCTGCGCGCCCGCTACATTTCAGTCGCCGTCTCCCATTTGATGTAACCCATCCCGCCTGTCGGTCGAGAACGGCCAGGCGTCTGATGGCCCGCGGGCCGCACACCGAAAACGGACCGTGCGCCTGCAGGGCCGCCGGCACGCTGGCTGTTGACGGTTTCCATGCGTGACCCCGCGGCCGCTCTGTGCAACCCGAATCACGAAAATAGAAGGAATGCGCCATGAGTCAGGAACCCACACCCTCTTCACGCCGAGGTTTTATCAAGGGCTCACTCGGAGCCGCCGCCTCTGCGGTTGTGTTCATGAAGAACATACCCACGTCGCCGTTTCCGGAAGCCCATGCAGCCGAGGCGAAGGACGAGCCGGTCTACGAGCCGACCTATTTCACGGCCGCCGAATGGACGTTCATTCACGCTGCCGTCGACCGTCTGATTCCGTCCAACGAAGATGGCCCCGGCGCGATCGATCTGCACGTCCCTGAATTCATCGACCGTCAGATGGAAACCGACTACGGTCACGGCGCGCGCTGGTATCTCCAGGGACCGTTCCATCCTGACTCGGATTTCACGCTCGGCTACCAGATGAAGTATTCGCCGCGCGACATGTACCGCGTCGCCATCGCCGGGATCGATTCCTGGTGCCGCAGCCAGCACGGCAACGTGTTCGCCGCGCTGGCCGGCGGTACTCAGGACCGCGTGCTCGCGCAGCTTCAGAAGGCTGAGATCACGTTGCCGGACATGAAGACCAACGAATTCTTCATCCAGCTGCTCGCCAATACGAAGGAGGGTTACTTTGCCGATCCCATGTATGGCGGTAATCGCGGAATGGGGGCGTGGAAGATGATCGGCTTCCCCGGCGCGCGCGCCGATTTCATGGACTGGGTCAAACAGTACGGCAGGGTTTATCCGCTGCCGCCCGTCTCCATTCAGGGCGAAAAGGCATAAGGAGCAGGCGATGACCAAAACGATGAAACCCACTGATGTCGTCGTCATCGGGCTCGGCTGGACCGGCTCGATTCTCAGCATGGAACTCGCGAACGAAGGTCTGGAAGTGGTCGCGCTCGAACGCGGGCAGAATCGCGACACGTCCCCCGACTACACCTATCCGAAGGCTGTCGACGAACTGAAATACGGCATTCGTGGCGAGCTGTTCCGGCGCCTGTCGCTCGAAACCGTTACCGTGCGGCACCAGATGAGCGACACCGCCGTGCCGTACCGGCAATACAACGCCTTCCTGCTGCCCGACAACGTCGGCGGAGCGGGCGTGCACTGGAACGGCCAGCTCTATCGTCCTTCGCCTGAAGACGTCAAGTTCTACTCCCACAACGTCGAGCGCTACGGAAAATCGTTCCTCCCCGCCGACATGACGATTCAGGACTACGACGTCACCTACGACGAGCTGGAGCCGTATTTCGACCGCTTCGAGTATCTGAACGGTGCATCGGGCCAGGCGGGCAACCTGGAGGGCAAGCCGCTGCCGGGCGGCAATCCTTTCGAGGGTCGCCGCTCGCGCGCGTACCCGACGCCGCCCGTCGCCGACCAGTACGGCGCGAAGCTCTTTGCCGACGCCGCCCGCCAGCTTGGCTATCATCCATTCCCCCAACCCTGCGCCAACTGTTCGGAGCCCTACACGAACTTCTACGGTGTGCGCCTCGGGCCCTGCAACCTGTGCGGCTTCTGCGAACGGTTTGGCTGCTTCCTCTACTCGAAGGGTTCGCCGCAGACGACGATCCTCCCCGCGCTCTTCAAAAAACCGAACTTCGAGCTGCGTACGCAGAGCCATGTGGTGAAGATCAATACGGATTCGACAGGTAAGCGTGCAACTGGCGTTACCTATGTCGACGGTGCCGGCAACCAGGTGTTCCAGCCCGCCGAACTCGTCATTCTGTCTTCGTTCCAGCACAACAATGTGCGGATGATGCTGCTCTCCGGTATTGGCAAGCCGTACGATCCCGTTACCGGCAAGGGCGTGATCGGCAAGAACTTTGCCTATCAGATGATGAGCGCGACGTCGGTGTTCTATGACAAGGACGTGCCGATCAATCCGTTCATCGGCGCGGGCGCGGGCGGCTCGCAGATCGTCGACGAATTCAACTCCGACCACTTCGACCACGGCCCGCACGGCTTCGTCGGCGGCGCGTACATCATCGGCGGCCAGACGGGCGGGCGCCCGATCCAGCAGCTTGTGGTGCCGCACGGCACGCCGAGTTGGGGCGCGGGATGGAAACGCGCGGCGAAAGACCACTACCTGCACACGACGAGCGTTGTCACGCACGGCTCCGTGATGTCGTATCGCGACGCCTATCTCGATCTCGATCCGACCTATCGCGATTCGCTCGGCATGCCGCTGTTGCGTATGACCTTCGACTGGCACGACAACGAATACAAAATGTCGCGCTACGTGACCGACCGCGCGCTGGAGATCGTCGACAAGATGAATCCGAAGTCGCATTCGACGCTGATCCGCCAGCGCGGCGACCACTTCAACGTGCGCGAATACCAGACTACGCACACCACGGGCGGGGTGATCACGGGTGCAGATCCGCAGTCGAGTGCACTGAACCGCTACCTGCAGAGCTGGGACGTCCCCAACCTGTTCGTGATGGGCGCCTCGGCGTTTCCGCAGAACTTCGGCTACAACCCGACCGGCATGGTTGGCGCGCTTGCATTCTATGCGGCCGACGCGATCAAGAACCAATATCTGAAGCGCCCCGGCGCGCTCGTTCACGCTTGAGGGGACAAACGATGCAAACCACAGTGCGAATCCGCAACGTGATCGCGTGTCTGGTTGTGCTGGCGATCATTGTCGTTGCATGTGTGTGGGTCATCGCCGAAGTTTTCGGCAGCCGCGGCGGCGATCCCGCCTTCGAGCAAGATGGCGCCATCGGTGCGGCTGACACGGCTCTCATCAAACACGGCGCCTATCTCGCCACGCTCGGCGACTGCGCGGCCTGTCACACCGCGAAGAACGGCAAGCCGTTTGCGGGTGGCCTCGCCATCGCGACGCCGATCGGCAATGTTTATACGACCAACATCACGCCGGACCCGGCGACCGGCATCGGCAGCTATACGCTCAACGATTTCGAGCGTGCATTACGGAGCGGGATACGCCGGGACGGCGACCCGATGTACCCGGCGATGCCGTATCCGTCGTATGCGCATGTGAGCAACGATGACGTGCGCGCACTCTACGCCTATTTCATGCATGGGGTGGAGCCCGTGAACGCGCCGGACCGCGCGCCCGATATTCCGTGGCCGATGTCGATGCGCTGGCCGCTCACCTACTGGCGCTGGGTGTTTGCGCCGAAGGTACAGCCGCCTGTTGCCGCCATTGCAGGCACGGTGGACGTAGCGGACGCAACGCCCGCGGTGCCGGCCGGCGACGCGGCGATGCTCGAACGCGGGCGTTATCTGGTCGAAGGCCTCGCGCATTGCGGCAGCTGCCATACGCCGCGCGGCGTCGGCATGCAGGAGAAAGCGCTTGGCGATGCCGACGGCCCGGACTATCTGGCTGGCGGCCTGATCGACCATCACGTGGCGAACGATCTGCGCGGCGGCGACCTGACGGGCCTGGGACGCTGGAGCGAGGCCGACATTGTCGAGTTCCTGCGCACCGGCCGCAATGCCCAGACAGCTGCGTTCGGTGGAATGCGCGACGTGGTCGAACACAGCACGCAGCATATGAGCGACACCGATCTGCTCGCGATCGCAACCTATCTGAAGTCGCTGCCGGACAATCAGTCGGATGAGCATTACCGGTACGCGGCCGCCGCGGGAGACGCACTCGCGAAAGGCGATGTGAGTTCGCGCGGGGCGATCGACTACCTCAATAGTTGCGCGGCCTGCCATCTGTCGTCGGGCAAGGGCTATCGCGACACGTTTCCGGCGCTGGCCGGCAATCCGGTCGTGAACGCCAGGGATCCGACGTCGCTGATCAACATCGTGCTGAATGGAAGCGCCGAGGTGGGAACGAACCGCGTGCCGACCCAGTTCACGATGCCGCCTTTCGGCGACCGGCTGACTGATTCGGACGTGGCCGACGTGGTGACTTTCATCCGGTCGAGCTGGGGCAACCAGGCCGGGCCTGTCGACGCGAGCGAAGTGGCGAAAATCCGGTCCCAGACGAAAGCGGCCGCCGTCTCGCGTCCACAATAAACCGTGTGGGGCGGGCGCACCGCGCCGGCCCCGCGTCGAGGAGCCAGGGATGAAACAGCGATTGCTTTTCAATGTTGATGCGTTGCCGCGCAGTCTGCCGTTTCTGCCGCTCGACGTCGGTGTCAGGACCGGCAGTTCTATGCGATCACGTTCAGCTTTTTCGTCGTCTTACAGCGCGCCTGGTGAAAGCGGAATTCGCGCGGGGCGATCTGGTGCGCGCCGACGTCCCGGAGCAAGGTGGTGCCGGTGAAGCATTGAACACCCGCGTATCCGGCCATGAACGACGATGCCAGTCGGACATCGTTGCGGCGGGAATCAACCAGGAGATCACTTGAGAACCATGCATTCGAACGCGGCGGCAACGGAAAACAAGGCGGCCAGGTCGTCGGCCCATCGCTTCGTCGAGGAGTTGCTGGAAACCGCCGACGTGCGGCTTGACGGAACGCGCCCCTGGGACATAAGGCTTCGGCAGCCTGGCGTCCCCGAAACCGTTCTGGCGAGAGGAAATCTGGGGTTTGGCGAGGCGTACATGGACGGGCAATGGGAGTGCGAGCAACTCGACGGGTTCTTCGCGCGGGTGCTCGCTGCACGACTCGACGAGAAAGTGCCCGCGTCAAAGCTCGTCTGGCACGCGCTGCGTTCGCGCTGGACCAACCGGCAGACGACGCGGCGTGCCTGGCAGGTGGGGCAAGCTCACTATGACATCGGCAACGATTTCTACCGCGCGATGCTCGATGCCCGCATGACCTATACGTGCGGATACTGGGGCGACGGCGCCAGGACGCTCGACGAGGCGCAGGAGCACAAGCTCGACCTGATTTGCCGGAAGCTCGGCCTGCGGCCTGGAATGCGCCTTCTCGATATTGGCTGCGGCTGGGGAAGCCTGATGGGCTATGCGGCCGAGCACTACGGCGTGTCGTGCGTGGGCGTCACGATCTCGAAGGAGCAGGCCGAGCTCGGTGCCCAGCGCTACGCGGGACTGCCGGTCGAATTCCGGCTGATGGATTATCGCAGCCTGAACGAAACGTTCGACCGGATCGCCAGTGTCGGTATGTTCGAGCATGTCGGCGGGCACAACTACCGCGCCTACATGGACGTCGCGCAGCGCTGCCTGAGCGACGACGGTCTGTTCCTGCTGCACACCATCGGCAAGAACCGCCGCGGCACGCCGCCCGACCCGTGGATCGACCGTTACATTTTTCCGAACGGCGAGATTCCCGCGCTGACCGAGGTGACGGATGCCGTCGAAGGTGTATTTGTCGTCGAGGATCTGCACAACTTCGGCGCCGACTACGATCGAACGCTCATGGCCTGGTATCAGAACTTCGAAGCTGCGTGGCCTCAATTCGCCAGCTGCATGGGAGAGCGCTTTCGGCGCATGTGGCGTTATTACCTGCTGTCGTGTGCAGGCGGTTTCCGTGCGCGTGAGATCCAGCTTTGGTAATGGGTGCTGTCGAAGCGGGGCATGCAGGGCGGATACCGCCGTCCGTGACGGCATGCCCCCGTGGCTGCACGCTTGATATCCCGCTCCGCTCGCCGCACTCCCCAACCTGCAAAACTGAATTCTGGTCAGGGGAGTTCCGGCCGGATTGCTCCCTCGCCTATGCTGTGATTCACCGTTGCGCAACGAAGTGGGGCGGGGCACAGGTCAGGCAATGGAATGTAGCCCGCTGTTTCCCGCGTGCTGCTTTTCGCATCGATTCGCATCACGAATTCACATCAGGAAGCCGACATGAAACAGTCAGCACGAACCGTACGCGACACGTCGTCGCTGCGTGGCTTGATCGCCGCGCTTGCCCTATGCGCAGGGATCGGAGGCAGTGCCTTCTTGACCGCGTTGCCCGCGCGGGCGGACGAAGTCGCCACCCCCACAACGCTGACGCTCGCGACTGCGCAACGCGTGATTGCGGCCGCGCAGCGCAAGGCGGTGGAACTCGGTGCACCGTGCGCGATCGCGGTCGTCGATCCGGCGGGCTATCTGGTCGCGTTCACGCGGATGGATGCGTCGCCGATGCTGGCGTCGGTCGAGCTCGCACCGCGCAAGGCCCGTACGGCAGCGCTATTCGGCAAGCCGACGCAGCAGCTCGAACAGGCGATCCACGACGGGCGGACCGCCGCCGTAACCTCCGGTTTCGTGCAGATGTCGGGTGGCGTTCCACTCGTCGTCGACGGCCACGAAATCGGCGCGATTGGCGTCAGTTCCGCGCGTCCCGACTGGGATATCGACATTGCTACAAGCGCCGCAGCAGTTGCCGGCCCGGCATCGCACTAAGCGGTCGCTCCGGTTGCCTGTTCAAGACCCGTACATTCAGGATATCGAATCATGCCGTTGGCCCTGACCCTGCTCGTCGGCGCGCAGCTCGCCGGTGAGGTGCTTCGCAGAGTGCTGCATCTTCCGTTGCCTGGCCCCGTCATCGGCATGTTCGTGCTCGCGGTGGCGCTTGTCGCCGCATCACGACGGCGTGGCGCGGATTCTGTTGCGTCGCCGTCCACACTCGACAACACGGCGTCGACGCTGATTTCGAACATGGGGCTTCTTTTCGTTCCGGCTGGCGTCGGCATCATTTCCGAACTCAACCTGCTGCGCCAGGAATGGCTGCCGATCGTGGCGGGGCTCGTTGTGTCGACGGTGCTCGGCCTCGTCGTGACGGGTGTCGTCATGCACCGCGTCACGCGCCGTGCGGAACTGCGTCAGGCCGCAGCCCTCGCCAACGCTTCGACGGAGACACGATGATGCTGCGCACCATCTGGACCCCGCTCGCGCCGACTCCGCTGCTGTGGCTCGCGGTGACGCTCATTGCATTCGTGCTTGGCCAGGCGATTCAGCGCGCCTGCCGACGCTCGCCGCTTGCCAACCCGGTTCTGATCGCAATCGTGTTGATCGTGTTGACGTTGCGTGTGACCGGAACGCCGTACGAAGAGTATTTTGCCGGCGCGCAATTCATCAACTTCCTGCTCGGACCGGCAACCGTCGCGCTCGCCGTACCGCTTGCCTCCAATCTGGACAACATCCGCCGCAGCCTGAGGGGGCTGGGATTCGCACTGCTGGCGGGCTCGCTGACGTCCACGGTGAGCGGCGTGGCCGTCGTGTGGTTCATGGGTGGCGGCCGCGATGTCGCGCTGTCGATGGCGCCCAAGTCGGTGACGACGCCGATTGCGATCGCGATCTCCCAGGAAGTGGGCGGCGTGCCCGCGCTGACTGCCGCGCTTGCCATAGCTGGCGGCATCGTCGCAGCGGTCGTCGGGCAGACCGTGCTGCGATGGTTTCGCGTCGACGACTGGCGCTCCCACGGGCTTGCGGCGGGCGTGGCCGGCGCAGGCGTCGCGGCCGCGCAGGTTGCGCCGCTGAGTGGTCTCGCCGCCGCTTTCGCGGCAATCGGTATCGGGCTGAACGGTCTCGTAACGGCAATTGTTGTGCCGCTGCTCGCTGTATGGTGTCCGTTTAAATGATTCGGGCGGAGGCCGACAAGACTCTCACGTAATCGTACCCGATCGATCTGCTCATGTCGTGCCGCCGAGCGCGATCAACTGGATGTGCCGGTTCCTGAGCTTACGCATCAAGATGCCCGTGGGGGGAATGCGTTTGCATGCCGTTCTCCCGACGGGTCAGTTGGCCACGAAAAACAGCTTCGCGTTTGTGCCGAAGTATTTGACCGTGGCGCCCTTGATCAGTCGAATACTTCGCGTTGTTATGTCTCTTTGATTGAACGTGGCGTGTGGTGCGCCTGCGCTAGATTTCGTGTCGGCCCGAAGCCCGTTCGCGCATGAGCGTTAGATGCACGCCGATGTCGCGGATAGGCCGCGGTGGGATATAGCTGGCCGTACCCTGAACCAGAAAGTCGTCCGTCAATTCGCTGCGCTGACCGTTCGCGAGTTCCGCGATCAGCATCCCTGCGGCGGTGTGCCGGACAATGCCCGAGCCGTTGCAGCAGGCTGCGGCATAGACGTTGTCGCTGATCTGGCCGAAGGCGGGTGCGTGGTTGTGCGAAACGGCAAGCCAGCCCATCCAGAAGTGTTCGATGTCAAGCGTGCCGCCGAGGTGTGCGAAGCGACGCGCGAGCAGTTCGGTGTGCTTGACGCGGGCCGCATCGCGACGCGCCTCGTTGGTGGTGAGCGATGGCGAATAGTCGAAGCCCTGACGGATCAGCAACCGCTTGTCTGCGGTGAGACGAAGCGTTGAGCCGGCCACGCCATGCGCCGGCGTGATGCCCCAGCTTTCGTCTGCGCCAAGTCTTGCGTGCTGTTCGGATGTCAGCGGCTGCGTGAGGCTCGCGAAGAGCAGCACTGGGATCTGCCTGTCCCGAAAGACGCCAAAGGACGGCGCGAACGCATTGACGGCGAGGATGAGCTTGCCGAACCGGATCCGGCCGGCGGTGGTGCGCACAAACGGCGAAGGTCCGTCAAATTCGACCTCTATTACCGGCGAATTTTCGAACAGTTCGACCTCGGGCGGCAGACTATCCGCAAGACCACGCACGAGCGCCGCCGGATTCATCAGGCAGGTCCCCGGCGTGTAGATAGCCGAGTGGTAGTAGCGCGTGCCTAAACGGTTTTCGAGTTCGTCACGAGTGAGCGGTTCGAACGCTTCGCCCCACGCGCGCAGGTTCGCGGCATAGATGTCGAGCACCTTGCTTGCGATCTCACCCGTTACCGCAGCGTGATAGCGGCCGCGCCGCTCCCAGTCGCATGCGATCCGATGGTCCTGGATGAGTCGCTCGAGCTCGGCAAGCGCAAAGCGTCCGACGCGGATGGCGCGGCGGCCCTGCTCTACGGACGCCGCCGCATTTGAGGGTGTGTGCGGCAGGTCGATAGCGAATCCCGAGTTGCGCCCCGAGGCGTTTTCGCCCACCACGCCGCTCTCGACCACGGCGATCGACTCACCCGACCGAAGCGCAGCCAGCCTGCGCGCGGCTGCCAGTCCCGCATATCCAGCCCCGATGACCACCCAGTCGAACTCCTGTTCGCCAACGAGTGACGGCCGCGGCAAACGTCCCGGCAACAAGGCGCTCCAGCCATTGGTGTGGTCGTCGTTCGGGAGGCGGTCAATCAGGCGGCGCATGTCAGGTCCGGATGAGGTGTCAGGAGACCGCGATGTGGCGGCGGGCACCTGAACTATACACAAAAAATAAATTATTATTGTTTGTTTTGTGCCTGACTCGAAGGGAGGGCGGTGGCAGGCCGATTCGAGTGCAAAAGGGGGGGCACTACCGGGTGGCGAGGCATCGGTCTCTGTGCCCGCGGAGGTATTGCGAATAACGGAGAAGTATTTATTATTATTTTCGTGTGACTGAACAGGCGATAACCATGGAATCACCCGCGCAACCAGCGCGTACGCGAACTCCGCAGAGCGAACGCATTGAAGCGACGCAGCGCAAGATCATCGAATCGGCACAGAGGCTGCTACGTGAAGAAGGCTTCAAAAGCGCGACGCTGCAAAAAATCGCACGCGGGGCCAACGTCTCACTTGGCGCCTTGCAGCATCATTTCGAAAGTCGGGACGCGCTGATGGAGCATCTGGTCGACGAAGCCATGGCGCCCTTGAGTGACCACGGTGGCGTCTGGCCGGATCCTGCGCTTCCACTGCGCGAGCGAGCAGAAGCATTCGTGCTGCAGGCATGGAAACATATCTTCGGCTCACCCCGTTACCTCACGGCATGGAGTCTGTACTTCGGCTGCAAGTCCACGCCATCGATTTTCAGCGGGATTGATGCCAGGCGTGCGAGTGAAGACGGGAAGTTCTTTTCAATGTTTCTGGCGGCGTTTCCCGAACTCGAGAAACATCATCCGCATCCGAAAGGATTCACGGCGTCGGTGTTTTCCACGCTACGCGGTCTGGGGGTATTCGAGTTGTTCGATGTCTCTTCGACGGAAAAGCACGACGAGCTTCAGGCTCTCATAGAGACAATTGTTCGTGCCTGTTTGCCGAGTCCCGCTAACGTTCCTGCGGTGAAGTCGAAAGCGCGCCAACCGCGCCAGCCGCGTAAGGTCGTGACGCTGGACTAGCGTTCCGCGATGCTGGCCGCCCAGCCTGCCGTTCGCGATTGCTGTACGTGGTCAGTCGATTGGCGGCTACGCATTTGCAAACGGCCGTTGCCGGCAAGTCGCGCTAACGGCCGGAGTGGGTCGAGGTTGTGTGGAAACACAGAACGCAGATTTCATGTGCAAAAAATCTGTTTTGACGACTATAGACCCGCGTTGCGTTTTCGCAGTCAAGCCTCTAAGGCTGTTGATCTGCATCGTACGAAACTTCACCCGTTGCTGGCGCATGCAATGTGACGCCAGCATCGCCTGTTGCATTTCGGTCTTCACCGCCACTGGTATGTACGCAGCGGCAATTGCGGGGCAGCGGGGCGTTGAGCATGCAATCGCGCTGCTACGCGACGAAATCGATCGGAACATGGCAATGATTGGAGCAACCTCGATCGAGGAGATCGATTTTGACATCCGGGTCTAGCTCGTATGTGGAGCGGCACCGCGTATTCACCCAACAAACGTTCGCGGAGGGATCGTCGCGGTCAGACCCAAAGAGGATCCGTACCAATGTGGATCTCCAGCGAGCGCACACTATCGATCAAACTGGCCGACTCATCATGCGGGTATTTCATCCGGGGAGGGCGGATTCGCTGCCTTATCGGTGGTGGTCCTCGATGCGTTCCGGTAGCGTGCCGGCGAAATTCCGGTCACCCGCCTGAACGCGTTGCTGAAGGCACTCTCCGAGCTATATCCCAGATGATTGGCCAATACGGATACTCTCGTTCTTTCCGTGCGGAGCGCGCGTTGGGCTAACAGCATGCGCCACTGCGTCAGATATGTGAGTGGTCCAATGCCGGCCACTGACTTGAAATGCACTGCGAAGCTCGTGCGGGACATCGCCGCCGCTTTTGCCAGTTCGTCGAGGTTCCAGCATCGTCCAGGATCTTGATGCATCAATGACATTGCGGGAGCCAGCCGCCTGTCACTGATAGCTCGCAACCAGCCGCACGGCAGCGATTCAGAAGTTTGAAGGTGAGCGCGCAGAATCTGGACAAAGAGCAGTTGTGCAAGCTGGGCAGAGACCAGCGCTGCCCCAGGCTGTCTTTCCTTTCGCTCATGAACCAGTTGACCGAGGAGCCACGTCAGAACGGTCGCCTCTTTTGCCGCCGCACGGATGTGGATGACGGGAGGCAGCACGTTGGCGAGGCGTTCTCCGTAGGTTGGGTCTAGCCTGACATGACCTCCTATCTGGACGCAGTCATCTCCTTCGCCGAGAGAAGCGACTTTGTCAAACTTGCCTGCAAACAGACCGGCTGCATCCTGAGGCACGGCCGTCAGGTCCGCGGCCAACACAAATGGCTGTTTGATTGTGAGCAGAAAGACGTCACCTTCTTCCACGTGAAGAGGCACTGCATTCCCGTCGATGCGCAGCCAGCAATGGCCTTTCACCAACGCGAAGAATTTCAGGTAGTCGGGCCGGGGAAAGCGGATTGCCCACGGTCCGCCCGCAGAGAAACCACCTGAGACAACGGGTTGCGCGTCGGCCAGCCGCAGGAAATCCGATAGGGGATCGCCTTCCATCTTGAACGTTCGCGAAAGTTTTTCGAATTATAGAGCATGCAGAGTTCGCAGGAGATTCTCTAAACTGTTGTAACTCAATCAACGATAGACACGATGATGCCTGGCCCTCAACAACCAATCGGTTCCGGCTTCGGAGCTGCATCAACGACGCAGGATGTCATTGCCGGCATCGACCTGCATGGAAAGACTGCCATTGTTACCGGAGGCTACGCCGGTCTCGGATTAGAGACGACCCGGATATTGGCGGCGGCAGGCGCAGAGGTCATTGTTCCGGCGCGTGATCTGCGAAAAGCCGAAGACGCTTTAAGGGGCGTCACAGGGGTCCAGATTGACGAGGTGGACCTGATCCACCCTGAATCCATTGCGGGTTTTGCCGGGCGATTTCTGGCTTCCGGTCGCCCGTTGCACATGCTCATTAACAGCGCGGGCATCATGGCTTTGCCAACACTCACCCTTGATTCACGGGGCTTTGAGTACCATTTTGCGACTAATCATCTCGGGCACTTTCAGTTGACCACAGCGCTGTTGCCGGCGTTGCGAGCGGCGAACGGTGCCCGGGTCGTTTCTGTATCGGCCCGGGCGCATCAGGTGTCCGACGTTGTCTTTGACGATCCGTTTTTCCAGCATCGCGAGTACCGCCCGATGTTGGGGTATGGGCAGTCGAAAACGGCGAATATCCTGTTCGCGGTTGGACTGGATGGACGGGAAGCCAGCAACGGCGTGCGCGCTTTCTCGTTGCATCCCGGCAGCATTGTCAGTACCGGCCTCGGTCGTAATTTGACGAAGGAGCAGCGCATTGCCTTTGGCGTTATCGATGCTGCAGGCAACCCTGTCCTGGATCCACAACGGCAACTCAAGACCGTTGAACAGGGCGCCGCTACTCAGGTTTGGTGTGCGACGAGCCCACAGCTCGCGGGTATTGGCGGCGTCTATTGCGAGAACGTGGAGATTGCCCGCGTGATACCTCCCGAGAAAGGCGCTGCGCTGGGTGGCGACAACCCGGCAAGGGAGTCCGGCGTGATGCCTTATGCCGTCGATCCTGCATCAGCCGACCGCTTATGGACACTAAGCGAGCGACTACTTTTCGACGGCGGGGTAAAGACGAATTGGGGCTTCATGTTCCATTGACCCTGCCTCGTTTCGTACACGCTAACCATTGCTGCTCGTCGATCGTTCGACGGAGACGCTAACGCTTTCCACGTTCGCCTGTCCTCGGGATTCATTGCTGCGGCGTCGGCGCGTTCGGGCTGATGACGCCTGCCGATTTCAGTTCGGTCCACAGCGCGGCGGGTATGGGGCTACGGGCGAGCGCGAGATTTTCCGAAATACGCGCCGGGCGGCTCGCACCGGGAATGACGCCGGCCACTGCGGGATGCGCGAGGGAAAACGCCAGCGCGACCGCGCGAATATCCACCCCGAAGCGCGCGCAGATCGCCTTGATCCGCTCGACGCGCGCGAGCATTTCTGCCGGCGCCTTCTGGTACTCGTAATAGGAACCTCCGGCGAGCACGCCCGAATTGTAAGGACCTCCAACTACGATCCCGAGCCCGCGCCGGGCCGCCGCCGGCATCAACTTTTCGAGCGCACTCGCATGGTCGAGCAGGGTGTAACGGCCGGCGAGCAGGAAGCCGTCCGGATCGGCGCGATCGAGCGCGAGCTCGCACGGTTCGACGCGGTTCACGCCGAGTCCCCATCCCTTGATTACACCTTCTTCGCGCAGGCGCGTCAGTGCCTTGGCCGCGCCCGACATGGCCGTGTCGAATACGTCGCGCCAGGCTTCGCCGTGGAAGTCCACCGCCGGATCGTGAATCCAGACATAGTCGAGATAGTCCGTACGCAAGCGCTTGAGGCTGTCCTCGATCGAACGCAGTGTGCCGTCTTCGCTATAGTCGTAGACGATGCGGTTCGGCAACCCGTGTTCGAACAGGCCGCCTTTTTCGCCCAGATCGCGCGCCGTGGTGGATTCGACCTCGTCCAGAATGAGGCGGCCCACTTTGGTGCCAAGAACATACTCGTTGCGCGGATAGTGTGCGAGCGCCTCGCCGAGGCGCAATTCCGCGAGGCCAGCGCCATAGAGCGGCGCACCGTCGAAGTATCGGATGCCGCTATCCCAGGCGGCCTGAACGGTGGCAATGGCTTCTTGATCCGGGATGTTGCGATACATGTTGCCGAGCGGAGCGGTTCCAAAGCCGATCCGCGAGGGAATGGTGATACGCATGAGTGTTCCTTTCAATGTTGGACTGGAGAGGCGTCGCGTATCTGCGGCAGACGCAGAGGTGCCGCAGAGGTGCCGCAGCGGTGCATATGCACGCCGCTCAGGCGGCAGCCGCGGTGCCGTCGAGCACAGGGTAGTCGGTGAGGCCTTTCGCGCCGCCGCCGAACAGCGTTTCGCGCTGGTGTTGCGCGAGCGGCGCACCGGCGCGCAGACGCTGCTATTTCCTGTTCGGGTTCGCGGCGCCTATGCCGCGAACGTTCAAAATGGGCCTCCAGGTTTCAGTCGCGCTTCAATCCCATTGAGCGGCGAGACCCTCGGGGCTCACTTCGCGGCCATTGCGTTCGAGCGCAGCGATATCGGCCATGTCCTCGTCGGTCAGTTGCAGCGTCTGGGCGAGCAGGTTGCTCGCGAGGTTTTCGCGCTTCGTGGACGACGGAATCACCGAGTATCCGAGGCGCAGTGCCCAGGCGAGCGCCACCTGGGCCGGTGTCGCGTGGCGCCGTTCAGCGATCGCACGAATGACCGGGTCGCCGAGCACCTTGCCGTAGGCGAGGGTCATGTACGACGTGACGTGAATGCCTTCCTGCTGGAGGAAGCCCACGAGCTTGCGGCCTTGCAGATACGGGCTCAGTTCGATCTGGTTGGTCGCGATGTTCTCCCTGCCGACCACGGCGATCGCCTGCTTCGTCAGCTCGATGTTGAAGTTCGACACGCCGATCTGCTTCGTGAGGCCTTGCGACTTCGCTTCGGCGAGCGCGCTCATGAATTCCTCGAGCGAGACGCCGTTGTTGGGCGCGGGCCAGTGGATCAGCGTGAGATCGACTGCGTCGGTGCGCAGTTTCTTGAGGCTGTCCTTGAGGCTCGGGATCAGCTTGTCGCGCGAGTAGTTGTCGACCCAGATCTTCGTGGTCAGGAACAGGTCCTTGCGCGCGACGCCCGAAGCGGCGATCGCTTCGCCCACTTCGGCCTCGTTGCCGTAGATCTGTGCGGTGTCGATCGCACGGTAGCCGACTTCGAGGCCATTGCGCACCGAGTCGATGACGACCTGGCCTTGCAGGCGGAAGGTTCCGAGGCCGAATGCGGGAATGTTGCTCATGAGGTTCTCCGGGGCAGTGAGGGGCATGCGATGTCGATGAAGGCATTGTGCCCATTTCGATCCATGCCAAAAACAGGGATAAATGCGAAATACAATTGAATCTAAATCAAATATCAAACCTTGCCCGGCGGAAGATCGCGTGCCGGACTGTCGGGGCCACGTTCGGGCTGCTGGCGCTGCAGGGCCATTTGCACGAACACGAACGCGAGACCGGAAGCGGCGATCAGGGCGCCGACGATGGGCACCGCGGCATAGCCGAAGCCTGCTGAAATTGCCGCCCCGCCAGCAGCCGCACCCACGGCATTACCGAGATTGAAGGCGCCCACGTTGACGGAGGAGGCCAGCCCCGGCGCTTCGGAAGCCGCCCGCATGACGCGCATCTGCAAGGGCGGCACGACGGCGAAGGTGGCGATGCCCCAGACCACGACGGCAATCGCAGTGCCGAGGTGATGCTTCGCGAGCAGCGGGAACGCAAGCATGATGGCGACGAGCAGGATCAGGAAGACGATCAGGCTGCCGTTGAGCGAGCGGTCCGCGAGCCGGCCGCCCGCCACGTTGCCAATCGAAAAGCCCACGCCCACGAGCACGAGCATGGCCGTCACGAACGAGGGCGACGCGCCGGCGAGGTGCTCGAGTGTCGGCGCGATATAGGTGTAGAGCGTGAACATCGCGCCGGCGCCGAGCACAGTCGTGGCCATCGCCATCAGCACGACGGGGCGGGTGAGCACCTTCAACTCGCCACGCACGTGCGGCACCTTTCCGGCTTCGCCCTTCGGCAGCGCTACGCGCAGGATCAGCATCGTGACGACCCCGAGCGCCGCGGTCGCGGCGAACGACATGCGCCAGCCGATCGTCTGGCCGAGCCATGTCGCGGCGGGCACACCGCCGATGTTCGCGATCGTCAGCCCCATGAACATGGTGGCGACCGCGCTGGCCTGCTTGTGACGGGGCACGACGCTCGCCGCGACGAGCGAGCCGAGGCCGAAGAACGCGCCGTGATTGAGGCTCGTGACGAGGCGCGCGAGCAGGAGCGTCGTGTAGTTCGACGAGACTGCCGAAAGCAGGTTGCCGACGGTGAAGATGCTCATGAGCGCAATGAGCGCCGTTCTGCGCGACCAGCGCGAGAAGGCGAGCGTCATCAGCGGCGCGCCGACCATCACGCCAATCGCGTAGGTGGTGATCAGCATGCCGGCGGTCGGGATGGAGACGTGCACGCCTTCGGCGATGACGGGCAGCAACCCCATCGGCGAAAATTCCGTCGTGCCGATGCTGAACGCGCCGATGGCGAGCGCCAGCAATGAAAGCCATGCGCTACTGGATTGATCCTGCTGATCCTGCTGATCCGGCTTCGATAATTGAGCCTGGTTCATGCTGTTTGCTCCGTCATGTCTTGATGGAAATGGGGAAGGACTTCACTGGCGATTTCGCTGAACGTCTCGTTTACGAACTCCGTCGTACCGATGGCAAAAGCGCTGATGGTGAGCGCGAGGAGAGCGAGGGGCATGGTATCCGGTCCTGGCTTCGAAGAAGACGGGACGAAGTGTGCGCCCTTTACTTTTGATTAAAAACTAGCCTATAAACGAATATGTTTTGATTTGAAATCAAAAATGAAAATCACGTTAGATGAGCTGCAAGCCTTTGTGAGCGTGGTCGACAGCGGCTCCATCACGGCCGCTGCGCAACAACTCGGCCTCACGATTTCGGCTACGAGCCGGACCTTGGGAAGACTGGAGGAGAAGCTCAAGACCACGCTGCTGCGCCGCACGACACGCCGTCTGGAGTTGACCGAGGAGGGACGGGCATTTCTGAACGACGCGCGGGCGATCATCGCTTCGGTGGAGGGTGCGGAAGAGCAGATGGCCGCGCGCCGCGAGCGGCCATCGGGCCGGCTGCGCGTGGATGCGGCCACACCGTTCATGCTCCATGTGATCGTGCCTCTCGTGAAGGGTTACCGGGAGCGCTATCCTCAGGTCGAGCTGGAACTCAATAGCAATGAAGGGATCATCGATCTGCTGGAACGGCGCACGGATGTGGCCATCCGGATCGGCGCGCTGAAGGACTCCACGCTGCACAGCAAGCCCGTGGGCCGCAGCCGCGTGCGCATTCTCGCGAGCCCCGCGTATCTGGAAGCCCATGGGCACCCCAGGCGCGTTGAGGACCTCGCGAAACATGCATTGCTTGGGTTCAATCAGCCGGAGGCGCTCAATGTCTGGCCGATATCGGGGCCGGACAATGAGCCGTATCGCATCACACCAACCATCTGGTCGTCGAGCGGCGAGACGTTGCGCCAACTCGCTCTGGCGGGCGCCGGCATCGTGTGCCTTTCCGACTTCATGACGGCGCACGACCGGCGCGACGGGGCCCTCGTGCAGCTTTTCACGCGCCAGACCCAGGATGTCCAGCAGCCGATCAATGCGGTTTACTACCGCAATACCGCCATCTCGGCGCGCATTGCCTCGTTTGTCGATCATCTGATCGAGGCGGTGCGCGGGACAGAGTTCGAGCGCTAGCGGGCGACTTGCTGAAGGGGCGCAATCCGTATGTGATCTATTTGTCGCGCCAGGCGCTCGACATCTTCGTTACGCTGCACGCCTGCGGTGCTGATCCCGCATATGTTGGAGGCGTTCATGGCGGGTGATCGGGGATTCCGGAGGGACACGGGGGAGGGCGGGCGACATTCCCCTCGGGCGTCGGCACTGCAAGCGCGCTGAGGATCGCAGGAGAAATCTATACTCGGGCCGGCATCGAACCGACATACTTTGCCATGGGGATTGCAAGACAGGTTCTGGTCGCCATAATGATGGTTATTGACACATCAATCCATAACCATCATTATGACGCAATGGTCAGACCGCGTGAATTCGATCGTGAAACCGCCCTTGAGAAAGCTCGACTCGTTTTTTGGGCTAAGGGCTATGCTGCCACGTCCACCGATGACCTCGTAAAAGCCATGGGCATAGGACGCCAGAGCCTTTACAACACGTTTGGCGACAAGTGGACGTTATATGTAGAGGCCCTCGCCGATTACCAGCAAGGTTCTACATCGTCTCACGCGCGGCGTTTGCAGGCTCCCGCCTCTGCGCTGCAAGGCCTCCGGGACATGCTAGAAGGTCTTGCGGTCGATGACGACGCGTTGCGAACGCTAGGCTGCATGGGGGTGGGCTCTGTGTGCGAGTTTGGTTCGGCCGAACCTCAGTTGTCGGAATTACGTGCGAAAAGCGCGATTTACCTGCACTCGCGGCTGGTCAAGAGAATTCGCGAAGCACAGGCGACAGGCGAGATCGATTCAACCTTGAGCGCGAGTGAGGCGGCCAACTACATGATGATGAGCATGACGGGTATTCAGGTCGCTGCTCGCAGCGGAGCAAAGGTGGCTGAGCTGCGTCGGCTTGCCCGTTTCGCGGTGGATCGCCTGAAAGCGTAGCCGTTGTTTCCCCTGGATGGCGTCGTCACGCACGGCGCTTTTTTATTGCCAGTTATTGACTAATCATTCCATAACAAGGATTGCCATGGGTAGCGATGCCAGCGGTAACGGAAAAGTTGCACTCGTCTTCGGTGGCTCCCGAGGGATTGGTGCAGCGGCGGTACGCCGATTGGCGTGTGACGGTTTCGTCGTAGGCTTCACCTACGTATCGCGGCCCGACAGTGCGCAGGAGGTTGTCGATGCCGTGGCGGCTGCCCGCGGCCAGGCCTACGCTGTGCAAGCCGACAGTGCCGATGCTGCTGCCATCCAGATGGCCGTGGAGAAGGTGGTCGCGCAATTCGGGCGACTCGATGTCGTGGTGGTCAATGCGGGCATTCTGCGCGTGGGTACGATCGATACCTTCACGCTGGCCGATTTCGATCAAGTGCTGCAGGTGAATGTACGCGGTGTCTACGTGGCGATTCAGGCAGCCGTGGCACGGATGAGCGAAAACGGCCGCGTGATTACTATTGGTAGCAATACCGCCGTACGCCCCTTAACGCCGATCGGCACGGTCTACGGCACGAGCAAAGCCGCGGTGGCCGCCATGGTGAAAGGCCTCGCGTTGGAACTGGCTGCGCGCGGCATACGCGTCAACAACATCCAGCCCGGCCCTATCGAAACAGACATGACGGCCGAGCACATCGAGCACATCAAAGGCATGGTGCCGCTAGGCGAGGTGGGCCAACCTGACGACATCGCCGAACTGGTCTCCTATCTGGCCGGCCCGACTTCGCGTTACATGACCGGTTCGAGCCTCACCATCGATGGCGGCATGACGCTCTAGCCGGTTCAAGCAGTATCGTGGTGGGCGAATGAAAGCGTACGCAGCTCTGCAAATCACAGCGTCTTCTTAAGGACTACGTAGACTTACATGTGGGCAGCGCAACAGCGCCGTTGTTCATATGCTCTTTGTCGCGCTGTAGGAGCGTCCTATATGAATCTCGGTAAATTTCTGGCGGCAAGCATGATTGGCGGTGCGGTAATGGCGGGTGGTGGAGCTGCGGCGGATACGCAGACTCAGCCTGTTCACTTGCACAACATCGTTCTCGTCCATGGTGCGTGGGCGGATGGATCGAGCTGGGACAAGATCATCCCGCTGCTGGAAAAGAAGGGTTTTCATGTTACCGCGGTGCATCTCCCGTTCACGACGCTTGAGGCTGATGCGGCCGCCGTAAAGCGTGCTGTCGCCCTGGAGGACGGTCCGGTTCTCCTTGTCGGGCACTCTTACGGTGGAGCCGTCATCACCGAGGCCGGAAATGATCCGAAGGTGGCCGCACTGGTTTATGTCGCGGCGTTCGCGCCGGATGTCGGTCAGTCCGCGGGCGATCTCAACGGCAGCGTTCCTCCGACCCGGGGAGCGAAGGAGTTCCGCCCCGACGCCAATGGATATCTGAAGCTGACGGACAAAGGCATCGCGGAGGATTTCGCACAGGACCTTTCGACGCCTGAGAAGAAGATCCTTGCGGCCACGCAAGGTCAGACCAGCGGGCCGAACGAACTCGGTGCCAAGGTCTCTGCGGCTGCGTGGAAAGAGAAACCGACGTTCTATATCGTGGCCGATCAGGATCGGATGATTTCGCCGGATCTGGAAAAGATAATGGCAGCACAGATGCATGCGAAGACTATTCACATTGCCTCAAGCCATGTCCCCATGCTCTCTCATCCTGCGGAGGTAGCCGCGTTCATTTCCGAAGCCGCGGGCGGCAATTAAATTGGGAGTTTTCGAAGTGACCAAGATTGCTTTCATAACCGGGGCTTCTGGCGGTGTTGGACAAGCGGCAACCAGGCTCTTTCTCGATCGCGGTTGGACTGTGGTTGCAACTGCACGCGATATGGACTCGCTGGGGGCATTGGGAAAGTCTTCGCGACTGACCCCCCTGCGCCTTGACGTCACTGACCATCGCTCCGTTCAAGAGGCAGTTGGCGAAGCGATTGCGCGGCATGGCTGTGTTGATGTGCTGGTCAACAACGCCGGGTTTAGTGTCTCAGGTCCGCTTGAAGGCGTCAGCGACGAGGCCATGCGGCGCGTCTTCGATACCAACTTTTTCGGGGCCGCGGCGTTGATCCGTGAAGTTCTTCCCTACATGCGAGAGCGAAGAAGCGGGACGATTGTCAATGTGACCTCGCTTGCTGGACGTGTTGGGATTCCTTACCTTTCGGCATACTGTGCAACCAAATTTGCCATGGAAGGGCTCACCGAATCCCTGGCGCACGAATTGTCCCGCTTCGAGTTGCGGGTGAAGCTTGTCGAGCCTGGTGGAATCAGGACGAAGTTCCACAGCGAATGGTTCGAGCCTCCGGCGTACCAGCCGGAAGTGTCTCAGGTGAAGGCCATCATGGAAGCCGGCATCCGGAAGGCGGCCCCACCTGAAGGCGTCGCCGCTGCGATCTATCGAGCAGCGACTGACAACAGCGCGCGCATACGCTATGCCGCCAACGGCGCTGGTCCTCTTCTTTCTTTGCGTAAATTGCTTTCGGATGGCGCGATGCAGGTACTTCTGCGCCGAACGCTATTGAAGGGATGAATGGTTCGCGCGGCGATCTTTGCGTCGAGCACCACCATGAAAGTCAGTTTTCTCGAAGTTCTCGAAGCCAGGGGTGGGCTGAACAACTCGAGATCGCCGGGTGGCCGGTTCCACGCCCAGGCACGGGCCAGGTGCTCGTCAAGGTGGCGGCCTCTGGCGTGATTTAACATGGCGTAGGCATGCGCAACGGCATGTATTCGGTATGATTGAAGCGGATTGATGATAGGTCGGCGCTCCGCAAATTGTCCTGAATCGCGCGTCAACAAAGGGCGTGTTTTTTGACGGTAAAAGCGACGGCATAGGTCCATGCCGATCACTGCAAATTCCTTTAACCATGCGGGCTTGCGAGACCTGTTGATGATCAGTCTGCAAAAAACTCGCCGATATCGCCGTCCGACGATTATGCGCAACCCGATGCGGCACCGAAGTCTGCCGACTCAGGCATTGGGTTCCAGCAGATACTTGTCACCCGTTGCCCGTCTCGCGAATCGGCGAATGGTATCCGGTTCGATCAGTTGCGTAAGCGAGATCCGTTCACTGTAATGACTTGCGAACGTCGACGAGAGCTCGCTGACAACGCGCTCACGCATGCTTGCTGCAATGGCTGCGCCAAAGCTTTGAATCCGCCAGGTCATCAACCATCCCCCGACGCCCCATGCCATCCCGAACCGACGGTTGATCGTAGTGGGCCGGGCGTCGAGCGTTCCGTATAGATAGACCTGTTTGTGTGTCGACGATCCGTAGCGGTCGTAACGCGGCATGTTGCGAACAGTGACGGCATCCATGGCGATGAGCAGCTTTTCGGCCATGTCGCCACCGCCGATGGCGTCGAACGCGAGGGTCGCTCCCGTGGCGTCGATCGCATCGACCAATGCCTTGTCGAAGTCCGCAGCGCTGCTGTCGAGCACGTATTGGGCGCCGAGATCGCGCAGTGTCCGGACTTGTGATTCGTTGCGAACGATATTGACCAAAGGGATGTCGTCCGCAGCGCAAAGCTTGACCAGCATCTGCCCGAGGCTCGAGGCCGCAGCGGTATGAATAATGGCACGATGCCCTTCCGTGCGCATCGTTTGCAGCATCGCAAGCGCGGTCAGCGGATTGATGAACGCTGACGCGCCGGTTTCTGCTTTCATGCCGACAGGTAGAACCATCACTGACGAAGGATCGGCAAGCCTGTACTGCGCGTAAGTTCCCGTCGTGCTGCGCAACGCCACCGTCCGGCCCAGCAGGTGATGTGCGCCTACCCCGGTCGCAACCACCAGGCCCGCGCCTTCATTGCCGATGGGAAGCGAAAGGCCAAGGCGCGCTGTAACCGCCGGCAGTTTGTCGGCTGGAACCGTCGCGGTCGTCACAGCCCCTCTTGACGTGTGGCTCACTTCCAGCGTCGACAGATCGGCGGGGCCGAGGAGCGAGATGATGTCCGACGGATTGACCGGCGCAGCCTGGATTTGCACCACGATTTCTTCGGCCGACGGCACAGGGACCGCGACCTCTTCAAGCGAGAGCTGGAGTTGCCCTTCCGGGGTGATTAACGAGCGCAGTTCTTGCGCGCTTGCAGGTATTGTGTGCATATCGGTTCAATTCCGTGCGTCAGTGGCGTTGTCTTTTGCGAGGATTAAAGCTCGCAGTGAGTCCGGCAGCGGCACCCGGCTACCGCTGTCGTTTCTCATCCAGATGCAGATGGCGCTGCCGCGACCTACGATGCCGTGACTCCACACGGAAAACGCCATCCTGAAGCTTGTGCTGCGTATCCAGTCGACTTTTGCGGCAACCAGCACGCTATCTTCAAGGCCCAGAGGCCTGTCGTAGCTGAAGCTCACTTCGCGGATCACGGGACCGGGCCGATCGATACCAAATGGAAACTCCCCGAGCTCGCGAAAATAATGGTTGCGCGCTTCTTCGCACCATAATAAATGCGTACGGTGATTCACATGACCAAACGCATCGATGTCGTCCCAACGTACCTCGAATGGTTTGACGCACGACCACCCATCTTCGACACCATGTTGCCGGGCCAATGAATCGAGGTCGGTGTCGCTACCTTCGGCAGCGGCGATTGCTGGTTTCATGACTTCCTCGGAGACCTTGCTTGCGTCGTTTATCGTTGCGATGGATTGCCTGCCATCACGCCTGGCGCTGCCCGTTGACCACCAGCGAGGCTGGCGCCGCCGCCGCGCCGGTAGGGTCGGCGATCTGGTTCAACTCGATGCCGCGGGTTTCGCGGATCAACAATGCGCCTGCGCATGCCATCGCACCCAATGCCACCACGTAGGCCATGTAGACCCACGACAGGCCAATCGAGGTGAGCCAGGTGTTCAGATAGGGGGCCGTTCCGCCAAACACGGCTGCGGACAGCGAGGTGACGAAACCGACGCCTCTCGCCCGGGCGTGAGTCGGCACCTGTTCGGAGACCAGCGCCGCGTACACGGCGGAGCTGAATCCCCAGATACACAGGCCAATGGTTTGCGCGACGAAAAGGGTCCAGGGGGCGGAGCTGAGCAGCTTTGAAATCGGGAAAGTCGAGACCATGACGCCGATACCGAACAGCATCGTGATCGCTTTCCGTCCGATGCGATCCGATAGCCACCCGCAGAAGGGCAACCAGAACAGGCAGATGATCTGCGCCCCCAGGCTCGCCAGATAAGCCGACGATGCCTCCATTCCCTTGCTTGAAATAGCGAGCGTCGGGGCGAACGTGACCCATGTGTAGTAGAAGGCGTTGCCAGCGGCCGCGCACATCACGATGTTCCTGGCCACGATCAACGAACCGGCCATGGAAAGCTTCGTCGCTTGCCGGTTCGTGTGTCGCGTCGTCGAGGCTTCGAAAACTTCGGTCTCCACAGCATTTCTGCGGAGGACCAGCACGTATAGACCCAGAAAAGCACCGAAGGCAAAACCCATGCGCCAGCCATACGACTGCATGGCTGCATTGCCGAGCAGGCTTGACAGCGCGCCCGCGAGCGCCGTCGCGGCCATCACGCCCAGGGTTGCACTGACGAAAATGGCGCTCGACCACAGCCCACGTTTCGATGCGGGCGCAATTTCAGCAACGTACGTATATGAAACGCCCGATTCGCCGCCATGGGCGAGTCCCTGAACCAATCGGCAAATCAGCAGGATGAACGATGCCGCACTGCCAATCGACGAATAGGTGGGAATCAGCGCGATTGCAAGACCCGATGCGAACAGCAGACCCATCGTGATGAAGAGAGTCTGCCTGCGTCCGAGGCGGTCGCCGAAGGTCCCGAACAACCACCCGCCAACGGGGCGGGCCACGAAGCCGACGGCAAACACGGCAAGCGTCATCAGTAGCGCCGAAACCTTGTCCTTTGCCTGAAATAGATTGATCGAAAGGTAATAGGAAAAGGAGCCGTAGAGCGTCCAGTCGAACCATTCGAGTGCATTGCCGATGGCAGCCGCGCGTAAAGAGCGGGCCCGCGTGGCGCGGTTCATTGTCTCCATTCCGCTTTCCGTTTTTGTGAGGTTGGATATCACGCTCTGCCAGGCAGAGCAGCCATTCGCAGTCGGCTTTCACCGTTTCCGGTCATTTCGCCGGCCAGTAACGGGAGCTAGTGTCGTGCGCTCACAGAGGGAGAACAAGGCGCAGATTTTGACCGATCAATCTGATTTTCCGATTGATTGTCCTGAAGGGCTCGGGCCGCGCCTTAGTCTCGGGACACGGGAAAGGTGCTGTACAGCCGCGCGAGCTTGACCAGCAGCGTATTGAGCTGGGCAATGATGGGCCGGCTGTCGTCGCGCCGCCACACCAGCGCGGACGAGATCGGCGGCAGATTGATTTCGGCAAAGGTGATGCCTGGGGTAGCGTAATAGCTGGCGGCCCGCCGGGTCAGCATCATCAGGCCCTGTCGGGAAGAGACGGCTGTCATGGCCTCGCGCAGCGTGCGAACCACCGGGCCGTCGCCGATCGGCGCGCCCAAAGGCGTGTGACGCGGCAAATGGAAATCCTGCCATTCCTGATTGACCACACCGGGCACCATTCGCACGAGCCGCTCGCCTGCCAGCGCCTCTCCGTCGACAAATTCGTGGCCGGCGAGGGGGTGATCGTTTGGCAGGCACAGCATGCGGCGATCTTCCATGAGCACAGGACCGTGGGCCAGACCGGGGGCGCCCAGCGGCAGCCGGCAGACCGCCACATCGACCTCTCCGCGAACGAGCGCCTGGAAATGGTCAAGGAATGACAGCTCGACGAATTCGAGTTCGATACGCTGGAACGTGGCCGCAAATTCGGCAACCAGCGGTCGATGCAACTCGTAAAGGCCGCCCCCCAGGAAGCCAAACTTCAGCTTGCGTTGTTCGCCGGCCGCGAGGCGCTTGCAGTCGCGAACGGTGGTCTTGATCGACATGAACGCGGACTCCGCGCCGTCCCTTAGCGCCTCGCCCAGCGGCGTCAAGGACACGCGCCGGCTGGTGCGTTCGAACAACTGGCCGCCGATCGACTTTTCGAGGTTGCGTATCGCTTCCGATACGGATGATTGCCCTATGAAAAGGCGCTCTGCCGCCCGCCCGAAGTGCAATTCCTGAGCGAGTACGAAAAAGCATTCCAACTGGCGAAAGTCCATGGCGTCGCTCCCTCGGCGGATGGATCTGTCCAATGCGGTGCACGCAGAACGCGAAGGCGTTTGTCCAGATCGATCTTGAATTCCGATCGATTCTACGCGAACTGCCCGTTGTTTGACATGGGCTGAAAACGCACACTACGCCTCGTCAGGAAGCGCTGATCGCGCCAACCGGGATCGTTCCGCGCGTCGCGCAACACAGTACAAAGATTTCAGAGACAACCATGAAACCAACGCCCAACGTCATCATTTCGTGTGCGATCACCGGATCGATTCACACGCCCTCCATGTCGCCGTACCTCCCCGTGACCCCCGATGAAATCGCGCGCTCCGCAATCGAGGCTAGCAAGGCAGGCGCGGCGATTGTCCACCTGCATGTGCGTCGTCCTGAAGACGGTTACCCGGTTCAGGATGTCGGCCTGTTTCGCGAGGTCGTCACGCAGATTCGCGAGGGTTGCGACGCGATTATCAATCTGACGACGGGCGGTGCATCGTTCATGACGATCGACGAGCGTCTCGAACCGGCGGTGCAGATTCAACCCGAACTGGCCTCGCTCAACATGGGTTCGATCAGCATCAACCTGTCGCCGATGCTGCGGCGCGACCGCGAATTCCGTTTCGAGTGGGAACGACGCTATCTGGAAGATTCGGCAGGCATGGTGTTCAAGAATTCGTTCAAGGACATCGAGCACATCCTGCGCCGGTGCAGCGATCACGGCACGCGCTTCGAATTCGAGTGCTACGACATCGGGCATCTTTACAACCTGGCATATTTCGTTGAGCGCCAGATCATCAAGCCGCCGTTCTTTGTGCAGAGTGTGTTTGGCCTGTTGGGTGGAATAGGCGCGCACCCGGAAGACGTCGCCCACATGTACCGCACCGCACAGCGTCTCTTCGGCAGCGATCTGGTCTGGTCGGTGCTGGGTGCGGGCAAAGGGCAGATGCGCCTCGCTGCGTTCTCGGCACTGAACGGCGGCAACGTGCGCGTCGGCCTCGAGGACTCGCTGTGGGTGGGCCCCGGGCGTCTCGCCGAGTCGAACGCAGCCCAGGTCACGCAGGTCCGCGGTCTGCTGGATGGGCTTGCGCTGCCGATCGCATCGCCGCAGCAGGCGCGGGAGCGTCTCGCCCTCAAGGGTGCCGACACACTGGCAATTTAGGCGCGTGTCCGCGTCGGCGATGTCATTTTCCCGGCGCCGCTGCGCGCGCGGGCACCACGTTTTCCGAACAAAGGTATTCCCATGTCCGAACACATAGCCTTGCGGCCGGCGGCCGACTGGGTCGAGCTTCGCACGTCCGCTGAAGACTGGTCGAGCGCGGATCCCGCGTTGCTCGGCACGCTGCTGGCCCATCTGCATCTGATCCGCGGTTTTGAGGAAGCGGTCCTGGAACTGGCCGCAGAGGGACTCGTGCACGGTCCCGCGCACTCGAGCATCGGTCAGGAGGGCGGCGCGGCTGGCTCGATTGTGGCGCTCGGTGCGGCTGACCAGGTCAACGGTTCTCACCGCGGTCATCATCAGTTTCTCTCGAAGGCGCTGGTCTACCTGGCACCGGACGGCATCGATCCGCTGTCGCCTTTCCCGGCATCGATCGATGCGCTGCTGCAGCGAACGCTCGCCGAGATTCTCGGTTTGTACCAGGGCTTCTGCAAGGGACGCGGCGGCTCCATGCACCTGCAGTGGAGCGAGGCCGGCGCACTGGGCACCAACGCGATCGTTGGTGGAGGCGTGCCGCTCGCTGCCGGCTCGGCGTGGGCGAACCGGCACGCGGGAACCGATGCGGTCGCGGTCACCTATTTCGGCGATGGCGCGGTCAACATCGGTTCGGTACTGGAAACGATGAACCTTGCCGCTGCATGGAAACTGCCGCTCTGTTTCTTCATCGAGAACAACCGTTACGCGGTGTCCACCAGCGTCGAAGAATCGACCGGCGAACCGCGACTGTCTGCGCGCGGGCTGGGCTTCAACATTCCCAGCTGGAAGGTTGACGGTATGGATCCGCTGGCCGTCTATCTGGCCATGCAGGAGGCGGTGGCGCATATGCGCGCGGGCCACGGCCCGACCATCGTCGAGGCCGAGGTATATCGCTTCTTCCATCAGAACGGGCCGTTCCCCGGCAGCGCGTTTGGCTATCGCAGCAAGGAAGAAGAGCAGCAGTGGCGGCAGCGCGATCCAATCGATCTGACTGCGCGGCACATGATCGAGCGTGGGCTGATCACGAGCGAGCAGGTCGACGCGCTGCGCGAGCGCGTGCGGACGTCGACCCGTGCAGCCATCGCGGCGCTCACGGAAACCGATCCGGAGAGCGGGGGCAACAAGCGTAACAAGCTTAACAAGCGCCGCATCCGGCCCGATCTCTGGCCGTCGCCGGACTTTCGCGACGTTGGGCTGCGCGGCGACCTGAAAGAATTTGACGGACTGCGCTACGAAGAGGAAGCGAGCTACGCCGGCACCCTGGAGACGCGCAAGTTCGTCGATGTGGTTGCCGACGTCATGGGGCGCCGGATGGCGACGGACGATCGCATTGTCGTCATGGGCGAGGACGTGCACCGTCTGAAGGGCGGCACCAACGGCGCCACGAGAGGATTGCGCGACCGCTTTCCGGATCGGGTGCTGGGAACGCCGATCAGCGAGAACGCCTTCGTTGGCCTCGGCGGCGGTATGGCGCTCGATGGTCGTTTCCGTCCGGTCGTGGAATTCATGTATCCGGACTTCATGTGGGTCGCGGCCGACCAGGTCTTCAACCAGATCGGTAAGGCACGTCATATGTTCGGCGGCGAAAGCGACGTGCCGCTTGTGTTGCGTACCAAGGTCGCGATGGGAACCGGCTACGGTTCGCAGCATTCGATGGACCCCGCTGGCATCTTCGCCACGAGTCCGGGCTGGCGCATCGTGGCGCCTTCCACGCCGTTCGACTACGTCGGCCTGATGAACTCGGCGCTTGCGTGCCGCGATCCGGTGCTCGTGATCGAGCACGTCGATCTGTACAACTCGTCCGGCCCGGCTCCGACCGAAGATTTCGACTATCACCTGCCGGTCGGCAAGGCGGCAATCCGTCGTACGGGTTCGGCGGTGACCGTGATTACGTATCTATCGATGGTGGCGCACACCCTGGAAGCGGTGAGTGCGACGAGCATCGACGCGGAGGTGATCGATCTGCGTTGGCTCGACCGCGCGAGCCTGGACTGGGACACGATCGAAGCGAGTATCCGCAAGACCGGCAGTGTGCTGATTGTCGAGCAGGGCGCGCGTGGCACGTCCTACGGCGCATGGCTTGCCGACGAGATCCAGCGACGCTCGTTCGACTGGCTCGATCAACCGGTGCAGCGGGTGACGGGTGCTGAGGCCTCGCCGAGTATTTCGAAAGTGCTCGAACGGGCCGCTGCGGCGCGTACCGAGGAAGTCATCGAAGGTCTGCGGCATGCGTTGCAGCAGACGGGCACCGCGTGACGTCAACATTTTGGATTGCGAATCAAAAATTATTATGGACATCATCATGACGAGTACTCACGGCGCTGTGGCTTGCCGCAGTGTGCGAGCGAGGAGAGCCTGACATGGCAACGATTCTGCGCATGCCGGAAGTCGCGGCCAATGCGACGCACGCGACATTGGTCAACTGGCTCAAGCGCGAAGGCGATCCGGTGCGTGAGGGAGAAGGGCTCGCCGAAATCGAAACCGACAAGGCGATTGTCGAGCTCGAGGCCGAAGCCGCCGGCACGATGGGCGCACAGCTCGTTGCCGCAGGCTCGGAAGTCGAGGTAGGCGCGACGGTGGGCGTTCTGCTCGCGGTTGGCGAGAACGCGCAGGATGCCGAGACACTGCTCGCTGCGAGCGAACCCACTCATGCGGCAGCAGGCACACCCGCCGAGGCCGCTGCTTCAGGTGCGGCCACTACGCGGGTTAAATCCGCTCAGGCTACCGGCGAAAGGGTGTTTTCCAGTCCGCTCGCGCGACGTATCGCGGCGGAGCGTGGCATTGCGCTGGCGGGCTTGCGCGGCAGTGGGCCGAATGGACGTATTGTGCGACGCGATGTCGAGCAGGCGCAAAGCGACGTGCCGGTGTCCGCATCGGCTCTTGCAGCCTCTGCGGCATCGAACGTCACCCCCGCACCAATGGAGTCTGCTGCAACACAGGTTGCTGTCGCCGCGGCCGGTTACACGGAAGTCCCTCACAGTGGCATGCGCAAAACCATTGCGCGACGCCTGAGCGAAAGCAAGTCGACCATCCCGCATTTCTACCTGAACGCGGCGTGCCGTATGGATGCACTGCTCGCGCTACGCAGTCAGATCAATGGGTCGTCGTCGCGCCGGATTTCGATCAACGATTTCATCGTGCGCGCGGTGGCAGTCGCATTGCAGGACGTTCCTGAAGCCAACGTCGGCTGGACCGATACAGCCATGCGTCGCTATGCGCATGCAGACGTCGCTGTGGCAGTTGCCACCGGAACGGGTCTGATGACGCCCATCGTACGCGACGCCGCCCGCAAGACGCTGGCAACGATCAGCGCCGAAATCGAGGACCTCGCGGAACGTGCCCGGGCCGGTCGTCTTTTGCCGGCCGACTACCAGGGCGGGAGCTTCAGTATCAGCAATCTGGGCATGTATGGCGTCACGGAGTTCAGCGCCATCATCAACCCGCCCCAGGCGGCGATTCTTGCCGTTGGTGCGTGCGAGGAGCAAGCCGTCGTGCAGGACGGCGCCGTGGTCGTGGCCCAGGTCATGCGCTGCACGCTGTCAGTGGATCACCGCGCAATTGACGGCGCGCTGGCGGCGCAATGGCTTGCGGCGTTCCGCCGCCGGATTGAGAACCCGCTCACGTTGCTCGTCTGAGGTCACGTCCATGAATGAATCGAGTTTCGATCTGGTTATTGTCGGTGGCGGCCCGGGTGGATACGTGGCGGCGATCCGCGGCGCTCAGCTCGGCATGAGAACGGCGCTCGTCGAGAAGGCGGAACTGGGCGGCGTATGCCTGAACTGGGGGTGCATTCCGACCAAGGCACTGCTGCGTTCTGCCCAGGTGCTGCGGCTCGCGCGCGAAGCAGACCACTATGGCGTCACGCTATCGGACGTACGTGCGGATCTGCCAGCGATGGTGCGCCGCTCCCGTGAGGCTGCCTTGAAGCTTAATCGCGGCGTCGCGCATCTGATGAAGAAAAACGGCGTGACTGTGTTCGCAGGGCGCGGGCGACTGGAAGGGAAGGGCACGCTGGAAGTGGCCGCGCAGGATGGCAAGCGCCTCGTCCTTCGCGCCAACCATATCGTGCTGGCAACTGGCGCCCGTGCGAGGGCGTTGCCGGGCATCGTCCCCGACGGCCTTACCGTCTGGACCTATCGCGACGCGCTGCTGGCGCCGGTGGTGCCGAATCGCATGTTGATCGTCGGGGCCGGGGCGATTGGCGTGGAGTTCGCCAGTTTCTACCGCGCCGTTGGCGTCGAGGTCACGCTGGTGGAGATGGCTGGCCGGATCCTGCCGGCGGAGGACGAGGAAGTCTCGCAGGCGATGGAGCGCGCGCTGGCTCGCGAAAGCATGGCAATTCGTACCGGCGTATCGGTCGGCGGGATGTCGCGTGTTGGGAATTGCTGGCGAGTCCAGCTCAATCGTGCGTCGGATGGCACGAGCGAGCAGATCGAGGTCGATGTCGTGCTGGTTGCGGCCGGCATCGTCGGCAACGTCGAAGATCTTGGGCTCGAGAACACGGCCGTGAAAGTCGAGCGCACCCACATCGTGACGGACGGACTGGGGCGTACCGGCGAACCTGGCGTGTATGCCATCGGTGACGTCGCGGGTCCGCCGTGGCTCGCACACAAGGCGAGTCATGAAGGTGTCGCATGTATCGAGGCCATTGCCGGGCTTGACGCGCATGCACTCGACCCCGCGCGGATTCCTGCCTGCACCTATAGCCATCCGCAGGTTGCGAGCGTCGGGCTGACGGAAGCGCAGGCCCGCGCACAGGGGCACACGGTCAAGGTCGGCCGGTTTCCGTTCACGGGTAACGGCAAGGCGGTTGCCATGGGCGCGGCCGACGGGTTCGTCAAGGTCGTGTTCGATGACGCGACCGGCGAAATGCTCGGTGCCCACATGATCGGCGACGAGGTGACGGAGATGATCCAGGGTTACGCGATCGCGCGCACCCTGGAGACGACCGAAGCCGAGCTGCAGGCCTCCGTGTTTCCTCATCCCACCATGTCCGAAGCGATGCACGAGGCGGTGCTGGCCGCCTGGTCGCGGGCGATTCATATCTGACGCCGACTTACTTTCCATGCAGGAACCCAATCATGTACGACTTCCAGGGACGCACGCTGCTTTTGACGGGAGCAAACGGTGGCATCGGCCGCGCGATCGCCACGATTTTCCATCAATACGGCGCCAATATGGTGCTCGCCGATATGGACGAACCGGGCCTGCGTCATTTCGCTGACGCGCTCGATCCTGGCGGACAAGGCGTGGCGACGCTGCGTATGGACGCCGCTATCCCCGACGACTCCGGCCGCGCGGTCGACTTGGCCGTCGAGCGCTTTGGAGGCATCGATTTTCTCGTGCCGTCGGCGGGGCTCTACGAAGCCCGGCCGTTTCGCGAGATGCAGGACTCGCAGTGGCGCCGCACGCTGTCGATCAATCTCGATGGCGTGTTCTATCTATGCCAGCGCGCGCTGGGCGCATTGCGCCCGGACAGTGCGATCGTCAACCTGACCTCGGTTGCCGCGCATCGCGGCGCTTACTACAACGCACACTATTCGGCGTCGAAAGGCGGTCTCCTGTCGCTCACGCGCAGCCTCGCGCGCGAGCTCGGACCGACGACGCGCGTCAACGCGGTATCGCCAGGCATCATCGAAACGCCCATGACGGCAGACCTGATTCGCACGCGCGGCACCGACTCCATTGAACAGACGCCGCTCAAGCGACTCGGCCAACCCGAAGAGATCGCTTCGGTCGTCGCGTTTCTGTGCAGTTCCGCTGCCAGTTTTATGACCGGCGAAGTGCTGCACGTGAATGGCGGCCTCTACATGGCGGGCTGACGCTGCCGATCGACTTGACTCAAACTGTTAATCAGGAATTCTCCATGCCGATTACCGGCCTGACCCAGATCGTCGGCATCATTGCCGATCCGGTGGCGCACGTTCGCACGCCACAGATGTTCAACGCCGCGGCGCAGCACATGAGCCTGCCCGCCGTGTGCGTGCCGTTTCACGTACCGCCCCCGCAGCTGGGCGTGTGGCTCACGGCCTGCGCCGGTCTTCGTAACCTGTCCGGAATAGTCGTCACGATTCCGCACAAGGAAGCGGTCCTGCCGTTTTGCGATGTCGTCACGGACATTGCACGCATGGTGGGATCGGTCAATGTGGTGCGTCGCGAGCACGATACCCGTCGCTGGATCGGCGGCAACTTTGACGGACAGGGTTTCGTTGCCGGCGTGAAAGCACAGGGCCATACGCTTGCCGGCAAGCGCGTACTGCAGATCGGCGCAGGCGGTGCCGGAAAATCGATGGCCTACAGCATCCTGGCCGAAGGCGCTGCTGAACTCGTGATCGCCAACCGGGCGACAGAAAAGGCGGTCGCGTTGGCTGCGCAGTTGAAGAGGGCCATGCCGGAGGCGTCGGTTCGACCCGGCGAGGCCGACCCGCGCGGCTTCGATGTCGTGGTGAACGCAACCTCGGTCGGCTTGACGGACGACTCGAAGCCGCTCGACGCGAACAGGCTGGACGCGGGTACGCTGGTTTGCGAGGCCGTGGTCCGCGAAGGCGGCACGGCGCTGCTCAAGGCAGCGGCCGAACGCGGCTGCCTGGTACACCGGGGCGAATGGATGTTGCGCGGTCAGATCGTCGAAATCGGCCGTTTCCTGGGATTCGAACTGGACGCGTCGTTGATCGGCGATGTGTAGCGTGCGACGGGGGGCATCGGTTTTCTTCAGCGTGTCGTTAGAGTCGTGCGATTCGACTTGAACATGCCGGACATCGTGCGTGGTCCGATCGTGACGCCGTTTATCTGTGCGATTATCGTGCTATCGATGCACGGTAGTTATCGTGACATTGTCTATCGCGAACGCGCCTGCGGCTGAGCGGCTCATCGATCAGAGTCATCCTGGACTGCGTGGCGAACAAAACGTTATTGAACATTCGGCGGAACATCGAGCGTGCCTGCGCCGATTGACTGATACGCTGCCGTGACCCAACTTACGCTACCCGGCATTGAAGTAACTCAGCGGGCCTGGGCACGGGCTCTGGAGCATCACGTCTTTTTTGCCGTGATGCCCGATCCGGGCACGGCGGCTCGCATCGCCCGGACGGCCGGCGGCTTGCGCGCCGAACTGCAGATCGAGACCTCGATGCTGCCCGCCGGGCGTTGGCATATTTCGCTGCAAAGCCTGAACGATTTTGCGCGTATGCCCGAGGGTGCCGTCGAGCAGGCATGTGCTGCGGCAGCGACGATCGATTTGCCGCCGTTCGATGTGACGTTTGACCAGATCGTGAGCTTCAAGGGGAAACCGGGCAATTCTCCCTGGGTGTTGAAAGGCAGCGCGGCACTTGGGGATTTGATCGACTTGCGACAACGACTCCGGCATGCCCTCGCAAGGAAAGGTCTGCGTGTTTCGGGCGAGGCTTTTACGCCCCATCTCACGCTGCTCTACGACAGGCGCAGATTCGGTGTGCGCGAGATCGAACCGGTCATCTGGACCGTACGCGAGTTCGTGTTGATCGACAGCTGGGTCGGCAAGAAACGCTACGACATAAAAGGGCGCTGGCCGCTGAAGCGCTGACGCCTTTTTCACCATGGGCACCGACGAACGCCCCCAAACGGTTTTCCGCCTACACTGGTGACGGTCATTCATCCAGCGATTCAGGCGCCCCTTCGTCGCTCCCTCTCCGAGACCAGCCAGACGCGCAACCCGGCCTGCGGGGAGGGCGCGTGGAGAAGGGTCGCCGCCATTTTTGCGGAGATTCCCAATGTCCAGTCAATCGGCGACCGAGGCAGACGCAGCATTTCTCGAAGTCACGCAGTCGGGTTACGAATTGCTTGCTGATCCGCTCCTGAACAAAGGGACGGCGTTCAGCGAGATCGAGCGCGACGAGTTCGATCTGCACGGGCTCCTCCCGCCCAATATTGGCACCCTCGAAGAGCAGGTGTCGCGCCGTCTTCAGGTACTGCGCGGCCTCGCTTCCGATCTGGAGCGTTACGCGTTCCTGCGCGAATTGCAGGACACCAACGAGACGCTCTTCTTTGCCTTGCTGGTGCAGAACCTCGAAGAACTGCTGCCGATCGTCTATACGCCCACCGTGGGCGCCGGCTGCCAGCAGTTCAGCCGCCTGTATCGCAAGCCGAGGGGGCTGTTCCTGAGCTTGCCGCACAAGAAGCGGATCGCGTCGATTCTCGCCCATCCGCGCTTCGACAAGGTCGAAGCCATCGTGGTGACCGACGGCGAACGCATTCTCGGCCTCGGCGATCAGGGCGCGGGCGGCATGGGCATCCCCATCGGCAAGCTCGCGCTCTACACGGGCTGCGGCGGCCTGCATCCCGCCACCACGCTGCCCATCATGCTCGACGTCGGCACGGACAATCCGGACTGCCTGAGCGATCCGCTCTACATCGGCTGGCGTCATGAGCGGGTACGCGGCGACGAGTACGACGAATTCATCGAAGCGTTCGTGAGCGCCGTCGTGAAGCGCTGGCCGCACGTTTTGCTGCAGTGGGAGGACTTCGCCAAGAACAATGCGACGCGTCTGCTCGAACGCTATCGCGATCGTTTGTGTACGTTCAATGACGATGTGCAGGGCACCGCGGCGGTCGCCACCGGCACGCTGCTCTCGGCCATCAATGTGACGGGCGTGCCGCTTTCGCAGCAGCGGATTGCGGTGATGGGGGCGGGCTCGGCGGGCTGCGGGATTGCGAGCCTGATTCGCCAGGCCATGATCGAGGACGGGCTGCCCGAGAGCGAAGCGGCCACGCGCTTTTTCATGGTGGACCGGGACGGCTTGCTGGTCGAAGGAATGGACGGCATTGCGTCGTTCCAGCAACCCTTCCTGCAACAGAAAGCCGCTGTGGGCGGCTGGACGCTCGACCATCCGGACCGGATCGCGCTGCTGGATGTCGTGCGCAACGCGAAACCTACGGTGCTGATCGGCGTGTCGGGGCAGGCGGGGGCGTTCTCCGAGGCCGTGGTGCGCGCGATGGCCCAGCAGAACCCGCGCCCTGTGATCTTTCCGCTGTCGAATCCCACCTCGCGCGCCGAGGCCACGCCTACGGACCTCGAGGCCTGGAGCGAGGGCCGCGCCGTGATCGGCACGGGCAGTCCCTTTCCGGCGCTGGAGCGTCATGGCGCGCGCTTCAAGGTCGATCAGACCAATAACTCGTACATCTTCCCGGGCGTCGGACTGGGCGCCATCGCCGTCAAGGCGTCGCGCGTGACCGACTCGATGTTCATGGCGGCGGCGCGCGCGCTCGCGGCGGCTTCGCCGGCGCGGACCGATCCCGGCAAGAATCTGCTGCCGCCGGTCACGGCGCTGCGCGACGTTTCGGTGACGGTCGCGCTGGCGGTTGCGCTGCAGGCGCACAAGGAAGGGCTCACGAAGGGGGTGAGCACCGACCAGATCGAAAGCCGGATCCGCGGCCATGTCTGGGCGCCGCACTACGTGCCCTACAAACGGGAGAAGGGCCGCACTGCATAGGAGGCGGCGGCCGGCAGTGAGGAGCGGTTGCAGGCACAGTCAACAGGCAGTTAAAAACCGGGAGTGCTAACGTGCTCGACACCATCCTGAACGGGCTGTTGCCGGTCGCGTTCGTCATCGTGCTGGGCTGGCTTTCGGCGCGCATGGGCGTGCTCAAGCACGACGATGCCGGCGTGATGGCAACGCTCGTGATCCGCTTCGCGCTGCCGTTCGCGCTCTTCGAAGGCGCGGTCAAAACCTCGCCGGAGAAGCTCCACAACGTGGGCTTCGCGCTGTGTTTGACCTTTGGGTTGATGGGCGCCTATCTGATCGCGCTCGCGGTGGGCCGTTTCGTGTTCCGGCATGACCTGCGCACCGCCACCATGCAGGCGCTGGTGTGCGCGTTTCCGGATATGGCTTACTTCGGCGCGCCGGTTCTCGCCGCCGTGTTTGGGCCGGAGGGTTTCCTCGCCGTGCTGGTGGGCAACCTGATCACGAGCATCTTCATGCTGCCGTTGACCATCGTGCTGACCCAGATCGGCGGGACCGACGAAGCGGGCAGCGACAAACCCGACGTCTGGCGCGTCTTTGGCCAGAGCCTGTTGCGCGCGGTCCTCAATCCGATCGTCTGGCTGCCGGTCTCGGGCATGGTGCTGAGCTTTTGCCACGTTACCTTGCCGGGCCCGGTGCTGTTGTCGGTCGATCTGGTTGCCAAGGCTGCCGGCGGTACTTCGTTGTTCGCGCTCGGACTCATGCTGTACGGCGAGCGCTTCATGCTGAACGCCAACGTTCTCACCAATCTGGCCATCAAGAACGTTCTGCAGCCGGCCTTGATGGCGCTTGGCGTCGTGCTGTTCGGCCTGAAGGGCGCGCCGGCCCATCAGGTCGTGATTACCGGCGCGGTGCCCACTGCGACCGCCGCCGCGATGTTCGCGCTCAAGACCAAAACCTATACCGCCGACGCCACCGCAACGATCCTCATCAGCACGATTCTGGGTGTCGCCATCGAGGGGCTACTCATCGCGTATTTCTTCTGAGGCCCGTGGAGCGCCGGGCAGGGGAAGTCCCCGTCCCGGCGCCGTGCTTCAATGCTTGAGGCAGGTATCGGCGTTCTTCCACGTGCAGGTATCCAGCCCGGTATGGATTACCGGCGGAACCGACTTGCCTTCCGCCAGATCGCGCATGACCATTGCGGCCCGATAGCCCATTTCTTCCGGCCGTTGTCCGACGAGCACATTGACCTTGTGGTCCTTGAGCGCCTGTAACTCGGGCCCCAGCGTATCGGCCGAGACGATCACGAATTTGCCGCTCTGGATCTTGTCCATGATCGGCGCGACCACCTGCGAGTAGGCCTCGGGCGCGAACAGCGGCCAGCCGCCTTCCAGCACGAAGGCGTCGAGCCCGGTGGGGTTGGCCGTCAGCGTGTCCTGCATCATCTGGTTCGCCCTGGCGGCGTCGTCGTTCACGTAGAGCGGACAGGCGCCGAGTTCGTGCCAGCCGTTTTCGCCGTTGAGCTTCGCGATGCCTTTTTTGCCCGCGAGCACGTCGCGGGTGCCCTGGGCGCGCTGGTTGATGTTTTCGGCCGCGGGGTTGCCCATCACGAGGCAGATGTTGCCGCCCCTGGGCAGCAGCAGTTTCAGCTGCTCGCCCAGCTTCGCGCCCAGTTCGTAGTTGTCGGTGCCGACATAGGTCTTGCGCAGCGACGCGTCCTTGGGCAACAGATCGGCATCGGCGGTGATGACCGGGATCTTCGCGGCGCGGCGGCGCAGCACTTCGGCCACGGCCGGCGCGTTCGAGGGCGAGATCGCCATGGCGGCGACGCCCTTGGTCAGCAGGTCGTCGATGATCTGCACTTCGGCGCTTTCGTCGGCGGCCGTGGCGGGACCCGTGTAGTAGCAGGTGTAGCCCTCTTTGTTGAGCTCCTTGTTCGCCCGCTCGCAGCCCTGATGCATGAGGTCGAAGTAGGGGTTGTCCAGACCCTTCACGACGAGCGCCAGGGTCTTGTCGGCTGCGATAGCCGATGAGGCCAGCACGGCGAGCGTGCCGATCGCAGCAATGTACATCCACGTTTTCTTCATGGCTTTCTCCTGTCTTTCTGCTGTTGGTACCGGGTTGGCGGCACCGGTGTCTCCCCGCCTGATTTGTGTAGTTATCCATATGAACACTTCGCAAACACGCCGCGAATACCTCGGGCGCCTGTCTGCGGCGCTTTGCCCTGCCTGTCTTCGTGTTGCCCGAAGACTTCTCAGTCTCCCTGCCGCGCGCCGCCCAGCCGGTTGAACAGCACCGCGACGATGATGAACGTGCCCACGAGCGTGCCCTGCCAGAACGAATCGACGCCGAGCAAGATCAGGCTGTTGCGGATGACCTCGATGAGCGCCGCGCCCACCACGGTGCCGAACGTGCTGCCCACGCCGCCCACGAGGTTGGTGCCGCCGATCACGGTGGCGGCGATCACGCGCAGTTCGTCGCCGGTGCCGAGGCCCGTCGTGACGGCGCCGAGCCAGCCGACCTCGAGCATGGCCGCAACGCCCGCCATGAGGCCGCAGAGCACGTACACGGAGCAGATCACGCGCCGCACCGGCACGCCGGTGAGCCTCGCGGCGGTGCGGTTGCCGCCGACCGCGAACACATAGCGGCCCCAGCGCGTCCAGCGGAACGCAAACCAGAAGATCACGGCGAGGACGATCAGAAACCACACCGGATTGGCGAGGCCGAAGGTCGCGCCGCCGCCGAGCGCGAGGAGCTTGCTGCCGTCCGGGCCGAAGTCGAAGATCGTGCGGCTGCCGGAGATCACGAGCGCGAGGCTGCGGCCCACGCTCAGCATGCCGAGCGTCACGACGAAGGGCTGCATGTCCAGATACGCGATCAGGACGCCATTGACGAGCCCGACGAGTCCTGCGGCGAGCAGCCCCATGCCGATGCCGGCCCAGATCGGGTAACCCGCGTTCATGACCACCGACAGCACGATGCCGCTGATGCCGATGGTCGAGCCGACCGAAATGTCGATGCCGCCCGTGACGATCACGGCCATCATGCCGAGCGCGACGATGGCCACGAAGGCGAAGTTGCGCGTGACGTTGAAGAGATTCTGCGAGGTCGCGAAACTCGTGGTCACGATGGAGAGCAGGACGCAGGCGACGATGGTGGCGAGCACGACCCAGAACACCTGGCTCGCCGCGAGCTCCGTCCAGAAGGTGTGGGTCTTCAGGGTGGCGGTGTCGTCGAGCAGGGTCGAGAGGGGAGAAGGCCTTTCCGGCGGCTCGTTCAATTGGATGGCTCCCGTGCGGGGCTGGCTCAGGTTGCGGCTCAGGCAGCGGATATGGCTCCGGTAATGAGGCCCGTCACTTCCTCCGGCGAGGAGGCGCTGGTTTTCTTGTCCGCCACCTTGCGCCCGCGCCGCATGACGACCACGCGGTCGGCCACGTCGAAGACATCGGGCATGCGGTGGCTGATGAGAATCACCGCGACGCCGTGTTCGGACAGACGCTTGATGAGATCGAGTACCTGGGCCACCTGGCGCACGCTGATCGCGGCGGTCGGTTCGTCCATGATGACGAGCCGCGCTTCGGACAGCCGCGTGCGGGCGATCGCCACGGCCTGCCGCTGGCCCCCCGACATCTGCCGGACGAGGTCGCGCGGGCGCGTTTCGGATTTCAGTTCCTTGAAGAGTTCGCCCGCGCGCCGGTACATGGATGCGTGATCGAGAATACGGAAAGGCCCGAAGCCGATGCGGGGTTCGCGGCCGAGAAAGACGTTCGCGGCGGCCGTGAGGTTGTCGCAGAGCGCGAGATCTTGGTAGACGACTTCGATGCCTTGCGCGCGCGCATCGACCGGCTTGCCGAAGTGCACTGGCTTGCCGTCGATGAGGATGTCGCCGTGCGAAGGCGGGAAGTTGCCGGCGATGATTTTCGCGAGCGTCGATTTTCCGGCGCCGTTGTCGCCCATGAGGCCCACCACCTGGCCCGGTTCCAGACTCAGCGTCACGTCGGTCAGGGCGTGGATGGCACCGAAGTGCCGGGAAATGCCTCTGAGCTCCAGAAGACTCATGGTCCGACTCTGACGCGCGCAACAACGCGCAATAGACAGCCAAACAGACAACCAGGCAGATCGCCAGATAGACAGGCTAATTAGCTGATTTTTATAGCACAGCGGCGTCGTTTGGCAAGGCTTCCGGGGGGGCGGACTTCAGGGGGTACGTACATTACCTGGCTCGGACCGCTGATGCCGGGCGGGAGCCGGCGCCGCCGCGTGCCGGACGAGGACGCGGTAAAATAATCAAGCCGTTGTCTGAAAAAGAGATTTTCGTGCTGTTGAAGATTACGCGGGACAGGCGCCGTGCGCTAACGCCTGCGGCCGTCCCGGCCCCCCTCGCGCGCTGCGCTCCGTCTTTGTCGTCGTGCTGCCGTTCACGCTTCCAGCGGCATCGCACTCGTCCCCTTGAGTTCGTCGAGGCACACGATCGATTGCACGCTGTTCACGCCCGGCGCGCGCATCAGCGTATCGAGCAGGAATTCGGAGAGGGCCTTGAGGTCGCGCGCCACCACCTTGAGCACGTAGTCGATATCCCCGGTCACGGAGTAGCACTCCTGCACCTGCGGCAGCTTCGCCACGAGTTCCTTGAACTTCACGAGTTCGCGCATGTGGCCGCGCTCCATCGTCACCTGAATGAACGCCACCACGCCGAAACCGAGGCTGCCGGCGTCGAGCCGCGTCTCGTAGCGGCGGATCACGCCGAGTTCCTCGAGCCGCCGGTGCCGCCGCAAGGTCTGCGCAGGGGAGAGCTTGATGGTTTCGGCCAGTTCGAGGTTCGAGGCCCGGCCGTTTTCCTGCAGTGCGGCAAGCAGACGCAGATCGATGGGGTCGAGAGCGGAAATCTGCACTTTCGTTTCCTCGATGAGGGTAAATGCGAAACAGGATTGTACGAATCAGGGTTTGCCAGCGTACCAGATGAAATCATATTTTTCGACTCCGGCGATACACTGGGCGCACCCCGGAAGGCTGTCCGCCCCCGGGAGCGTGCCGTCCGGCCCACCGGTGCCGTTCGTTGCACGCGCAATTTTATTTCGCGGGACCGGCTGGTTGCATGAACCGGCCCCACGGTAAAGAGAAGACAGGAAGAGACATGGTTTCAAACGATAAAAGTGGTCAGCTCCGGCGCGGTCTAAAGAATCGCCACATCCAGCTGATCGCGCTTGGCGGCGCGATCGGCACGGGCCTTTTCCTCGGCATCGCCCAGACGATCCAGACGGCCGGGCCTGCCGTGCTGCTCGGCTACGGCATTGCGGGCATCATCGCGTTCTTCATCATGCGCCAGCTTGGCGAAATGGTCGTGGACGAGCCCGTGGCCGGTTCGTTCAGCCACTTCGCCGACAAATACTTCGGCCCCTTCGCCGGCTTTCTCTCGGGCTGGAACTACTGGGTGCTGTATATCCTCGTGAGCATGGCGGAGCTTTCCGCCGTCGGCATCTATATGCACTACTGGTGGCCGGGCCTGCCCACCTGGGTGTCGGCACTCGTGTTCTTCGTCATCATCAACGGCATCAATCTCGCGAGCGTCAAGTCGTATGGCGAGCTGGAGTTCTGGTTCGCGATCATCAAGGTGCTCGCGATCGTGGGCATGATCGTGTTCGGCGCCTGGCTGCTCGTTTCGGGCCATGCCGGCCCCGAGGCCAGCGTCGCCAACCTGTGGCAGCACGGCGGCTTCTTCCCGCACGGCGTTTCCGGTCTTGTGATGGCGATGGCGGTCGTGATGTTCTCGTTCGGCGGCCTGGAGCTCGTCGGCATCACCGCCGCGGAAGCCGACGATCCCGCGCACACCATCCCGCGCGCAACCAACCAGGTCATCTACCGCATCCTGATCTTCTACGTGGGCGCGCTCGGCGTGCTGCTCTCGCTCTATCCGTGGCAGAAGGTGGCGACCGGCGGCAGCCCGTTCGTGCTGATCTTCCACGCGATGAACAGCGACATCGTCGCCAATGTGCTGAACCTCGTCGTGCTCACGGCCGCGCTCTCCGTGTACAACAGCGGTGTGTACTGCAACAGCCGCATGCTCTACGGTCTCGCGCAGCAGGGCAATGCGCCGAAATCGCTGCTCAAGGTGAACCGCCGCGGCATTCCGCTCGTGGCGCTCGGCGTGTCGGCGTTCTCGACGCTCGTGTGCGTGGTGGTCAACTACTTCATGCCGGGCAAGGCGTTCGAGCTGCTGATGGGGCTCGTGGTGTCGGCGCTCATCATCAACTGGGCGATGATCAGCCTCATCCATCTGAAGTTCCGCCGCGACAAGGCGCTGGCCAACCAGCCGACGTTGTTCCGCAGCCTCGGCTATCCGCTCACGAATTATCTGTGTCTCGCGTTCCTTGCTGGCGTTCTCGTTGTAATGTATCTCACGCCGGACCTGCGCCTTTCCGTGTATCTGATCCCCGTGTGGCTCGGCGTGCTGGGTCTCGCTTACCGGATGTGGCGGCGCAACGCGGCGCCTGCGCTGCAACGCGGCATCCCGGTGCGCTGAGCGCTTCGGCCCGGCGGCTCGCCTCGCGGGCCGCCCGGATTCGTCCTGAACCGTCTATATCGCAAACATCATGTTCGAACACATCGACGCCTATCCCGGCGACCCGATCCTCTCGCTCAACGAGAACTTCCAGAAGGATCCGCGCCAGAACAAGGTCAATCTGAGCATCGGCATCTATTTCGACGACGACGGCCGCCTGCCGGTCATGCAGGCCGTGCACGCCGCCGAAGCCGCGCTTCTCGACGAACCGGGTGCGAAGCCGTATCTGCCGATGGCGGGCTTCGCGCAGTATCGGGACGCGGTGCAGGCGCTGGTGTTCGGCGCCGAATGCCCGTCGCGCGCGGCGGCCCGCATTGCGACCGTGCAGACGCTGGGCGGCTCGGGCGCGCTCAAGGTGGGCGCCGACTTCATCAAGCGCTATTTCCCGACGAGCCAGGTGTGGGTGAGCGATCCGACGTGGGAAAACCACCGCTTCATCTTCGAGCGCGCGGGCTTCACGGTGAACACCTACCCGTACTACGACGAGGCGACGGGCGGTCTGAAGTTCGAGGCCATGCTCTCGGCCATCGACGCGCTGCCGGCGAAGAGCGTGGTGCTGCTGCACGCGTGCTGCCATAACCCGACGGGCGTCGATCTGGACGAGGCCCAGTGGACCCAGCTGATCGACGTGCTGCAAAAGCGCGATCTGCTGCCGTTCGTCGACATGGCCTATCAGGGCTTCGGCGCGGGCCTCGACGCCGACGCGTTCGCCGTGCGCGAGATTGCCCGGCGCGGCGTGCCGGCGCTGGTGGCGAACTCGTTCTCGAAGAACTTCTCGCTCTATGGCGAGCGTTGCGGCGGTCTGCACGTGATCTGCGAAGACGCCGCGGCGGCCGACCGCGTGCTCGGCCAGCTCACGGGCGCGGTGCGCTCGAACTACAGCAATCCGCCGACGCACGGCGCGAAGATCGTCACGCGCGTGCTGAACACGCCGGCGCTGAAGGCTTCGTGGGAGGCCGAACTCGCGGCCATGTGCAAGCGCATCGCGCGTATGCGCGTCGCGATTCACGACGGCCTGCGCGCGCACGTGAGCGGCGAGGCGCTGGAGCGCTACGTGCGCCAGCGCGGCATGTTCACGTACACGGGGCTGTCCGTGGAGCAGGTCGAGGCGCTGCGCGAAACGCACGGCGTGTACATCCTGCGCTCGGGACGCATGTGCGTGGCGGGGCTCAACGAGAAGAACGTGGGGGCCGTGGTGGAGGCGATTGCCAAAGTGCTCGCGCATTAAGTCTCGTATCCCGCTTCGCATCCCGCTTCGTATCCCGCCTCGTTGCGGGCCGGGCAGGGGGCATTCCCTGGCGGCCCGCAACACGTCCAGCCGGGCGATTCCACGTTTGCGCAATGCATCCAGCATTCATTCGAGCGTCTGTCAAGCCGTTGGGAACCGATGACCCACACGACAGACGCGGACGGTCTTCCAGGTCTTGCCCTGATAGAATGCGTGGGCCGCAACGTAGTGGATTGCCGATGAAATTGCTTGATGCCCTCGTCGAACAACGGATTGCCGCCGCCGCCAAGCGGGGCGACTTTGCCGATCTGCCGGGCGCCGGAGTGCCCCAGGAACTCGACGACGACCTGCTCGTGCCCGAAGAAGTGCGGGTGGCGAACCGCATCCTGAAGAACGCCGGGTTCGTGCCGCCCGCGCTGGAACAACTGCGCGCGCTGGGCGACCTCGAAAAAGAGCTCGCCCAGGTGAGCGACAAGGCCGCCCAATGCCGCCTGCGCGCGCGTCTGCTCGCGCTCGACATGGCGCTCGAGTCGCTGCGGGGCGGTCCGATGGTGGTGCCGCACGAATACCGCCGCCGGATCGCCGAGCGGCTTTGCGAACGCGCGGCCGTCGAAGAGGCCGCCGGCGCGGGACCGCAGTGAGCGCGCCCGATACACCCGTCTCGTTCGCAACCTCTGCTGCTGCCGCCGAAGGCGAGCCGGTTCCGGCGCCGCCCGAAACTCTGCAAGAAAGCCAGCCGGTCCCGCCGCTTTCCAATCCCGATCCTGTTACCGAACGCGACCGCCATTTCATGCGCCTCGCGCAGGCCGCCGCCGAAGAAGCGCGCGCAGCCGGCGAGGTGCCGGTGGGCGCCGTGCTCGTGCGTGGCGACGAGGTGATCGCGACGGGCTTCAACCACCCGATCGGCGGGCACGATCCTTCCGCGCACGCGGAAATGGCGGCACTGCGCGCGGCCGCGCAGAGGTTGGGAAACTACCGCTTGCCCGGCTGCGAACTCTATGTGACCCTGGAACCGTGCCTGATGTGCGCCGGCGCGATCATGCATGCGCGGATCGCCCGCGTGGTGTACGGCGCGCACGACCCGAAAACGGGTGCGTGCGGCAGCGTGGTCGATGCGTTCGCGAACCCTCAGCTCAATCATCACACGAGTGTCGTGGGTGGCGTGCTCGAGACCGAATGCGGGGACGCGCTGCGTGCGTTCTTCTCGGAACGGCGCCGCGCGAGTCGCGCACGGCGCGCGCTGGCGCAAGAGCAGGCGCAGGCAGCATCAGGTGAGGCGCAGCCGGAGCAGGACACGGCGGGCGGCGAGGACGACATACCGGCACCATCGACATGAGCATGCATCGCACCATCGAACTGATTGCGCCGTCGGGTTATCCGCAAGATCCGGAGGCTGTCCATCGGGCGCTCGCGCGCCTGCACGCCGAAGGGCATCGCGTCGAAGGCATCCAGGCGACCGAGCGGCGCTACCAGCGTTTCGCGGGCACGGACGGCCAGCGCGCGGCCGAGCTCAACCGGCTCGCGGATCCGTCGCGCGATCTGCCCGATATCGTGCTGGCGGTGCGCGGCGGCTACGGCGCCGTGCGCATCCTCCACGGGCTCGACTACGACGGCTTGCAGCGCCGGCTGGCCGGCCAGCCGGTGGCCTTTTGCGGGCACAGCGATTTCACGGCGATCCAGCTCGCGCTCCTGGCGCGCGCGGGGCTGATCACCTTCGGCGGCCCAATGCTCGTGAGCGATTTCGGCGCCGAGGCGCTGAGCAGCTTCACGATGCATCACTTCTGGGACACGCTGTCGAAGCCCGAATTCACGCTCAAGGTGAACGCACCGCAGGTCCACGCCGTGGACGTGTCGGGCACGCTCTGGGGCGGCAATCTCGCCGTGCTGACCTCGCTGATCGGCACGCCGTACCTGCCGCCGGTGCAGGGGGGCATCCTGTTCGTCGAGGACGTCAACGAGCAACCCTTTCGCATCGAGCGGATGATTTACCAGCTGCATCTCTCGGGCATCCTCGCGCAGCAGCAGGCGCTCGTGCTGGGCGACTTCTCGGGTGGCAAGCCATACGAATCCGACAATGGTTACGACCTCAAGGAGATGGTGGAGCAGGTGCGCTCGGTGATCGGCATTCCGGTGATCACGGGTCTGCCGTTCGGACATATTCCGGATATGGCGACGCTGCCCGTGGGGGCGCCGGCGCAGCTGCACGCTACGGCGCATGGCTTCGAGCTGGCCGTGAGCGGCTACCCGCATCCTGGTTGAGCGGAAACACCGCAAGCGCCTTCGGGCGCTTTTTTTGCGGGTTAATATGCAACTAACGGCCTGTTTCGACTAGTGGCCACACATGCAAAGAGGGGAGCGCAGTCGATAAATTGTTGACAATATTTCGGTCCAATCCGGGGCATGCGTTCACCATGAATGTGCGTTGTTCCCCGTAATAAAGCGGGACTCACCGTATAGGAGCATGTTGAGGCAGGCGGAACCTGGGTAATTTCCCGAGGTTCGTCGATAAAATTGTTGACAATCTTTATGTCCAATCTAGGATACCGACCATAAAGGCAAGAGACATGCAGAAGATCGAAACCGAAGCCGGGACGACTGGCGCCAAGCCCGAGGCGATCGCCGCGCGCATACGCGCCGCGATTCTGGAACACCGCCTCCCGCCCGGCGCCAAGCTGACCGAAGCGCAGTTATGCGAAGTGTTCGGTGTGAAGCGAGGGCCGATACGCCAGGCACTGGCGCTTCTCGCGACCGACCACCTCGTCGACCTGGAGCCGAACCGTGGCGCATTCGTTGCAAGCCCATCGCTTCAGGAAGTGCACGAGGTGTTCGAAATGCGCCGGATCATCGAGCTGGCGGTCGTCGATCGCATCTGCACGGCGCAGCACGGCAACCGGCGGCTCAAGAGCATCGGCGAGTCGATCCGGCGCGAGCGCAAGGCGTTCGAAGGGCGCGATTTCCCGACGTGGATTCGCCTCTCCGGCGAGTTCCATACGGCGCTCGCCGCGCTCACCGGCAACACGGTGTTGTGCAATTGTCTGAACGGACTGGTGGCGCGTTCGACGCTCATTTCGGCGCTCTATGAGTCGCCAGGGCGCAGCCCCTGCTCGTTCGACGACCATGAGGCGATCCTCACGGCGCTCGAAAACGGGCAGGCGAGGGAAGCCGCGGAGCTGATGGTGCGGCACCTGCAGGGCGTCGAGCTGCGCATGCTCGACCGGCCGGCCGGCGCTTCGGTGGATCTGCAGGAGGTGTTCGGCCTGCGCGAAGCGGCGGCGCCGGCGCGCTAGCGCGGGCGGTCTGCGGGCCGTGCCGGGGCCGGCACGATGGGTGGGGCGGGACAGAATTGCAGTGACGCGCGGCGCGCGCCCGGTGGGCGCCGCCTCGCGGAATCAGGGATGAAGAGGGCCGCGCACGCGAGTGCGCAAGGGCTATGGCGGTACGGCGGAACAGGGCGCGCGCAAGCGGCGACCGGCGCCGGATCCGGAAGTCCTGGGCCATCCGGCAGGCTGCGCGGCAGCCGCACGTGGGTGTGCGGCTGCCGCGCCCAAGGGGTTCGAGTGTCTTTTCCCGTCGGCGTATTCATCCCAAGGAGCGGATCATGGCTCAGTTCAGCGCATCACCCGGCAGTCCCGCAGTACCCGGCTTCGAGTCCGCAGAGGGCGGCGAAGAGGAAAGCTTCCACCTGCCGTCCGGCTACAGCGACAGGCTTTACAACGCCGACCTCGCGCCGTTGCGCGAGCAGACCTGGGGCGCGTACAACATCTTCGCGTTCTGGATGTCCGACGTGCACAGCGTCGGCGGCTATGTGTTCGCAGGCAGTCTTTTTGCCCTCGGCCTCACGAGCTGGCAGGTGCTGATCGCGCTGCTGGTGGGCATCTCGATCGTCAACGTGCTCTGCAACCTCATTGCGCGCCCCAGCCAGCGTCACGGCGTGCCGTATCCGGTTGCCTGCCGCGCCACGTTCGGCGTGCTGGGCGCCAACATTCCCGCCGTGATCCGCGGCCTGATCGCGGTGGCGTGGTACGGCATCCAGACCTATCTCGCGTCGAGCGCGCTCGTGATCGTCGTGCTCAAGTTCTTCCCCGAGCTCATGCCCTACGCGGACGTGCACAGGCACGGCATGTTCGGCCTTTCCACCATCGGCTGGGCAGGCTTCATGACGCTCTGGGTGCTGCAGGCCTTCGTGTTCTGGAACGGCATGGAGACCATCAAGAAGTTCATCGACTTCGCGGGTCCGGCCGTGTATGTCGTGATGTTCGCGCTGGCGGGTTATATGGTGTATCGCGCGGGCTGGCAGAACATCGGCCTCAATCTCGGCGGCGTGAAGTATCACGGTGCGGAAGTGATCCCGGTCATGATTACGGCGATCTCGCTCGTGGTGTCGTACTTCTCGGGACCGATGCTCAATTTCGGCGACTTCTCGCGTTACGGCAAGTCGCTCAGGAGCGTGCATCGCGGTAACTTCTGGGGCCTGCCGGTCAACTTCCTCGCGTTCTCGCTGGTGACGGTCATCACGACCTCGGCCACGCTGCCTGTGTTCGGACAACTGATTACCGATCCGGTCGAAACGGTGGGCCGCATCGACCATCCGACCGCCGTGATCCTCGGGGCGCTCACGTTCACCATCGCCACCATCGGCATCAACATCGTCGCGAACTTCGTTTCTCCGGCATTCGACTTTTCGAACGTGGCGCCGCGCCTGATCAGCTGGCGCGCGGGCGGCATGCTCGCGGCGGTCGCCTCGATCTTCATCACGCCGTGGAACCTCTTCAACAACCCGGCCGTGATTCACTACACGCTCGACGTGCTCGGCGCCTTTATCGGGCCTTTGTACGGTGTCCTGACGGTTGACTTTTATCTCGTCAAGCGCGGCTGCCTCGCCGTGGACGATCTCTATACCGTGTCGCCCTCGGGCGCCTACTGGTATCGCGACGGCGTGAACCGCCGTGCCGTGATGGCGCTCCTGCCTGCCGCCGTCATCGCGATTCTCTGCGTGATGACGCCGGCGCTCTCGGGTGCCGCGAACTTCTCGTGGTTCATCGGCGCGGCGCTCGGCGCACTGTTTTACCGCGCGCTCACGCTCGGCCAACGCGCCCGCGCGTAAGACCGGGATGCACCCGAAACAAGCTGGAGGAGACATGCGTATCAAGCTGATCAACCCGAACACGACCCAGCGGATGACCGCCGCGATGGGCCAGTGCGCGCGCGCCGTGGTCGCCGCGGGGACGGAAGTGGTGGCGGTGAGCCCGACCATGGGGCCGCCGTCGATCGAGGGCTACTACGACGAGGCGCTGGCGACGCCTGGCCTGCTCGCCGAAGTGGAAGCGGGCGAGCGCGAGGGCTTCGACGGTTACGTGATTGCGTGCTTTGGCGACCCGGGCCTGTACGCCGCGCGCGAGCTTGCGCGGGGGCCCGTGATCGGCATCGCCGAGGCGGCCATGCATGCGGCGAGCGTGCTGGCGCCGGGCTTCTCGGTGGTGACGACGCTCTCGCGCACCCGCGCGATGGCGTGGCATCTGGCCGAGCGCTACGGCATGACGCGCTTTTGCCGCAACGTGCGGGCCATCGACGTGGCCGTGCTCGAACTCGACGAACCGGGCTCGGCCGCGCGCCGCGCGATCGTCGAGGAATGCCGTCGCGCGCTCGAAGAAGACGGGGCGGATGCGATCGTGCTCGGCTGCGCGGGTATGACGAGCCTGTGCGCGCAGGTGGAGGACGCACTGGCCGTGCCGGTGGTGGACGGCGTGACGGCGGCCGTGAAATGGGTGGAGGCGCTCGTGACGCTGCGCCTTGCCACCGCCAAGCGCGGCGACTTCGCGCGCCCGCTCGCGAAGCGCTACGACGGCGACTTCGCGCGATTTAGTCCGGGCGTCGCCACGCCGGGCGTCGCTACGCCGGGCGTCGCTACGCCGGGCGTCGATACACCGGGCGTCGATACACCGGGCATCACCGACTCCCCGCCGCCCGCGCGCCCGCTGCGCTACGGGTAAACACCCAACCTTGAGGAATCGCGTCAAGCGCGGTGCGGCGGTCCTCATACATCGCGCTTGACCCGCACTATCTGAGCGTGCATATGGGCGCGCCGAAGCGATTTCGCTACACTGATCCGGTCCTGAAAGCGGGCGGCCACGCCGTCCCGCCGCACCCGTGAACCGCGCTCGCGGCACGTCCGATGCCCCCGCTTTCCGTCGATTCACTGGTTTGTCGATTCGCCGGATTCCCGCTCGATTGACGCTTACCCACCACTTTTCGATTGATTCGTCCAGCATGGCACTCGATCCCCAATATCCTCGCGATCTGACTGGTTATGGCCGGCATCCGGTGCAGGCCAACTGGCCGGGCCAGGCCCGCGTCGCGGTGCAGTTCGTGCTCAACTACGAAGAGGGCGGCGAAAACTGCGTGCTGCACGGCGACCGTGCATCCGAGCAGTTCCTCTCCGAGATCGTCGGCGCCGCGGCCTACCCGGCGCGCCACATGAGCATGGAGTCGATTTACGAGTACGGCTCGCGCGTCGGCGTGTGGCGCATCCTGCGCGAGTTCGAGAAGCGCGGCCTGCCGCTCACGGTGTTCGGCGTCGGCATGGCGATCGAGCGCCATCCCGAAGCGGCCCGCGCATTCGTCGAGCTCGGCCACGAGATCGCATGCCACGGCTACCGCTGGATCCACTACCAGGACGCGACGCCCGAACTCGAAGCCGAGCATATGAAGCTCGGCATGGAAGCGATCGAGCGCGTCACGGGCGTGCGGCCGCTCGGCTGGTACACCGGCCGCGACAGCCCGAACACGCACCGCCTCGTCGCGGAGCACGGCGGCTTCCTCTACGACTCCGACTACTACGGCGACGACCTGCCGTTCTGGATGGACGTGGAAGTCACGGGCGGCAAGACCACGCCGCAACTGATCGTGCCGTACACGCTCGACACGAACGACATGCGCTTCGCCACGCCCCAGGGCTTCAACACGGCGGACCACTTCTTCACCTACCTGAGCGACGCATTCGACGTGCTCTACGAAGAAGGCGACGAAGCGCCGAAGATGCTCTCGATCGGCATGCACTGCCGCCTGCTCGGCCGCCCGGGGCGCTTTCGCGCGCTGCAGCGTTTCCTCGATCACATCGAACAACACGATCGCGTGTGGATCACCCGCCGCGTGGACATCGCGCGTCACTGGCGCGAGCATCATCCCTATCAACCGCAACAGAACGATCACCGCGGGGCCGCCGCATGAAGGCAATGCACTACACCCTCGAACAGCTGAACAACGCCTCGACCGAAGCCTTCGTGGCGGCGCTTTCGGGCATTTTCGAACACTCGCCCTGGGTGGCCGAGGCGGCCGCGGGCCAGCGTCCGTATGCGAGCATCGAGGTGCTGCATCGCACGATGTCGGGCGCGGTGGAGAGCGCAGGCGAAGCGAAGCAGCTCGCCCTCATCAACGCTCACCCGGAGCTCGCGGGCAAGGCGGCGGTGCGCGGCGAGCTGACCATCGAATCGACGCGCGAGCAAAGCGGCGCGGGTCTGAACCTCTGCACGCAGGAAGAGTTCGACAAACTGCAGTCGCTGAACCACGCCTATCGCGAGAAGTTCGGTTTTCCGTTCATCCTGGCCGTGCGCGGCTATGATCGACACGGCATCATCGCGAACTTCGAATCGCGCGTGAGCAACAGCCGCCCGGACGAACTGCGCGCGAGCCTCGACCAGATTTACCGCATTGCCCGTTTCAGGCTCGACGAACTGATCGACGCATGACACGGCGCCGGCCCGCGCAAGCGCATGCGGGCGCGGCGCTTTTCCGTATCACCGGCAGCACCGAACCGACACGACAGACACGAAGGAAGACAAAGATGGCACTCCCGACTCTCGACCCCAACGCACCTGAATTCACGCGCCGCTACGTGAACCTCGCGGACCCGCGGCTGGGCGCGCAGGCACTCGAGGCGAGCGACGACTTCTTCGCCCCGAAGGATCGCATGCTCAATCCGGAGCCGGCCGTCTTCATCCCGGGCAAGTACGACGATCACGGCAAGTGGATGGACGGCTGGGAGACGCGCCGCAAGCGCACGACGGGCTACGACTGGTGCGTCGTCAAGCTCGCGCGCCCGGGCGTCATCAAGGGCCTCGACCTCGACACGAGCCACTTCACGGGCAATTTCCCGCCGGCCGCCTCGGTGGAGGGCGCCTATGTGCCGGAAGGCGCGCCGGGCGCTTCGACGCAGTGGACCGAGATCGTTCCCTCGACCTCGCTGCAGGGCAACAGCCACCACTACGTCGAAGTGACGAGCACGCAGCCCTACACGCACCTGCGCGTGAACATCTATCCCGATGGCGGCATTGCGCGTCTGCGCGTCTATGGCCAGCCGCAGGTGGACTGGAAGGGCGCGAGCCGCACCGAACTCTTCGACCTCGCGGCGATGGAAAACGGCGCCTACCTCGTTGCGGCGAACAACCAGCACTTCGGTGTCGCTTCGAACATCCTGATGCCGGGCCGCGGCGTGAACATGGGCGACGGCTGGGAAACGCGCCGCCGCCGCGAGCCGGGCAACGACTGGGCGATCATCGCGCTGGCACAGCCGGGCGTCATCAAGAAGATCGAAGTCGATACGGCGCACTTCAAGGGCAACTATCCGGATCGCTGCTCGATCCAGGCCGCGCGCGTGACGGGCGGCACGGACAGCTCGCTCATCACCCAGGCGATGTTCTGGCCGGTGCTGCTCGGCGAACAGAAGCTGCAGATGGACAACCAGCACTACTTCGAAAGCGAGCTGGCCGCGCTGGGCCCGGTCACGCACGTGCGCCTGAACATCATCCCGGACGGCGGCGTGTCGCGCCTGCGTCTGTGGGGCACGCTCGCTTGAGCGTCGGCGAGGCCATCATGAGCGATACCCGAACCACGCTTTCCATCGAGCCGCTCACGCGCGAGGCGTTCGCGCCGTTCGGCGACGTGATCGAGCTCGAAGGGGCGAAGCAGATTCCGATCAACCTCGGCACGACGATCCGTTATCACGATCTCGCGAACGTGGACGTGACCGACGAGAGCGGGCGCACGCTCGTCAATCTGTTCCGCGGGCAGCCGCGCGTGCTGCCGTTCGAAGTGAAGATGCTCGAGCGCCATCCGCTCGGCAGCCAGGCGTTCGTGCCGCTGAACGACCGGCCGTATCTGGTGGTCGTGGCGCCGGCCGGCGATCTGGACGTCGCGAAGATCCGTGCCTTCGTCACGCGGGGCTGGCAGGGCGTGAACTACGCGAAGGGCGTCTGGCACCATCCGCTGATCGCGCTCGACGAGGTGAGCGACTTCATCGTCGTCGATCGCGGCGGCGAGGGGCTCAACCTCAACGAGCAGGATCTGCCGGAATCGCTTTGGCTGACCGAAGAGGCGATGCGCGCGGCGCAGGGCTGAAGCTTCACGCCCGGCATATCGGGCCTTTCTCTTATCGAGCCACGACCGAAGGTCGTGGCTTTTTTGCTTCTGGACGCCGGGTGCTTATTGCCAGAATTGGGCGAGTCGACTGGCGATCGCGACGCCTTGCGCCGAGCCTTGCCGGGCGACCGCGGGGCGGCGCGAAGTCCATCGTCTGCGAGCCGATCGCTTCGAGGCACGGCTCGTCGGGCGTTACGACGAGCACGCGGGTTCCGGCTGCCATGAGTGCGTCGGCCTGTGCGGTGACGCGAGCAGTCATGCGCTGTCCGGCCGGGCCGGGCGGGTGGAAGCTGACGATCAGCACGGCGTCGAACCGGCCGACAAGGTCTGGGTCGCGACGATCGCGCCCGCCGAGGTGCCGAGCAAGAAGTCCGCATCCCGCAACGAGACTCCCGACTGCGCGAGGCCGCTCATGAGTCCGCATTGCCAGGCCACGGCGAGCGGGCCGTCTCCGCTGAGTACGAATGCTTTCGACAACTGAACCTCCCAGAGAAAGGGTTTTCAACCGGTCTTCCGGACTCCCGATCTTTTCACTCTATCGCTTCGAGGGTGGCCGCAATCGCACGCCGTGCAGGGTTGCGAACCGCGTCGTGCAACAAAAAGGCCCGGAGCACATTGTGCTCCGGGCCTCCTGTTTGCAGCTCCGACTTCAAGCGGCATGCGACGAATCCGCTGCATGCCGTAAGCAGTTATTGCTTCGCACCGCCGTCGAACCAGGCCGCGATCTTCTGCCGCTCTTCGTCCGTCATGTGCGTGACGTTGCCAAGCGGCATCGCTTTCAGCTGCACGGCCTGCTGATAGATGCGCTGGGCGTTCTGCGAGATCTCGTCGGGCGTATCGAGCATCACGCCGGCCGGCGCCGCGCCCATGAGCGTCGGGTGTGCCGAGTGGCACGCCGCGCAGCGGGCCTGCAGGATCGGCTGGATGTCGCCGACCTTGATGGTCGGGGCGTTCGCGGCTTCGGCCTGCGGCACGACCGGGCGCGGCAGCGTCCAGACGAGCGCGACGAACATCAGCGCCACGCCGCCGAGCGGCAGGTACCACAGCACGTGGCCGCGGTGGCGCATCACGAAGAACTGGCGAATCAGCGCGCCGGCCAGCATGATCACGACAAGGATCGCCCAGTTGTACTCGTGGGCATAGGTCATCGCATAGTGGTTCGACAGCATCGCGAACACCACCGGCAGCGTGAAGTAGGTGTTGTGCACCGAACGCTGCTTGCCGCGCTTGCCGTAGATCGGGTTCGGCTCCTGGCCCTTGAGCATCGCGTCGACCATCTTGCGCTGGCCGGGGATGATGACGAAGAACACGTTGGCCGACATGATCGTCGCGAGCATGCCGCCCATGATCAGGTACGCGGCGCGGCCCGAGAAAATGTGGCAGGCGAGGTACGCGGCGACCACCACATAGAGGCCCACGCAGATGCCGAGCAGCTTGTCGTTCGTGCCGAGCAGACGGCACAGCGAGTCATAGACGATCCAGCCCGCGGCGAGGAAGCCGATGGCCGAGAACACCGCGACGACCGGGCCCATGTCGAGCACGCTCTTGTCGATCAGATAGGTGTTCGGTGCGAACAGGTAGAGCACCGTGAAGAGCGACGCGCCGGAGAGCCACGTGGTGTACGAGGGCCACTTCGACCAGTGCAGGTCTTCGGGCATTTCGGGCGGCGCGACGGTGTACTTCTGCATGTTGTAGAAGCCGCCGCCGTGCACGTGCCAGAGCTCCCCGAACACGCCGCGGCGGCGCTGGTTCGGGTCCGTCGGCGGTTTGAGGCTGTTGTCGAGCGCGACGAAATAGAACGATTCGCCGATCCAGGCGATGGCTGCGATGACGTGGAACCAGCGCAATGCGAGGTTCAGCCAGTCGGTGATAAAGCCTTCCATGAAACTCCTCCACTCCTGATTCGTTGCGCGCATGGCGCCTGTGGCGCTACGCGCGGACTGCGGGGGCCGGCGCCTCGTCGAAGAGAAGCGCCGCCGGGCCTGAAAGTCCGGGAATTATTGTTGGTTTGCGGGTGCTGCCGGGCCGGGTTGCCGGACGCCGTGACCCGATCAGCTGCCGCGGTACGTGCTGTACGACCACGGCGAGACCAGCAGCGGCACGTGGTAATGCGCAGCCGTGTCCGCAATGCCGAAGCGCAGCACCACGCGATCGACGAAGCGCGGTTCGGGCACTTTCGTGCCGAGCGCGGCGAAGTAATCGCCCGCGTGGAACACGAGTTCGTACTCGCCCGTGGCGAGCGCCGCGCCGTCGAGCAGGGGCTCGTCGCAGCGGCCGTCGTGGTTCGTCGTGACGGTTTTCAGCGCACGGCGCGTATCGCCCGAGAGCGCGAAGAGTTCGACCTTGATGCCGTTGCCGGGACGGCCGTTGGCGGTGTCGAGCACATGGGTGGTGAGCTTGCCCATTCGCAGTTTCCTTGTGTCTTGCTTGTGATAAAAGCGCGAAATTTCAGCGGTAGCCCGATCCCATGAAGCATGGCGGCGGATCGAGGCTCCACATCAGCAGTGGCTACATACCCGTCGGCGGATCGAAGCGAGCGCCGTGACCGCATTTTAAGAACGATCGGGGCACAAGCGGGCGACCGATAGGAAAGATAATGCCCGCAGCATGAGAGCCTTGCCGCAGCGCCGTTTCAAGGCGCTTTCCGCTACCGCCGGCCGCTTCCGGGGGCGGGTTCGCCCTGGTTCCCTCGCGCCGGAAAGCGGTTTTTCCCATCGTACCGGCGCCAAAATCAGACCTTTATATTGGCGTACTGAATCCGGGTATCGCAGGCGCATGAATTGCCAGCGTAATTTTGACCGCAGAAGGTAACGGACATGCGCAGCACGTGCTGCGCGTCCCGAAGACGGCGGTCATGCCGGGTAACCGGGCCAGCGGCGTCCATGCCATGGACGCGTCGGCACCGGGGCATCCCGACGGGCCGGCGTGTGCGGCACGGACGTCTGATTCACACGCCGCCGGCAGCCACCTTGCGCCGCGGCACGATTTTGGAGCGAACAGACACATGCAACGCACACTCGAGACTAGCCGCGGCAGGACGCTGCTGGTGAAGCATGCCGATGTGCTGGTGACGATGGACGGCGCGCGGCGCGAGATCCGCGGCGGTGGCCTCTATGTGGAGGGCAACCGCATTGTCGCCGTGGGCACGGCCGAGGAACTGCCCGCCACCGCCGACGAAGTGCTCGACATGAGCGGGCATCTGGTGATGCCGGGGCTCGTCAACACGCACCATCACATGTACCAGAGCCTCACGCGCGCCGTGCCGGCCGCGCAGGACGCTGAGCTCTTCGGCTGGCTCACGAATCTCTACAAGGTCTGGGCGAATCTCACGCCGGAGATGATCGAGGTCTCGACGCTCACGGCGATGGCGGAACTGCTGCTCTCGGGTTGCACGACTTCGAGCGACCACCTTTACATCTATCCGAACGGCAGCCGGCTCGACGACAGCATCCGCGCCGCGCAGCAGATCGGCATGCGCTTTCACGCGGCCCGGGGCAGCATGAGCGTGGGGCAGAAGGACGGCGGACTGCCGCCCGATTCGGTGGTCGAAAACGAAGACGCGATCCTCGCCGACACCCAGCGTCTCATCGAGACCTACCACGACGAGGGCCGTTACGCGATGCTGCGCGTCGTGGTGGCGCCGTGCTCGCCGTTCTCGGTGAGCCGCGACCTGATGCGCGAGTCGGCGACGCTCGCCCGGCACTACGGCGTGTCGATGCACACGCACCTGGCCGAGAACGTCAACGACATCGCCTACAGCCGCGAGAAGTTCGGCATGACGCCGGCCGAATACGCCGAAGACCTGGGCTGGGTGGGGCGCGACGTCTGGCATGCGCACTGCGTTCAGCTCGACGAGCACGGCATCGGTCTTTTCGGGCGCACCGGCACGGGCGTCGCGCATTGCCCGTGCTCGAACATGCGGCTCGCGTCCGGCATCGCGCCCGTCAAGAAGATGCGTCTGGCCGGCGTGCCGGTGGGTTTGGGCGTCGACGGCTCGGCGTCGAACGACGGCGCGCAGATGGTGGCCGAAGCGCGCCAGGCCATGCTGCTCGCGCGCGTGGGTTTCGGCCCCGATGCGATGACGGCGCGCGAGGCGCTGGAGATCGCGACGCTCGGCGGCGCGCAGGTGCTGGGCCGCGACGATATCGGCGCGCTCGCACCGGGCATGGCGGCGGACTTCGTCGCGTTCGATCTGCGCCAGCCTTCGTTCGCGGGCGGTCTGCACGACCCCGTGGCGGCGCTCGTGTTCTGCGCGCCGTCGCAGGTCGCGCTATCGGTGATCGACGGGCGGATCGTGGCGAAGGAGGGCGTGCTGCAGACGGTGGAGCTCGGCCCGGTCATCGAGCGGCACAACCGGCTCGCGGGGCAGCTTGTGCAGTCGGCGCGCTGAGTGAAAAGGGATAGCGCCTGAAAAAGCGACCGGGGGCCTTGCCGCCCGGTCGCCCGTGACGCAGGAAGATCAGGGTTTGTCGATCAGCGTCCTGGTCGCTTCGGCGACGAGGCCGCGCAACCAGCGTACTTCGTCCGAGTAATGACAACGTTCATGCCACAGCTGGTAGTACTGCATCGGCGGGAAATCGAGCGGCGCGGGCACGACCGTGAGCGGCAGAAAGCGCGCATAGTGGTCGGCGAAGAGGCGCGTGGTCGTGAACACGAGGTCCGACTTGATGAGCACGTAGGGCGCGAGATTGAAGTACGGCAGCGTGACGACCACATGGCGCTTGAGGCGCTCGCGCGCGAGATGCACGTCGATGGCGCCGCGCTGGCCGACCGAGTAGGGCGTGGGCGCGAGGTGCGGCGCGTTGAGATACTGGTCGAGCGTGAGCCCGCCGCGCTTGGCGAACGGGTGCGTGTTGCTCATCAGGCAGACGATCTGGTCGACGAACAGGTTCGAGAGGTGCAGTTGTTCGGGCGGCTCGGGCCAGTTGCCGATGACGATGTCGAGCTTGCCTTCTTCGAGCGCGAGCTCGTAGTCGAAAGCCGGGCCGAGCGAATGGAACTCGAGCGTGGCGTTGGGCGCGGCCTGGCGAAAGCGCTCGACCACGGTCGGCACGAACAGGACGTTCAGATAGTCGGGGCAGCCGATCCGGTAGCAGCGGATGGAGGTCGCGGGGTCGAAATTGTGCTGCTGGAAGCGAATCCGCTCGATCTCGCGCAGCGCGTTCTGCACCGGTTCGAGCAGGCGCAGGCCGTATTCGGTGGGCACCATGCCGGACTTGCCGCGCACGAGCAGCGGGTCGCCGGTGATATCGCGCAGGCGGCGCAGCGCCGCGCTGATGGCCGGTTGCGACTGGTTGAGCTTGACGGCGGCGCGCGTCACGCTGCGCTCCATCAAGAGGGTGTGCAAGACGCGCAATAAGTACGTGTCGATCGCCTCGCGTTGCTGACTCATGAACTCTCCGGATTATATGTTCTGGCTGATCGTTGGGCTTTGTGGGTATATGGTTTTTAATATGAATGAAAAAGTCCGTCAAGGGAGGCTTTCCCGAGAAGGCCGGTGGCGCGCCGTCTGCAGGGATTTTTGTCGGCTCGACTCCCACGCGGCTAACGGGTATTGTCACCCCCGCGCGGTGGCGCCCAGCGGTGGACCGAAGCCTGAAGCGGCTTCGCGGGCATAGAACACGTATCAGCGATAGCGTAATAACGTACTACGGGCGGAGCCTCCATGGGCGAATCTTCTACAGGGCAAACGGCGCGGCAGACGGCGGGCATGGGCGGCGCCGTACCGCGTCTTGCGCTCTCGGGCATCACGAAGCAGTATCCCGCCGTGCGCGCGAACGACGACGTCACGCTGACGGTCCTGCCCGGCGAGATCCATGCCTTGCTCGGCGAGAACGGCGCGGGCAAGAGCACCCTCATGAAGATCGTGTATGGCGCGGTGCGGCCCGACGCCGGCGAGATCCGCTGGGAGGGGCAGCGCGTGGAGATCGCGAGCCCGGCCGCCGCGCGCAAGCTCGGCATCGGCATGGTGTTCCAGCACTTCTCCCTCTTCGAAACGCTGACCGTGGGCGAGAACATCGCGCTCTCGCTCGACGAGCCGTTCGATCTCAAGACGCTCGCGAAGCGCATCCGCGAAGTGTCGTCGCAGTACGGGCTCGACGTCGATCCGCAGCGTCATGTGCATAGCCTCACGGTGGGCGAGCGCCAGCGCGTGGAGATCGTGCGCTGCCTCTTGCAGAACCCGCGCCTGCTCATCATGGACGAGCCCACTTCGGTGCTCACGCCGCAGGCCGTGCGCAAGCTTTTCGGCACGCTGCGCCGGCTGGCCGCCGAAGGCTGCAGCATTCTCTATATCAGCCACAAGCTCGACGAGATCCAGGAGCTCTGCGACACGGCGACCGTGCTGCGCGGCGGCAAGGTGACCGGCAACGTGATTCCGCGCGACGAGACGCACGCTTCGCTCGCGCGCCTGATGGTGGGCCACGAGCTGCCCGACTACACGCGCCGCACCCATACGCCGGGCGACGTGCTGCTCGAAGTGAAGCATCTCTCGATGCCGAGCGACGATCCGTTCGGCACCTCGCTCTCCGACGTCTCGTTCGGCGTGCACGCGGGCGAGATTCTCGGCATTGCGGGAGTCTCGGGCAACGGCCAGGCGGAACTGCTCGCGGCGCTGTCCGGCGAGGCACAGGTCGCGCGTCACGGCGTGGCGGCCGACGCCGTGACGATCTGCGGCAAGACCGCCGGGCGGCTTTCCGCCGGCGCGCGGCGCAAGCTGGGTTTCGCGTTCGTGCCCGAGGAGCGCCTCGGTCGCGGTGCGGTGCCGGCCATGTCGCTTTCGGAGAACGCGCTCCTGACCGCGTATCGCGATGGCATGGTGCGCTCGGGCTGGCTCAGGACCGGCGCGATGCGCGCCTTTGCCGAGCGCTGCATCGGTGCCTTCGACGTGCGCTGCGGCGGCCCCGATGCGCTGGCTCAAAGCCTCTCGGGCGGCAACCTGCAGAAGTTCATCGTCGGACGCGAGATCCTGCAGGCGCCCAGGGTGCTCGTGGTCGCGCAGCCCACCTGGGGCGTCGATGTCGGTGCGGCCGCATTTATCCGGCAGCAACTGCTCGATCTTTCGGCGCGCGGCGTGGCGATTCTCGTGATCTCCGAGGAGCTCGAAGAGCTCTTCGACATCTGTGACCGCATCGCGGTGCTCGCGGGCGGGCGGCTCTCGCCCGCGCGCCTCACCGGCGAGACCAACGCCGAGGAGATTGGCCGCTGGATGGCGGGCCTCTTCGGCGACCGCGGGGGCCAAGCCGGCGACGGCGCGCCTCCCGCGGAACCGGCGGCGCCCGGCCCCGCGGCCCACGTGTGACGCGCGGCGAACGCAACCGCCACGGGGTGCGCTAACAGGCATCATGCAGGCGCCGTTTAGTCAAGCATTCAGGCACTCAGGCGCGACAGGCCGCAACGAACCGGCAGCACCGAACAACGATACCCGCACCGACCTCATCACCATGATCTTTCCGTATCGACTCGAAGCCCGCACGGCGCCGTCCCGCACGGTGCGCATCGCCGTGCCGCTGATTGCCGCGCTGCTCACGCTCGCAATCGGCTTCCTGATCTTCGGCCTCGTCGGGCGCGATCCCGCGCAGGCCATGTACGCGTTCTTCGTCGAGCCGCTTTCGACCGTCAACGGCTGGTCGGAGCTGCTGCTCAAGGCGTCGCCGCTGTGCCTCATCGCGCTCGGCCTCGCGGCCGGCTATCGCGCGAACGTCTGGAACATCGGCGCGGAAGGGCAGATGGTGCTGGGCGGCATTGCGGCGAGCGGCGTGGCGATCTACTTCGACCAGTCCACGGGCGGGTGGATCCTGTTCCTGATGATGCTCGCGGGCGTGCTGGGCGGCATGGCCTGGGCCGCGATTCCGGCGTGGCTCAAGAGCCGCTTCAACACGAACGAAATCCTCACGAGCCTGATGCTCACCTACGTCGCCACGCAGTTGCTGATCTGGCTCGTGAGCGGCCCGTGGCGCGACCCGAACGGGATGAATTTTCCGCTCTCCGAAATGTTCGGCGGCGACGCGCTCTATCCGACCTTCGGCGGCGACTGGCGCATCCACTGGCTGCGCGGCACACGCCTGAACGCGTCGATTTTCCTTACCGTCGCGGCCGTGCCGCTCGTCTGGCTCTTCATGCGCCGCAGCTTCGCGGGCTACCGCATGAGCGTGGGCGGGCTCGCGCCGCTCGCTGCGCGCTACGCGGGCTTCTCGGAGAAGAAGACGATCTGGATCTCGCTGCTGCTCTCCGGCGGCCTCGCGGGTCTCGCGGGCATGGGCGAGATCGCCGGTCCGATCGGCCAGCTCCAGGCCACATGGTCGCCGGGCTACGGCTTCACGGCGATCATCGTCGTGTTCGTGGGGCGGCTGCATCCGTTCGGGATCGTGCTCGCAAGCCTCCTGATGGCGCTCCTGTACCTCGGCGGCGAAGCGGTGCAGACCTCGCTGCAACTGCCGCAGGCGCTCTCGGGCGTGTTCCAGGGCTTGCTGCTCTTCTGCCTGCTGGGCGCCGATCTCTTCGTGAATTACCGCGTGCGCCGCCGCCATCGCGTTGCGGCGGGCCACTGACTTCTGCTTCAGGCACAACACATTCAGGCATAACGGACATGGATATCCAGCAAGCCGGTTCGCTCGCCTCGAGCGCCGTCACCGCCGCCATCCCGCTCATGTTCGCGGGCGTGGGCGAACTCGTCACCGAGAAGTCGGGCGTGCTCAATCTCGGCGTGGAAGGGATGATGCTGATGGGCGCCGTCACCGGCTACGCGGCGACGACCATCACGGGCAATCCGTGGCTCGGCCTGCTCGCGGGGATCGCGGCCGGCATGGCGATGGCGCTGCTGTTCGGCTTCCTCACGCTCACGATGCTCGCCAACCAGGTCGCCACGGGCCTTTCGCTCACGATCTTCGGCGTGGGTCTCTCGGCTTACGTGGGCAAGCCGTATACGTCGGCCGCCACCTCGGCGACCATTGCGGCGTGGCCGGTTCCGGGGCTCTCGCAACTGCCCGTGCTCGGCCCGGCGCTCTTTAACAACACGCCTGTCGATTACCTCGCGTTCGTCATGTTCGCCGTGGTCGGCTGGTTTCTCTACCGCACGCGTGCCGGGCTCGTGCTGCGCTCGGTGGGCGAGTCGCCGCAGGTTGCGCACTCGGTGGGCTTTCCGGTGATCGGCGTGCGCTATGGCGCGACGCTGTTCGGCGGCGCGATGTCGGGGCTGGCCGGCGCGTACTACTCGATCGTGCAGCTGCACCTCTGGCAGGAGCAGATCACGGCCGGGCGCGGCTGGATCGCGCTGGCGCTCGTGGTGTTCGCGACGTGGCGCCCGGGGCGCCTGCTGATCGGCGCGCTCCTGTTCGGTGCGGTCACGGGCTTGCAGTTCTACGCGCAGGCCGTGGGCGTGCCGGTGCCGACGCAGTTCCTCGCCATGCTGCCGTATGTCGCCACCGTCGTCGTGCTCGTGCTGATCTCGCGCAACCCGAACACGATCCGCCTGAATGCGCCGGCCTCGCTCGGCAAACCGTTCTTTGGGGCCGCCTAGGTGGGGCCGCCTGGATGAGCCCCTTGGATGACCCCCTGTTTGGAGGAGCCGCCCATAAGCGGCCCTCCATGTGCACCTGACCGACCACGAGGCGGGCCCGCAGGGACCTGCCGAAACGCCGTTGAAGAATCGCACCATTCCCATTCACGACAGGAGATCCACGATGCAAAAAACCATCCTGACCGCCTTCGCCGTTGCCGCCGCGTGCGCTTCGGCCGCGCTCGTCGCGCCGGCGCAGGCCGCCGACGTGCCGGGTGTCGCGTTCGTCTATCTCGGCAATCCGGGCGATGCCGGCTGGACCTATGCGCACGATCAGGGCTCCAAGATGGCCGAGGCGAAGTTCGGCGACAAGATCAAGATCACGCGTATCGAGAACGTGCCCGAATCGGCCGACTCCGAACGCGTGTTCCGCGATCTGGCGAGCAAGGGCAACAAGATCATCTTCGGTTCGAGCTTCGGCTATCAGGACTTCGAACTGAAGGTCGCGAAGGACTTCCCGGATACGGTGTTCCTGCACGCGACCGGCTACAAGAAGGCGCCGAACTTCGGCACCTATGACGTGCGCATGTACCAGGGCGCGTACCTCGCGGGCGTCGCGGCGGGTTATGCGACGAAGACCAACACGCTCGGCTTCGTGGCCTCGGTGCCGATTCCCGAGGTGGTGCGCAACATCAACGCGTACACGCTCGGCGCGCGTTCGGTGAATCCGAAGGTCCACACCAAGGTCATCTGGATCAACAGCTGGTTCGATCCGGGCAAGGAAAAGCAGGCGGCCGAAACGCTGATCGGGCAGGGCGCCGACGTGCTGCTGCAGAACACCGACTCCAGCGCGACGCTCGCAACGGCCGAAGAAAAGCACGTGCACGCATTCGGCTGGGATTCGAACATGCAGAAGTTCGGCCCGCACGCGCATCTGGGCTCGGTCGAGGCGAACTGGGGCGTGTATTACGTCGCCGCGATCCAGCAGGTGCTGGACGGCAAGTGGAAGAACGATCCGGTGTGGTGGGGCATCCCGCAAAAGGCCGTCGATCTGGGCGACGTGAACACGTCCGAGCTGCCCGCCGACGCCGTGAAGGCCGTCTCCGCGAAGCGCGACGCGATCGCGAGCGGCAAGTGGGATGTCTTCACGGGCCCGATCAAGGATCAGACGGGCGCCGTGAAGGTGCCGGCCGGCAAGACGCTGACCGACCCGGAACTGCAACGCCTGAACTGGTACGTGGAAGGCGTGGACGGCTCGCTGCCGAAATAAGCACGCGAACGTTCCTGCGCGCGGCCGGCCGGGAAGGCGGCGCGGCGCGCAGCAAGCGGCCGCGCGGAAGCCTTCGGGCCCGCGCGGCCGTTTGCGTTTCCCGAGTTCCGATTATGGCGGTGCGGCGGCGATGACCCAAACCGCCGCGCACTCAATCGTCGATACGCAGGCCGACCTTGATCGTCACCTGCCAGCGCGTGATCTGGTCCTCCTCGATCAGGCCGCGTGTTTCCGTGACCTCGAACCAGTGCAGGTTCCGCAGCGTTTTCGACGCGCGCGCGATGGCGCAGCGAATGGCGTCGTCGCTCGATATCGTGGACGATCCGGTGAGTTCGATCTGCTTGTACACGTGGTCGCTCATGGCGCGGTCTCCTCTCGATCGGCAGGCGGGAATTCGGCTGATTAGCGGGGCCTTCAACTGTGCATCAGTCGAGTATAGGCAATCGCGGGCCGGTATCATGGCGCTCCCTGCCGCCCGTGCGGCGGTAAGCGTTATGGAGACGACGAATGACGGAGAGCCGGAAACTGGGATTTTGCGGGCCGGGGCTGATGGGCGGGCCGATGATCCGCCATCTGCTGCGCGCCGGCCACGCGGTGCGCGTGTGGAACCGCACGCGCGAGAAGGCCGAGGCGCTGGTCGCCGACGGCGCGCAGGTTGCGGCCACGCCGCGCGAGCTGGCGCAGAGCGCCGACATCGTGCTGCTGTGCGTCGCCGATGCGGCGGCGGTCGAGTCCGTGGTGTTCGGTGAAGAGGGATTGCTCGACGAGCGTGCCGCCGCGGCCCGGCCGCCGCGCGTGCGCTGCATCGTCGATCATTCGAGCATTCCTCCCGACGCTACGCGCGCGCTTGCCCAACGGGCGGCGGCGCTCGGTGTCGGCTGGGTCGATGCGCCGGTTTCGGGCGGCGTGGGCGGCGCGCAGGCGGGCACGCTCGCGATCATGGCGGGCGGCGCCGCTGCGGACGTCGCCGCCGTCGCGCCGATCCTCGCGGCGTACGCCGCGCGCGTCACGCACATGGGCGCCGTGGGCGCGGGGCAGACCACCAAGCTGTGCAATCAGGCGATCGTCACGGCGACGGTCGCCGCCATCGCCGAGGCGGTGAGCCTCGCGCGCCGCAGCGGCATCGACGCCGCGAAGCTGCCCGAGGCGCTCGCCGGCGGCTGGGCCGACTCGGTGTTGCTGCGTACCTTTGTGCCGCGCATGACGCAGGACGGACTCGCGCCCATCGGCGCGCTCAAGACCTTTCAGAAAGATGTCGATACGGTCGCGGCCGCCGCGCAGCAGACCGGCACGCCCATGCCGGTTTCGGGCACGGTCCAGCAGCTCTTGCGGCTGGGTGCGGCGATGGGATTCGCTCAGGCCGATCTTTCAGGGTTCATCGACGTGCTGCAGACTGCACGTAGCGGTCAACCGGACGGCGCGTAAGCCCGGAGAAATACCCCCTTGCTCGTTCAAGGCTGGTCTCGGCGGGCCCCACGATCCGTCCCCAACCGCACCTGCGGGCTGCCTCCGCCGTCGTCTGGCGCTCGCCCGCGAACTGACATAACCTGATAAAATTACAGGTTTTTCTCCGATCCATTTTCCGGGACGCGCTGTGCTCTCTACCGCCAACATCACCATGCAATTCGGGCCGAAGCCCTTGTTCGAGAACATCTCGGTCAAATTCGGCGAAGGCAACCGCTATGGCCTGATCGGCGCGAACGGTTGCGGCAAGTCCACGTTCATGAAGATCCTGGGCGGCGACCTCGAACAGTCGTCGGGCAACGTCATCCTCGAACCGAACGTGCGTCTGGGCAAGCTGCGCCAGGACCAGTTCGCCTATGAGGACGTGCGCGTGCTCGACGTCGTCATGATGGGCCACACGGAAATGTGGGCCGCGATGACCGAGCGCGACGCCATCTACGCGAACCCCGAGGCCACCGACGACGACTACATGAAAGCCGCCGACCTCGAAACGAAGTTCGCGGAATACGACGGCTACACGGCCGAAGCGCGCGCGGGCGAACTGCTGCTCGGCATCGGCATCGGCACCGAATTCCATCAGGGCCCGATGAACGCCGTGGCGCCGGGCTGGAAGCTGCGCGTGCTGCTCGCGCAGGCGCTGTTCTCGAAGCCGGACGTGCTGCTGCTCGACGAACCGACCAACAACCTCGACATCAACTCGATCCGCTGGCTGGAAGATATTCTTAACGAGTACAACTCGACGATGATTATCATCTCCCACGATCGACACTTCCTGAACCAGGTCTGCACGCACATGGCGGACATGGACTACGGCACGCTGAAGGTCTACCCGGGCAACTACGACGACTACATGCTCGCTTCGGCGCAGGCGCGCGAGCGCCAGGCCGCGGCCAACGCCAAGGCGAAGGAGCGCGTGGCCGACCTGCAGGACTTCGTGCGCCGCTTCTCGGCGAACAAGTCGAAGGCGCGCCAGGCGACCAGCCGCCTGAAGATGATCGACAAGATCAAGATCGAGGAATTCAAGCCTTCGTCGCGCCAGAACCCGTTCATCCGCTTCGAGTTCGAGAAGAAGCTGCACAACATCGTCGTGGTGGCCGAAGAGATCACGAAGACGTACGAGCGCAAGATTTTCAATAAATTCAGCATCAGCGTGCAGCCGGGCGAGCGCATCGCGATCATCGGCGAGAACGGCGCGGGCAAGACCACGCTGCTGCGTTCGCTGCTGGGCAATCTGGCGGTCGACAACGGTTCGGTGAAGTGGGCCGAGAACGCGAACATCGGCTACATGCCGCAGGACACTTACGAAGAATTTCCGGCCGACGTCACGCTGATGGACTGGATCGACCAGTACCGCCAGGAAGGCGACGACGAGCAGTCGGTGCGCGGCACGCTGGGCCGTCTGCTCTTCAATGCCGACGACATCCGCAAGTCGGTGAAGGTGCTCTCCGGCGGCGAGAAGGGCCGCATGATCTGGGGCAAGCTGATGCTGGGCCGCCACAACGTCCTGCTGATGGACGAGCCGACCAACCACATGGACATGGAGTCGATCGAGTCGCTGCAGATCGCGCTGGAGAAGTTCGATGGCACGCTGATTTTCGTCTCGCACGACCGGGAGTTCGTGAACGGCCTGGCGAACCGCATCATCGAAGTGAAGACCGATGGGACGATCAACGACTACAGCGGCAATTACGAGGACTTCCTCGCGAGCCAGGGGTTGCATTGAGCCTCGGTTGACCGGTAGCGGGTCATGAAGCGAAAGACGGGCGGCGCAGATGCGTCGCCCGTTTTGTTTTTGCACGCCCGGTTGTGCCTTACGCTTACGTCAACCACGCTAGAATGCAGGATCCCGACAGCGCCGGCGCGCTGAGGCACAGAACACGAAGCTTGGCACGAGACAGGAGGAACACGCATGAAACACTACGAGCAGCTTTACATCAACGGCCAGTGGGTCGCGCCTTCGGGCAAGGGCACGATCGACGTCTACGATTCGGGCACCGAGGCCGTCATGGGCCGCATCCCCGAAGGCAACGAAGCCGATGCCGAAGCGGCCATCGCCGCCGCGCGCGCCGCCTTCGACCGCTGGGCCGCCACGCCCGCGGCCGAACGCGGTGCGTATCTGCAAAAGATCACCGACAACCTCAAGGTCCGCACCGACGAACTCGCGCAACTGATCGCGGGCGAAGTGGGCATGCCGCTCAAGCTCGCCCGCGCCATCCAGGTGGGCGGCCCGGTGTACAACTGGGGCGCCTATGCGAAGCTCGCGAGCGAGTTCCAGTACGAGGAGCGCGTGGGCAATTCGCTCGTCGTGCGCGAGCCGGTGGGCGTGGTCGCCGCGATCACGCCGTGGAACTACCCCCTCAACCAGATCACGCTCAAGGTCGCCGCGGCACTCGCGGCCGGCTGCACCGTCGTGCTCAAGCCTTCCGAGATCGCGCCGCTCAACGCGTTCGTGCTGGCCGAAGCGATTCACGAAGCGGGGCTGCCCGCTGGCGTGTTCAATCTCGTGAGCGGCTACGGCCCGGTGGTGGGCGAACTCATGGCGCGTCATCCCGAGATCGATATGGTGTCGTTCACGGGCTCGACGCGCGCGGGCAAGCGCGTGTCCGAGGTGGCCGCCGCGACAGTCAAGCGCGTGGCGCTGGAGTTGGGCGGCAAGTCGGCCTCGGTGGTGCTCGACGACGCCGACTTCGCAGCTGCCGTGAAGGGCACCGTAGGCGCATGCTTTCTGAACTCGGGGCAGACCTGCTCGGCGCATACGCGCATGATCGTGCCGGAGTCGCGCTACGAGGAAGCGCGCGCACTCGCGAAGGAAGCCGCCGAAGCCTACACGGTGGGCGACCCGCGCGACGAGAAAACGAAGCTCGGCCCGCTTGCCTCGGCCGTGCAGCAGCAGCGCGTGCAGCACTATATCGAACGCGGCATTGCCGACGGCGCCGAACTCGTGACGGGCGGCACCGGCCTGCCCGAAGGCATCTCGAAGGGCTTCTTCGTGAAGCCGACCGTGTTCGGCCGCGTGCCGCGCGATGCAGCCATTGCGCAGGAGGAAATCTTCGGGCCGGTCCTCACGATCATCACGGCGAAGGACGAGGACGACGCGGTCGCCATCGCCAACGATTCGCTCTATGGGCTCGGCGGCGCCGTCTGGGCCGGCAGCGACGAGCGCGCGATGCGCGTGGCGCGCCGCATCCGCACGGGCCAGATCGACATCAACGGGGGCACGTGGAACATGGCCGCGCCGTTCGGCGGCTTCAAGCAGTCGGGCCACGGCCGCGAAAACGGCACGTACGGGCTCGAAGAGTACCTCGAGTACAAGTCGATGCAGTTCAAGCCGCCGAAGGCCTGAGTCACTATCGCGCACGGCGAAGCGAAGACCATCGCGCGCCGTGTTGATCGACATCATGAATGCGGATGCCTTTGCGGGCGTCCGCATTTTTTATTGATATAAGACAAGACCCTCCGCGGGAGCCGCGCGACCATTGTCGTTTTCTTATCGACAACGCGGCTCACCATGTTTCCTACCCATTCGTTCGCGCCACTTGTGATTCGAGGCCGCCGGCTCCTGCCCGTCGTACAGGGCGGCATGGGCGTCGGCATCTCGGCGCATCGCCTTGCGGGCAGCGTTGCCCGGGAAGGTGCGCTCGGCACCCTTGCCAGCATCGACCTGCGCCACCATCACACCGATCTGCTCGCCGAATGCCGCAGTCATCCCGGCCACGACACGCTGGAGCGCGTGAATCTCATCGCACTGGGCCGCGAGATCGCGGCGGCGCGCAAGCTGAGCGGCGGCAACGGCATGATCGCGGTCAACGTCATGAAGGCGGTCAGCGCGCACGCCGATTACGTGCGTGCGGCCTGCGAGCACGGCGCTGACGCGATCGTGATGGGCGCGGGCCTGCCGCTCGATTTGCCCGATCTCACGCAAGGCGTGGAGATCGCGCTGATCCCGATTCTCTCTGACGCACGCGGCGTGGCCCTCGTGCTCAAGAAGTGGATGAAGAAGGGGCGCCTGCCCGATGCCATCGTGATCGAGCATCCCGCCTACGCGGGCGGCCACCTGGGCGTGACCGACATCGCGGACATGGGCAACGCGCGCTTTTCGTTCGAGGCCGTGCTCGAAGAACTGAATGGCACCTATGCGTCGCTCGGCATTACCCGCGCCGACGTTCCGCTGATCGTGGCAGGCGGCATCAACAGTCACGCGGCCGTGCGTCGGTGGCTCGAAGCGGGTGCCGACGGCGTGCAGGCGGGCACGCCGTTCGCCGTGACGGAAGAGGGCGACGCGCATCCGAACTTCAAGCGTGTCCTCGCCGACGCGAAGCCGGAAGACATCGTCGAATTCGTGAGCGTGACGGGGCTGCCCGCACGCGCGGTCAGGACGCCTTGGCTCGAGCGCTATCTGCGCAACGAGTCGCGCGTGCGCGCGAAGATCGGCTCGCTCAAGCTGCCTTGCCCCACCGGGCTCGAATGCCTCTCGATGTGCGGCCTGCGCGACGGCATCGAGAAGTTCGGCCACTTCTGCATCGACACGCGTCTTGCGGCGGCGTTGCGCGGCGACGTGGTGAACGGGCTGTTCTTTCGCGGCCGCGAAGCGTTGCCGTTCGGCAACGCCATCCGCAGCGTGAGGGATCTTCTGGAGCTGCTTTTGACGGGTATTGCGCGACCCGCGGTCGCACACCGCGCGGCGTTTGCGCTGGCTTGATCGCCGTCAACGCTGCGAGCTATCCCCATCTCGATAATTGATCAGTCTTACTAACGAGACGCAACATAAAACGGGGATATCGCCATGCTACGCAAGATCAAGACTATCGCGGCGGCCGCCGCCCTCGTGCTGGGCGCGGCCTTCGCGGCGGCGCCGGCCAGCGCAGCCGGCGCACCATCGGTCACGCCCGACAGCGGCATTTACGCCGGCGACTGGCTCGTGCGGCTGCGCGCGATCAGCATCATGCCGCAGGTCGGTTCGAACGGCACGCTCAACGTGCTCAACGCCGGCGTCAACAACACCGTCGTGCCGGAGCTCGACTTCACCTATATGGCCACCGACAGCATCGGCGTCGAGCTGATACTCGGCACGTCGCGCAACCAGGTCACCTCGAGCATCGGGGCGCTGGGCGGTGTCGGCGTGCTGCCGCCCACGCTGCTGCTGCAATATCACTTCAACCACGCGGGCAAGGTGCGTCCGTATGTCGGCGCGGGCGTGAACTATACGCTCTTCTACAACAACGGCCTGCACGCGGGCGATGCACCCGTCTCGATCGACAACCACAGCTGGGGGCCGGCGCTGCAGGCCGGCATCGACGTGGACGTGGCGAAGAACGTGTTCGTCAACGCGGACATCAAGAAGATCTGGATGCGCACCGGCGCCTCGCTCAACGGCTCGTCGATCGGGACGCTTTACATCGATCCGCTGATCGTGGGCGTGGGCGTCGGCATGCGCTTCTGAGGCACGAACCGCGGAACGGTCGCCGGACGCAGACAAGCGCGGGTTCTTTGCGAACCGGCGCTTTTTTCATTGAGAGCGGGAGCGCGTCAGGCGCGGTCTTTCTGGAAGCGCATGGCCGTGCCTTCGCGCTCGATGCGCGCCCAGACCGCGCGCTTTTCCTCGTCGCTCAGGAAGACCCAGTTGGAGACTTCCATGGCCGTGCGGCCGCAGCCTTTGCAGACTTCGTCGAAGAGCGTCGAGCAGACGCCGATGCAGGGGCTGTCGGGGAGGTCGTGAAGGTTGGATGCCATCGAAAGTGCCTTGGGCGCGGCGGCGGGCAGGGTGCCCGGCCGGTTCGCGGATAGAAACCCCGCTATGGTAGCCGATTCCGTCGGCCGACCCTGGACATCCCCACTGGCGGTGCTGGAAGTCTGGCCGGCGCTCGCTCGCGCGTGCCATGCGTGGCGCATGAGCCCGGATGCGGCGGCAGTCACGGCGATTTGAAAGGGAGCGTGCGGCACTGGCGGCACGTCCTTGTCCGGCTTGCCGCAGACGGATGCCGTGGCGTGCGTAGGACCTGCGCCGGCGCGCGTGTCGCCCGAAAACGGCATGTCGGGTTTTTTTGGTGGACACGCGCGCAGAACCGGCTAAAATTGCGCGCGATTTATTGTCGCTATAGGACGGCTGGACGACGCCCGCGCCCCGCGGCTGTTCCGTTTGTGCTACAGGCCGGCGTTTTTTTTGTCGTCCGACATGTTTGATGGTAGGTTTCGTAAAGTTTGGGGGAGCCGCGCAGCGCGCGGCATATCGCAAGGCAGGCGGCCGGCAGGAACCGGCCCGGACGGAGAACGGAATGAAAAGACAGGTGGTGACACGACTGGCTGCGCTGGCGCTGTGCGCCGCGCCGTGGTTGACGGCGGTGGCGAAAGATACGCAACTGAACGTATACAACTGGTCCGACTACATCGCCACCGACACGATTCCGAACTTCCAGAAGCAAACCGGCATCAAGGTCAAGTACGACAACTACGACAGCGACGACACGCTGCAGGCCAAGCTCCTCGCGGGCAATTCGGGCTATGACATCGTCGTACCGACCAGCAACTACGCGGGCAAGCAGATCGCCGCCGGCATCTTCGCGCCGCTCGACAAATCGAAGCTTCCCAACCTCAAGTACCTCGATCCGCAACTGATGTCGCTGATCGCCGGCGCGGATCCGGGCAACAAGTTCGTGGTGCCCTGGGCCTACGGCACGACCGGTCTCGCCTATAACGTGACGAAGGCGCAGCAACTGCTGGGCAAGGACGTGCCGCTCGACAACTGGGACGTCCTCTTCAAGCCCGAGTACCTCTCGAAACTGAAGGCCTGCGGCGTTTCGGTGCTCGACGCGCCGGACCAGATGTTCGCCGCCGCGCTGCATTACATGGGCCGTGACCCGATGTCGACCAATCCGGACGACTATCGTGCCGCGCTCACGATGATGAAGAAGATCCGCCCGTACATCACGCAGTTCAACTCGTCGGGCTACATCAACGACCTCGCAGGCGGCGACATCTGCTTCGCCTACGGCTGGTCGGGCGACGTCGTGATCGCCAAGCATCGCGCGATCGACGCGAAGAAGCCTTACAAGATCGAGTACTACATCCCGAAGGGCGGGGCGCCGATCTGGTTCGACGTGATGGCGATTCCGAAGGATGCGCAGCACAAGGAAGCCGCGCTCGAGTGGATCAACTACATCGAGACGCCGCAGGTCCACGCCGCGATCACGAACGCCGTCTATTACCCGAGCGCCAACGCGGAAGCGCGCAAGTACGTGAACAAGGACATCGCGAACGACCCGGCCGTCTATCCGCCGCCCGAGGTCCTGAAGACGTTGTTCCTGCTCAAGCCGCTGCCGCCTGAGATCCAGCGCCTGCAGACGCGCCTGTGGACCGAATTCAAATCGGGCCGCTAAAGCGAAACGGTGCGCAACCCATGTGTTACCCGAGCCCCCGGCAGCTTGCCGGGGGCTTTGTTCGTCAACTCCGTCCAATGACCTGGCAGGGCAGAGAGAATCATGAGTGACCAGTCGAGCGCACCGGCGGCCGCCGGCGTGCTGCCTTCGGGCTTTACCGCTGCGGATCCCGCCGCGGACAACTTCGTGCAGGTCGTCGACGTCGTCAAGAAGTTCGGCGAAACGGCGGCCGTCAAGGGCGTCAACCTGTCGGTGAGGAAGGGCGAGCTGTTCGCGCTGCTCGGCAGCTCGGGCTGCGGCAAGTCCACGTTGCTGCGCATGCTGGCCGGCCTCGAGAGCATCACGTCGGGCAAGATCCTGATCGACGGCGAGGACCTCGCCACGTTGCCGCCGTATCGTCGGCCGGTCAACATGATGTTCCAGTCCTATGCGCTTTTCCCGCACATGACGGTCGAATCGAACGTCGGTTTCGGGCTGCGCCAGGAAGGCGTGAAGAAGGGCGAACTGCAGGAGCGCGTGGCCGCGGCGCTCGAACTCGTGCAGATGTCGCGTTACGCGAAGCGCAAGCCGCACCAGCTCTCGGGCGGCCAGCAGCAGCGCGTCGCGCTGGCCCGCTCGCTCGTCAAGCGGCCCAAGCTGCTGCTGCTCGACGAGCCGATGTCGGCACTCGACAAGCAGATTCGCCAGCGCACGCAGATCGAGCTCGTCAACATTCTCGACAAGGTCGGCGTCACCTGCATCATGGTCACGCACGACCAGGAAGAGGCGATGACGATGGCCGGGCGCCTCGCCGTAATGAGCGAAGGCGAGATCGTCCAGCTCGGCACCCCCAACGAGGTGTACGAGTACCCGAACAGCCGGTTTTCGGCGGAGTTCATCGGCTCGACCAATCTCTTCGATGGCGCCGTGGTCGAGGACGAGCCCGATCACGTCTACGTGGAGTCGCCGGACCTGTCCGTGCGCCTTTACGTGAGCCACGGCATCAGCGGCCCGCTCGGCATGCCGGTCACGATCTCGGTGCGCCCGGAGCGCATCGCGCTCACGCGCAAGCCGCCCGAGGGCGCCTTCAACTGGGGGCACGGCGTGGTCATGAACGTGGCCTACATGGGCGGTTACTCGCTTTATCACGTCAAGCTCGACTCGGGCAAGACCGTGGTCGCGAACGTTTCGAGCCTCGCGATTTCCGAAATCGATTCGCCGGCCTGGGGCGACGAAGTCTACGTGCGCTGGAGCGCCTCGGCCGGCGTGGTGCTGACGTCATGAGCGCGACGCTGAAGAAAATCGTCAACTGGCCGGTCGCGCGCTTCAACCTGACCGGCCGCACGGCCGTGGTGGCGGGGCCGTTCTTCTGGCTGGTGCTGTTCTTCCTCGTGCCCTTCATCCTCGTGGTGAAGATCAGCTTCGCGGACCAGCAGCTCGGCATTCCGCCGTACACGGAGCTCACCTCGCTCGCCGACGGCGTGCTGCACGTCTCGCTCGATCTCTCGCACTACGCGTTCCTGTTCCAGGACAGCCTGTACTTCGCCACCTATGTGAATTCGGTGGAAGTGGCGGCGATCTCGACGCTCCTGTGCCTCCTGATCGGCTATCCAATGGCGTATTACATCGCGCGCTCGAACCCGGCCACGCGCAACATCCTCATGATGGGGGTGATGCTGCCGTTCTGGACGTCGTTCCTGATTCGCGTGTATGCGTGGATCGGCATCCTCAAGAACAACGGACTGCTGAATAATTTCCTGATGTCGATCGGGGTGATACACACGCCCATCGAGCTTTATCACACGAACACGGCCGTCTATATCGGCATGGTCTATTCGTACCTGCCGTTTCTCGTGATGCCGCTCTACGCGCACCTCGTGAAGATGGACCTCACGCTGCTCGAAGCCGCCTACGACCTCGGCGCGAAGCCGTGGCGCGCGTTTCTCGAGATCACGCTGCCGCTGTCGAAGAACGGCATTATCGCGGGCTGCCTGCTGGTGTTCATTCCGGCGGTGGGCGAGTACGTGATCCCTGAACTGCTGGGCGGCGCGGATACGCTGATGATCGGCCGCGTCATGTGGAACGAGTTCTTCGACAACGCCGACTGGCCGATGGCGTCCGCCGTGACCTGCGCGATGGTGCTGCTGCTGCTCGTGCCGATGGCGCTGTTCCAGCACTTCCAGGCGAAGGAACTGGAGGGCCGCGGACGATGAAACCCAATCGCGTTCTGCAGTTCATCGCACTGGGCCTGGGCTTTGCGTTCCTCTATATCCCGATCGTCAGCCTGGTCGTGTATTCGTTCAACGAGTCGCAACTCGTGACGGTGTGGACGCGTTTTTCGACGAAGTGGTATCAGGCGCTCTCCACCGACGACGAACTCATCACGGCGGCGTGGCTCTCGCTGCGCATCGGGCTGATGACGGCGTTCGCCTCGGTGGTGATCGGCACGTGGGCGGGTTACGTGCTCGCGCGCATGGGGCGCTTTCGCGGCTTCGCGCTCTATACGGGCATGATCAACGCGCCGCTCGTGATCCCCGAAGTGATTCAGGGCATTTCGCTGCTGCTGCTCTTCGTGGAAATGGGTAAGCTGCTCGGCTGGCCCGCGGGGCGCGGCGTGTTTACGATCTGGATCGGCCACGTGATGCTCTGTATCTCGTACGTGGCGATCATCGTGCAGTCGCGCGTGCGCGACCTCAATCCGTCGCTCGAAGAGGCTGCGCTCGACCTCGGCGCCACCCCGCTCAAGGTGTTTTTCACGATCACGCTGCCGCTCATTTCGCAGGCGCTGGCTGCCGGCTGGCTGCTGTCGTTCACGCTCTCGATCGACGACCTCGTGCTCTCCGCGTTCCTCTCGGGCCCCGGCTCGACGACGCTGCCGCTCGTGGTGTTCTCGCGCGTGCGCCTCGGCCTGAATCCGGAGATGAACGCGCTCGCAACGCTCTTCATTCTCGTGGTGACGATAGGCGTGATCTTCGGCAACTACTTCATGCAGCGCGCCGAGCGCAGGCGCATGGCCATGGCGGTCTGAGCCTCGGCGCCCACAACCTCGCCATACGGCGCGCGGGCAGAGTCTGCCGCGCGCCGTTCGTTTTTTCGCGTGGGCTTGTCAGAGGCGATAACCCATGCGGAAACCGCCCCAATGCCGACCGTTGACGAAGATGGGCGCGGAGGCGTCCTTCATCATCGCAAAGTGGCCGCCGCCCATGTCGCGGCGGTAGGTTTGCAGCAGGAACGGCTTCGTATGCGAGCCGGCGCCCACGCCGGTGCGGTCGCCGAACAGGCGGCGGTTGCGGCAGTTCGCTGCATTCCAGACCGGGTCGTTGCCCTGCGGCTGCGAAAACTTGCGGTTGTGCGTGGGGATGTAGCCGCGCGGATCGATCGCCACGCAGAACGCCACGCGTTCGTCGAAAGCCAGCAGCGGCTCCAGGATCGCCGGCAGCACGCGGTCGGTGAACGCGGTGAAGCGTGTGACGTGCTGCTGCGGGTGTGTGTCCGGCACCGGCACATAGGTGCTGTCGAACAGATCCGCTTCGCTAAGATCGCCGCGCGCAAGCCCCGCTTCGAAGAGCTTGCCGACCTGGGCGGCGGCGCGCTGCACGGCTTCGATGAAACGCGTGTCCCCGGTTTCGACGCCCGTTGCGGCCGAAAGCTCGATCAGCGTTTCCGATACATCGAGTAGTCGTCCTAACTGATCCTTTGCCTGCGCGAAGTTGCGGCTCGAATCCTCGACGCCATCCGCCATTTCCTTTACCTGCGCTTCGAGCCCGTCGCACTTCGCCTCGATCTCGCCGGTGAGCTGGGCGATCTGCCCGGCGTGTTCGTCGAGTTGCGTGATGGCGGCGCCCGTGCTTTGCACGGCCTCGCCGATCGTATGCGTGCTGGCGCGCACGCGATGCGCGCGCTCGGTGTTCACCGCGCCCTCGACGATCAACTGCTCCGTCTGCTTCGTGAGTTGGGCGAGCGTCTGTTCGATCTGCCCGGTGGCCTGTGCCGTTTTCGCGGAGAGGTTCTTGACCTCGGCGGCCACGACCGCGAAGCTCTTGCCCGACTCGCCTGCGCGCGCGGCTTCGATGGCGGCGTTCAGGGCGAGCAGCTGGGTTTGACGCGCGATCTGCGAAATCTCCTCGGAGACTTTGGAGACGTGAGCCAGCGCGCTCTTGAGCGCGCCGATCTGGCTTTCGATGACCGTGACGCCTTCCACCAGGCCGTGAATGTCGGCAAGCGAGGCGTCGATAGTTTGCTGAGACGACTGCACGGTGGCCGCCGTGCCGGTGCTGACTTCGCGCATCGCGCGCGCCGCGGCGGCGATCTGGTGATTGCCGGCCAGCGTATGGGCGGCCGATTCGCGCAACGCGTGACAGACGGCGGCCTGGTGCTGGACGCGCGCGGCGACTTCGTCGACGTGGCCGGACACATCGCAGATTTCAATGCCCAGGCGGCCGGCCTGGGTGGCAATGTCGCCGACGATTCCAGCCGATCTGCCTGCACGGCGAGGGCCGCGCAGGCGCAAACGCAAACGTGACATCGGGTGTCTCCTACCATGGGACGCGATCGATCGTGCGCGCCGCGGCTCATTGCTGCACCGCGCGGCGGGCCGACCAAGGCCGGGCCCGGTCGTGCAAGCGAACGCCGGGCTCTCAGGGTTGTTAACGGCCTGTAATGTGCGGACTTGAGCGTGAACCGGCCTTGAGGGGCTATGATCGTGGCGCGGGCCGGACGAGGGTGATGAGGGCCCGCTATGGGAGCACGATGATCGAAGGCATGCTGGGCGAGAGCGCCGTAGCGGGGCTCTGGCAACAACTGGTGCTGCTCTGGGAGCTGATCGTGATGGTCTGCCGCTTTCTGTGGGCACTGCTGCGGTTGCTCGGAGGCGGCTAGCGATGTGTAGCGGGTTGCGGGGCGCCGCGCGCGCGTGCGCGTAGTCGAACAGGAACCTCATGCGCGAACGCAGGGGCTTCAGGCAAAGGGAAAACGATGACCGACGATTCCACCCGCCGCTTCACCGACCGGGTTGCAGACTACGTGAAGTACCGCCCGACTTATCCGCGCGAAGTGACGACCTTCGTGCATGCCGAGTGCGGCATCGGCCCGTCGGCGCGGGTGGCCGACATCGGCGCGGGCACCGGGTTGAGTGCGAAACTCTTTCTCGATGCGGGCCATCCCGTTGTGGCCGTCGAACCCAACGATGCGATGCGCGCCGCCGCCGACCAGTGGCTCGCGTCCTACCCGGGCTATCGCAGCGTGGCGGGCACGGCGGAAGCGACGACGCTCGATACCGCGAGCGTCGATCTCGTGACGGCGGCACAGGCGTTCCACTGGTTCGACAAGGCCGCCACGCGCCGCGAGTTCGCGCGTATCCTCAAGCCGCGCGGGCAGATCGTCCTGTTCTGGAACAGCCGGCTGCTGGAGGGGTCGCCCTTTCTCGCGGGCTATGAAGCGCTGCTGCAACGCTATTGCCCGGAATATGCGAGCGTCGCCGAGAGCTATCCGGACGACGCCGGCATGGCTGACTGGTTCGGCGAAGGCTACGAGCGCAAGAGCGTTTTTGCGAATGCGCAACTGCTGGATTATGCGGGCCTGGAAGGGCGGCTGATGTCCACGTCGTATGCGCCGAAGGCGGGCGACCCCCGTCACGCGCCGATGCTGGCCGCGCTGCGGGTGCTATTCGACGAAACGCAGGAGCAAGGTCGCGTGAACTTCGCCTACGAGACGCGTGTGTATGCGGGGCGGCCGGAACGCTAACCCCCAAACTCATAATCACTTTCCCGCACGCGGCGCGTTCTGCGCCGGAAATCGAAGGTGAATCCGGGCCACAGCGACGTATTCTTGCCGTGCCGCGTCTGATACCAGCTATGGCATCCCGACTGCCAGACGGTGCGTGCAAACCGCTCCTGCAGGGCCGCATTGAATGCACGCTGCACCTCGGCCCGCACGCGCATCGTGCGTGCGCCCCGGCGCTGCAATGCGCGGATGCAGTCGGCGATGTAGCGTATCTGCGACTCGATCATGTAGATCATCGAGTTGTGGCCGAGCCCCGTGTTCGGGCCGACGATCAGAAACAGGTTCGGAAAACCCGCGATGGTGGCGCCCAGATACGCCTCGGGGCCGTCGCGCCGCCAGGCTGTGCCCAGGTCCGCGCCGCCCACGCCGGTCACGCGAAAGGGCGTATCGACGTCGTTGACCTGGAAGCCGGTGCCGCAGATGAGCGCGTCGAACTTGCGATGCGCGCCGTCGGCCGTGACGATACCGTCGGCAACCACTTCGCGGATCGCGTCGGTGACGAGCTCGACGTTGGGCTGCGCCATCGCCGGATAGTAGTCGGACGAGAGCAGCACGCGCTTGCAGCCCAGCAGGTAGTCGGGCGTGAGCTTCGCACGCAGGACGGGGTCCGGCACCTTGCGCGCGAGATAACCACGCGCGAATTTCATGGGCTGCTTGAGAAGCCGCAGATCGACGGCAAAACCGAGCGCCCGCACTTCGTGCTGGCAATACACCGCCGTGCGCGCCATACGCTGGGCGAGCGGCACGCGCCGGTAAAGCGCGCGCTTGCGTGCGTCGATGGCGTGGTCGCGGCGCGGCATGATCCACGGCGCGGTGCGCTGGAATACCGCAAGCTGCGCAACAAGAGGCTGGATGTGCGGCACGAACTGGATCGAGCTCGCACCCGTGCCGATCACGCCGACACGCTTGCCCGCGAGGTCGTAGTCGTGGTCCCAGCGTGCCGAGTGGAAGAGCGTCCCTTCGAAGCGTTCGAGTCCCGGCAGATCGGGCAGGGACGGGCGCGAGAGCGCGCCGTTCGCCGCGATCAGCAGATCGGCGGCAATCGTGTGCGAGACGCCATCGCGCTCGATCTCGATGTGCCAGACGCTGTGCGGTTCATCGAAGCGCGCGGCAATCACGCGCGACCGATATTCGATGAAGCGCTCGACGTCGTACTTGCGCGCACAATGGCACAGGTAATCGAGGATCTCGCATTGGGGTGCGAAGGCACGTGTCCAGTTCGGGTTCGGCTCGAAAGAAAATGAGTAGAGGTGCGAAGGAATATCGCAGGCCGCGCCAGGATAGGCGTTATCGCGCCAGGTGCCGCCGAGATCCGCGGCGGCCTCGTAGATCGTGAACGAATCGAGACCCATGCGTCGCAGACGGATCGCCATGCCGATCCCGGCGAAGCCGCTGCCGACGATCGCGATGCGCGGCGAGGGGCCGGTAGGTAAAGCCATGTGAAATTCCTTGGGGCGCCGGTGTTCTTTGCATGGCCATGCGCCCGGACGAAAACGGGCTCCGCGAGGGAGCCCGTCGTGACGGTTATCCGTGGCTGCCGCCCGGCGGCGATTCGGTGTTATCCGCCACGACCGCGTGCCGCGCGCTTACGAATTGCTCCAGTCGTCGGAGCTGTCGTTGCTGCCCATATCGACGCCGCCACCGCCGGAACCGTCGTCCCAGTTGTTGGAGCCCTGGCCGAAGTCCACTCCGCCGTCGTTGTTGCCGTTGCCGCCGTCGCGCGGAACGCGGCGGCCATCGTCGTCCACATACACGTCGCGTTCGATCACGCGGTCGCGGCCCTGGTTCAGCGCTTCGCCCAGCAGCACGCCGGTCAGGAGGCCGCCCATGCCGCCCATCATGCCGCCGCCGCCTTGCTGCACGACGACCTGCGGCGGCTGTTGCGGCGGATACGGCATCTGCTGCTGACGGCCGAAAGCGGCATCGGCCTCGCGGGCGTAGGGCGAGTCGCTACCGTACGGCGACGCGGCCGGAGCCGGCTGCGCGTTCGGATCGGGACGGCCCTCGGCGCGCGCCTTGAGGCTTGCGAACTGGCGCTCCAGATCCTCGACCTGGTACGGTGCGACCGGGTTCGCACTGTTCGACAGCGTTTCCACGAGGCTGCGCAACTGCGTTTCGAGCCCTTCGACTTCTTTTTCGAGCGCTTCGTGGCCCGGCGCGGTCGAGAGCTTCACGTCGAGCTTGAGCGAGCGCACGCCGTTGAGCAGTTCGGTGGCGCGCTTGAGCTGGTCGCGGCGGTCGTCGCCGGCCTTTGCGTCTTCGGAGGACTTCGCGCGGCGCAGCGTCCAGCGCAGCACGAGCGCGATACCCACCAGCACGATCGCAATGGCGATCCATGCCCCCATGCCCGGACCGCGGTGCTCGGCCACCGGCGCCGGCGCGGCTTGCTGCCCTTGCTGTGCGAACGGATTGCCGGCGCTGCCGGTGGCGACGGCGCCTGTACCCGCACCCGTGCGCGTGGCGTCGGCGCGAATCTTCGCCTCAACGCGCGCGAAGTTCTGCGGCGTCGTGAAGTGGATTTGCGGATCGAGCGATTTCGCTTGCTCGACCTGGGTGAGCGCGTCGGCGTAGCGGCCTTCGCGGTTGAGCACCTGCGCATAGAGATAGTGCGCATGCGCGTTGTTCGGGTGCGCCTGCAGGACCTCGACGAGGCCGGCATCCGCGCGTTGCCAGTCGCCTTGCGACATGGCGGATTCGATCTGCTGGGCGCTCGGCACCGCGAAGGCGGCGCCGCTCACGAACGCGAGCGAAGCGAAGGCAGCGACGAGAAACTTTTTCATGTTGCAGCCGGGCGGTTTGACGCCCGTCTCCATGACGATCGGGATGAGGATACGGCGTCTCGCGTGGGCCGCGCACCGGCATGCGCGCGGCAAGGCGAGGCGCCGTCTCCGGACACCCCGGCGCGTTACTGCGCCGGCGTGTTCAACTGCTTTTTCAGGGCTTCGAGGCGGTCGTCCACCGAGGGGCCCTTGTTCAGCGCGGCGAGCTTGTCGTCGAGCGCCTTGCCGCTCGACGTGTCCGCCGAGTTCAGGCGCGCGTCCGAGCGTGCGTTCGACAGCGCGACCTTGTCTTCGAGCTTCTGGAAGTCGGCCGAGAGATTCTTGCCGCCGATGCCGCCGAGCGCGGTGGCCGCGACGTCCTTGGCCTGGGCGATCTGCTGCTTGGCCTGCAGGATGTTCGAGCGCGCGTTGAGGTCGTTGCGGCGCTGGCGCATGTCGTCGATCTGCTGCTTAAGCTGATCGACCGACGGTTCGAGCTTCGCGAGTTCGGTGGCCAGCGCGTCGCGTTCGGCTTCGGCCGTAGCCTGCGCGCCGAGCGCTTCGCGTGCGAGCGCTTCGTCGCCCGATTGCAGCGCGCGCTTCGCGCCGTCTTCGTACTTCTTCGCCTTGTCGGCGGCCACGTCGCGCTTGCTTTGCTGCGTCGCGACCTGTGCCTGGATTTCGACGAGCGAGTTCTCCGCTTTCGCGATGCTGTCGTCGAGCTCGCGCACGATCTGGCGGGCGTCGCGCGACGGATCCTGGACCGAATCGGCGGCATCGTTCAAGAGGCCCTTGAGCGTGCGCGAAACAGAGTCAAAAAGCGACATGAATTCCTCCGTGAATTGAGATCGGCCGTCATGGGCCGAGGTGCGCGCATGCGCGTCCCGTGTGGTGGGCGTCGTGCCCGTTGCGCTTATCGCATGGGCCGCGCATGCAGCGCGCAAATCGGGGCGCCAGGTAGCGTTTGCAAGTGGGCAATCGAAACTTTGCGGCGATTGCCTCATGCCGGTTGCCCCTGGCCCGCAAGCGCCGCGGGGCGCTATTGCTCGCGGATATTACACCACGGGGTCGCTTAAAAGGGACTTAAAGGTCCGCTGGCTCGCCCGCGCGCCTGCGGCACGTCGCGGCAGGTACTACGCGAACTTGCCGTCTTCGGGGGCACCCCCGTTGTGGCCGTCGTGGCGCGCATCGGCGTCGCCATGCGGATGCGTCGCGCGCGCGAACGACGCGCCGTTGCCGAGCGATTGCAGCGGCGTTTCGTCTTCGAGTTGGGCGGCGGGGGAAAGGGCGCCTGCGTCCGCCTCGTTCGTTTCAGCAGCAAGACGGGCAACGGCCTGGGCGATTTCGCGTGCGGCGTTGCCCAGATGCGGGTCGGCGGTATGCGTTGCGGGCAGCGCTTCGCCATTTGCGCGGGGCGCGTCTGTGTTCTGAAGCGCGGCGTCACGTTGAACATCGCTTGCGTCTGCGGTGGCGTCCTGGCCCTCCTGCGCGTCAAGCAAGGTGCCATCCTCTTGCTCGGCGGCTTCGGTGTCGGCGAGTGGCGCGGGAGCGGCGCGCAGCGCACTCGCGCGGCCGTTGCGCAGCGGTTTCGCCGCGCGGCGCAGGACCTGGGCGAGCGCATCGGGCTCGCGCGGGGCGTTCAGCCGGTCCACGATGCTCGCGGCCTTCACCTGGTCGCTCGTCGCGCTGAAGGCGATCACGGCGCGGCGCATCAGTTCGCTGACGCTGATGCCGAGTCCGTCGGCCGTAGCCGAGATCGCGCGCTTTTGCGCGGGCGTGACGAAAACGACGATGCGTTCGCTGGGCTTGTTCATGATCGGCTGGCCGTGGGGTCGGCAACGGGTGACCTCGGGTCCCGTCCCGGCGGCGGCTCGCTTGCCGCTCGCGCGGCCGTTGCGTGACAGCCGCGTGTCGCCCGGGCGGGGCGTACAGCAGTCTGTCCATCATACGGCGTCGGGTGGGATGCGCAACGGCTAGGTGTCCGCGCCGCACCATGCGGCGGCGCAAGAATATGCTGGCGATCCGGCCGTATCGTCCGCTTTCCGGCAAGCCTTGCGGCACGACGCCGATACCTTCTGCGAAGAACGCCGCAATTGACGCAAAGAGGCGCCTTTTGTGCGGTAAACGGCGTTCGCGCGCATCCGGAAAGCCTCCTGCAAGACCTCTTCGAGGAAATTTTTACAAAAAAACCTCATCCCGCAGCGCGTGGATTTATTTAGAATGCGCTGTTACATTGCGCGATGGTGCGCCGCACTGCGCGCCGCGCGGCCGGACGGGGGCGTTGCCGGCTGCGTTGCGACAGCCGGTGCGAGCCGCCTCGCCGCATTGGCGCCATGACGCCATGACCACGATCCTTGCGCGCGACGCGTCGCGTGCAGCCGGGCGCGCGCATAACGCGTCAATCATTCCAGTCATGCCTATCATCAAACGACCGCCTTCCCCGCATTACCCGAGCAACGATCGGGAGCCTTCCTTCAACAACGGATCCCCGCGCGGACCGGAACAGCCGGAGCGGCAGACCACGTCCCGTGGCGGCAACGGGCGTCGGCGCTCGATCTTCGGTTCCATCGCGCTGTGGTTCTTCGGCCTGATCGCGACGCTCATCGTCGTCGGCGCGCTGATCGTGGGTTACGCGCTCGTCGTGATGGGGCCGCAACTGCCTTCGCTCGACGCGCTCACCAACTATCAGCCGAAGGTGCCGCTGCGCATCTACACCGCCGATCACGTGCTGATCGGCGAGTTCGGCGAGGAACGCCGGCAGCTGGTGCGCTTCCAGGACATTCCGGACGTGCAGAAGAAGGCCGTGCTCGCCATCGAGGACTACCGCTTCTACGAACACGGCGGCGTGGACTTCGTGGGCATCCTGCGCGCGGGTTTTGCGGACCTGATGCACGGCGGCGCCTCGCAGGGCGCGAGCACGATCACGATGCAGGTGGCGCGCAACTTCTTCCTGTCGAGCGAGAAGACCTACACGCGCAAGATCTACGAAATGCTGCTCGCGTACAAGATCGAGCGCGCGCTCACGAAGGACCAGATCCTCGAGCTGTACATGAACCAGATCTATCTGGGCGAGCGGGCCTATGGCTTTTCGGCGGCGGCGCGCGTGTACTTCGGCAAGGATCTGAAGGACATCACGCTCGCGCAGGCCGCGATGCTCGCGGGGCTGCCGAAGGCGCCGTCCGCGTATAACCCCATCGTCAACCCGCATCGCGCGAAGATCCGCCAGGAGTACATCCTCAAGCGCATGCTGGATCTCGGCTACATCAACCAGGCGCAGTACGACGAGGCGATCAAGGAGCCGATCCAGACCCGGACGGCGGACAACCAGTACAGCGTGCACGCCGAGTACGTGGCCGAAATGGTGCGTCAGATGATGTACGCGCAGTACAAGGACGAAACCTACACGCGCGGCCTGACGGTCACGACCACGATCGATTCCGCCGATCAGGAAGCCGCGTATCTCGCGGTGCGCAAGGGCGTGATGGACTACGAGCGCCGCCACGGCTATCGCGGGCCGGAAGGCTTCGTGCAACTGCCCGCGGACGGCGACGACCGCGATCAGGCGATCGAGGACGCGCTCACCGACCATCCCGACAACGGCGAAATCGTCGCGGCCGTCGTCACCGATGCGAATCCGAAGGAAGTCAAGGCGCAACTGCTCGACGGCACGACGGTGTCGATCGCCGGCGACGGACTGCGCTTCGCGGCGGCCGGTCTTTCGCCGCGTGCGACCCAGGCGCTGCGCATTCGCGTGGGCTCGATCGTGCGTGTGTTCCCCGACGACAAGGGCACCTGGCAGATCACGCAGCTGCCGCAGGTGGAGGGCGCGCTCGTGTCGCTCACGCCGCAGGACGGCGCGATTCGCGCGCTGATCGGCGGCTTCGACTTCAACAAGAACAAGTTCAATCACGTCACCCAGGCCTGGCGCCAGCCGGGTTCGAGCTTCAAGCCGTTCATCTATTCGGCCTCGCTCGAAAAGGGCCTCGGACCGGCGACGATCATCAACGACGCGCCGCTGTACTTCCCGCCCAGCATGCCGGGCGGCGATGCGTGGGAGCCGAAGGACGACGATCAGCCCGAGGGCCCGATGCCGATGCGCACGGCGCTCATGAAGTCGAAGAACCTCGTTTCGATCCGCATCCTCTCGTACATCGGCACCAAGTACGCGCAGGACTACGTGACGCAGCGCTTCGGCTTCGACGCGGACAAGACGCCGCCGTATCTGCCGATGGCGCTGGGCGCGGGTCTCGTCACGCCGCTGCAGTCGGCGGGCGGTTACTCGGTATTTGCGAACGGCGGCTATCGCATCAATCCGTATCTGATCGCCGAAGTGGACGATGCGCGCGGCCAGCCGGTCCTGCGTGCGCAGCCGCTCGTCGCGGGCCAGAACGCGCCGCAGGCGATCTCGCCGCGCAACGCGTACATCATGAACAGCCTGCTGCATTCGGTGGCCACGGGCGGTACGGGCGCGGGCACCAACGTCCTGCATCGCGACGACCTGCAGGGCAAGACCGGTACGACCAACGACGCCAAGGACGGCTGGTTCGCCGGCTATCAGCGCTCGCTCGTCGCGGTGGCGTGGATGGGCTACGACCAGCCGAAGAGCCTCGGCAGCCGCGAATTCGGTGCGCAGCTCGCGCTGCCGATCTGGGTGGAGTACATGCAGCACGCGCTGCGCGGCGTGCCGCAGCAGGAGCCGGCCGTGCCCGACGGCATCACGACCATCGACGGCGAGCTGTACTACAGCGACATGACGCCGGGCAACGGCTTCGTCTCCAGCATCGGCCTCGATTCGGCGAGCCCGGCGGGCGGCGCCAGCGACGCAAGCGATGCGGTGGGCGGCGTGGGGCCGGGCGGGATGACGCCGCCCGACGTGACGTCGAGCGAGAAGCAGCAGATCATGAACCTGTTCGAGACGAACAAGCCCTGATATTGCGTAGCGGTTTCGCGGTTTAACGGCACGGCGCGTTCCAGTGGACGCGCCGTGTTTTTTTGTACGCTGGAAATTGGATCCCGGAATCGTTCGGAATCCGATGTATTTGGCGTAATGGCTGCGCAGAGTCCAGCGACGGTTCAGGTGGGGCCGTTTGCGCGCGCTGCTTCGAGCGCGTCCTCCAGGCGGTCATTGCCCCAGTACATGGCGTCGCCGACGAAGAAGGTTGGCGCGCCGAAAATTCCACGGGCCTGGGCTTCCCGCGTGGCTTCGCGCAGCCGCTGGCGATTGGGTTCGCCGAGAGCGGCATCGATAGTGTGCCGTGCCGGCAAGCCCAGGCGTTCGAGCACGTCGCTCACGGCTTCTTCGCTATCTATCTCGCGGTCCTCGCCGTAGTTGCGGACCATGATCGCGCGGCACCAGTCGTGCTGCCAGGGCTCGCCCTCGCCGAGCACGGCAATGCGCGTGGCCAGCACCGCGCGGCGCGGGAACACCGTGGGCCGGCGCCACGACAGGCCGTATTTGCGGCACTGGCGCTCCATGTCCTGCATCACATAGGCGCCTTTTTCCTTTTGCACGACGAAGGGCGGTCCTTCCCAACCCAGCGCTTCGAGAATCGGTCCGAGCAGGAAGGGGCGCCACGCAACGGCGACGCCCGCGCGTTGCGCGGCTGCCTCGATGCGCATGACGCTCAGGTAGCTGTAGTTGCTGGCGAGGTCGAACCAGAATTCGAGGGCAGGTGAGGACATGGTGCTCGCTCGGTCCCGTGCAAGGCGGTCGGCCCGGAATGGGCGCGGCGGCTTCGATCATACTGCGCGATTCGAAGCGCCGCTGCTTGGGGGCTACCTTGGGGTTAGTTCGAAGCCTGCGATGTCGACTGCACGCGAGGTGCCGCCGCGGCCGCATCGTCTGCGGTCGGCGGATTGCCCATCGCCTGGAACAGCGCTGCCGTATCGGAAAGCCGCTGCCCGCGATAGCGAATCTCGTCGAGCCGCGCGTTGCGCCATTGCTGCTCGCTCTGCCGCACCGCGTAGTACGGCACGGCGCCGAGCCGGTAGCGCGCGTTGGTGTCGTCGTACACGCCCTGGGCAGTGCGCGCGGAAAGGCTCGACGAATCGAGCGCCTGCGCGTCGTGTTCGAGCGAAGCCAGCTGGTCGGCTACGTTCTGGAACGCTGCGAGCACCGTCTGGCGATACGAGGCATTGGCCGCGTCGTATGACTGCAGCGCTGCGCGCCGCTGCGCGACGAGTTCCCCGCCGTGGAAGATCGGCTGGGTGAGCGACGCGCCGATGGCCCACAGCGCGCCCGCGCCCGAAGTCGCGACCGGCCACGAGAACCCGCCCTGGCCGAGCCCCGCCGAAAGCGTGATGCTCGGGAACATCTGCGCCGTCGCCGCGCCCACGGCCGCGGCGGCGGCCTTGAGCGTCGCGTCGGCGGCCTCGATGTCGGGGCGCGATTTCAGCAGGTCGGAAGGCACCACCACCGGCACCTGCGCGGGCAGTGTCAGGCTCGCGAGGTCGAGATCGGGCGGCGCGGCGTCGGGCGTGCGGCCCAGCAACACGGCAAGCGCGTGGCGCGTCGTGCTCAGTTGCTGGCGCAAGACCGGCAGGTTGGTGGCAATCGACGCCGCGCTTTGCTGCGCGTTCAGCAGGTCGGTGTGCGAGACGGCGCCGAGCGCGTAGCGCTTCGCCATCTCGTCGGCCTGCGCGTTGGCGAGCGCGACGAGTTGCTCCGTCGTATCGACTTGCGCGTGCAGCGTGGCCGCACCGATGGCGGCCGTCACGATGTTCGCCGCGAGCGCACGTTGCGCCGCCTCGAACTGGAAGGCCTGCACGTCCACGCGCGAGGCGGCCGCGGCATTGTTCAGGCGCGAGGCGCCGAACAGGTCGAACGAGTAGCGCACTTCGACGAGGCCTGCGAAAACGTCGTACTGGACCTTGTCGACGCCCAGCGACGGGATGCCGGGGCCGCGCTGGCGCTGCGCGGTGCCGAGCGCATCGACGGTGGGCAGCATCGAGCTGCCGATCTGGCCGCGCAACTGCTCGCGGGCGGCCTGCAGGCTGTGGTCGGCGGCGGCGAGGTTGGGGCTGTTGCGCAGGCCTTCCGCAACGAGCGCGTTCAGCGCGTCGGAGTGATACAGCGCCCACCACTGCGGTACCGGCTTCGCCCCCACGACGAACTGTTGCGCGACGCCTTGCGCCGCAACGGTCTGCGCCGGCTGAGCTGCGGCGCCGTAGTGGGCGGGTTGCGGCATCGCAGGCGCTTCGCCGCTCGGGCCCCACGCGCAGCCGCCAAGGCCCAGCGTGGCAAATGCGGCGACCCATGCGAAGGCAAGCGTGCGCGGCGCCGCTCGCACCGGGGCAAAGGCGTTTCGTTCGATCGGCCTCGCGGATCCGTTCGTCCTGCTCATGATGCATTCTCCGCATGGGAGCCGGCGTTGCCCGGTTCGTCGGTTTCGCTGCTGCGCACGCGGAACGCCATCGCGTAGAGCGCGGGCAGATAGAACAGCGTGAGCACGGTGGCGCTCGTGATGCCGCCCATGAGCGCCGTGGCCATCGGTCCGAAGAAGTTCGAGCGCAAGAGCGGAATCAGCGCGAGCACCGCGGCCGCGGCCGTGAGCGTGATGGGCCGGAAGCGCCGCACCGTTGCGCCTACGATCGCGTCGAAGCGCTTGTGCCCCTCGCGAATGTCGTGCTCGATCTGGTCCACGAGTATCACCGAGTTGCGCATGATGATGCCGAACATCGCAATCACGCCGAGCATCGCCACGAAACCGAACGGCTCGTGAAAGAGCAGCAGCGCGAGCACCACGCCGATCAGGCCAAGCGGCGCGGTCAGCACCACCATCATCGTGCGCGAGAGGCTTTGCAGCTGGATCATCAGGAGCGTGAGCACCGCGACCACGAGTATCGGCAGTTGCACGAAGATCGAAGCCTGCCCCTTCTCGCTTTCCTCGACCGAGCCGCCCACTTCGATGCGATAGCCCGTGGGTAGCGACGCGCGAATCGACTCCAGCTTTTTCTGCACGCCATGCGTCACGTCGATGCCCTGTGCGCCGGCCTTCACGTCCGACTGCACGGTGATGGTGGGCTGCCGGTCGCGCGACCAGATGACGCCGTATTCGAGGTCGTTCACGAGATGGCCGAGCGAGCCGAGCGGCACGGGTCCGTTGGGCGTGGGCATTGCCATCGTCAGCAGGTGCGCGGGATCGACGCGTTCCGCGGGCGGCGCGCGCAGATCGACGCTGATGAGCTTGTCGCGCTCGCGATACTGCGTGACGGTGTAGCCCGAGAGCGTCATCTGCAGGAAGTTGGCGACGTCCTCCGAAGAGACGTTCAGCGCGCGCGCCTTCTGCTGGTCGATCTCGAAGCGCAGCGAGCGCTCGGCGGGCTCGTCCCAGTCGAAGTTGACGTTCTCGGTGCGCGGGTCGTCGCGCATCGTCGCGGCCACGCGCTCGGCGATGCTGCGCACCGTGGCGATGTCGTCGCCGCTCACGCGGAACTGCACGGGATAACCCACGGGCGGCCCGTTCTCGAGACGCGAGAGGCGCGTGCGGATCGCCGGGAAATCGTTGCGCAGTTTCGTTTCGAGCCACGTAGCGAGCTTTTCGCGGTCCTTCACCGACTTCGCCGTGATGACGAACTGCGCGAAGTTGGGCTGCTGCAGTTGCTGATCGAGCGGCAGATAGAAGCGCGGCGCCCCGGTGCCCACGAAGTCGATCGAATGATCGATCTCGGGGCGCCCCTTGAGCGCGATTTCAAGCTGCTTCGCCTGGCGCAGCGTGGCATCGAACGAGGCGCCTTCGGGCAGGCGCACGTCGACCAGCAGTTCGGGCCGGTCGGAGCTCGGGAAGAACTGCTGGGGCACGAGCGTGAAGCCGAGCAGGGCGACCACGAACAACCCGATGGTGAGCGCGAGCACGATCAGATGGCGCTCGATGCACCAGCCGATCCAGCGGCGCAGGCGGTGATAGAAGCGGGTGTCGTAGATGTCGTGCTCGTGGCCGTCCGGCTCGTGTTCGGCGCGCTTGCGCTCGGGCAGCAGGCGGTAGCCGAGCAGCGGGATCAGCACCACGGCCGCGAACCACGAGGCGATCAGCGCAATCGCGGAGACCTGGAAGATCGAGCGCGTGTATTCGCCCGTGCTCGATTTCGCGAGCACAATGGGCAGGAAGCCCGCAACGGTCACGAGCGTGCCCGTGAGCATGGGGAACGCCGTGCTGGTGTACGCAAAGGCCGCGGCGCGCGTGCGATCCCAGCCCTGGGCGAGCTTCACGGCCATCATTTCGACGGAGATGATGGCGTCGTCCACGAGCAGGCCGAGCGCGAGCACGAGCGTACCGAGCGAGACCTTGTGCAGCCCGATGTCGAAGAGATACATCACGAGCGAGGTGACGGCCAGCACGATCGGGATCGTGATGACCACCACCATGCCGGTGCGCACGCCGAGCGAGACGAGACTCACGAGCAGCACGATGCCCACCGCTTCGGCCACGGCTTCGACGAAGTCGTCCACCGAATGCGAGACCGCGTTCGGCATGCTCGACACCTCGACGAGCTTCAGGCCCGCGGGCAGGCCGGCGCGCAACTGCGCCACGCGCGCATCGAGCGCCTTGCCGAGGCGAATCACGTCGCCGCCGGGTTGCATGGTGATGCCGATGCCGAGCGCTGCCTTGCCGTCGTAGCGCATCTGCGTGGCGGGCGGGTCGTCGTAGCCGCGCCGGATCGTGGCGATATCGCCGAGGCGAAAGGTGCGGTCGTTCACGCGGATCAGCGTATCGGCCAGCGCCTGAACATCCTTGAACTGGCCGCTCGGGCGCACGAATACGCGGTCGTCGGATGTGGTCAGCGTGCCGGCGGGCGAGACGCTGTTCTGCGCGCCGATCACCTGGCCGAGCTGCGTGGGCGAGATGCCGAGGCGCGTGAGCTGCGTGTTCGGGATCTCGATGTAGATGTGCTGGTTCGGGTCGCCGAAATAATCGACCTTGCCGACATCGGGCACGCGCAGCAGTTCTTCGCGCAGGTTGTCGGCGTAGTCGTGCAGCTGGGCGGGCGAAAAGCCGTCGCCTTCGAGTGTGTAGATGTTGGTGTAGACGTCGCCGAACTCGTCGTTGAAGAACGGCCCTTGCACGCCGGGCGGCAGCGTGGCGGCGATGTCGCCCACCTTCTTGCGCACCTGGTACCACGTGGGCTGCACTTCGCTCACGGGCGCCGAGTCCTTCATCGTGAAGAACACGAGCGACTCGCCGGGCCGCGAATAGCTGCGCAGGAAATCGATATAGGGCGTTTCCTGGAGCTTGCGGCCGATGCGCGTGGTCACCTCGTCCTCGACCTGGCGCGCGCTCGCGCCGGGCCAGAAGGTCTGGATCACCATCACCCGGAAGGTGAAGGGAGGATCTTCGGACTGCGAAAGACGTGTATAGGAGAGGGCGCCGAAGATCGTCGCGAGCGCGATCAGGAAGATCACCAGCGCCTGATGCCGCAACGCCCACGCCGACAGGTTGAAGCGCCCCTCTTCGTGATCGGAGCCTGGGACGTGGCTCATGACGCGAAGTCCTCGGGATGGAGCGGGGGCACCGGATGCACCTTCTCGCCGGCGGTGACGGTATGCACGCCCTGCACGACGATGCGCTCGTTGTCGGCAAGGCCGCCCGTCACGGTGATCGTGCGCGCGTCGTAGCGCGAGACCGAAACGCGGCGCAGCTGCAGCACGTTGTCCGGCTGGTGAACGATCCAGAGCGCGGGCGCGTTGCCGTCGTGGAAGAGCGCCGTGGCCGGAATCGTGAATGCGCCGCCCTCGGCGGGATGGTTCGCCGCGATCGAGACGTTGGCGGTCATGCCGAGGCGCACGCTGGCGTCCGGATCGGCGAGCGTGAGCTTCACGCGCCAGGTGCGGCTTTGCGGATCGGCGGCGGCCGCGAGTTCGCGCACCTGCGCCGTGTAGGTCTTGCCGGGCTGGGCGGGCAGGCTCACCTGGGCGTTCTGGCCGATGGCCAGGCCTGCGATGGCCGCTTCGGGCAGATCGCACACCACATCGACGGCACCCGACCACGCGAGCTGATAGACAGGCTGGCCGGACTGCACGTTCTGGCCGGTATCGGCGTTTTCGGCGGTGATGACGCCCGCGTGATCGGCCACGAGCTGGGTATAGCGGCGCTGGTCCTGCGCGAGAGCGAGTTGCTGCTGGGCCTGATCGCGCTGCGAAAGCGCGGAAGCGTACGCGTTTTGCGTCTGCTCGAATTGCGCGCGGGCGATCAGGTTGGCGGCGGCCTGAGCCGTATCGCGGTCGAGCTGCTGTTTCGCGAACGTGTAGTTGTGCTGGGCCGCTTCGAGCTGCGCGGCGGCGCTGGCCGCGTTCTTGTCGAAATCGGACGGATCGAGCTTCGCGACCACCTGGCCGGGTTTGACGGTGTCGCCCAGGCGCACGTCGCGCTCGACGATCTTGCCGGCCACGCGGAACGAGAGCGGGGTGGAGTAACGCGCTTCGATATCGCCGGGGTAGACGGCGCGCGCGCCGTCGCCATCGGGGTGCACGATCAGGGAGACGACCGGACGCGGCGCTTCGGGCGGCGCGGCCTCCTTGCCGCAGGCGGCGAGGACAGCGATGCTGCACAGGGAAACGAGACCGGCGAGGCGGCGCCAGCGCCCCGATGACCCACTGGACTGCCGACGCATCTTGCCCGACGCGCCACGACCGCAACGATTCACATGGACCTCGACTTGCCAGGCATGCACGCCAGGTGCTGGAAGTGACGCGCGGCATGCCGGCCTGACGCGGCGCCGCAAGGCCCGGCTCGCGCTGACCCGCCTGGGCATCGATTGCTGCAGATGATGTCGTGAATTCTAATACAGTACTGTATCTGGATGCAAAATTGAATTCGAGGAATGTTTCAGTGCTAGACTCCCGCCATGAACCGTATCCGACTGACCCGCGAGCAGAGCCGTGACCAGACGCGCGAGCGTCTGCTGGACGCCGCGCACGCCATGTTCATGAAAAAGGGCTTCGTGGGCGCGAGCGTGGAGGACATCGCGCTCGCGGCGGGTTATACGCGCGGGGCGTTCTATTCGAACTTCGGCAGCAAGGCGGAACTGCTCGTCGAGCTGCTGCGGCGCGACCACGAGGCGATGCAGGCGGACCTGCGGGCGATCTTCGAGGCCGAGATTTCGCGCGAGGAGATGGAAGCGCGCGTGACGGGCTACTACAGCCGCATGGCGCTCGACAACAAGACGTTTCTGCTGTGGGTGGAGGCGAAGCTGCTGGCCGCCCGCGACGCGCGTTTTCGCACGCGCTTCAATGCCTTCATGAAGGAAAAACGCGACCAGCTGGCCGCGTATATCGAGGAATATTCTGCGCGTACCGGCACGCCCATGCCGCTCGAACCGGACCAGCTTGTGATCGGCCTGATCGGATTGTGCGACGGTGTGCAGTTTCTCGCCACAGCCGATCCGCAGCACATCACGCCCACCGTCGTGGAGGCGGTGCTGGGCCGCTTCTTTGCGCGGGTGGTGTTCGGGCGCGACAGTTGAACCGCTCGCGCGGCGTTCGTCAGGCGCCAAGCCCGGGACCGTAGTTGCTGCCGATCAGCTTCGTGACCGAGGCGACATCGTGATAGTCCTGCTCCGGCATGCCGTCGAGTATCGCCAGCACCTCGTTGCTCGCGCCGGCGCTGCGCGCGGCGTCCACGAGATCGTCCTTGTTGGCGGGCCAGCGCACTTCGCGCAGGACGTCGGCGAATTGCAGGTCGATGGGTTCGTCGGGAATACGGGAAGCGGGCATGCAGAGTGTCCTTTGCGCAGCGAACGGCGCCGCCATGGCGTCGCGACACCAGCATAGCCAATCCCGGCAATCCGCCGCGGCTGTGTGTCCGCGCGCGGCTCAGGTCTGCAGGTGCAGCTCCGGCGTCATCGTCTTGTCGAGCTGCCGGGACTTGGGCAGCGTGAGGTATTCCCAATGCTGCGCGCCGCTTGCGGCGGAGACGGGCACGTCGGGGGCAGGCGGAGCGACGGGGGCGTCGTTGAGGTGTTGCTGCAATGCAATATTCGCGGCAACGACCGGGGTTTCCTGCGCCGTGTGCACGGGCGCGGCGAAGCACGACGCCGAGAGCAGCACGGTGGTCATCACTGTCGAGGTTTTCATCGCTCGACCTCCTCTCTCATGCGGCCCGTGGACCGCAGCAAGCGCCGTGCCGTGCCCGGGCGGGCGCTGCGCGGCGGCCGCGCCGTCCGCGTCCGGACCGCGCGCCGCATCGTGTCGTTCGGGTGCAGGCGACCGAAAGCTGCCGGTGCGTGCGAAAGACGAATGCGAGGATTCCATAATGGCAGCAAATGCCGGAACGCGTACAGAACGCGCGAAAATTTTTGTTTCGGCGTGTTTCTAGTGGTTCTGACGGGCGGCGATCGGGTTTCCGGTTCTGACGGCGCCGGCGTCAGGCGCCCGGCAGCACAGCACAGCACAGCACAGCGCCTCGCGCCGCCGCGCTAGCGGTCGGGCGTCATGCGCTGATAGGCGTCGAGCAGCGAGGTCTTGTACACCACGCCCGCGAGCGTCGGCTGCTGCGCGCTCTCGATCACGGGCAGACGCTCGCCGCGAAACGCCATGAAGTGCTGCAGGCCCGCCGCGAGCGACATATCGGGCGTGAGCGTATGGAACGGCATCTGCACGTAGTCGGCGGCGCGCTTGTTCGTGGTGTCGCGCTTTTGCAGCAGGTCCGAGGTGATGTCCGCGAGCGAGACGGCGCCGAGGAAGTGCCCCGCATCGTCGGTGACGTACAGGTACTTCACCGGGTATTCGAGGAAGACGCGCGTCATCTCGGGCACCGTGGCGTCGGCGCGCACGACGGTGTCGGCGGGGCGGATCAAGGCGCGCATCTGCGTCGCGCGCAGCCGCATGCGCTCCTCTTCTTCGCGATTGCGCTGCAAGGTGATTTCGTACATCGAGGCCTTGCCCGTCGCGCGCGCCACGAAGTACGCGACCACGCACGAAAGCATGAGCGGCAGCACGACCGGATAGCTGAGCGTCATCTCGAAGATCATGAGGATCGCCATCAGCGGCGCCTGGGTCGCGCCCGCGAGGAAGGCGCCCATGCCCACCATCGCGTAGGCGAAGGGTGCCGAGGTGCCGTGCGGCCACAGCGCATGCACGCCCTGGCCGAACAGGCAGCCGAGCACGGCGCCCATGAAGAGCGTCGGCGTGAACACGCCACCCACGGCCCCGGAGCCCACCGTTGCCGCGGTGGCGAGGAGCTTGAAGACGAGCACGGTGGCGAGCGCGGTCCAGGTCCACGGCGAATGGAGGATCGAGTTGACGACGCTATAGCCGTTGCCCCACACCTCGGGCGTCCAGACCGAGAGGACGCCGCACACGAGGCCGCCCGCCGCGAGCTTGACCGGCAGCGGCAGTTTCACGCGCGCGAAGCCCGATTTCGTGATGTCGAGAAGGCCCAGGAACTGCGGCGCGAGCAGCCCGCACAGGAGGCCGAGCGCAACGAAGAGCAGAACCTCCGGGCCCGCGACCGGCGGAAACACGGGCATTTCGTAGGGCGGCCGGTAGCCCGCGAACTCGCGCATGGTGATGTTGGCGACCACGGACGACACGACGATCGGCCCAAAGCTCTCCATCACGATCGAGCCGAGCACGATTTCGGTGACGAAAAAGGCCCCCGCAATCGGCGCGTTGTAGGCCGAGGTGATACCGGCCGCCGCGCCGCACGCGACGAGCAGGCGCAGGCGCTGCGGATCGAAGTGGCCCCAGCGGCCGATCAGCGAAGCGGCCAGCGCGGCGAGTTGCACCATCGGGCCTTCGCGGCCGATCGAGCCGCCGCTCGCGATCGTGAAGAGCGAGGAGACGCTGCGCCAGAGGCTCTTGCCGACCGGCATCACGCCGTCGCCGATCGCGACGGCCTCGACATAGTCGGTGTGGATCGGGCGGTTGCCGTCGCCCGGTGCCTTGCGTTTGGCGAACAGCAGCAGGCATCCCGCGACGAAGCCGCCCGCCGCCGGCAGCCAGATGCGCGTGTGCCACGGCAGGCTGCGCGCCATCTCCACGAAGCTGCCCTCGTAGCCGACGAAGAGGATCTGCAGCAGCGCGATGCCTTTGCGGAACAGCACGGTCGCAAACGCGCCCGCCACGCCGACGATGACCGACCACACGAGCATCGTGTGCGCGTCTGAGAGACGAAAGAGGTCGCGGGCGCGAGTGCGCAGTTTCAGCAGGAATGACAGCACGGCGGGCAGTCTGTGAGTGGGAATGAGCGGCGCCGTGCGCAAGCATAGCATTGCGCGCGGCGAGGAAAAGACACGGCGAAGGGGGACCGCTCGGCGCGCCGGTTCGCGACGCTCGCCGGGACGGCCGCCGTGCGGACCGGAAGCCGAGGCGGAACCAGAAGCGGAACCGGGGTTGGGCCGTATGCGCGGCTCAGCGCGCGGTTTTGTCGAGTTCCGGGTAGTGCCGGAAGATGCCGGTTTCGTTGAACGGCAGGCGGCGCGGCGAGGCGAGATACGCGGCGATGTGTGGGCGCACGGCCACGGCATCGTGCAGCGCCACGATATTGGGGTAGCGCTCCGCGAGCGGCTTCGTCGCCTTGGGGAACGCATAGCGCAGCCCTTCGACGATCTGGAAGATCGACAGGTCGACGCAGGTGAGCGCGTTGCCGACCATATGCTTCGGGCCTGCCGGATTCTGTGCGAGCACGCGCTCGAAGTAGCCGAGGAACTTCGGCATGCGGTGCGCGAGGAAGTCGGCGGCGCGCGCTTTCGCTTCGGCCTTCTGGTCTTCGTAGTAGAGGCCGCTCGCGATCGGGTGATGCGTGTCGTGGACCTCGGTCACGAGATCGGCGATCGTCAGTTGCAGGCCGTTCGCCACGTACCTCAAGCCCTCGTCGCGCGGCGCGAGCCCGAGCTTCGGCGCGAGGTAGAACAGGATGTTGGCCGTCTGCGGCACGATCAGATCGCCGTCCTTGAGAAACGGCGGCGCAAAGGGCGGCACGGACTGCGGATGCGGCGTGCTGCGGCTCTCGAGCAGCGCCATCATCGCGCCGATGCCCTGTCCATCGGCCTTCGCCCCGCGCGCCACGTCGACATAGGGAGCCTGCGCTTCCTCCAGCGCCAGCCGCACGAATTCGCCCCGGCCCTGCAGGCCGTCCCAGTAATACAGTTCGTATGCCATCGGTTGCCCCTTTGCCATGACGGACGCGGCCCGCGGACCGGGCCGCACGCAACAGTATCGCGCGCATCCCGCGCGCCTGTTGAAGACGTGCCAGGCCGCGCGGGCCAGCGAAAACGCAAAAAGCCCCGCGCGCGGCGGGGCGAGGCGCCGGCATGGCCGGCGCTCCAGGGCGGGATCGAGGCGGGGCGGGCATGCGCGCCGTGGGTCCGATGGGAATGCCGCGAAGCGAAGTCAGGCGAAGAGACGTTCGACGGCCCAGGTGATCGCCAGCCCGCCGCCGATCAGCCACACATAGAGGATGAACCCCGTGGTGAGCGCGCGCGGCCCGGCCTGGCGGATCTGCGAGATGCGGGTTTCGATGCCCAGCGCCGTCATGGCCATCGTGAGCGCGAAGGTGTCGAGCAGATTGACCGTCTGCGTGACCGGAGCCGGCAGCATATGCAGCGAATTCACCACCACGAGCGCGAGGAAGCCGAGCGCGAACCAGGGCACCGCGATCTTGCGTGCGCCTCCGTGGCCGATGTGGCCACTGTTGCTGGCGTGGCCATGCTGAGCGCTCGCGCTGCGCGCCGGGCGGTGGAGCCACACGCCGAGCACGAGCAGCACCGGCACGAGCAGCATCACGCGCGTCATCTTGACGATGGTGGCGATATGCGTGGCTTCCGGGCTCACGTTGCTTGCCGCGCCGACGACCTGCGCGACTTCGTGGATCGTGCCGCCGAAGAAGAGGCCGGCGCCGAGCGTATCGAGATGGAGCCAGCCCGCGCGATAGAGCACCGGGTAGAGGAACATCGAGAGCGTGCCGAACAGCACGACGCTGCCCACGGCCATGGCGCTCTTGTGCGGCTTCGACTGCAGCGTCGATTCGAAGGCGAGCACGGCGGCCGCGCCGCAGATCGCGCTGCCGGCAGCCGTGAGCAGGGCCGTGTCGCGGTCGAGCTTCATGATCTTCATGCCGGCCCAGGTGCCGATGGCAAGCGTGCTCACCACGATCACGACCGATTCGACGAGCCCCGGCACGCCCACCTGGGCGATTTCCTGAAGGCTCACGCGCAGGCCGAAGAAGGCCACGGCGATGCGCAGGAGCTTGCGCGCGGAGAAGTTGACGCCCGCCGCCCAGCTTTCGGGCATGCCGTCGCGCAGCGCATTGCCGTAGACCGCCCCGGCGACGATGCCGACGATGAGCGGGCTCAGGCCCAGGTTGGCAATGGCGGGCACGGCCGCGAGCCGCGTGACGGCGGCGGCGAACAGTGCGACGAACAGGATGCCGTTGAGCTGGCCGATTGTGGAAGGCGGTTGATGCGCAAGGGTCGTTGACGATGAGCTGGACATGATCGCCTTTTTGAGTCGCGTGAATCTGCGGGAATCGGGTAACGAACGAATGTGCTAATCCTAATTTACATATATCGATATGAAAAATCGCGATTTGTGACGTAATATATAAGTTGAGCCGATAATTGACAGTCATGACCCCGGAACAACTGATAACATTCGCCGCCGTCGCCGATCACCGCAACATCAGCCGGGCGGCCGAATCCCTGCACCTCTCGCAACCCGCGGTGTCGGGCCAGTTGCGCCTCTTGCAGGAGGAATTCGGCGAGGCGCTCTACCAGCGCGACGGCCGCGGCGTGCGCCTCACGCCCACCGGGGAGCAACTGGCCGCCTACGCCGCGCGGCTGCGCGACAGCTGGCGCGACGCCTATGCGTTTCGTGACGCGCTGCGCGGTCTCGAGCACGGCACGCTGCGCATCGGCGCGAGCACGACGCCGGCGAGCTATCGGCTGCCGTATCTCGTGGCCGCGTTTCATCGGCGCTATCCGGACGTGAAGCTCGAAACCACGAGCGGCAATACGTCGGATGTCGTCGGCATGCTCGGGGTGCTCGATATCGCGCTGGTCGAAGGGCCGGTGGGCGAGCAGTTGCCGCCCGACACCGTGGTCCGGCCTTGGCACGAGGACGAAATCGTGGCGATCATGCCGCGCGCGCATCCGCTCGCTGTCCGGCTTGCTGGCCAGCGTGGCGTCGAGGGCGGGGTGGCGGGAGAACGCGTGACGCTCGCGGCGCTCGGCGAATATCCGCTCGTGCTGCGCGAGGACGGCTCGGGCGTGCGTCAGCTGGTCGAGCGTGCGTTCGCGCGCGCGGGGGCGCCCATGCGCGTGGCGCTTGAGATCGCGGGCGTGGAGGGCGTGAAGGAGGCCGTGCGGGCGGGCATGGGCATCGGTTTCGTTTCGGCCATGTCGATGCGCCATGAAGACGGAGCGCTGTGCCAGGTCGGTATCGGGCCTGAGCCGCTTGCGCGGCGTTTCTCGATTCTCGTGCCGCATGCGGGCGCAGCCTCGCGTGTCGCGCAACGTTTTTTCGAGTTGTGTCTGGCCGAACCTGACGCGGGCGGCCATTAAGGGCAATCGCGTAGGGACCGACCCAGGGCTTACCACGATAGCGTGGCCAGACCGAACAGCGCACTATCCGCGCATTGATCGGGCGCCCAGGCGCTTTTTTTCGGGCCGGAAATGGAACCGGTTCCAAAAGGCGGCGATGCCCGGCAGTAATGGGACAAAGCAGGACAAAGCGGACAAAGCAGGACGAAGACAATGGCAGAAGTAGCAATCGTGGCGAGTGCGTTTGGCGTAGAGGCGATCCGGCGCGACGGTCACGCGGCATGGATCGTCGCGGCGGCCCAGTCGGGCGCGGCGGCATTCGAAGTGCGGCGCGAGTTGATGGACGACGCGTCGCCCGCCACGCTGCATGCGCTCGGCGCGGCCATCGCGGGGGCGGGGCTGTGGCCTGTGTGGTCCACGCCGGACACGCTTTACGACGCCCGGGGCACGCTCGACGAAGCCGCTCTGCGCGATGCCGTCGACTGCGGCCGCCTGCTGGGTGCGCGCTTCGTGAAACTGCAACTGGGCGGCTTTTCGGGCGATCCGCAGGTCGAGCGCCTGAACGCGGTGCTGGCCGAAACCGGCGAGGCGGAAAGCCCGTTGCGTGTGGTCGTCGAGAACGGCCAGCTCGAAGCGGGCGGCTCGCTCGCGCAGTTCGTCGCGCTTTTCGGTGTGTTGCGCGAAACGGCGGGATCCCGCACCCCGATCGGCATGACGTTCGACATCGGCAACTGGCAGTGGCCGGGCGAGCCGCCGCTGCTCGCTGCGGCGGCACTGGCGCCGTACGTCGAGTACATCCACTGCAAGGCAGTGGCGGGCGAAGGCGCGCGCCGCTACGCGATCGCCCCGGTCGCCGACGATCCGCTGTGCCGCGCCGCCCTCGCGTTGCTGCCGCCCCATGTGCCGCGCGGCATCGAGTTTCCCTTCGATCCCGCGTGCGCCGGCGCCGATGCCGCGCACTATGTCGCCTGGCTCGCCGGCGCCTGAGGCTGAGCGCGCAACCGTCCATGACCTATCCTCAAGACCCGAATCAGGAATGCCTCCCATGACCGAATCTCTCGACGTCGTAACCTACGGCGAAGCGATGGCGATGTTCGTCGCCACCGAGACCGGCCCGCTCGCGCAGGTCGCGCACTTTACGAAGCGCGCGGCCGGCGCGGAACTGAACGTCGCGACGGGCCTCGCGCGCCTCGGCTTCAAGGTGGGCTGGATGAGCCGCGTGGGCGCCGATTCGTTCGGCCAGTTCGTGCGCGACGTGCTCGCACAGGAGGGCATCGACGCGCGCTGCGTGAGCACCGACGAGCGTTTTCCCACGGGCTTTCAGCTCAAGTCGAAAAACGACGACGGCAGCGACCCCGCCATCGAGTACTTCCGGCGCGGCTCGGCGGCAAGCCGGCTCTCGCCGTACGATTTCGAGCGCGACTACGTGACCGGTGCACGGCATTTGCACCTGAGCGGGGTGGCTCCTGCGATCTCGTCCACCTCGCGCGAGCTCGCGTTCAAGCTCGCACGGGAAATGCGCGCGGCAGGGCGCACGATCACCTTCGATCCGAACCTGCGCCCCACGCTGTGGAACTCGCGCGAGGAAATGGTGACGACGCTCAACGAACTCGCCACTTACGCCGACTGGGTGCTGCCGGGCGTGAGCGAGGGCCTCGTGCTGACCGGTTCCGACGACCCCGCGAGCATCGCGAGCTTCTACCTCGCACGCGGGGCGCGCGGCGTGGTCGTGAAGCTCGGTGCGCAGGGTGCCTACTACGCTACGAGCGAGGGCGGGCAGGGCGTCGTGAAAGCGCAGCCGGTGGCGCGCGTGGTGGATACGGTGGGCGCGGGCGACGGCTTTGCCGTGGGCGTGATCTCCGCGTTGCTCGAAGGCCGCACGCTTGCGCGGGCTGTCGAGCGCGGCAACCGCATCGGCGCGCTGGCCGTGCAGGTGATCGGCGACTCCGAAGGGCTGCCGAAGCGCGCGCAACTCGATGCCCTCGAAGCGCAGGACGTACGCACAAACGTAGACGCAGACGCGGCCTGAGCCGCGCGGGTAACTCACCCATCAGGACGGCGGCGCGACCACGCCGCCTCTCGAAAGGAGACAACGATGACCTCAACCTCGCTCGCTCCCCGCCGCTGGTGGGCGATCATGCCGATCGTGTTCATCACGTACAGCCTCGCGTATCTGGACCGCGCGAATTACGGCTTTGCGTCGGCGGCCGGCATCAACCGCGATCTCGGCATCAGCCCGGGGCTCTCGTCGCTGATCGGCGCGCTGTTCTTCCTCGGCTACTTCTTCTTCCAGATTCCGGGCGCGGTCTATGCCGAGCGCCGCAGCGTGCGCAAGCTCGTGTTCATGAGCCTGCTCCTCTGGGGCGGCTGCGCGGCGCTCACGGGTGTCGTCACCAACGTCCCTTCGCTCATGGCGATCCGCTTCGTGCTGGGCGTGGTCGAGGCTGCCGTCATGCCGGCCATGCTCATCTTCATCAGTCACTGGTTCACGAAGCGCGAGCGCTCGCGCGCGAACACGTTCCTCATTCTCGGCAATCCGGTGACGGTGCTGTGGATGTCGGTGGTCTCGGGCTATCTCGTGCACGCGTATGGCTGGCGCCCTATGTTCATCGCCGAAGGCGTGCCGGCCGTGGTGTGGGCCGTCTGCTGGTGGTGCCTCGTGCGCGACCGGCCCGCCGACGTGAGCTGGCTCTCCGAACAGGAGAAGCGCGATCTCGACGTCGCCATGCGAGCCGAGCAGGCCGGCATCAAGCCCATGCGCAACTACGCCGAGGCGTTTCGCACGCCGGCCGTGATGCTGCTCGCGGCGCAGTACTTCTGCTGGAGCATCGGCGTGTACGGCTTCGTGCTGTGGCTGCCTTCGATCGTGAAGAACGGTTCGTCGCTCGGCATGGTCGAAACGGGCTGGCTCTCGGCGCTGCCGTATCTCGCGGCGACCCTGGCGATGCTCGGCGTCTCCTGGGCCGCGGACAAATTCGACGCGCGCCGCGCGTTCGTGTGGCCTTCGCTGCTGATCGGCGCGCTTGCATTCGCGTGTTCCTATGCGCTGGGGTCCACGCACTTCTGGATCTCGTACGCGCTGCTGGTCGTGGCGGGCGCCGCCATGTATGCGCCGTATGGCCCGTTCTTCGCGATCGTGCCGGAACTGCTGCCGAAGAACGTCTCGGGCGGCGCGATGGCGCTCATCAACGCGATGGGCGCGCTCGGCTCGTTCGTGGGCTCGTACGTGGTCGGTTATCTCAATGGCGCGACGGGCTCGCCTGCGGCATCCTATGCGTTCATGAGCGCAGCGCTGCTGGTCGCGGTCGGGCTCACGTTTGCGGTGAAGCCGCGGCGCGGGAATGCAGAGAGCTCGGGCGACTTCACGGCGACGCCGCTGCACGGAAAATCACGGACATGACACACAGAATCGTTGCTTACAAGACTTTGCCCGCCGACGTGGCGCACTATCTGCGCGAACACGCCGAGCTCGTTTTCGTCGATTCCGACACGCCGGGCGCGCTCGCCGCGGCGCTCGCCGATGCCGACGGCGCCATCGGCGCGAGCGTGAAGATCACGCCCGCGATGCTCGAAGGCTCGCGCGTGAAGGCGCTCTCGACGATCTCGGTGGGCTACGACCAGTTCGACGTGGCCGACCTCACGCGGCGCGGCATCGTGCTCGCGCATACGCCCGACGTGCTCACCGAATCGACGGCCGACACGGTGTTCGCGCTCATTCTCGCGAGCGCCCGCCGCGTGGTCGAACTGGCCGACTGGGTCAAGGCAGGCCGCTGGAAGGCGAGCATCGGCCCGGCGCAATACGGCGTGGACGTGCAGGGCAAGACGCTCGGCATCGTCGGGCTCGGGCGCATCGGCGGTGCGGTCGCGCGGCGCGCGGCGCTCGGCTTCGGCATGAAGGTGCTCTACACGAACCGCAGTCCGAACCCGGACGCGGAGCGCGACTACGGCGCCCGCCGCGTGGAACTGGACGCACTGCTTGCCGCCTCGGACTTCGTGTGCCTGCAGGTGCCGCTCACGCCGCAAACGCGCCATCTGATCGGCGCGCAGCAGCTCGCGCAGATGAAGAAGAGCGCGATCCTCATCAATGCCTCGCGCGGCGCGACCGTCGACGAACCGGCACTGATCGCGGCGCTCGAAGCGGGCACGATCCGCGGCGCGGGTCTCGACGTGTTCGAGCGCGAGCCCGTCGACGTGGACTCGCCGCTCCTGCGCATGCCCAACGTCGTGGCGCTGCCGCATATCGGCTCGGCCACTGAGGAGACGCGCCACGCCATGGCGCGCTGCGCCGCCGAAAACCTCGTGGCCGCGCTTGACGGGACGCTCGATCGCAACATCGTCAACCGCGAGGTGCTCGCGCGATGAGCGCCGGTACAGATACGGGCCCAGGCATCGGCGCGCGCCGCGCGACCATCAGCGACGTCGCGCGCGAGGCGGGCACGGGCAAGACCAGCATTTCGCGTTATCTGAACGGCGAACTGTCGGTGCTCTCGCCGGATTTGCGCGCGCGCATCGAAGCCGCCATCAAACGGCTCGACTACCGGCCCAACCAGATGGCGCGCGGCCTGAAACGCGGCCGCAACCGCCTGATCGGCCTGCTGATCGCCGACCTCGCGAATCCGTATTCGGTCGAGGTCCTGCAGGGCGTGGAAGCGGCTTGCCATGCGCTCGGCTACATGCCGCTCATCTGCCACGCGGCGAACGAAGTCGATATGGAGCGGCGCTATCTGCAACTGCTCACGACTTATCGCGTGGAAGGAGTGATCGTCAACGCGCTCGGCGTGCGCGAGGCGATGCTCAAGCCCGTGGGCAGCGGCGGCATTCCGGCCGTGCTGATCGACCGTAGCGTGGATGGGCTCGATGCCGACGTCGTCGGGCTCGACAACGGTGCGGCCGCGCGTCTGGCGGTCGCGCATCTGCTCGCGCGGGGCTACGACGATATTGCGTTCGTCGTGCAGCCGTTCGAACAGGTGAGCTCGCGGCGCGAACGCGAGGCGGCGTTTCGCGAGGCGCTGGGCGCGGCGCCTGACGTGCGCAGCACGACGCGCGTGCTCGACCTCCACGACGACGAAGCAACCGAGGCGGCGCTCGCCGCGCTCGACACGCATCTGCAAGACGCCGCGCGGCGCGGCGCACGCAGCGCGCTCTTCGCGGCGAACGCGCCGGTGGCGCTGCGCCTCTCGCTGCATCTGAAGGCGCGCTTCGGCGCGCAGTGGCAGCAGCGCGTGGCGCTCATCGCCATCGACGACCCCGAGTGGGCCGAGCTTGCGGGCATTACGACGATCCGCCAGCCCACGCGTGAAATCGGCTACCGCGCCGTGGAGTTCCTGCACGAGCGGATCGAAGGCGCGGCCGTGGCGGCGCGCTCGGCGGCGTTCGAAGGCGAACTCGTGGCGCGCGAATCCACGCGCGGCACGGCGGGCGCCGACTGAGACTCCGAGACGCCACCCGCCGGGGACCACGGGCCGCATCCGTCGGCTGAGCCCCGGGGCTGCGCGCCGGCCCCGATATCTGCGATGATTCGGGCTGCGGCGCGCGGTGGTGCGCGCCGGATGGCATAAGGACCCCCATGACCGTAGCCCCGATCACGCTGCTTTGCCTCTCGCTCGCGACGCTCTTCGTCGCCGCCTTGCCCGTGCTGGTGTACCGGCGGCTGCGCCGGCCCTATGCGCTCGACTGGCGCGACACGGTCTCGGGCATCGCGGTGTTCGCGCTATTCGCGACGGTGATCGAGCGCGCGCTCAACGGCTATATCCTGCACGACAACCCCGATACGGCCGGCGCGCTGCTGGCCAATCCGCTCGCATTCGTGGCCTACGGGGCGCTCGCGGCCGGCGTATGCGAGGAAGTGGGGCGCTACATCGCGATGCGGATGATCGCCCGCCGCACCAACCGCGCCACCACGGCGCCGGCGGACAGCGCGGGGCTCGGCTACGGCATCGGCCACGGCGGCGCGGAGGCGTGGCTCGTGGGCGTGCTCGTGCAACTGCAATGGATCGTGTTCGCCGTGCTCGCCAATCGCGGCGAACTGGACGAACATCTCTCGAATCTCTCGATGGAAGGGGTGTTGCGCGTTCATCTGATTCTCGCCAACATCTCGCCGCTGCTGGCCGGCGTGTTCGCGATCGAGCGCACCGCGGCGTTCGTGTTCCAGATCGGCTTTTCCGTGCTGATGTGGCGCGGCGTGCGGGCCGGATGGAGGGGTATCCTGCCGCTTGCGGTGGTGCTGCACGCGCTGAGCGACGTGCCCGCCGCCCTGTTCCAGGCGGGCCTGCTGCCCCTCTTGGCCGTGGACGGCACCTATGCCGTGGGCGCGGTCGTGCTCGCTGTCGTGCTTTGGCGCGTGTGCCGGCCGAAGCGCGTCGCGGCGCCGGCCGCGTGATCCGACGTTTGCGGATACCGGCCCGCGCCTTTTCTCACTCTTTCACTGGCATCGATGGAAGCCTACTTGTTTGAATGCGCGAGCCCCGATTTCGGGGAGCTCGCCCGCGTGATCGCCGATCTGTTCCCCGAGCAGACGCGCTTTGCCCAGCAGGCCGACGAAAACGGCGCGCCGCTGCTGGTCGTGCATTGGGTGGCGATGCGCTTCGCCTCGGTCGCGCGCCGCATGACCTTGACGATTGCGATTGCGCCTGCCGCGCTCGCCCGTTATCGCGCGTTGCCTGCGCGGCATCGCGCTCGCAGTTTCGCCGTGCTGCGCGCGTATGTGGAAGCCACCCTTGGTTCGCTCGAAGAGCAGCACGCCAAGGGCGAAAGCGTGGAGCGGGACGTGACGCTGGCGCTGGACGAAGAATTCGCCTGAATCCGTCGCCCGTCTGCCGTCCGTCTGCCGCCTGAATCGGCTGAGTCGCCGGAAGGTCAGTCGGCGAGCCGGTAGACCTTCGCGAACCGCTCGGCCTTCGTGATGCCATAGTCGCCGGGCGCGTACTGCATGACCCAGTCTCCCGCCGCGCCCGTGAGGCGGTCCCCGCCGGCCGATCGCACGATCGTGAACGGCGCGTCCATGTGCCTTGCCAGCACCACGCTGGGACGGTTGCGGTAGGCGCCGGACTCGCCGTGCGCGAGCGCGGCATCGGCGGGAAAGTACTTCGCATCGAAACGTTCGCGCGAGACCACCCAGCGCTCGCCGGTGGCGCCCGTGATGATCGCGTCGCCCTGCGCGTAGCGGTTCGGGCCTTCGAGGCTCATCAGCTCGCCGGGCGCGGCGGCAAAGACCACGCTCACGGTTTCGTCCTTGACGAAGCGTTGAGCGGCCGGGTCGGTACGCAGGTCGAGTTGGGTCAGTTCGATCATGATGGCGGCAGCGGACCTGCTGCAAAAACGTGTTCCAGAAAGAGCGACGGCCGGGCAATCGTGCCCGGCCGTCGCGCGGTCCGCAAGGGTACCTTGATTCAGGCCGCATTGCACGCCTGGCGGCGCGCTTCGCGGAGGCGAGGCCGACGCGGTTGCCCGCGCGCCTCTGGATTGTACTGCAGCGCCTTTACTGCGCAGCCGGGGCGCTAGCCGCTGCGGCGTCGCTGGCCGGTGCGGCCTTCGGCTTCATCTTGTGCTTCGGATGCGCAGCGCCCTTGCCGGCCGGCGGCTGGCCGTGGCGGAAGGTCTTGTCGGCCTGTGCCTTCTGGTCGGCCGAGAAGCTGTTGTAGAGCGGCTCGAACGCCGTCACGAGCTTCTGCATGTCGTCCGCGTGAGCCTGCGAGAGCTGTGCGTACTGCTTCATGTCGTCGAGCGCGTTACGCGTGCTTTCGCCTTCGGCGCGCTGCTTGTACAGGTCGGCCATGGTCTGGCCGTTGCTGCGCATCTGGTCGGCGAAGGTCTTCCACAGCGACTCCTGGTCGGCCGTGATCTTCAGCGCCGAGTGCAGGTAGTTGATGCGTTCCTCGACGCGCTGCTCGTGCTGGGCGGCGCGTGCCTCGACGGCTGCCGACGACGGCTGGGCCGAGGAAGCGGCAGTTTGCGCGAAGGCGCCGCTCATCGACAGTGCGGCGGCAAGGACGACGAAAGCTTTCTTCATTGTTGCTCCTTGGATCGTTTCGTAGCGGTAGGGCGCAATGCCGTATCGATTGCAGCCGATATTAGTACCACGATACCGGGCCATTGCGGCCGTTGTGCGACAACTGCTTACAAGTGAAACGCCCGGAAACCGTTGGAAATGGACCGCAATGAAGACGGATGGGGCGCCCCCAGGGTCGCGCCGCGGGGCGATAATGGCGCCATTTTCACGCACCGTGAGACGTTCCATCGATGAGACCTCCGCGCCTCGACCAGCTCGACGACCTCGACCGCAGCCTCGTTGCGCTGCTCCAGGAGAACGCGCGCGAAAGCGTCGCGAACCTCGCCCGGCGCCTCGGCGTCGCACGCACCACGGTGCTCGCGCGCATTGCGCGGCTCGAGCGTTCGCAGGTGATCGCCGGATATGGCGTGCGTCTGGGGCAGGACGTGCTCGATGCGAGCCTGCAGGCATGGGTCGGGCTCATCATCGCGCCCAGGCACGGGCCCGACGTGCAAAAGCGGCTCGGCAAGCTGCCCGAGGTGCAACTGCTCTGCGCCGTGAGCGGCGAGTACGACTATGTCGCCTGGGTGCGCGCGGAAACGCCCGACCGCCTGAACGACCTGCTCGACCAGATTGGCGGCATGCCGGGTGTCGAGCGCACCACGACCTCCATCGTGCTTGCCCGCAAGATCGATCGCGGCTCGGTCATGGGCCAGGGCGTCGCGTGATGGGTTCCGGGTCGCCTGTCGAACCGGATGCGACATTTCGACGAACTGCATCGTCAAAACGTCGAATTCTGTGGTCGGAACGCAGCATTTTGTGCCTATGAACCGTATTGGCACCTCCCTAGACTTGGGGTCAGCGGGCGCCGCACGCCCAGGACCCCAGAACACAGGAGATGCAAAATGAAAGTCGCGATTGCCGGCGCCGGCCTCATCGGCCACACCATTGCACACATGCTGCGCGAAACCGGGGACTACGAAGTCGCCGCCTTCGACCGCGATCCGAAGGCGCTCGACAAGATCGCCGCGGACGGCATTCGCGTCGAGCGCGTCGATTCGGCCGATGCCGCGGCCCTGCGCGGCGCGCTTTCGGGCTACGACGCCCTCGTCAACGCACTGCCGTATTACCTCGCCGTGAACGTTGCGTCCGCAGCGAAGGGCGCGGGCGTGCATTACTTCGACCTTACCGAAGACGTGCGCGCCACGCACGCGATCCGCACGCTCGCCGAGGGCGCCGAGCACGTTTTCATGCCGCAATGCGGCCTCGCGCCCGGTTTCATCGGCATCGCGGCGCACGCGCTGGCGAGCCGCTTCACCGAGATTCGCGACGTCAAGATGCGCGTGGGCGCGCTGCCGCAGTTTCCCACCAACGCACTCAAGTACAACCTCACGTGGAGTGTGGACGGCCTCATCAACGAGTACTGCCAGCCGTGCGAGGCGATCCGCGACGGCCGCACGCAGTGGGTGCAGCCGCTCGAAGGCCTCGAGCACTTCTCGCTCGACGGCGTGGAGTACGAGGCGTTCAATACCTCGGGCGGCCTCGGCACGCTGTGCGAGACGCTGGCCGGTCAGGTGGAGTCGCTCGACTACAAGTCGGTGCGCTATCCGGGCCATCGCGACCTGATGCAGTTCCTGCTCGAAGACCTGCGCCTCGCCACCGACCGCGACACGCTCAAGTCGATCATGCGCCGTTCGGTGCCGGCCACCGAGCAGGACGTCGTGCTCATTTTCATGACCGTGACCGGCATGCGCGACGGCCAGCTCGTGCAGGAAGTGTTCACGCGCAAGATTTTCGCGAAGACCGTGTGCGGCGTGCCGATGAGCGCGATTCAGATCACCACGGCGGGCGCGATGTGCGCGGTGCTGGACATGTTCCGCGAGAAGCAGCTGCCGCAGAAGGGTTTCGTGCGCCAGGAGCAGGTGTCGCTCGATCAGTTCCTCGCGAACCGTTTCGGTCAGGTCTACGAAGGCGCGACGCTCGATGCGCGTGCTTTCGCTCAGGCTGCCGCGGTCTGAGTGTTGCAGGGCCGGGGGAAGGGCTGCGCCGCCGCTCAGGCCGGCGGCTTTTCCCCCGCGAGGCGCGCCAATAGCGCGTCGAAGTCAGCCTCGGCGGGCGCCGTGTTGTCGAACACGACGACGCCCTCGAGTGCCTCGGCCGTGGGCGTGAAGCGGCGCTGCCGGTAGTCGTCCCAATGCGCGAGCTTGTACGCGTCGCCCGGATGGGCGCGCGCGACGATACGGCTTTTCGCAGCCTCCTCCGAAGTCGCTACCCAGACCACCGTCAATGCCACGTCGGGCGAGATGGCGAGCCACGCGCGGTCGAAGAGCCGCCGCTCGCGGATCTCGCGCGAGAGCGGCGCGACCGCGATGACGCTCACGCCCAGTTCGAGGTTTTCGCGCGCGGTGTCGATGAGCCCGAGGTATTCGGGGTCGCGCAGGTGCTGAAGGAAGAGGGGGCTGTCGCGATCGTTGGGGTCCTGCGTGAGCGCGGCCATGGCGGCGGCGCCGGTGCGCCCGTACAGGGTGTCCTTGTCGAGCAGGCAGAAGGGTTCGCCGGTGGCGCGGCTCAGGGGGCCGAGCAGGCGCTTCGCGACCGTGGTCTTGCCGGTGCCGGCATGGCCGCACAAAAAGACGAGCCGCTTCACGTCGCGTTATGCGCGGCGTCCGGGCTGTGCGCCGGCCTGGTCACTCTGGCCGTTCGCGACCTTGCCGTTCGCATCGAGCCACATGGCGTTGATGATGCCGAAGCCGAGCGCCACGCCGATGCCTAGAATCCACGAGAAGTACCACATTGCCTTCGTCTCCCGGTTCGGTCCCATGCGGAATTGCCGATAGCGGCATCCAGGCGGCACAGCAGGGCAAGCCGCCGCCGCATCTCCCGTGAAGCATATACCATCGGCAGTGGCCGCGGCGAACCGGCGGCGAGCGCCGGGCACCATGCGTATGATGAGCGCACGGTGCCCGGGCAACGAGCGGACCGCAAACGGACCGCTAACGGACCACAAACGGACCGCAGACCGACCCTGGACTGACCAACAGAGACCGATACCCACAGGGGAAGCGCCCATGCCATCGCGCGTGTTCCATGCCTCGCTCAAGATGCTCGCCTTCGCGGCATGCGCTGTGCTCGCCTTCGCGCTGGCCGGTTGCGCGCAGGAGCCGCCCACGCCTGTGCCGTTCAAGCCGGTTCCGCCCGAGCGCATCCTGATGCCTCTGTACACGCAGCCGGCCCCGGGCCTCGTGGCCGTCGATGTGCGGCGCGAGCGCGGCGCGGATGTGATCGTGCGGTTTCGCGACGCGCCGGTTTATATCGATGGCCAGCATGTGACCGATCTGATGAACGGCGAGCACGTGGTGTTCTATCTGAGCCCGGGGGTGCACCGGATCGGCGTCACGACGCAGTTCGATCCCGTGGTGGAACTGCGGTTCATGGTCGATCCGCGCTATACGAACCGTGCGAGCGTCGCGTTCGACAAGGACCATCGCATCCAGATTCGCCGGGTGGCGCAGTGACGGTTGCGCGCCTCGCGGATACTGCGGCTTGTCGGGCGACGGAACCTGCGCCGTTCCACGCGGTCAATTCCGCGCACGAACCGGGGCCCTGCATCGGCGGGCCTGAACCATTGCAAGGCAGGCGGGCCGCGCCCGCCGCCAGGACGAAATCACCATGCTGATCAATTGCGCCGCGTATCAGGGCGGCAGGAAACTGGGCGACGTCGCGGTCGAGGACATCAGCGACTATCTGGCCAAACCCGAGTGCTTCGTGTGGGTCGCGCTCAAGGACCCCGACGCGGCCGAAATGGCCGCGATGCAGGAAGAGTTCGACCTGCATGCGCTCGCGATCGAAGACGTCATGAACGGCGACCAGCGGCCGAAGATCGAGGAGTACGGCGATACCCTCTTTGCCGTGCTCCACACCATCGAGACCGGCGACGACGGCGAGCTGGTGATGGGCCAGGTCAACGTGTTCGCGGGGCGCAACTTCGTGCTCTCGGTGCGTCATCGTACGCAGCAGGGCTTCCAGGAGGTGCGCGCGCGCTGCGAACGCGAGCCGGAGCTGCTCAAGGAGGGCGCGGGTTTCGTGCTCTATGCGCTCATCGACAGCGTGGTGGACCGCTACATGCCCGTGCTCGACGTGCTCGCGGGCGAGATCGAGGAGCTCGAAGACCGCATCTTCGAGAAGCACGGCGCCGCAGCCTCGCGCGCGATCATCGAGGATCTCTATTCGCTCAAGCGCCGGCTCGTGATTCTCCAGCATCACGTCTCGCCGCTCGTGGAGGCCGTGGGCAAGCTCGTGGGCGGGCGCATCCCGCAGATCTGCCTCGGCATGCAGGCGTATTTCCGCGACGTCTACGATCACCTCGTGCGCGTGTCCAACGTGATCGAGGCGCGCCGCGAAATGATCGTCACGGCGATCCAGGTGAACCTCGGCATGATCTCGCTCGCCGAGAGCGAGGTGACCAAGCGCCTCGGTTCGTTTGCCGCGCTCTTCGCGGTCCCCACCATGATCGCGGGCATCTACGGGATGAACTTTCAGGAGATTCCGGAGCTGCATTACCGCTACGGCTATCCGGTCTGTCTCGGCGTGATGGCGGTCATCGACGTGGTCCTGTTCTTCCTGTTCCGCCGCGCGGGCTGGCTCTGAGCGAGGCGGCGCCCGGCGCGCGATGCGCTGTGCATTGCAGCAGCGGGTTGCGTTGACAGTGCGGCGGCGCTCCCACCAGAATGGGTTATCGCAAACGTTTGCACGACGGCCGGACAGCGGGCCACCCGCAATGCCGCGCCCGGGAGTGCTGCGGAGACCGCGCGGGAAGCCGGCCTGGGGGCCCATTTGGCCCGCCCAATGAAGTAGCCGCTCAAGAAATGCGTCGCGTGGCCGTTATTCGTATGGTGAAGGTGAGAAGAGCGCCGCAGCCGGTGGATCGGGACCTCCGCAGCGCCGCAGACCTCGCTGCCAAGCCGTAAAGGCCGGCGCCGCGGACCCGGCTGGCACGTGCGTTGCGTGAGCCGGCTGGCACCCGCCGCGCACGGCCAGGCCCAACAGGATCGTGATGGATGCAATTGCCCCCGACGTAACGTCCGCTGCCCACGAGGTGCTTGCGGTCGCGGGCGTCGGCAAAACCTACGAGCAGCCGGTGCTCGCCGACGTCAGCCTCGCCCTCCATGCTGGCGAGGTGCTGGCGCTCACGGGCGAAAACGGCGCGGGCAAGAGCACGCTCTCGAAGATCATCGGGGGGCTCGCCGATCCCAGCGCCGGCACCATGACGCTGATGGGTCGTCCCTATGCGCCGGCCAGCCGGCGCGAGGCCGAGGCGCTTGGCGTACGCATGGTGATGCAGGAGCTGAACCTGCTGCCGACGCTCTCGGTGGCGGAAAACCTGTTTCTCAATCATTTGCCGCGGGCAGGCGGGTGGCGTCCGGGCTGGATCGACCGCCGGCGCCTGCGCGAAGACGCGCGCGCGGCCATGGCGCAGGTGGGGCTGGAGGCGATCGATCCCGATACGCCGGTGGGCGAGCTCGGCATCGGTCATCAGCAACTCGTCGAAATCGCGCGCAACCTGATCGGCGAAACCCGCGTGCTGATTCTCGACGAACCCACGGCCATGCTGACGGGCCGCGAAGTCGAGCTGCTGTTCGAGCAGATCGCGCGCTTGCAGGCGCGCGGCGTGGCGCTCGTGTACATCTCGCACCGGCTCGAAGAGCTGGAGCGCATCGCGCAGCGCGTGGCGGTGCTGCGCGACGGGCGCCTCGTGCGCGTGGACGCGATGGCGAACCTCACGCCCGAGCGCATCGTCGCCCTGATGGTGGGCCGGGAGCTCGGCGAGCAGATCGATCTGGGCGAGCGCCGCATCGGCGCGCCGCTCCTGAAGGTGGACGGACTCGGCCGGGCGAGCGCCGTGCGCGACGTTTCGTTCGAGGTGCGCGCGGGCGAGATCTTCGGCATCTCGGGGCTGATCGGCGCCGGGCGCACCGAGCTGATGCGGCTCATCTACGGCGCCGACCCGAAGGATCGCGGCAGCGTCGCACTCGCGCCGCAGCCGGGCGCGGCCCCGGTGCCCGTGAAGATCGATGCGCCGACCGACGCCGTGCGCCTCGGCATCGCGCTCATCACCGAAGACCGCAAGGGCGAAGGGCTGCTGCTGCCGCAGCCGGTCGCCGCGAACGTCACGCTCGGCAATGTCGGCGCCGTGTCGCGCTACGGCGTGATCGACGCGGGCCGCGAGAACGCGCTCGCGCGCGAGCAGATCGAGACGCTGCGCATCCGCACGGCGGGTCCTGGCCAGGCCGTGGGCGAGCTGTCGGGCGGCAACCAGCAAAAGGTCGTGATCGGCCGCTGGCTCGCGCGCGGCGTGAGCCGCGAGGTGCGCGTGCTGCTCTTCGACGAGCCCACGCGCGGCATCGACGTCGGCGCGCGCTTCGAAATTTATGCGCTCATGGGGGCGCTCGCGCGCGAAGGCCGTGCGCTCGTCGTGGTGTCGAGCGATCTGCGCGAACTGATGCTGATCTGCGACCGCATCGGCGTGATGTCGGCGGGGCGCATGACGGCGATCTTCGAGCGCGGCGCGTGGACGCAGGATGCGCTGCTGGGCGCCGCCTTCGCAGGCTACCGCGCCGAGGACGCGCTGCTCGCCGACGCGGCGGATCTGCCCGACGACGACGGCGTGCCGGGTGGCGTGGCGGCGCACACGGTTCACGCTGCGCAACCGCGCCAGCCGGACGACCCACGAGGGAGCGCGAGGCCATGACGAACCAACCGTTGCGCGGGCAACCGGCCGGACCGGACTCGTCGGAGGCAAGAAGCGGCGATCCTGCAGGCGCGGCGTCGGCGTCGGCCGGCCGACCGGCGGGCACGCGCTTCGGCTTCTCGAACTATCTGGGCCTCGCACTCGCGCTCGTGGCGATGATCGTGCTGTTCTCGATCCTGAGTTCGCACTTTCTCACCTACGACACGTTCAGCACGATCGCCAACCAGATTCCCGATCTCGTCGTGATGGCCGTGGGCATGACCTTCGTGCTGATCATCGCGGGCATCGATCTGTCGGTCGGCTCGGTGCTGGCGCTGGGCGCCTCGGTGGTGAGCGTGGCTTCGCTCAAGTGGGGCTGGGGCGCACTGCCGGCCGCGCTCGTCGGGCTCGTGGCGGCGGCCGCGACCGGCACGCTCACGGGCGCCGTGACGGTCGGCTGGCGCATTCCGTCGTTCATCGTCTCGCTGGGCGTGCTCGAAGCTGCGCGCGGGCTCGCCTACCAGATGACGAACTCGCGCACGGCCTATATCGGCGACGCGTTCGACTTTCTCTCGAACCCGATCGCCTTCGGCATTTCGCCCGCGTTCCTGATCGCGGTGGCCGTGATGGTGATCGCGCAGCTCGTGCTCACGCGCACGGTGTTCGGCCGGTATCTGATCGGCATCGGCACGAACGAGGAAGCGGTGCGGCTCGCGGGCGTCGATCCGCGGCCGTACAAGGTGATCGTGTTCGCGCTCATGGGCGCGCTCTCGGGCCTCGCGGCGCTCTTTCAGATCTCGCGGCTCGAAGCGGCGGATCCGAACGCGGGCGACGGGCTCGAGCTTCAGGTGATCGCGGCCGTGGTGATCGGCGGCACGAGCCTGATGGGCGGCAGGGGTTCGGTGATCAGCACGTTCTTCGGCGTGTTGATCATTTCGGTGCTCGCGGCGGGGCTCGCGCAGATCGGCGCGAACGAGCCCACCAAGCGCATCATCACCGGCGCCGTGATCGTGGTGGCGGTCGTGCTGGACACGTACCGCAGCCGCAGGGGTGGCCGGCGCAGGACATAAAACAATCGATTGAGGGCGCGGACCGCCACGGGGGCGGGACGTCGAGGGCTTTGGCCGCGTCGCGGCATCCGCCGTGACCTGGCGGGTGCGGGTGGGTGCCGGGCGGGTACGACCAGGCGGTGTGGCTGGAACAAGCAGTGAACCAGGCAGGAGCAACAGAAAAATGGCGACGATCAAGGATGTGGCAGCCGTGGCGGGGGTGTCGTTCACGACGGTGTCGCATGTGGTCAACAACTCGCGGCCCGTTTCGGCCGACGTGCGGGCGAAGGTCGAGCGCGCGATCCGCGAACTGAACTACGTGCCTTCGGCCGTGGCGCGTTCGCTCAAGGCGCGTGCGACGGCGACCGTCGGGCTGCTCATGCCCAACGGCACGAATCCGTACTTCGCGGAACTGGCGCGCGGGGTGGAAGACGGCTGCGCGAAGAAGGGCTATTGCGTGTTCTTCTGCAACTCCGACGACGACCCCATCAAGCAGCGCAGCTACCTGCGGGTGCTGCAGGAAAAGCGCATCGACGGGCTGATCGTGGCGTCGGCGGGCGAGGACGCGGTATTGGCCGAGACGCTTGCCGACGCGCGCGAGCCGCTCGTGGTGGTGGACCGCAACATCGAGGGGCTGACCGCCGACCTCGTGCAGATCGACCACGAGCGCGGCGCGTGGCTCGCCACGCGGCACCTGATCGAGCTCGGGCATTCGCGCATCGGCTGCATCACGGGTCCGGTCTCGACGGCGGTGAGCGCGATGCGCGTGCATGGCTTCCTGCGCGCGATGGCCGAGCGCGGCATCGAGATCGCGCCGGGCGCGATCGTGGAGAGCGACTTCTCGGGCACGGGCGGCTATCGCGCCGCCGCGCAACTGCTCGACGGCGTGCGGCCGACGGCGATCTTCGCGTGCAACGACATGATGGGGATCGGCGCGCTGCGTGCGGCCGCCGAACGGGGCCTTTCGGTGCCGGGCGACTTCTCGGTGATCGGCTTCGACGACATCGAGTTCGGCCATTTCACGTGGCCGACGCTTTCGACCGTGGGGCAGTCGGTGCGCGCACTGGGCGAGATGGCGGCGCTCACCCTGATCGAGCGGATTTCCGGCGCGCTGCCGGCCACCCCGGGCCCGGGGCGCCGTCGCGTGATGGCGCCGCGGCTCATCGCGCGCGAGTCCACGGCGGTGCTTGCCGACGCGGCCGGCATGCGTTCGCTCGCGGCCTGACGAGGCCCTTCTTCCTGACCGGCAAGCGGGCGCCTGCGCGGGCGCAGGCTTGCCGGATTCCAATCAAGGCGTCGGCGTTTTGTAATTATTGCCGCCGCGATCTGCCCTTATCCTCAGACAGTTTACTTTTTTCAAGTCTCTCAAAACGTTTGCCGTAAACAATATTTAGAGCTTCGGCTCGAATACGGGCGGTTGGGCTACCGCCATAACGGCACGACGGGAGGGGCATGAACAAAGGCATCAGCATCAAGGCGCGCATCGGAATCACGATGGCATTTCTGGCGGCGCTCGTCGCAATCATCAGTGCTCTGGGGCTGCTCGGCCTCAAGCGAGCCAACGAAGCGTACCTCGACACCTACGCCAACCAGATGCCCAGCGCGCGGGACATCAACATGGCCGAACTCTTCGCCGCCCGCGAGCGCCTCGCGCTCGATCGCGCGGGCTACGAGATCGGCACGCCCGATGCCGCACCGACCCTCGAGCGCGCGCGGGCGATGCGGGCCATTTCCGACAGTTGGTGGAAGAAGTATCTCGACCTGCCGCGCGGTACGGATGAAGACCGGCTCGCCCAGGACGTCGCGGCGCGACGCGACGCGCTGCATCAGGCCGCCGACGCGTTCGCGGCCACCGTGGCGGCCGGCGACCAGACGAAGCTGATCGACGGCGCAAAGGCCATGCAGGTCAATTACGACACGCTCGCCAAGGCCGACGAGGCGCTCGACACGTTGCAGAGCGAGCAGGCCCGACAGGGCTACGAAGCTGCGCAGGCGGCCCACGACGAGCTGCGCATCGCCAGCGTCGTGGCGCTCCTCGTGGGCATCGGCGCGGCGGTGTTTTCGTTTTTCACGCTGCGCCGCGCCATTGCCGAGCCGCTCGGCGAAGCGCTCGGGCATTTCGACGCGATTGCGGCCGGCGACCTGCGCCGTTCGGTGAACGTGAACCGCCGCGACGAAATGGGCGATCTGCTCAATGGCGTCGCGAAGATGCAGCGCAGCCTGATCGACACGGTGCGGGCGGTACGCGAAGGCACCGAGTCGATCGCCACGGCCACGCGCCAGATCGCGGCGGGCAACATCGATCTTTCGTCGCGCACGGAAGAGCAGGCTTCGGCGCTGCAGGAAACGGCGTCGAGCATGGAGCAGCTGACCGGCACCGTGAAGCAGAACGCCGACAACGCCCGCCAGGCGAGCGCGCTCGCGGCAAACGCTTCGGAGATCGCCAACAAGGGCAACACCGTCGTGAGCCAGGTGGTGGGCACGATGGGCGACATCAACCAGAGCTCGGCGAAGATTGCCGAAATCATCACGATCATCGAAGGCATTGCGTTCCAGACCAACATCCTCGCGCTCAACGCGGCCGTGGAAGCGGCGCGGGCGGGCGAGGAGGGGCGCGGCTTCGCCGTGGTGGCGGGCGAGGTGCGCAGCCTCGCGCAGCGCTCCTCGGCGGCGGCCAAGGAGATCAAGGCGCTCATCGACACCTCGGTCGAGCGCGTGCAGACGGGCTCGGCGCTCGTGGACGAAGCCGGCCGCACGATGGGCGAGATCATCGCGGCGGTGCAGCGCGTGACCGACATCATGGGCGAGATCGCGGCTGCCTCGCAGGAGCAGTCGGGCGGCATCGACCAGGTGGCGCGCGCCGTCACGCAGATGGACGAAGTGACGCAGCAGAACGCGGCGCTGGTGGAAGAGGCCGCCGCCGCGGCGCAGTCGCTCGAAGACCAGGCGAGCCGGCTGCGTACCGCCGTCGCGGTGTTCAGTATCGACGACGTCGGCTCGGGGGCTTTCGCAGCGGGCTTCGGCGCGCCGGCCAAACCGGCGGCGGGGGCGCCGCGGAGCGCGCCTGCGGCTCGCGCGGCCATACCGGCCGCTGCAGTCTCCTCAGCGGCCGCACCGGCGGCTGCGAAGCCGGCGGCATCCGCCGCACCGACCGCTGCGGCGGCGACAAAACCGGCTTCGCGCCCGGCCGTCCGGTCGGCCACGCGTGCCACGGCGACCGCCCCGGTTGCGGCAGCGCCTGTAGCGGCGTCAGCCGCGGCCGGCGGCAACGACGACTGGGAAACGTTCTAGGCCATTGCCCGGACTATCCAGGCCGGCTGCCTTGCGGCTGGCTGACATCAGGCCGGGCTGCCTCCTCGCAACGCCGCTGCATCGCAGCGGCGTTTTTCATTGGCCGCGTGGTAGCGCGCACGCCAGGGCATCGCGGTTACGGTACATTGGCGGGTGGTGTCACGAGCGCCGCCATTGTGCCAAGGTACACTGCGCGCTCTAGCGTCCGCCGCCAGGGCCGTCCTGCCCGCCATGCACCGGGACGGGGCTGCCGGCGGGAAGACGTCCAGATCCGGAATACGGCCGATAACCACCGATATAGCGACCGCTCGCCGCGCCTCGAACCAGCCCGGGCCGCGCGGGACAGCACAAGAGGACCCAGACATGACGCATGACGATCTCGCGCAACGCCTCGTGAATGCGCGCCGCCGGCATCAGCTGATCGAGACGGTGGCGCCCGAGCGCCTGCCGCCCGACGCCGCCACGGCCTACGCCATCCAGCAGGCCGTGATCGCGGGCCTCGGCACCACCACGGGCGGCTGGAAGGTGGGCGCCAAGGCGCCGGGCGGCCCGACCTCGGGCGCGCCGATTCCCGCGCCGGTGATTCATGCGTCGCCCGCGCGACTCGAGCGCCATGCTTTCTTTCGCGTGCTGGTCGAACTGGAGATCGCGTTCCGTTTCGCCGAGCCGATCCCGCCGCGCGCCGATGCCTACGCCCGCGACGAAGTGCTCGCGCGAGTGGGGCAGATCCTGCCGACCATCGAGATCGTCGATAGCCGCTTTGCCGAATGGCCCAACGTCGCGCCGCTCGCGCAGCTTGCCGACGCGCAGAACAACGGCGCACTGGTGACGGGCCACGCGCTGCCCTACAGCGCGCTGGCGCGCTCGCTGGACTTCGTGGCGCCCGAGCTCGAATTGACCTTCGACGGCGTGTCGCTCGTGCCTGAAGCGCCGGGCAATCCGGCAGGCGATCCGCGCGAACTGCTGGTGTGGTTCGTCAACCATTGCGCGGCCATGGGTATCACCATCGAACCCGGCTGGACCGTGACGACAGGCACCTACGTGGGCGCGCACCGGATCGACAAGCCGGGTGTTTTGCGCGGGCATATCGACGGGCTGGGCGAGGTGGAGATCGAGTTCGTCTGAAGCGTGCGGCGCGCGGGACGCGCCGCAATCGGGACGTGAGACCGGAAGCCGTCGGCGCTGTGCGCGACGGCTTTTTTCATGGCTCGCCGGCGCGCGCTCGATACCTGTTCGAACTGTCGTGCGCGAAGGTTTCGCCCAGCGGGAAAACCACTATGCCATCAGGGGCGACGCGCACGCGCAAATGCGCGGCAACTCACCGACATCGGTACATTCGACGCGTAACAATGGCAAAAAATAGAGAGTGACGCGCGAAGACAACAACGCGGTGCAACGAGGCGTTATGGGGTGGCGTGTGCGCGGCGGGAGCCGGTATCGAGCGCTTGTTCGATGTGCTCGTTCGATGAAGAGGCGGCCTGCCTGCCCGAGCGTCGGCAAGCGGTGCAAACCTGGCCGAACCGGATGCCTGCGCGGGCACTTGAGAACGCGTGGCCGGTCTGAATCTTGCGCATGCCGGGAAGATCATTGTAAGGCGTAAATCGGTGCCCCTCCAAGCCCGAATTTTCCTCACGCATCCGGCGCGATTTCTCTGTGAAAAAAAATTCAAAAGGGTTTAGGATGAATTCGAGCGATGTCGTTTTCCGATGAGCGCGCCGCGCACGACATCGGTCGCAGATCTAGCGAGGAGGTAGCATGGATATCTACAGCAGCTTCGCGAACCGCTTCGAAAAAACGCGAGAGGAAGAATTCTCGCTTGAGGAGTATCTCGCGCTCTGCAAAGAAGATCCCAGTGCGTACGCCACGGCTGGCGAACGCATGCTGACGGCAATCGGCGAACCCGAACAGATCGATACCCGTAACGATCCCCGCCTGTCGCGCATCTTTGCGAACAAGGTCATCAAGGTGTATCCGGCGTTCCGCGAGTTCTACGGGATGGAAGAAGTGATCGAGCAGGTGGTCGCGTATTTCCGCCACGCGGCACAGGGCCTCGAAGAAAAGAAGCAGATCCTCTATCTCCTCGGTCCGGTGGGCGGCGGCAAGTCCTCCATCGCCGAGCGTCTGAAGCAACTCATGGAGCGCGTGCCGTTCTATGCGATCAAGGGATCGCCCGTGAACGAGTCGCCGCTCGGCCTCTTCGATTATGACGAAGACGGCCCCATCCTCGAAGAACAATACGGCATACCGCGCCGCTATCTGAGGAGCATTCTGAGCCCGTGGGCCGTCAAGCGCCTGCACGAATACAACGGTGACATCCGCAAGTTCCGCGTGGTGCGCCGCTATCCGTCGATCCTGCGCCAGATCGGCATCGCGAAGACGGAGCCTGGCGACGAGAACAATCAGGACATCTCGTCGCTCGTCGGCAAGGTCGATATCCGCAAGCTCGAGCAATACGCCCAGGACGACGCCGACGCGTACAGCTACTCCGGCGGCCTGTGTCTCGCGAATCAGGGCCTGCTCGAATTCGTCGAAATGTTCAAGGCGCCGATCAAGGTGCTGCACCCGTTGCTCACGGCCACCCAGGAAGGTAACTTCAAGGGCACCGAAGGATTCGGTGCGATTCCGTTCAACGGCATCATCCTCGCGCACTCGAACGAGTCGGAGTGGAAGGCATTCCGCAATAACCGCAACAATGAGGCGCTGCTCGACCGTATTTTTGTGGTGAAGGTGCCGTATTGCCTGCGCTACTCGGAAGAGATGAAGATCTACGAGAAGCTCCTGCGCAACTCGTCGCTGGCCGACGCCGTGTGCGCACCGGGCACGCTCAAGATGATGGCGCAGATGTCGGTGCTGACGCGTCTGCAGGAGCCGGAGAATTCCAGTCTCTTTTCGAAGATGCAGGTGTACGACGGCGAAAACCTCAAGGACACCGATCCGAAAGCCAAGTCGTACCAGGAGTACCGCGACTTCGCCGGCGTCGACGAAGGCATGAACGGGGTCTCCACGCGCTTCGCGTTCAAGATCCTCTCGCGCGTGTTCAACTTCGACTCCACCGAAGTGGCCGCGAATCCGGTGCATCTCATGTACGTGCTCGAACAACAGATCGAGCGCGAGCAGTTCCCGCCGGAAACCGAGCAGAAGTACCTCTCGTTCGTGAAGGACGTGCTTGCGTCGCGTTATGCCGAGTTCATCGGCAAGGAGATCCAGACCGCCTACCTCGAGTCGTATTCGGAATACGGGCAGAACATTTTCGACCGCTACGTGACCTACGCCGACTTCTGGATTCAGGACCAGGAGTTCCGCGACCACGACACGGGCGAAAGCTTCGACCGCGCGGCGCTCAACGCCGAGCTGGAGAAGATCGAGAAGCCCGCGGGCATCAGCAACCCCAAGGACTTCCGCAACGAGATCGTCAACTTCGTGCTGCGCGCGCGCGCGGCCAACGCGGGCAAGAACCCCGCGTGGATCAGTTACGAGAAGCTGCGCGTGGTGATCGAAAAGAAGATGTTCTCGAATACGGAAGAACTTTTGCCGGTCATCTCGTTCAATGCGAAAGGATCGGCGGAAGAGCAGCGCAAGCATGAAGACTTCGTTAACCGCATGGTGGCGAAGGGGTATACGCCCAAGCAGGTCCGGTTGCTGTGCGACTGGTATCTGCGTGTGCGCAAGTCGTCGTAAGTGGCCGTGTGACGTCATGAACGACGAGGCTTTACCGTCCGCTCGCACCGCCGCCCCGACAGCACGGCGGCGCGGGCTGACTTCCGGCGGGGCGCGAACCGCATGGCCGTAAGCGCGAAGAAGACGGCCGGCGCGAGCGCGTAGTCACGAGGCGCCTCGCCCATTCGAAACTGGAGCGGGAGACTGGATGTGCTTCATCAAATCATCGACCGCAGGCTGGCCGGCAAGAACAAGAGCATTGCAAATCGCGAGCGCTTCCTGCGCCGCGTAAAGAACTATATTCGTCACGCCGTCTCGGAGGCGGTGCGTGACCGCAGCATCAAGGACATACAGAACAACCAGAGCATCACGATCCCCCGCAAGGACATTGCCGAGCCGTCGTTTCGCCACGGCCAGGGCGGCCGGCGCGAGATGGTCCACCCGGGCAACGAGGACTACATCCGCGGCGACCGCATTGCGCGTCCGCAAGGCGGCGGAGGCGGGGGCGGCAGCCAGGCGAGCAACGAGGGCGAAGGTCAGGACGACTTCGTGTTCGAGCTCTCCCGCGAAGAATTCATGCAGTACTTCTTCGACGACCTCGAACTGCCCCGTCTCGTGAAAACCCATCTGATGGCCGTGCCGACGTGGAAAAGCATCCGCGCGGGCTGGGCCGCGGAGGGCACACCCAACAACATCGACGTCGTGCGCTCGCTGAGAAGCGCGCTCGGGCGCCGTATCGCGCTCGGTGCGCCGCTCGTCAACGAGCTGCACGATCTCGAGGAGCAACTGGAGGTGCTCAAGGCCGACCCGGCTGACCGGCGCCAGGAAATCCAGTTGCTCGAAGAGCAGATCCATCACCTGAAGGGCCGCATCTGGCGCATCCCCTTTATCGACCCGTTCGACCTGCGTTACGTGAACCGCGTGAAGCAGCCGCAGCCGTCGAGCCAGGCCGTGATGTTCTGCCTGATGGACGTTTCGGGTTCGATGGACGAGCAGCGCAAGGACCTCTCCAAGCGCTTCTTCATCCTGCTCTACCTGTTCCTCAAGCGCAATTACGAGCGCATCGAGGTGGTGTTCATCCGCCACCACACGCGCGCCGAGGAAGTGGACGAAGACACCTTCTTCCATTCCACGGAGAGCGGCGGCACGGTCGTTTCCAGCGCGCTGGAACTGATGAAACAGGTGATCGAGGACCGTTATTCGCCGACCGACTGGAATATCTACGGCGCCCAGGCCTCGGACGGCGACAACTGGACCGACGACTCGCCGAAATGCCGCAAAATCCTCGCGGATGACATACTGACGAAGGTGCGCTATTTTGCGTATATCCAGGTGACGCCGGAGGAGCAAAACCTCTGGCTCGAATATGCGCAACTGGCGCTCACCGAACCGCATCTGGCGATGAAGAAAGTCGACACCGCGGCGGACATCTACCCGGTTTTCCGGGAGCTTTTCGAAAAGCAGGTGGAACGATCATGACGACACGCCACCTGCACAACGAGGCGCGCGGCTACCAGCCGGAGCGCCGGAAGACCGGCGGTCGCGAAAAAGGGCACCATGGCGTGAAGGAGGACGCCGTCCAGCCCGCCGCCGGAGAACGGGGTCATGTTGCCGAGCCCGGCCGGGAGACAGAGCCTGGGTTTCGCAAGCCTTGGGAAGCTCATATGAACGTAGCCGACAGACGACCGCTGCCGTGCCCATCCGACTGGACCTTCGAGCTGATCGAGGAGTACGACACGCACATTTCCCATGTTGCAGAGCAATATGAACTGGACGTCTATCCGATCCAGCTTGAGCTGATCAGCGCCGAGCAGATGATGGACGCCTACGCATCGGTGGGCATGCCGGTGAACTATCGCCACTGGTCGTTCGGCAAGCACTTCCTCTCGACCGAGAAGAGCTATCGCCGGGGCCAGATGGGGCTCGCGTACGAGATCGTCATCAATTCGAATCCCTGTATCGCGTACCTCATGGAAGAGAACACGATGACGATGCAGGCGCTCGTCATCGCGCACGCGGCCTATGGGCACAACTCGTTCTTCAAGGGCAACTACCTGTTCCGCCTCTGGACGGACGCCCACGCGATCATCGACTACCTCGTTTATGCGAAGAACTACATCGCCGAGTGCGAGGAGCGTTACGGGCTCGACCGCGTGGAGGAATTGCTCGACTCGTGCCATGCGCTGATGAACTACGGCGTGGACCGCTACAAGCGGCCGCAGAAGCTGTCGCTGGAGCGCGAGGCCGCAATGCGCCGCGAGCGCGAGGCCTATCTGCAGTCGCAGGTCAACGAGCTCTGGCGCACGCTGCCCGCGCGGCACCAGCCGCTCGCGGAAGAGGTGGAAGAGCGTTTCCCGCCCGAGCCGCAGGAAAATCTGCTGTATTTCGCCGAGAAGAACGCGCCGCTCCTGCAGCCGTGGGAGCGTGAAGTCATCCGCATCGTGCGCAAGATTGGTCAGTACTTCTATCCGCAACGGCAGACCCAGGTGATGAACGAGGGCTGGGCCACCTTCTGGCATTACACGCTGCTCAATACGCTCTATGCGCAGGGCAAGCTGGAAGACGGCTTCATGATGGAGTTCCTGCACTCGCACAGCAACGTGGTCTATCAGCCGCCGGTGACGAAGCACTACTACAGCGGCATCAACCCGTATGCGCTGGGCTTTTCGATGATGAGCGACATTCGCCGCATCTGCGAGAACCCCACCGACGAAGACCGCAAGTGGTTCCCGGAACTCGCCGGCAGTCCGTGGCTGAAGGCGCTGCACTATGCGATGCGCAACTTCAAGGACGAGAGCTTCGTGGCGCAGTATCTGTCGCCGCATCTGATCCGCGAAATGCGGCTCTTTTCGGTGCTCGACGACGACATGCGCGACGCGCTGGAAGTCTCGGCGATCCACGACGAGAGCGGCTATCAGTACGTGCGCCAGGCGCTTTCGCGGCAATACGACATGCACCACCGCGAGCCGAATATCCAGGTGTGGTCGGTCAACACGCGCGGCGACCGCAGCCTCACGCTGCGTCATTTCATGAGCGACAACCGGCATCTCTCGGGCGACACGGACGAAGTGCTGCGCCACATGGCGCGGCTGTGGCAGTTCGACGTGTATCTGGAGAGCGTCGATGAGAACGGCACCGTGCGCAAGCGCTACGAGTGCCGGTATATGCCGCCGCCCGTGAGAGTGTAGCGATACGCGCCGCTGTTTGGAGGCCAGCCTGCGGGCTGGCCTTTTTCATTGCATGCGCAGATATCCGAGGTCGATATCCGGTGCGGATATGGGGCCGCGGAGTTCGCGAGCGCGCAACCCGCGCTACCATACGCGCTTATCGAAACCCGGGCAGGAGCACAAGCGGATGCAGGCATTGAAAGGAAGGCGTTATGGCATTTGAACCGTTCAAGGGAGTCCGTCCGCTCACGCGGGCCTCGGCGCTGCGCGATTCACTGGCGGGCGTGATGCTCGCCTCGATGAACGTGCCGCAATTGCTGGGTTATGCGCGCATTGCGGGCATGCCCGCCGTCACCGGCCTCTATGCCGGCTTTCTGCCACTGGTTGCGTTCGCATTCTTCGGCGCTTCGCGGCATCTCGTCGTGGCCGCCGATTCGGCCACGGCCACCATCTTCGCGAGCCGTCTTTCGACGATGGCCGCGCCCGGCAGCGCGCAATACGTCGCCCTCGCGGGCATGACCGCGCTCCTGACCGCATTGATCCTGCTGATAGCGCGAGTGTTCCGTCTGGGCTTTCTCGCCGACTTCCTCTCGCGCACGGTGCTGGTGGGGTTTCTCACGGGCGTGGGCGTGCAGGTGGGCATTGCGATGCTCGGCGACATGCTGGGTGTCACGGTGTCTTCGCGCAGGACCGTCGTGCAGCTGGGGCAGATCGTGAAGCAGGTGCCGCACATCCAGTGGCCCACGTTTGCGATCGCCGCGGCGGTGGTCGCGGTCATTCTCGTCTTCAAGCACTACCGGCCGCGTTGGCCCGTGCCGCTCGTGACCGTGGTCGCGGGCATCGCGTTCAGCGCCTCGCTGAATTTCGCTGCGCACGGCATATCGATCATGGGGCCGGTGGAGGGGGGCCTGCCGCCGTTCAGTTTCCCTGCTGTGGGCTGGTTCCAGGTGGTGGATCTGCTTCAGGTGGCGGCGTCGTGCTTCGTCATCATCGTCGCCCAGAGCGCCGCAACGAGCCGCGCGTTTGCGCAGCAGTATCGCGAGCGCACCGACGACGATGCGAACCTGCTGGGCCTCGCGGCGGCCAACGTCGCCGCGGGCCTGAGCGGCGCTTTCGTCGTGAACGGCAGTCCCACCCAGACGGCGATGGCCGATTCGGCGGGCGCACGCAGCCAGTTCGCACAACTCGTATTCGCAGGCGTGGTGCTGCTCGTGCTGCTGTTCGCGAGCCGCTGGCTTCAGTATCTGCCGCACTGCGTGCTGGCCGCCATCGTCTTCACGATTGCGGTGGGGCTCGTGCATATCGGGCAACTGATCGACATCCGCAAGGAAAGCCGCGGCGAATTTCGCCTCGCCGTGACGACGGCCGTCGCCGTGGTGGTGATCGGCGTGGAGAACGGCATTCTGATTGCGATCGGGCTCTCGCTGCTGCGTCACGTGCGTCACAGCTACCGGCCGCACACCATGGTGCTCGTGCCCAATGCACAAGGGCGCTGGCTGCCGGAGACCTCGCAGCCGGGCATGCAGACGGCGCCGGGTTTGATCGTCTATCGCTTCGGCGCCGATCTCTTCTATGCGAACGATCACTTGTTCGTCGACGAAGTGAAACTGCTGATCGACAGTGCGCCTACGCCGGTGCGATGCCTGGTCGTGGATGCGACGGCGATTACCGATCTCGACTATTCGGCCGGGCGTTCAGTGAACGATCTGTGCGAGACGCTGGAGCAGCGGGGAATCAAGGTGGTGTTCGGGCGCGTGAATCGCTATCTGCATGCCGATATGGACCGGCATGGGATTACGCCCGTAGTGGGGGCGGGGAATATTTATCCGACCTTGCATGAGGCGCTGGCTGCGGCGCGGCCGGATCTGAACATTCACGCGGAGACTTGAGGGGGAGGGGCCGGGCAGGCGGGCTTCGCGTGACGCTTCGCCTCGTCCCTACCAGGATTCCCGCACAAGATGGGGCCATTCCCGTTGCCAGCGACCGGTTTTCTCCAGGTACACGTGCGGGATGGGTAGCCGCCTGTTGGGTCTCAGACGCCCGTCGAACAGATCCTGCAAGCCGAAGGGCGCATAGACTTCAACGCTTGCGTCTCGGCGCCGTACACCGACGGCAACGGTTGCACACGGAAACCGGTCGATTCCATCCGTGGCGCGGGTCACTGCGCCGAACGGAATGCCAAACTTCTCCTGATACCAGAGCGGAACGCGGGCCTGGTTGCGAACCTGAACTTCGACGGGCAGATCGGCAAAGAGCCTTCTGGCTTTGTCGATCACGGCGTCTTCCGCTTCCCAGGAAGTATCCGGGGCGTGGTAGAAAAAGTCGTAGTCCTGAATACCTGCATGGATATCGCGCCCTGCAACATGGTTCCATACCGACTGTGCCACGCAACCCGCGGTGAGCCACCAGTCTTCACAGCCGAGTGCCGCTGCCCGATCGAGAATCAGCGTGTTCCAGCGATTCTTTTGGACGATCTGCACGAGGTCGTGTTCCAGCGTGTGGCTCATTCGGTCGCAGGCGCCAGGGGATGAATTGAGGGAGCAGGGACTATAGCAGGCAGCCCGCGGTCTCACGTCCCATTCAATCGCCTTTCACCCGATACCCCCAGACAAACCCTGATTGTCCAGCCGATTTCACGACTGCTATCGTGCGCCAGAAGCCAGTGGAAGCGCTTCCACTCATCCGGGACCGGCACCCCGCATGTGCCCCGGATCCTTATTCGCGCAGGAGCTCCCGTGACTTACGACACCGCAGCCTCGCCGCAATCCGCCGCCCCCGCCACGCTCGACGACGACCCGTTCACGCCGCCCGAGGATTCATCGCTCTGGCGTCGCGACTTCCTGCTCGGCGCGGCCACCGCCTCTTACCAGATCGAAGGCGCCGTTCACGAAGACGGCCGGCTGTCTTCGATCTGGGACACCTTCAGCGCAACGCCCGGCAAGGTGCTCGCGGGCGACACGGGCGCCGTGGCCTGCGACCACTATCACCGCTGGGCGAGCGATCTCGACCTGCTGGAGAGCCTGAATTTCGAGGCCTATCGTTTTTCGATCGCATGGCCGCGTGTGATGGACGCGTCGGGCCGCCCGAACGCCAGAGGCATCGCGTTCTACCGCACCCTGTTGGAGCGCCTGAAGGAGAAAGGCATCCGCACCTTCGCCACGCTCTACCACTGGGATCTGCCGCAGCACCTGGAAGATCGCGGCGGCTGGCTCAACCGCGACACGGCCTACCGCTTCGCCGACTACGCCGACCTCATGAGCCGCGAGCTCAAAGGTCTCGTCGACGGCTGGATGACGCTCAACGAACCGTGGTGTTCCGCGTATCTCGGCTACGGCAACGGCCATCACGCGCCGGGCCTCGCGAACCCGCGCTACGCCACCCAGGCGATGCATCATCTGCTGCTCGCGCACGGCCTCGCGATTCCCGTGCTGCGCGCGAACGATCCCGGCTCGGCCAAGGGCATTGTCGCGAACGTGGGCCGCGGCACGCCGAATTCGTCTTCGGACGCCGACGTGCGCGCGGCTCATCTGTTCGAGGTGCAGCACAACGCCTGGATTCTCGATCCGCTCCTCAAGGGCGCGTATCCGCAGGACCTGTTCGAACTCTGGCCGGGCACCGAGCCGCTCGTGCTCGAGGGCGATCTGCGCACGATCGCCGCACCGCTCGATTTCCTCGGCATCAACTACTATTTCCGTACCAACGTGAAGAGCGACGGCGGGCACGGTTTCGTCGAGGTGCCGCTCGAAGGCGTCGAGCGCACGCAGATGGGCTGGGAGGTCCACCCCGACGGTCTGCGCGATCTGCTGATCGGTTTTCATCGCGAGTACGCGGGCCTGCCGCCCATCTACATCACCGAAAACGGCATGGCGTCGAACGACCGCGTGATCGACGGCGAGGTGGACGACAGCCAGCGCATCGCGTTCCTGAAGCGCCATCTGGCCGCCGTGGATGCGGCGATCAAGGCGGGCGTGGACGTGCGCGGCTATTTCGTCTGGTCGCTGCTCGACAATTTCGAATGGGCGTTCGGCTATGAGCGGCGCTTCGGCGTCGTGCACGTCGATTACGACACGCAACAGCGCACGCCCAAGCGCAGCGCCGAACTGCTCGCGCGTTTCATCGCGAGCCGGCGCGAACGCGGCGCGGCATAACCCCCGCGCGCCGCGCGCCCTTCCGTCGAGGCGTGCAATGCGCCTCGCAGCGGCAACGTAGTGTGTTCGCTCATGCAGAACAACCCGGAACGACCGGAGGAGACGCAATGAAGCACAACGTACCTGTCCTGCGCGGTGTCGTCGCCGCGCTGACGCTGGCCGGCGCAGTGGCGGCCCACGCCGATGCCCCGTTGAAGGCCAACGTGATTCACTGGTGGACCTCGGGCGGTGAATCGGCCGCCATCAAGCAGTTCGCGCTCGCCTACGACCAGGCGGGCGGCCAGTGGGTCGACAATGCCATTGCGGGGGCCGACCAGGCGCGCTCCACGGCGCTCAACCGCATCGTCGGCGGCGATCCGCCCACCGCCGCGCAGTTCAATACGTCCAAGCAGTTTCACGATCTCATCGACCAGGGACTCCTGAACAATGTCGATGCGGTCGCGGCAAAGGAGAACTGGAACGGCATTTTCCCCGAGTCGATTCTCACGTCGATCAAGGTGAACGGGCACTTCTATGCGGCGCCCGTCGATATCCACATGCAGGACTGGTTCTTCTACTCGAAGCCGGCTTTCGCGAAGGCCGGCATCAAGGGTGAACCGCAGAATTTCGACGAACTCTTCGCGGACCTCGACAAGCTCAAGGCGGCCGGACTGATTCCGCTCGCGCTGGGCGGCCAGCCGTGGCAGGAGAAGATCACGTTCGACGCGATCTTCGCCGACATGGACCGCGACCTGTACATGAAGGTCTATCGCGACCGCGACGTGAACGCCGTCAATTCGCCGGCGTTCCGCAACGTGCTGGTCACCTTCAAGCGGCTGCACAATTATGTCGATCCCGGCTCGCCCGGGCGCAACTGGAACGACGCCACGGCACTCGTGATCACGGGCAAGGCCGGCATGCAGATCATGGGCGACTGGGCCAAGGGCGAGTTCTCGGCGGCGAAGCAGGTCGCTGGCAAGGACTTCGGCTGCTTCCCGGGCTTCGGTCCGAAGTCGCCCTACATGGTGGCGGGCGATGTGTTCGTCTTTCCGAAGACCGACAATCCGGAGCAGATCAAGGCGCAGCAGTTGCTGGCGACCGTGATGACCTCGCCGCCGGCGCAGGCGGCCTTCAACCAGCGCAAGGGTGCGATTCCGATTCGTCCGGACGTCGACCCCTCGGGCTTCGATATCTGCGCGAAGGAGGGCATGACGATCATGAAGGACAAGTCGCGGCAACTGCCTAACCCGGAAATGCTGATCTCGCCTGACGTGCAGGGCGCGCTGCAGGACGTCATCACGAACTTCTGGAACAAGAACCAGTCGGTCGAAGACGCGCAGAAGGCCTTTGCCACGGCGATCAAGAGCTAGGCGGAATCATGTACGCGCTCAAGCTGCATTCCGCGCGGCGCCAGGCGAAGACGCTTTCGCCTGCGCGGCGCCGTCTTTCGCTCGCCGCGTGGATTGCGCTTCTGCCCATGGCCGCGACAGTCGTGTTCGCGTACCTGGGCACGATACTCTGGACCGCGCGCGTTTCGATGAGCTTTTCGCGCTCGCTGCCGTCCAATACCTACGCCGGCGTGACGCAATATGTGCGTCTCTTCGAGAACGACCGCTGGATCGTTTCGCTGCAAAATCTCGCGATCTACGGCGTCTGCTTCATCGTCGCCTGTCTTGCGATCGGGCTGCTGCTCGCGATCTTCATCGATCAGCGCGTCGCGGCCGAGGGGGCGCTGCGCACGGTGTTCCTGTATCCGTATGCCATGTCGTTCGTGGCCACGGGGCTCGTGTGGCAGTGGATCCTCAACCCCGAACTGGGCGTGCAGGCCGTGCTGCAGCATCTCGGCTTCGCGAACGCGCGCTTCGACTGGATCGTCTCGCAGCGCTTCGCGATCTATACGCTCGTGATCGCGACGGTCTGGCAAGCGTCAGGCCTCGTGATGGCGCTGATGCTCGCGGGGCTGCGCAGCATCGACGACGAAATCTGGAAAGCAGCCCGGCTCGACGGCATTCCGCGCTGGCGCGTCTATGCGAGCATTGTGGTGCCGATGCTCAGGACGTCGGTGTCCACGGCGTTCGTGCTGCTCTTCGTGATGGTGGTGAAGCTCTACGACGCCGTGGTCGCGATGACCCAGGGCGGCCCCGGCACGGCGAGCGAAGTGCCCGCAAAGTTCATCATGGACTACCTCTTCAATCGCGCCAATATCGGGCTGGCTTCCGCGGCGTCGATCGTGCTGCTGGCCACGGTGCTCGCGATTCTCGCGCCGTTTTTCTACGCACGCAGCCGTGCGGCCCTGAAGGAGGCCCGCCGATGAGCACGCCTTCCGATACGCTGAACGCGCCGCCGCCGGCGCGGCGCAGCCACGCGCAGCGCCCGAAGCGGCGCGCGCGCTTCACGCCTGCGCGCCTCGGCGTGTATGCGTTTCTCTTCACGGCGGCGCTGTTTTTCCTCTTGCCGCTTTACGTGATGCTCGTGACTTCGGTGAAGCCGATGGCCGAGATCCGCCTCGGCAACCTGCTCGCGTTGCCCGTGCATTTCACGTTCGCGCCGTGGCGCGACGCCTGGGCTTCCGCCTGCACGGGGCTGGATTGCGAGGGCATCCGCGTGGGCTTCTGGAACTCGGTGCGCATCGTCGTGCCCAGCACGTTCCTCTCGATTGCCGTGGGTGCCGTGAACGGCTACGCGCTGTCGTTCTGGCGGCCGCGCGGCGCGGGGCTGCTCTTCGCGATCCTGCTTGCCGGCGCATTCATTCCCGTGCAGGTGATGGTCTATCCGCTCGTGCGCGTGCTGGCCTTCGTGCATCTCTTCAGCTCGCTGCCCGGCATCGTCGTGATCCACACGATCTTCGGCATGCCCGTCATGACGCTCCTGTTCCGCAACTACTATGCGTCGCTGCCGCAGGAGTTGTTCAAGGCCGCCCGCATCGACGGAGGCGGCTTCTGGCGCATCTTCCTTCAGCTGATGCTGCCGATGTCGGTGCCCATCGTCGTGGTCGCGATCATCATGCAGGTCACGGGTATCTGGAACGACTTCATACTCGGCCTCGTGTTCGCCGGTGCGAAGAACCTGCCGATGACGGTGCAACTGAACAACATCATCAACACGACCACGGGCGAGCGGCTTTACAACGTGAATATGGCGGCCACCATCCTCACGTCGCTCGTGCCGCTCGCCATCTACTTCGTTTCGGGACGCTGGTTCGTGCGCGGTATCGCGTCCGGTGCGGTCAAGGGATAGGGCTATGTCGAATCTAGCGAACGTGGCGGTGCGCAACCTGCGCATCGAACTGGGTGCCAATACCGTGATCGAGGACCTCGATCTCGACGTGCGCGCCGGCGAATTCGTGGTGCTGCTCGGCCCCTCGGGCTGCGGGAAATCGACCCTCCTGCACAGCATCGCGGGACTCATCGACGTGGCCGACGGCAGCATCGAGATCGGCGGCGAAGACATGACCTGGGCCGACCCCAAGGACCGCGGCATCGCGCTCGTGTTTCAGTCCTATGCGCTCTATCCGACCATGAATGTCGAGCGCAATCTGTCTTTCGCGTTGCGCATCAACGGCACGCCGAAGGCCGAGATCGAGCGCCGCGTGAAGCGCGCGGCCGACATGCTGCAACTCGGTCCGCTGCTCGCGCGCAAGCCGGCCCAGCTCTCCGGCGGCCAGCGCCAGCGTGTGGCGATCGGGCGGGCGCTGGTGCGCGAGGCGGACGTGTTTCTCTTCGACGAACCGCTTTCGAATCTCGACGCCAAGTTGCGCACCGAACTGCGCCGCGAGCTCAAGCAACTGCATCAGCGTCTGGGCGCGACGATGATCTACGTGACGCACGACCAGGTGGAAGCCATGACGCTCGCCACGCGCATGGCGGTCATGAAGGGCGGGGTGATCCAGCAGTTCGGCACGCCTGCCGAAGTCTATGCGCGGCCCGACAACCTGTTTGTCGCGACCTTCCTCGGCACGCCGCCGATGAACCTGCTGCGCGGCACGCTCGCGGCCGACGAGGGCAAGCTGTGGTTTCGCACGCCGCATCTCGCCGTGGACGTGACGCAGTATGCGTTTCGCGGGGCGCCGGATCTCGCCCGGCCGTGCGTGCTGGGCGTGCGGCCCGAGGACGTGCGCGCCGCCCAGAACGGCACAGCGCGCGATGGCAGCCACGGCGGCGATGGGTCCTGGCAGGCGCGTCTCACCCTGATCGAGCCGATGGGTAATCACCGTGTTTTATGGCTCGATTATCATGGCACGCAAATCGCATCGATCGATCAGGACAAGACGCCGCTCGTGAGCGGCGCCCCCGTGCCGTTCAGCTTCGCGGACGCGCACGTTTCGCTCTTCGACGAGGAGACCGGCACGCGGCTTTAAGCGTGCCGAAGCCACCCATCACGCGCAGACATGAAGCGCGAACCTGAGCCACGGGTGCAAACGGAGAGGGATACAACTTGGCGACCCTGAAAGACGTGGCAGCACTGGCCGGTGTGGGCCTTTCGACCGCTTCGCGCGCGATCTCGGGCAAGGGGCCGGTATCGGCCGAGGCGGCGGCGCGCGTGCAGGCCGCGATCGAGCAGCTCGGCTTCAGGCCGTCGTCGATTGGCCGCGCGATGGCTACGCAGTCGCTCGGCATCATCGGCATTTTCGTGCCGACCTTTTTTGGTTCGTACTACGGAACGATCCTCAAGGAAACCGATACGGAACTGCGCGCCGTGCGCCGCCATGTGGTGGTGGCGACGGGCTGCGGCGAGGCTTCGCCGCGCGAGCAGGCGATCGAGGCCGTGCGCTTTCTGATCGGCCGCGATTGCGACGGGGTGGTGGTGATCAGCCACGATCTGCACGACGAAGACCTCGCGATGCTGCATGGCTTGCATCCGCGCATGGCGTTCCTGAACCGCGCCTTCGGCCAGTTGCCCGAAGCCTCGTTTTGCGCCGATCACGTCAATGGCGGTGCGCTGGCTGCCCGCACGCTCGTCGAGCACGGGCATCGCGAGATCGCGGTGATAGGCGGCCCGGCTTCGTCTTCGGACAACGTGGCGCGTCTCGAAGGCTTCTTTGCCGAGCTTGCGCGCCACGGCATCGCGCGAAACAAGGTGACGCACATCGAATCGGACTTTTCGCCCGAGGGCGGCTATGCGGCCACGCAAACGCTGCTCGATACGAAACGGCGCTTCACGGGCCTTTTCTGCGCGAACGACACGATGGCCATGAGCGCGCTCGCGCGGCTGCAGCAGGCCGGCATTGCGGTGCCGCGCGACGTTTCGGTGGTCGGCTACGACGACGACTATTCGGCCGCCTACATGGCGCCTTCGCTCACCTCGGTCCATATTCCCACGGCCGAGCTTACGCGCAACGCGGTGCGCTGGCTCATCAATCAGTGCTACGGCACGAACTGGTCGATCGAACGGGTCTTCCCGGTGAGTGTCACGATGCGCGCGTCGGTGGCGCAGGCGCGGGCAAGCCAATAGCCTTCGATACCAGATAAAGCGCATTCGACGGGACGCACACGGCGTCATCGAAGCTGGGACCCGCGCAGGACATCGCGTAAAATCCAGGCTTGATCTCCTGCTTCCGAATGTTCGACATGTCCGCGGAAAATCCGGTCCGTAAAGAAGAAGGCGTTGCTGTCATCGATCGCGCGTGTGCGATCCTGTTCGCCTTTCGTCCCGAAGACGGCGCGCTTACGCTCGCCGAGCTTGCGGCGCGCACAGGCCTCTACAAGAGCACGCTCTTGCGGCTCGCGGGCGCATTGATTCAGCACCGGCTGCTGCTGCGCCTCGACGACGGCCGCTATCAACTCGGTCCCGCGACTTTCATGCTGGGCGCGCTCTATCAGCGCAGCCTCAATCTGGGCGATATCCTCCTGCCCATCATGCGCGAGCTCGTGCAGGCGAGCGGCGAGAGCGTCTCGTTCTACGTGCGCGAGAACGCGGTTCGCGTGTGCCTGCATCGTGTGGATTCGAGTCACGTGGTGCGCCATCACGTGCGCGAGGGCGACGTGCTGCCGCTGGAAACGGGATCGGGCGGCCGGGCGCTGCTGGCATTCAGTGGGGAGCCCGGCGAGGCGTTCGAGCGGATCCGGCGCGACTACTACTGCATGTCGATCGGCGAGCGCGACCGCGAGACTGCGGGCGTTTCCGTGCCGGTGTTCGGTGTTCGCGACACATTGCGCGGTGTGCTGACGCTCGCAGGCCCGAGTTCGCGCATCGATCAGGCATTCGTCGAACAGCATCTGAACACTTTGTTCGACTGCGCCGCGCGCGCTACCGATGCGCTAGGCGGCGACTCGCGCGCGCTGCGCGACGCGAAGCGGCAGCACGAAGCGCGGGCGTAAAGAGAGAGCCCGATGGGGTGGGGTGAAGCGCGACGTGTCAGTCGTGCTCCAGATGCCGTTCGGGCGAGCCCGTGTAGGCATAGGGAATCTGGCGCGGCATCGGCCCCTTGTTGCGCTCGTGGCGGCCACGCTGCTCCCACGCATGCGCCAGGATGCCCACGGCGCGCGAGAGGCAGAATACCCCGCGCGCGAGCTCCGGCGCGAAGCCCAGTTCCGCGTAAATCACGGCCGTCACGCCGTCGATATTCATCGGTACCGGCTTGTCCTTGCGCTGCTTGAGAAGCGCTTCCACGCCGCGTGCGATGCGCGCGTATTGTCCTTCGATCACACCGGCCGCGACCTGGTCGTCGACGAGCGCGAGAAGCCGTCCCGCACGCGGATCGACGGGGTGAAAGCGATGGCCGAAGCCGGGCAGGTATTTGCCGTGGTGCGCGACGAACGTGTCGACGCCGGCTTCGACGGCCGCTTCGAGCGTCTCGCCCGTCTCGATGCGCGCGGCAATCGAAGCGTAGAGTTCGACGGCCTGCTGGCCCGCGCCGCCATGCACGTCGTCGAGCGCGTTGAGTGCCGAAGCCATCGCGCCGTTGAGCGGCAAACCACAACTCGTGGCGATGCGCGAGATCGCAATCGAAGGCGCATGCGGACCGTGATCCACCGAGGCGACGAGCGCGGCTTCGAGCAGCGACGCTTGCCCATCGTTGGGCAACTCGCCGCGCAGCATCAGCCAGATCATCTGCGGGAAGCTCACGCGGCCGATCAGTTCCTGGATCGGATAGCCCCGGACCTTGATCGAGCCCGGGTGAATATCGATGATCGAGGTGCTCCAGTAGTCGGCGCAGAGCGCGGCGAGGTTCGCGGAGTTCGCGGGATTCGTGTTATTGGCGGGCATGGTCAGATGACTCCCTCTTCATGGAGCGCATCGATCTGCGCCTGGTTGTAGCCGAGCTGGGCCAGCGTTTCACGCGTGTGCGCGCCGAGCGTGGGAGCCGGGGTGGCGGGGGCGGCATCGGCATCCGAGATGCGCAGTCCCGCGCGCGTCACGCGCTGCGGCGCTTCGCCGGCATTGCCGTCGAATGTGCGCACGAAGCGGCGCGAGGCCAGATGCGGATGCGCCAGCACCTGCGGCACCGAGAGCACACGGCCCACGGGCACGCCGCGTTCCAGCAGGCGGGTTTCCCAGTGCTGCGCGCTATCGGAGGCGAGTGCGGCCTCGATCTCGGCCTTCAGCGCCGCGCGATGCTGCTTGCGGCTATGACGTGCCGCATAGCGCTCGTCTTTGGGCAAGTCGGGGCGGCCGATCACGTCGCACAGACTCTCGAACTGTCGCGTTTCGTTCGCCGCGATGTTCAGGAGACCGTCACCGGTGCGGAACGTGCCCGAAGGCGCGGCCGTGAAGTTTTCGTTGCCCATGGGCGTGGGCTCTACGCCGGCGTTCAGATAGTTCGACACGACCCAGCCCATGGTGGCGAGCGTCGCTTCGAGCATCGAGACATCGAGCTTGCGGCCGCGTCCGTTCGCGCGGGCGTCCACCAGCGCCGCGCAAATGCCGAGTGCCGCGGTCAGGCCGCCGACCGTATCGGAAACGGGATAGCCCACGCGCAACGGTGCGCTTTCGGCGTCGCCCGTCACGCTCATCACGCCGGCCATGCCCTGGATGATCTGGTCGTAGGCCGGGCGGCGAGACAATTCGCCATCCTCACCAAATCCCGAGATGGCGCAATAGACAAGCCGGGGATTGACTGCGGATAGCGAGTCGTAACCCAGCCCCAGACGATCCATCACGCCGGGGCGGAAGTTCTCCACCAGCACGTCGGCGTCTTTCACGAGATCGAGCAGGATCGCCTTGCCGCGAGGGTCCTTGAGGTTCAGCGTGATCGAGCGCTTGCCTGCGTTCACGGCAACGAAGGAGGCGCCCATGTTGCGCGCGGCGGCGTCCTTGTCGGCGCCCAGGCGCCGCGCGAGATCGCCGCCTTCGGGGTGCTCGACCTTGGTGACCTCGGCGCCGAAGAGCGCGAGTTGATAGGCGCAGAACGGGCCTGCGAGCACATTGGACAGATCCAGCACGCGAACGCCTTCGAGGGGCAGCATCGTGACTCCAGCCATACGGTAACCATCAATCAGTGAGAAATTTCGTCGAGCGGCCGGTTATTGGTGCGCGGGCCGAAGAAGCCGATTGCACCCATCACCATGACCATCGCGCCGCTGATGAGCGCGAACACGCCGGGCACGCCGAAATGGCGCAGCGCGAACGCGATCATGAAACCCGAGAACATTGCGGAAAGCCGCGACATCGAATAGACGAAGCCGACTGCGGTGGCACGTATGCGCGTCGGGAACAGCTCGACCTGGTAGGCGTGGTAGCCGACCGAAAGCAGCGTGCCGCCGATCGTGATCAGCACGCCTAATATCATCAGCATGGCGGGCGAGGTTTGCATGGCGAAGAGCGAGCCGAATACGGCAATGCCGAGCGCCGAGAGCACGATGAGCGTCTTGCGCTCGATGCGGTCGGCAATGGCCATGCCGAAGAGCGGCCCGAACGGATTGGAAGCCGCGATCACGAACGAATAGAGCAGGCTGTGCGTGATCGTCACGCCCTTGGAGACGAGGAGCGTGGGCACCCACGAGGCAAAGCCGTAGAAACCGATGGACTGGAACAGGTTGAACACGAGCAGCGTGATCGTGCGGCTGCGATAGGCAGGCTGCCAGATCTCAGCAAAGCGCGCTTTTTCGGCCCGCTGCGGCGCGGTGCTCACGACGGCGGGCGGCAGCGGCCGGCCCGACTGCTTTTCGACCTTCGCTTCGAGTTTCGCGAGTACGCGCGTGGCGCGTTCGAGCTCGCCGCGCTGCGCGAGCCAGCGCACGCTTTCCGGCACCTGGCGGCGGATCGCCCAGGCGATCAGCGCGCCCGCCGCGCCGAACATCACGACCCAGCGCCAGCCGTCGAAGCCGAGCGGCGCGCGCGGCACGAACCACCACGCCAGCAGCGCGACCACCGGCACGGCCGAATACTGCACGAGATGCACGAACGCGAAAGCGCGGCCGCGCATGTGCTTGGGCACGATCTCGCTCACATAGGTGTCGATGGTCACGAGCTCGATCCCCACGCCGATGCCGGCAATCAGGCGCCACAAATTGATGCCGCCCGCACTGGTCTGCAACGCCATGATGAAGGTGGCGGCGGAGTACCAGAGAAGAGACGCTGTGAACATCGTGCGGCGGCCGTAACGGTCGGCGAGGCGCGTGAGAAAGAACGTGCCGATGAAGAGCCCCGCGAACGACGCCGCGACAAAGGCGCCGAGCCCGGAGAAGCCGAAAAACGAGGCGGTGGTGGTGGAGTAGAGACCGCTCTTGACGAGCCCCGGACCGACGTACGCCGTGAAGAACAGATCGTAGAACTCGAACCAGCCGCCCGTGGCGAGCAGCAGTACGAGCATCCAGACCGTACGCGTGGCGGGCAACCGGTCGATGCGGGCGTTGATCAACGCGGCGGTCGTCGCCGCGGCGGCATCGTCTCGGGGCGGTTCGTGTGGCGCATCGACCGGCAGGCTGGACATGTCTCCTCCTGAACTGCGTGGTGGTAGGTCTATCAGGTCTTTTGAGCGTTCTATCCAATAGAACGACGTTCTATAAATCTGAGTCGATGATAACGTAGAGCGGTACGGAGCACGCCAGGGGTTTGTACCGAGCGAGGGTCGTTCAGCCTGCTGCGGCTCACCATCCGCGCTATTGAATCTCAGCTGGCAACGCATTGCCGATATGGCGCGCATTTAGGAGACAGGGCGAGAAACGGGCTGGTAATCTCATCGGTACACGGTGCGCTGTGGCTTCATCGGGCGCTGCGTCACCCCGGTTGCTCCCGGGCGGGTGAGAAGCACGTGCCCGCGGCCTCGCGCCGGCAATGCCCGGTTTGCGCTGCCTGAGGGCCTCTTCCAAGGAGAAGATGTGAATAAAAGAATCTTCCCTGTTGCGCTCGCCGCCGCTGTATCCGCGGCGATCGTGCTTGCGGGCTGCGCGCACCCCGAAGGGGCCGGACACGAGCAGGCGCAGTCGAACGTGCCGTCACCGCTCGCCGATCTGGAAGGCGCGGCCAGCGACACGGCGGCGGCCAGTGCGCCGTCCGCCGCATCGGAGGCTCCTGCGCCCGCCGTCGATCCCCAGGCGAGCGCGGCGCTCGACGCCATGGCGTCCTATCTGCGGACGTTGCGCAGCTTCGAAGTGGATGCGGATACGTCCACCGACGTCGTGCTCGACAACGGCCAGAACGCCGCGCTGGTACGGCACACGCTACTCGAGGTAAGACGTCCCGACCGCCTGCGCGGCGAGATCGCGGGCAACGGCAACGTGCGCGGCATCGTGTACGACGGCCATTACTTCACGGTTTTCAACCAGAAGAAAGGCTATTACTCGCGCAACGACGCGCCACCTACGCTGGACGACCTCACCCGCGAACTGGCCAATACCTGGCACATCGAATTGCCGCTCGCCGATTTGTTCTACTGGGGCTACGGCAAGGAGGACAACCTCGCGCTCACGTCCGCGCGGGTGCTGGGGGTGGAGAAGATAGGCGCGCGCTGGTGCACGCATTATGCGTATCAACAGCCGGGCCTCGACTGGGAGCTCTGGATCGAGCAGGGCGACAGGCCGTTGCCGTGCCGCACGATCATGACCGATACGACCCAGACTACGCGTCCGCGTCACGATGTGACTTATCACTGGAAGCTGGGGGTGGTGTTTCCCGCTTCGACCTTCGCGTTCCATCCAGAGGCAGGCGAGAAAGCCATCGAGATGAAGCCGGCCGAGAAGCCACCGTCCGAGGAGACGGATTAGACGAGGCGTTTGGCATGGTCGGATGCCCACCGTGCGAGATTGACACGTTTTGCCTGAGCGAGCCGCAACCGGGCGCACTTGCACACCACTGCCACAGGCTCGTGTGCATGACGGAGAAGGAGAGCGGCGCCGCGCGGTCAGGCTACGGCCGCTATGAATGGCGCAGCGCCGATGGGCTGATTTCGGCGCTCACGATCACGATCGAGGAAATGCGTGTGCTCGACCGTGCGATCGCGGCGCCGATGCTGGCGTGTGTGCGCCGCCGGCTAAGCGAAGTACCTTATTGCTTCGACGCCACGGCCTGTGTGCTGTCGAGCAGCGCCCACTGTCCATTGCGCACGACCAGGTTGATGCTCTTCACCCCGTCGATGCGGCGCGTACGCGGATCGAACGACGCTTTGCCGAACACCACGGTCGGAATGTCGTGCAGCCTCGGCAGCGCATCGTGCACGCCCTGGCGCGTCGCGCCGCCCGTGCGCAGTGCGTCGGCGGCGATGATCACGGCATCGTAAGCATAGGCGTTGAAGGCGTCCGGGTCGCGATGATATTTCGCCCGGAAGCCCTGCACGAAGCGTTGCACTTCGGGGCGCGGCTCGCCGGGGAAGAAGCTGGTGTTCGTCGTGACGCCGTTGACCGAGTCGCCGCCTAGTTCGAGGAACTTGGGCGAGTACACGGAACTGGCCGCGACCACGGGCAGGTTCAGACCGCTTTCGTGCGCCTGCCGCACGATCTGCGCGCCGTCGGCGTAGTAGGAGATGAGAACCAGCGCGTCCGGGTGCGCATCGCGCACGCGCACGAGGGTGGCGCGGAAGTCCTTGTCGGTGGGTTGATAGCCTTCGGCGGCTACCACCTGCACTCCACGCTCGCTCGCCGCCCTGGCGAAGACGTCCTTGCTCGCGCGGCCCCAATCGGTGTTCTGATACAGCACGGCCACGTGCCGCAAGCCCTGCTTGACCGCGAGGTCGGCGAGCAGCGGCTGCGCGTCGGCCTGGCTGACCGAGGGACTCCAGATATAGTCGCCGCCTTTGGTGAAGTCGGGGTGCGAGTTCGTGAAGCCCAACTGCACGAGACCGGCGCGCTGATAGATCGGCGAGGCCGCCATCGAAGCGGGACTGGAAAAGTCGCCGAGCTCGATCAGCACGCGCGGATCGGCCACGAACTTCTGAGCAATCGTTACGGCCTGGCGCGGATCGCTCTGGCTGTCTTCGAAGATATACCGCAGCGGGTGGCCGTTGATGCCGCCGTCCGCGTTGATCTGGTCGAGCGCCAGATCGAAGCCGGCCTGCCATTGCGCGCCATATTGCGCATTCGGGCCGGTGAGCGGACCGCTCACGCCGAAGTAAACCGGATCGCCGGTTGCAGGGGCGGCGTTGGCTGCGCCGCTGAAGGCCAGCAGCGCGGCTGCGCCGAACGACAGCGCGAAGGTAGCGAGACGCCCGAGCGCGCGGCGGCGATGTGCCATGGAAAGTGAGTGTTTCATCGCGGTGTGTCCCTTGGGGAGCCTGAGTACGGAATTGGCGAAGAGTCTCCCCGGCATGCCTCACCGGCACAACGAATCGATTCAGATATCGATATGCGCGCCTCGCCACGCCCATGAACTCGATACATCGGGCGATCTCTCCAGACAGGGTATGCCGAGGGCATTGCCGAAAACGGAATAAGCAATCCACGCTTGAGAGCAAAAGCTTTGACGCGTTTCTTGGTTGGTCCGCTTCTTTGCCACGTGATTAGATCGCAGCACTTCAATCCCACTTCAATCCATTACGCGGAATCAGGCATGTCGAATTCGTTGGAAACGGCGGGGCGGAGCAGGCGCTCCCGCGCTCCGCGTGCAGTGATCGCCGCGCTTGCTTACTGGAGCTGACACCACGCCATGAGTGCCTGGCTCGACTACACCATCAACGGCCTGATCGTCGGCAACATCTATGCGTTGCTGGCCGTCGGTCTCGCGCTGATCTTCGGCGTTTCGCACCTCATCAACTTCGCGCACGGCTCCGTGTACATGGTCGGCGCATTCCTCGGCTGGCTGTGTCTCACGCGGCTCGGGCTGCCGTTTCCGCTCGCGCTCGTCGTGACCGTGGCGGGTTGCGCGTTGCTCGGCGTCGTCATCGAGCGCGTCGGCCTGCGACCGCTGCAGGGTGCCGCACGCATTGCGCCGCTGCTCGCCACCATCGGCATCAGCTTCGTGCTGGACCAGCTTGCGCAGCTCGTCTTCGGCCCCGATCCGCGTCCGGTGCCTTCGCCGCTGCCCGACTGGACCTTCGCCCTCGGCGGCGCGACCATCGGTTCGCTCGACGTGTTGATTGCCGCCATTGGCGTGGGCGCCGCGGCCGTGCTGTACGCGTTCCTGCGCTTTAGCCGCCTCGGCTGGGCCGTGCGGGCGACGGCGCAGGACCGCGACGCCGCCCAGCAGATGGGCGTGGACGTGAACGCCGTGAACCGCGTGGTATTCGCCATCGCCTGCGGCCTGGGCGGACTGAGCGGGCTCCTCGTCGGCATGTACTACAACAGCATCGATCCGGCGATGGGCTTCCAGGCCACGCTCAAGGGTGTGGTGGCGCTTCTCATCGGCGGCCTTGGCAATGTGCCCGGCGCGATTGCGGGCAGCCTGCTGCTCGGGCTCGTGGAAAGCTACGGCGTGGCGATCTTCGGCACCAGCTATCGCGATCTCTTCGCCTTCGTGCTGCTGCTCGCCTTTCTCGTCTGGCGGCCCAATGGGCTTTTCAGCGCCAATCGCCGCCTGCCGCCGGAGCCGCTCACGGGTACCTTCGTGTCCAACCGCAAGGCGCTGGCAATACCGCGCCCCGTCGTTGTCGCGCTGGGCGGTATCGCAGTTCTGCTGCCGTTCGTCATCACTTCGGACTACGTATTGCAGACGCTCACCAACGCGTGGATCTTTGGTCTGCTGGCCTTGAGCCTCACGCTCGTAGCGGGCACGGTGGGCCAGATCTCGCTCGGCCACGCCGCGCTGCTCCTGATCGGGGCTTATGGGTCGGCGTTGCTTTCCACGCATTTTGGCTGGTCGCCCGCACTCACCATCGTGCTGGCCGGCTTCATCACGGCCGCGCTCGGCACGCTGCTCGTCTATCCGTCGTTCCGGCTGCGCGGTCACTATGTCTCGATCGCGACGCTCGGCATCGGCGAGATCGTCGGCCTCGTGGTGCTCAACTGGGATAGCCTCACGCGCGGACCGGTGGGCATTTCGGGCATCGCACCGCTATCGCTCTTCGGCTGGACGCTCGGCAGCGCGCGTTCGGTGTACGGGTTCACACTCGCTGTCCTGATCGTTATGGCGCTCCTGCAGGTGAGGCTCCTGCGCTCGCACCTGGGCCGCACGTGGCGCGCCGTGCGCGAGGACGACGTGGCGGCGCGCGCCTATGGGGTGCGGCCCAACCGTTACAAGGCGCTCGCCTTCGCGTGCGGCGGCTTTGCCGCGGGCATCGGCGGGGGCATCGCCGCGCATCTTTACAGCTATATCAACTACCAGACCTTCGATTCGCAGGTGTCGATCCTCGGTCTCACGATGGTGATCCTGGGCGGCCTCGGCAACGTGGCCGGTGCGATCGTCGGCGCGACGGCGCTCGTCAGCCTGCCCGAGCTGTTCCGTTTCGCGGCCGAATACCGCATGCTCGTCTACGGCGTCGTGCTGTTGCTGCTCGTGCGGTTCCGCCCGCAAGGTCTGTTCGGTTCCGTTTGAGGTCTGCCGCCATGTCTACGATAGCTTCTCTTGCGCCCGAAGTGCTCTTCGATGTGCGTAACGTGACGCGCCGCTTCGACGGACTGACCGCCGTCGACGGCGTGAGTTTTTCGATTTTGCGCGGCGAATGCGTGAGCGTGATCGGTCCGAACGGCGCCGGCAAATCGACGCTCTTCAATCTGCTTGCGGGCGCCGACATGCCCGATGAGGGCGTGGTCCGCTTCGACGGCGAGGACGTTACGGGTTTCGCGCCCGAGACCCTCGCCGCACGCGGCATCGCGCGCACGTTCCAGCACGGCCGCGTGTTCGGCAATCTGAGCGTGCTCGACAACGTGCTGATGGGTGCCCATGCCCGTCTGCGCGTCGCGCGCAAAGGCTGGCCCGTGATCGGCGCGGTGGCCGAGGTGATGCGCGCGCTCGTTCAGCCGCCTTCGGTGCGCCACGAAGAAGCCGCGCTGCGCGAGCGGGCGCTCGCCACGATCGTGCGCTTCGGCGAGCGGCTCACCCCGCGTATCGACGCCGCCGCGCACAGCCTTTCGTATGCCAACCGGCGCCGCGTGGAAATCGCACGCGCGCTCATGCTGGAGCCGCGCATCCTGCTGCTCGACGAACCGACGGCCGGCATGAACGAATCGGAGACGGCCGAGATGCTGGCGTTGCTCGTCGAGCTCAAGCGCGATGGGCTCACCTTGCTGCTCATCGAGCACAAGCTCGACCTCGTGATGGCGCTTTCGGACCGCGTGCTGGTTCTCGACGAAGGGCGCGTGATCGCCTCGGGCCTGCCTGGCGAAGTACGGCGCGATCCGGCCGTGATCGAAGCCTATCTCGGCCATCGCGAAGTGGGCACCGACGATCTCGCCCGGGCGGTGAGCGTATGAGCCGCGCCCAGGTCATTCCGCTTTTCGACCCTGCCGCCCGCGAGGACCGCACCATGACATCGCCGCTGCTCGGTCTCGAGGGCATCGACACGTACTATGGCCAGAGCCAGGTTCATTTCGGCGTGACGCTCGACGTGCCGCGCGGCGAGATCGTCTGCCTGCTGGGCGGCAACGCCAGTGGCAAATCGACGGCCATGAAGGTGATCCTTGGATTGCACAAGCCGCGCGCGGGCAGCGTGAGCTTCGACGGCGCGCGGATCGACGGCCTCGCCACGGCGCAGATCGTGCGGCGCGGCGTGGCGTCCGTGCCGGAAGCGCGCCGCCTCTTCGGCGACATGAGTGTGCGCGAGAACCTGCTGATGGGTGCGTTCACGCGGCGCGACCGCGAAGGCATTGATGAGGATTACGAACGCATGCTCGCACTCTTTCCGCGCGTGAAGGAACGCTTGCATCAGCGCGCGGGCACGCTCTCGGGCGGCGAACAGCAGATGCTGGCGATGGCGCGAGCCTTGATGAGCCGCCCGAAGCTCGTGTGCATGGACGAACCCACCATGGGGTTGTCGCCGCTTTACGTGGACAAGGTGCTCGAACTGATCCGCACGATCAACGGGCAGGGCGTGACGTTCTTCATGGTGGAGCAGAACGCGAGCCTCGCGCTGCAGATCGCGCATCGCGGCTACGTGCTGCAGACGGGGCGTGTGGTGCTATCGGGCGAGGCGGGCGCCTTGCTTGCCGACGAGCGGATTCGCGACGCGTATCTGGGCGGCCCGCTTGCGGGGCAAACGGCTTCGTAATGGGCGTGGGCCGCGGGCCGCGTGCCGCTCGCAGGCACGCATCGCTCGCGAAGCGTGCCGTGTTCCTGCGAGCCGTGCCTACTGCCGCACGAGTTCGAGCGCAGCCTGGTGCGTGAGCCCGAGCGGCAGAGACCGGGCATTGGCCGCATGAGCGGTGACGAGCGAAACGCCGACCACGCCTTCGCCGCGTGCGCGCAGTGCGGCACGCAGACCGGCTGCGAGCGAGCCGGCGGCCTCGTGCTCCTGCGATTCGGCCCCTGCGCGCGGCGAGAGCAGGACGATCGTCGCGCTGCCGAGCGTAAAAGTCGCAAGGCTCACATCCTTTCCCGCCAGCGACGCAACATGCACGTCGAACGCGGTGCCGAAGAGGGCACGATAGCGGCGCACGCTCGCGTCCAGATCGTTCACGGCAAGCGTCACGGTGGCGATGCCTTTGGCGCCGTTCGCGTGATGCCGCACGTCTCCCTCGGCCACGCGCAGAAAGCGCGGCGTGAGATCCCCGCACAGAAACGGCAGATCCTTCGAGGGCGGCAGGCCAAGCTGCCATTCGATGCGTGTGCCGTCGGGACGCGTGCGCCCGCCGGGGATCGGCCCTTCGTAGCTGAGTCCGCGCGCCACGGCGGTTTCGACGATCTTGCCGACCGACGAGGGCAGCAGCGCGAAATCCACGAAGCCGTCGCCCACGCGATGGTCCTGGTCCCACCATTTATGCTCGCGGGCGTCGCGCAGAAAGGCGATGAGTTCGAAGTAGCTGCCGTCTTCGAAGCCGATCAGCGCGTTATGGGTCGCGCCGTCGGCGTGCGTGCCGCCGCGCTGGACCGTGAAGCCCAGTTCGCTGAAGTTCGCGATGGCTTCGTCGAGTTGCCGCACGCGGATGACGACGTGATCGATGGACAGGGACATGCAGACACTCCTCCGTTGAAGGCGACCGGACTCTCGGGATATCGGGGACCGTGGGAATCATTCTAGGGACAGGCCACGCGGCCGCGAACCAAGTGTTTCGCATATTGTTATAGGCGCATCGGCACGCGTGTGCGAGGGCGCTGCCGGTGTGCCAGCGCGCATGCGGCATGCCCATATGCACGCTGCCGCGATCGATAGCAGAAACGATTCTTTGACGGGGCCTGAGCCATTGCGCATGATGCGCACTCACTCAGGCGTCGAAGCGGGCGTTATAGCAGTCACGCTTGCGCAGGCGCAGCGCTTTCGCAACTTGTCAGGACATCTGCCCTATGTCTCACTCCGAATCGAAGCCCAGTGGCGCGCGTGAGAGCCGCCGCTCACTCCTCAAGATCGCCGCGGGCCTTGGCGCCGGCACTGCCTTGCGCAGCTTCGGCGCCCTCGGCGTAGCGCTCGGCGCGAGCCGCGCCGCGCAGGCGGAAACCGGCAAGGTGCTGCGCATCGGGTACCAGAAATACGGCAATTTCATCGTTCTCAAGGCGCGCGGAACACTCGAAAAGCGTCTCGCCCCGCTGGGTTTTTCGGTGCAATGGCTCGAGTTTCCGGCAGGCCCGCAACTGCTCGAAGGCGTGAACGCGGGCGCAGTGGATATCGGCGTGGTGGGCGAAACGCCGCCGGTATTCGCGCAGGCGGGCGGCGTGGACTTCGTCTATATCGCCGCGGAGCCGGACGCGCCGCGCGGCGAGGCGCTCATCGTGCCCAAGGACTCGCCGGTGCGCTCGATTGCCGATCTGCGCGGCAAGAAGGTGGCCGTCACCCGGGGCTCGAACGCGAACTATCTGCTCGTCAAGGCGCTGGAGCACGGCAAGGTCGCCTACAACGAGATCCAGCCCGCGTACCTGGTGCCGGCCGATGCGCGTGCCGCGTTTGCCAACGGCAGCGTCGACGCCTGGTCGATCTGGGATCCGTACCTCGCTGCCGCTGAGCGTCAGCTCGGTGCGCGCGTGCTCACGAACGGTGAAGGCATCGTGCGCAATGTCGAATATTATGTGGCGCGCCGTTCGTTCGCGGCCGACCATGCCGATGTGGTGCATGCCGTGCTCGGCGAACTGCAGCAGCTCGACGGTTGGGCCGAGCACAACGTGCCGGCCGTGGCCGCACAGCTCGCGCCGCTCACCGGGCTCGACACGGGCACGCTCGAACTCGCGCTGGGGCGCATGGGCTACGGCGTGCTGCCCGTGGACGCAGAACGCTTTGCCTATCAGCAGCAGATTGCCGACACGCTTTACGACATCAAGCTGATTCCGAAGAAGCTCGTCGTGACCGATGCGCGCTGGCAAACCGCGTGAGTCAAGGGCGGCCCCATGCGCCGCCCGGTTCGGGCGAGAGCCAAAAAAATGCCCCGACGCATGCCTGCGCCGGGGCTAACCCAATTCAGAGTGTCTCAAGAGAAGACCGATCGATCGTATCGGCCCGGGCCGCGAACGACAAACAATCGATTCGTATAACGTAATAAATAGCGCGCTTCGATTCTCCCGATCACCCCGCCATTCAATCCTCAGATCATTTCGCTGCTTTACCGCGTTTTCTTCGCAGTTCTCCGCTCATTTGCATAGCAGTTTTTATTGGTTGGTCTGCCGGCGTCTCAATCGCATAGTGGACTCCTGCCGTCTATAGACACCACCGGACACGACCGGACATCCTCAGACGGCAATGGGCGGCAACGCACAAGGAGGCGTCCGTCCCGCACACAAGGAGGCGCTTATGGCAGTCGAAACACTGGAAAAGCCGCTTCACGCGGATCTCGAAGCGGCCCACGAAGCCGCGCAGACAGCGGGCTTGCCCTACGCGGGCAGCGTGACGCCGCAGCAGGCGTGGGCGCTTCATCGCGCCGGCGATGCCGTGCTGGTCGATGTGCGCACGGCGGAGGAGCGCCGCTTCGTGGGGCACGTGCCCGACACGCTGCACGTAGCCTGGGCGACCGGGACGAGCTTCACGCGCAACCCGCGCTTCGTGCGCGAGCTGGAAGCGAAAACCGGCAAGGACGCCGTGCTGGTGCTGCTGTGCCGCAGCGGCAACCGCTCGGCCCAGGCCGCCGAGGCCGCGACGAAGGCGGGCTTCACGCATGTCTTCAACGTGAGCGAGGGCTTTGAAGGCGAACTCAACGAAGCCGGTCAGCGCGGTGCGCAGAACGGCTGGCGCTTTCATGGTCTGCCCTGGATCCAGGATTAGACGCCGCACGAAACAGCGCGGCCCGGCCGCGCGCAACAACACAAGGAGTGCCTTGGCGTGACGGTATTTCAGGTAACGGAAATCGTCGATGCGTTGCAGACGGTGCGCCAGCAGTGGCGCGAGGTGCAGCGTCGCTCGCTCGAACCGGGCGGTCGCGATCTGCCGGCGCGCGAAGCGCTGGCGTCGATCGTCGAAACGCTCAAAGGGGTGCTCTTTCCCATGCGGCTCGGGCCGCCGGATCTGCGTCAGGAAAGCGAAAACTTCTACGTCGGCCACGCGCTCGATGCCGCGTTGCATGCCTTGCTCACGCAAGCGCGACTGGAGTTGCGCTACAAGGCGCGCCGCGCGGAGCCGGATCCGCTCGAGATCGACGAGCGGGCCGCCGCGGCGGTGCACGAGTTCGCCCGGCGCCTGCCGGCCATCCGGTCGCTCCTCGATAGCGACGTGCTCGCCGCATTCGACGGCGATCCGGCTGCGGGCAGCGTGGACGAAGTCCTGCTGTGCTATCCCGGCGTGCTCGCAATGATCCACCATCGGCTGGGTCACGAACTCTACCGGCTGGGGCTGCCGCTGCTCGCACGGATCATCTCGGAGCTCGCCCATGCGGCTACCGGCATCGATATTCATCCGGGCGCGCAGATTGGCGGTGCGTTTTTCATCGACCACGGCACCGGTGTCGTGATCGGCGAAACCGCTGTGATCGGCGAGCGCGTGCGCGTCTATCAGGCCGTGACGCTCGGCGCGAAGCGCTTTCCGCGCGATGCGGCCGGCAAGCTCGAAAAGGGACTGCCACGCCATCCGATCGTCGAGGACGACGTAGTGATCTACGCGGGCGCCACCATACTCGGGCGCGTGACGCTCGGGCGCGGCGCCGTGATCGGCGGCAACGTCTGGCTCACCGGGAGCGTGCCGCCCGGCGCGCATGTCACCCAGGCGATCTCGCGCCACGACACGCGTACGCCGCAACCGGCCCGGCCGCTCGCCAGCGCCGCTGCGAGCGTGCCGCCATGAGCGCGATCGTGCGGGAGTTCGGCGCGAACGTGCGCCGGCTGCGGGAGTCGCACGGCTGGTCGCAGGAGCGGCTCGCGGAGCACGCGGGCCTGAACCGTACCTACGTGGGCGAGATCGAGCGAGGCACCGTCATTGCCTCCATCGTCACGGTCGAGAAGCTGGCGCGCGCGCTCGGCGTCAGCCTGCCCGACCTGCTGGCCGGGGCCATCACGCTGCCGGCCGGCACGCTCGCGTACCACCCGGCGCCGGCGCATTCCTGATCTTTCCGTTTTGCTTGTCCAGCCCACGCCCGCAAGGGTCGGCGGCGAGATGCGCCTTGATGCCTATAGCCGGTTGAGGCAAGCAAGACGGATTCCGATAATCACTTCTCGTCATAAGCAATGCTGTTTTTGTTCTAAGCCACCGGAGCCCTTCATCCATGTCCACGAATTCGGGCAGCCAGACGGCGCTCGGCGATAACGCCGCGCGTCAGTTGGCGAACGCCACCAAGACCGTCCCGCAGCTTTCCACGATCACGCCGCGCTGGCTCACGCATCTGTTGCAGTGGGTGCCTGTCGAAGCGGGCATTTACCGGCTCAATCGCGTGAAGGACCCCGAAGCCGTGCGCGCGACCTGCACGGCGCGCGAAGACGAAGGGACCTTGCCTACCACCTTCGTGCCTTACGAGGAGCAGCCGCGCGAGTATTTCCTGAACGCGGTCAGCACGGTGCTCGACGTGCACACGCGTATTTCGGACCTGTACAGCAGCCCGCACGATCAGATCAAGGAACAGCTGCGCCTCACGATCGAGACGATCAAGGAGCTGCAGGAAAGCCAGCTCATCAACAATCCCGACTACGGCCTGCTCGCCAACGTCGAGGAAGAACAGCGCATTTTCCCGCTCACGGGTGCGCCCACGCCCGACGATCTCGACGAACTGCTTACCAAGGTCTGGAAGGAGCCGGCGTTTTTCCTCTCGCATCCGCTCGGCATCGCCGCGTTCGCGCGCGAATGCACGCGCCGGGGCGTGCCGCCGCCCACGGTCAGCCTGTTCGGCTCGCAATTCATCACGTGGCGCGGCATTCCGCTGATTCCCTCGGACAAGGTGCCCGTGGCGGACGGCAAGACCAAGTTCCTGCTCCTGCGCGTGGGCGACAAGCGCCAGGGCGTAGTGGGCCTCTACCAGCCGGGCGTGGCGGGCGAGCAGGGTCCGGGGCTGTCGGTGCGCTTCATGGGTATCAACAATCAGGCGATCGCGTCGTATCTGATCTCGCTGTATTGCTCGCTTGCCGTCCATTCGCCGGACGCGCTCGCGGTCCTCGATGACGTGGAAATCGGCAAGTACCATGACTATGCAGACACCTACCGGTAATCTTCCGGGCGCGGCCGCCGCGCCTCCGTTGCCCTCCTTACCGGCCGGTCTGCCCGATCCCGCACAGCTCGCGCGGCTGGCCAACGAGTTCTTCGGCGCGCCGCCCGGCGGGGCCGGAGCGCCTGGACTTTCGGCGGGCAGCGGCGCGGTGGGAGGCGTGGCCTCGGCGTTGCCGGCTGCCGCGCCGGTTCTCGCCTCGGCGAGCAATCCGGCGCCGGCGGGCTCGCCGCTGGCAGGGCCGGGCGGCACGGGCACCGGCGTGCCGGGTCTTTCGCTGCCGCAGGGTTACGTGCCCGGCGCCAACCTGCTGCCGGGCGCACCTACGCACGTGCTTTCGCTCGGCAACCGCGCGCCCGCGCTGGCGCCGCATGCGGCTGCGCAGAATGGCTTGCCCGATCAGGCCGTATCCGTGCTGCCGGCGCTCGAGCCGCGCGTGGGCGGCGCAGCCCTTGGCGTGCCGCAGGCGAACGATCTGGGAGCGGCCACGGCGCGACCGGCGGGCTCCGCCGGCCAGTTCTATTTTCTCGACGAGGCGCAGCGCAGCGCCTCGCCGGCTCTCGCGCATGCGGGCTCCCCCTATGTTGCGCCCGCAACGGTCGTCGATCCGCGCGCGTTTGGCCTGCCTGCCGAAGACGACCTGCGCGACCTGCTGCCGCTACAGCGTCCGGGGCGTCCGGGCATGGGCGAGGACGGCCAGCGCAGCGCGGCCGCTTCGCACTACGTGCTGGACGAGGCACGCGCCGCCGCGCACCCGCGGGAGCACACGCGTGAAGCACCGTTCGCCGCGGTGCAGGCGCCCTTCGACGTGAACGCCGTGCGGCGCGACTTTCCGATCCTCTCGGAACGCGTCAATGGCAAGCCGCTCGTCTGGCTCGACAACGCGGCGACGACGCACAAGCCGCGTGCGGTGATCGAGCGTCTCGCATACTTCTACGAACACGAGAACTCGAATATCCATCGCGCGGCGCACACGCTCGCGGGTCGGGCGACGGATGCCTACGAGCATGCGCGCGAGACCGTGCAGCGCTTCATCGGCGCGGCCTCGCCCGAGGAAATCGTGTTCGTGCGCGGCACGACGGAAGCGATCAACCTGATCGCGAAGTCGTGGGGCGAGGAGAACGTGGGCGAGGGCGACGAGATCGTCGTCTCGCATCTGGAGCACCACGCCAACATCGTGCCGTGGCAGCAGCTCGCGGCGCGCAAGGGCGCGACGCTGCGCGTGATTCCCGTCGACGAGTCCGGGCAGGTTCGCCTCGACGAATGCCGCAAGCTCTTTAATGCGCGCACGAAGATCGCGGCGGTCACGCAGGTGTCGAATGCGCTCGGCACGGTGGTGCCGGTTGCGCAGATCGTGCAGATGGCGCATGCCGTGGGCGCGAAGGCACTCGTGGACGGCGCGCAGTCGATCTCGCACATGCGTGTGGACGTGCAGGCGCTCGACGCCGACTTCTTCGTCTTCTCGGGTCACAAGATTTATGGGCCGACGGGCATCGGCGTCGTGTACGGCAAGCGCGCCGTGCTGGAGACGATGCCGCCCTGGCAGGGCGGCGGCAACATGATTGCCGACGTCACGTTCGAGCGCACGCTGTTCCAGCCGCCGCCTGCGCGCTTCGAGGCAGGCACGGGCAATATCGCCGACGCGGTGGGGCTTGGCGCCGCGCTCGACTACGTGAACCGCATCGGAATCGAGAACATCGCGCGCTACGAGCACGATCTGCTCGCCTACGCGACGAGCGTGCTCGCGCCGGTGCCGGGTGTGCGTATAATCGGGACTGCTGACGATAAGGCGAGTGTGCTGTCGTTCGTGCTGCGCGGTTATCAGACCGAGGAAGTCGGCCGGGCGCTCAGCGAAGAGGGGATTGCCGTGCGTTCGGGCCATCACTGCGCACAACCTATCCTGCGCCGTTTCGGGCTGGAGGCAACGGTACGCCCGTCGCTGGCGTTCTACAACACCTGCGACGAAGTGGATGCGCTGGTGGCCATCGTTCGGCGACTCGCGGCACGGCGCGGTTGAACGGGTCGGGTGAAAGCGACCGGCGGCTGCAAGGCCTAGCCGGTCGCTTTTTTATGCCTGAGGCGCAGTGAAGGCTGCGAACCATGCCCAGGGGAAGATGCCGCGGTCGTGTCCGTCGCTGAAGACCAACTGCACGCCGTAGCCCATCGACGCCACCGCGTTGACTTCGACATCCGCCGGCACCTCCACCGGCGCGTCGGTCAGGCGCAAGCGTCGGCAACCGGCGCACGGGCAGGCGCGCCGCAGATCGGCATGAGCAAGCCGCTGAATCGTGCCATCGGGCCACACGAGCGTCAGCCGGCCCGGCGCGTTCTGGATCTCGACGGGAACGTTCACGCTGTATTGTGTCCCAACTGTTGCAGTGCGATGCGCACGGCCTTGCGCACTTCGGGGTCGCGATCTTCGAGTGCGGCCTGCAACGGCGCGATCGCATCGGCCGATCCTAGTTCGCCCAGCGCGAGTGCCGCCTCCTTGCGCAGATTGCTGATCGCGTGCGTGAGAAGCACGATCAGCGCGCCGGTTGCCGCCCGATTGCCGATACGTCCAAGCGCGCGGGCAGCGCGCAGCCGTACCTGCCAGTAGTCGTCCGCGAGCGCGGCGACGAGCGCCTCGCTCGCTTGCGGCACGCGCAGTTTGCCGAGCGTCGTGGCCGCTTCTTCGCGCACCTGCCAGTCGGCGTCGCGCAGTGCATGCAGCAGCGCTGTGACCACTTGCGTATCGTCAGACGAGGCGAAGCCCAGCGCGCCTGTCGCCGCGCGGCGTACGTCCGCGTGCGGGTCTTCCGCGGCCAGCGCGGCGAGCGGGGCGAGCGCGCGGGCCTCCTTGAGCCAGCCGAGCACGGCAACGGCTTCGAGCCGCACCTCGGCGTCGGGGTCGGCTAGCGCCAGCAGCGCCGGCTCGAGCGCGGTCGCGTCGCGCAATTCGCGCAGCCCGCGCAGTACCGCGCGGCGCACGAACGGTTCGGGGCGCGTCGCCCATCGCCGCAGCACCGGCGCGCACGCACCTTCCTTGAGTTGAGAAAGGGCGTCGGCCGCGGCTTCGCGCACCGATGGGTCGTCATCTAGCAGTGCAGAACAAAGTGCTTCTACGACGTCGTCCTGTTCCCAAGCGGCAAGCACGACAGCCGCTTCGCGGCGCACCTCGGCAGAAGGATCGTGGCGAAGTGCTGCAATCAGCACGGGTAACAGCGCCGGGTCTTCGAGGTCGCCCAGGTCGATCACCGCAATACGGCGCACGGTGGCGTCGTCGGAGGCGAGGCGAGCTAGCGCGGCTTGCGCCTCAACGGGTAAATCCGTGGCCCAGTCGCGGGATGCGTCGGCAACGGCACGAGGTAACGAAACGGAGATATCGGTCATGACAGGCTGGCCCGGCTCTAGCGTAGCAGGTAGGGAATCTCGACCTTGACCGCGCCCGTGGGGCAGTCGCGTTCGCAGGGCATGCAGTACCAGCATTCGTCGAACTGCATATAGGCCTTGCCCTTCGACGTGTCGATGGCCAGCAGGTCGAGCGGACAGACATCCACGCAGACCGTGCAGCCTTTATCCGCAATGCAGCGCTCTTCGTCGATGGTGACCGGCGCGCTGCTGCGCTGGAAAATTTCGTGGGGGGTGAAGGACATGATGTTTTTCTCCGGGTTGCCTCAGTGCGGTCTCAGTGCGCCGCCTCATGCACGGGCGCGCGCTCGTCGGCGCTCTCGCGGCGTATGCGCATGCGGGCGTAGGCGCCCATTTCGTCGCCCGAAACCGGCACGACATACGGCTCGACGGGACGCTTTTCGCTCGTCATGCGGCCCTGCGCGTCCTTGCGCAGATGTGTATGGCAGAACCACTGGTTATCGTCGCGCTCGGGGTAGTCCACGCGATGGTGATACAGGCCCCAGCGGCTTTCGGTGCGAAAAAGCGAGGCCCGCGCGGCCATTTCCGCGCAATCGCGGATGTGGCGCACTTCCGCCGCGCGCATGAGTTCGTGCGGGTTGCTGGCCTTGATGTTGCCGATGTCTTCCGCAATCGCTTCGAACCGTTCGAGGCCGATCTCCATCTTGCGCGTGACCTTGGGCGGCTGAAGATAATCGTTCACCATACGGCGCAGCTTGTATTCGACCTGGGCGGGCGCGAGGCCATGCTCGCGTTCGAGCGGCGCGTAAATGCGCGCGCGCTCCGCCTGGATCTGTGCCGGGTCGAGCGGCGCATGCTCGCGGCCCGCGACATAGTCGGCTGCGTTCTGGCCTGCGAACCAGCCGTAGGTGAACGCGCCGAGCATGTAGTTGTGCGGCACGGCGGCCATGTCGCCCGCGGCGTACAGCCCCGGGACCGTGGTCTGCGCGCGGGCATCCACATACACGCCCGAGGCGCTATGGCCGCTGCAAAAACCGATTTCGGAAATATGCATCTCGACCATGCGCGTGCGGTAGTCGGTGCCGCGTCCCGCATGAAAGCGGCCGCGGCTGGGGCGCTCGTTCGTGTGCAGGATCTCTTCGATGGTCTGGATCGTTTCCTCGGCGAGATGATCGAGCTTGAGAAAGACGGGACCGTTGCCGCTTTGCAGCTCGCGGTAGAACTCCCACATCATCTGCCCGCTCCAGTAGTCGCATTCGATGAAGCGCTCGCCCTTGCCGTTGGCCGTATAGCCGCCGAGCGGTCCCGTGACGTACGCGCACGCGGGCCCGTTGTAGTCCTTGATGAGCGGATTGATCTGGAAGCACTCCAGGTTGGCGAGGGCCGCACCCGCGTGATACGCCATTGCGTAACCGTCTCCGGCGTTCGTCGGGTTCTCGTAGGTGCCCATCAGGTAGCCCGAGGCGGGCAGGCCCAGCCGTCCGGCCGCGCCGCAGCACAGAATCACTGCCTTGGCGCGCACCACCACGAACTGCGCCGTGCGGCAATCGAAGCCGAGCACGCCGCACACGGCACCCTGAGCGTCGGTGAGCAGACGCGTGGTGACCACGCGATTAGTGATGCCGATGCGCGCGCGTTTGAGCTGCCGGTAGAGGATCTTCTTGATGTCGTGGCCTTCGGGCATGGGCAGCACGTAAGCGCCCATGTGATGGACTTTCTTCACGGCATAGTCGCCGTTGCCGTCCTTTTCGAACTTCACGCCCCAGCGGTCGAGCTGCTCGATGGTCGTGTAGCTGTGGCTGGCATACGCGTAGATCGCCTCCTGATCGACGATGCCGTCGTTGGCCACCGTAATCTCGCGCGTGTACTGCTCGGGCGTGGCGTGGCCCGGGATCACGGCGTTGTTCAGTCCGTCCATGCCCATGGAGATCGCGCCGCTGCGCTTGACGTTGGCTTTCTCCAGCAGCAGGACATTCAGCGCGGGATTGCGTTCTTTGGCCTTGATCGCGGCCATCGGGCCGGCCGTGCCGCCGCCCACCACTACGATGTCGTAGTCGAGTACTTCGATATTCATCGGGCGCTCCCCGGTTGAGTGCGCGCGCGAGCGCGCGACTTCGCGCGGTCCACGCGCAGGCGGTACTGGAACGCGTCGCCGCGAAAGTACAGGTATTCGTAGTCGACCGGTGCGCCGTGCGCATCGTGTGTCGTACGCTCGATGCGCAGCACCGGGCTGCCTTCTTCCACGCGCAGGGCATCGACTATGTCGTCGTCGGCCAGGATCGCGTCGATCGAGACGTCGGCGTGGCCGAGCGGCACGCCGCAGTCGTTTTCGAGTATCAGGAAGATGTCGCGCGTGGCCAGATCCGCATTGGCGAGACGCTTGCCCAGCACCTCGGGTACCCAGGTGATTTCGAGCGAGACCGGCTCGCGATTGAGCAGGCGCACGCGATGGATTTCGGCCACGCTCGCGCCTTCGGGCACGTCGAGCTTGCTGGCGATATGCCGGTTGGCCTTGACCATGCGGAAGTGCCGCAACTGGTTGGCGATTTCGTAGCCCATCGACGACATCGCCTCCGCGAACCCCTGCAGCGACGTTACGTTCTGGAACGCTTTCGGCTTCGAAACGAAGGTCCCCTTGCCGTGCAGCTTGAACAGGAGTCCTTCCTTCTGTAAATCTCCCAGCGCCTGACGCACGGTGATGCGGCTCACGTCGAACATCGCGCACAGTTCGTGTTCGGAAGGCATCTGGCTGTGCGGCGCATAGGTGCCGTCGAGAATGCGCGTGCGCAGCGTTTCCTTGATCTGCACGTAGAGCGGCTGGGGAGAGAGTGCGACGAGACTGGAGGCCGGCATGATCGACTTGTTATGACAAGATGGGCTCAGTCTAGACACACGGGCGCGGGCGGCCAACGAAGGAATTCTGCTAACGATCTTCCGCGAACGGGACTGCCTCGCAGGCGCGGCATGCTTTCCCTGCAATCGTTCATAACCTTGTGCGTATCCGTTATTGGAACGGCGTGCGGGGGATTTTTATACTGGACTTCGATCAGCACTCGTTCCCGGCGAGTGCCAACGTTCCCGTTCATTCTTTGCAGAGGAAAACGTACATGAGTCTTCGTCCCTTGCACGATCGCGTGATCGTCAAACGGCTCGACCAGGAAACCCAGACCGCTTCGGGCATCGTGCTGCCCGGCAGCGCCGCGGAAAAACCGGACCAGGGCGAGGTGCTCGCCGTCGGCCCGGGCCGGCGCGACAACGAGGGCCGGCGCATCGCGCTGGACCTCGCCGTGGGCGACCGTGTGCTGTTCGGCAAGTACGCCGGCCAGACCGTGAAGGTCGACAACACCGAACTGCTCGTGCTGCGCGAAGAAGACATCGTCGCAGTCGTCAACGTTTAAAGGCTTGAAGGCCTAAAGGAGCATTCCGATATGGCAGCGAAGGACATCGTATTCGGCGAAGTAAATCGCGCGAAACTGATCGAAGGCGTGAACGTACTGGCCGACGCGGTCAAGGTCACGCTCGGGCCCAAGGGCCGCAATGTCGTGATCGAGCGCAGCTTCGGCGCGCCCGTGGTGACCAAGGACGGCGTCTCGGTTGCCAAGGAGATCGAACTGGCCGACAAGCTGCAGAACATCGGCGCGCAGCTCGTGAAGGAAGTCGCCTCGAAGACGAGCGACACGGCCGGCGACGGCACGACCACCGCCACGGTGCTGGCCCAGGCGATCGTGCGGGAAGGGCAGAAGTACGTGGCGGCCGGATTGAACCCGCTCGACCTCAAGCGCGGCATCGACCGGGCGGTGCTCGCCGCCGTGGAGGAGCTCAAGAAGATCAGCAAGCCGACCACCACGAGCAAGGAAATCGCGCAGGTCGCGACGATTTCGGCGAACGGCGAGGAATCGATTGGCCAGCGCATTGCCGAGGCGATCGATCGCGTGGGCAAGGAAGGCGTGATCACGGTGGAAGACGGCAAGTCGCTTGCCGACGAACTCGACGTGGTGGAGGGCCTGCAGTTCGATCGCGGCTATCTTTCGCCGTACTTCGTGAACAACGCGGATCGCCAGGTGGCGGTGCTCGACAACCCGTACATCCTGCTGCACGACAAGAAGGTGTCGAACATTCGCGACCTGCTGCCGGTGCTCGAGCAGGTGGCCAAGGCCGGGCGCCCGCTGCTCATCATCGCCGAGGATGTCGAAGGCGAAGCGCTCGCTACGCTCGTCGTCAACAACATTCGCGGCATCCTCAAGACCGTCGCCGTGAAAGCGCCGGGCTTCGGCGACCGCCGCAAGGCGCTGCTCGAAGACATCGCCATCCTCACGGGTGGCCAGGTCATTGCCGAGGAAACCGGCCTGACGCTGGAGAAGGCCACGCTGAGCGAACTGGGTCAAGCCAAGCGCGTCGAGGTGGGCAAGGAAAACACCACCGTGATCGACGGCGCCGGCAACAAGGCGAGCATCGAGGCTCGCGTGAAGCAGATTCGCGTGCAGATCGAGGACGCGACGTCCGACTACGACCGCGAGAAGCTCCAGGAGCGGGTGGCGAAGCTGGCCGGCGGCGTGGCCGTGATCAAGGTGGGCGGCGCAACCGAGATCGAAGTGAAAGAGAAGAAGGACCGCGTGGACGACGCGCTCCACGCCACGCGCGCGGCCGTGGAAGAGGGCATCGTAGCGGGCGGCGGCGTGGCGCTCATCCGCGTGAAGCAGGCGATTCGCGACGTGAAGGGCAAAAACGCCGATCAGGACGCCGGCATCAAGATCGTGCTGCGCGCGCTGGAAGAGCCGCTGCGCCAGATCGTCGCGAACGCGGGCGAAGAAGCGAGCGTGGTGGTGGCGAAGGTGGCGGAGGGCTCGGGCAACTTCGGCTATAACGCGGCGACCGGCGAATACGGCGATCTGGTCGAATCGGGTGTGCTCGACCCAACCAAGGTCACGCGCACGGCGCTGCAGAACGCGGCTTCGGTTGCCGGGCTTCTGCTGACGACCGACGCGACCGTGCACGAATCGCCGAAGGCCGCCGCGCCCGCGGTGCCGGCCGGTGGCCCGGGCGGAGCGGAGTTGGGGTTCTGAGGCGGGGCTGAAGCGCCGCTCTTCGATCCGCTTCGATCCTGAAACTGAAACGGTCCCTCGGGCCATGGGTGCCCGCCGCGCCTCGGAAGAGGTGCGGCGGGCATTTTGGTTACGGCACGTTACGACGCCGCTTCGCCGTCTCTGGCCGTGTGCGCGGCCTTACCGCCTTGATTTCCGTCGTACCGATCCGGTTTTTCGCGGTTTTCCGCGACGCGGCCAGCCGGTGAAATCCGTTCCATGAACTAGAATTTGCTTCAAGGGCCGGAGGTACGTCTCCAGCTTTCGCTGCACGGGCTCGAAGTGGCGTCGGCAACGATCTTGTGGACGGCGGCGGATGAGCTATCGAGGTGAGCATTGTGAGAACGCATAAGTTGTGCCGGTTAGCGCTCGTCGTGATGGCGTTGTGCGCCAGCACGGCCGCTACCGCGGGCCGAGGCGGCTGGTTTCATGGCGGTGGTGGCTATGGCGGCGGTTACGGCGGCGGCTATGCCGGTGTGAATCACAGCAGCGGCTGGAGCAGCGGCAACTGGAACGGCGGCTACCATGGCGGCGGCTGGTACCACGGTGGGTACTATCACGGCGGCTATTACCACGGCGGTTATTACGGCTGGTATCGCGGCGGCTACTATCGTGGCTGGTATGGCGGGTACGGCTCCGTGGGCATTGGTTTCTACTTTGGCCCGGGATTCATCTACGGCTATCCGTTCTACCCCTACTACCTGCCGTCTTATTACGCCAGCGTGTACTACCCGTATGTGTCCGCCGATCTGTCGCAGCCTGCCCAGTACATCGAGCAAGGACAGGTCGACGCCGGCGCAAACACCGATATGTACGACCCGGGTAACGCTCCGCAAATGGCCTACTGGTATTACTGCAACACGCCGCAGGGCTACTACCCCTATGTGCGTAGCTGCCCCGGTGGATGGCAGAAGGTGCCCGCGCGGCCACCGGATAGTTGAGTGACGTCGGGGCTGCCGCGCGGTGTGCTATCGCAGTCTGAACCGAGCTAATCCGAAGTCCTGCTTCCGGCCATTGCCGCCCCTCTGCGCCGCCCCTGCTCACGTGCGAACACCGCCGGCGTGCATCCCACATGACGGTGAAACCGCCTCGTGAAGTGACTCTGGTCGGCAAACCCCGTTATCAACGCGATTTCGGCGAGCGGCAGGTCGGTGTCGGCGATCAGCGTCTGCGCTCGCCGGATACGGCACTCCTCCACGAAGCTGATGGCCGTCACGCCCATCGTGCGCTTGAACAGGCGGCTAAAGTGAAACCGGCTCACGTTCACGACGGCGGCCAGATCCTCCAGACAGATAGGCCGATCGAGATTCTCTTCGATGAACTCCGTCAAGCGCGCCACTTCGCGTTTGCCAAGGGGACAATCGAGCGCGGACCCGGCCGCCCCGAAGCCGTTATAGCTTCGAAGCAGGTGAGCCGCGAGCGCGGTCGATATCGAATCGACGATCAGCATTTGTGCGGCATGCACGTTCTGGTCCATCTCGGTGAGGAGCGCCTGCGCCAGGTGCTCGATCACGGGGTCACGCACGAGAAAGACATTGCGGATCTCCACCGGGACACGATGCTCCCCAAGCTGTTCCGCCGCCTCGTTCACGAGTGAAGGCGGGATGCGCAGCCGCACGGAGTGTCCCGAATTGCCTTCCCAGATCGAATCGTGGCCCGCGGGCATGATGTACGACGTGCCGGCCACCACAACACCGTTGTGAACGGCCCCGGCCCGCTTTTGAACGAGCCTGGCGTGGCCCGAGGGGCAGTAGCAGACAAGGTGATGGTCGAGTCCCGGGTAACGCTCGGCGCAGTCGAAATAGGGACGATGGACGTCCACGGTCACGCCATTCCAGCCGCGGCCGCGACTCGTGGCGATGGGTTGTTGTGGCCGCGCATGCAGGATCTCCTCGATGGAAATCCATTGTGCCCGCTGGCGCGGCGCCAGATCGCTCTCAGCCATTGCGACGTCCCCGCGCGGCCGCGCAGGATGGCGAGCGCCAAGCCTTGACGGGTGATGCCAGATAGGGGTTCATCGATGCCTCCGTTCGGCGCGAGGCAAGCTCGCCCGGCGACGTTCGTGTTGCGACGTCGCCTAGTGTGGCACAACTGTTTGAGCGCGGTTGGCCGGACGGCCGGGGAGGGATCCCGGGCCTTCGGTGGGGTCCAGAGGACGGGACGGGTGACTTAAGGGAAACGTCGACGGAGCTCAATGAGGCCCGTCATGACCAGCAGTGCAAGTGCCATGAAGTGTGCTGCGAAGGTGGTGCAAGGCCGGGAACCCGCAGCATGGCTGAAGCGGGCGCCGAATCCGGCCGTCGCCTCCTTTTAAAGACCAGCCACGGATGCGCGGCACGCCACCAGTCTGGCCCCCGGCGAGTGCCGCCAGGGTCCGGACGCGAACCGGCGATGAAGCGTTGGCGTCAAGCCTTGGGCGTCAGACTGCCGGGGCCTTTCGGCGTGGAAATGGTCGTGCAGGTTCCCTTGGGCACGAGCTTGAACGAGTTGCCCTGGTAATCCACGGTGCTGGTGCCGGCGCAGGTGGTGCCCGCACCCGCGTAGCAATCGTTTTGCCCTTTCAGTGCCGTGCCGAAGCACGGCTCGACCTTGCCGGCCTTGACGAGTGCGGTGTGCTCCGCCTGAATCTTCTTCTGGGCTTCCGTGAATTCCTGCGCACTCGCCGTCGTGGCAGCGAGGGTGAGCGCGGTGGCGAATGCGCCTGCCACGAGGGTGGCCAGGGTTTGATCGGACATGCGGGTTCTCCGGTTCAAGAGCGAGCAGCGATCTTCGAGGGGATCGCGATTAGGGCACTACGCCTTCACTACGCAGTCAGGATACGGAACCGGACCCCGCGCAAGCTTGCACGGACTTGCTCGATTTGGTCAGAGATTGCGCCGTTCGTGCCGGGCAGGCGTATCGCGCTCACGCCCGCCATTTCGCCGGAAACGGTGCAATTCAGCTTGAACCGGCCTTTCGTCACGCTTTCGGCCGAGTCCCCGCCGTCACGGCGTCCCAGGTGCGCTTGACGAGGCGCTGCACGTCGGCCTTGAAAGCCTTTTCGTCTTCCGCGCTATCGATGAGCAGCGCCGACTCGCACACCATACGGCCGATCATGCGCGCCGCCAGCGGCACGTTCTTCGCCGCCGCGCTGCCGCGTTCGGCCTGCGCCTGCAGCGCCGCGGTCAGCAGGCCAAACGTGCTCGCTTCCTCGATGTCGCGCGAGCGCTCCGCGCCCAGCACGGCCACGGCCGTTTCCAGCACGAGGTGCCGATAGGCCGGTTCAGAACAGACGTCGAGAAACGCCGCAATGCCCGCGCCCACCCGCTGCGATGGCGACGCGGCCGCCGAAGCGGCGCGTACGCGTGCAGTGGCCTCGGCCTGCAGCGCGACGACCAGCGCATCGAGCAACTCCGGCTTGCCGGAAAAATGATGGTAGAAGGCCCCGCGCGTCACGCGCGCCTTTTGCGCGATCGCCTCGAGACTGACCTGCTGATAGCCCTGCGCAGTGAACAGTTCCCGCGCGGCGTCCAGCAGCGCTTCGCGAGTGGCATCGGCATATTCGGCACGACGGGTCTTGAAGGCTTCAGTCATGAGAATAGAAGAGGTTGACTTTTCACAGACGCATCGTAGTATACATACACAATGTATGTGAAAGTCATTGTGTATGTCGTCGTGTTCGTGGTTTCAACCAACCCTGATGAGGTCATTCCATGACGGATTCCAGCCGCCCCGAATCGAAGTACATTCCTCCCACTGACGAGCAGCTACACGCCGCGCAGGACGTCGTGCGCCGCTTCGCACAGCGATGGCATCGCCCGGTTGCAGACGAGTTGCGCGATCTGATGCATCCCGATACGCAGAACCTGATTCCGCCCATGACCGTACCGGCCAATCGCGAAGGCGTCGTCGAGCATTTTCGGCAGATCTTGCAGCAGTTGCCGGATCTCAGGCTCGAGGTGATCCGCTGGGCGCCGACCGACGACGCGGTGCTGGTCGAATGGCGCGCGCACGCGAGCGTTGCGGGCGAGCCGCTCGAGTGGCAAGGCGTCGATCGCCTCAACATCCGAGGTAATCGCACGTACCAGGCGCAGGTGTATTGGGACACGCGCCGGCTGGCAGAGGATATTGCCGGCGCCATGCGGCGCGCGCAGGAACGGGCCGCTGCGCAGGGTTCGGAGCCGGTTGCGGGAGGGCACTGAACGGCGGGTTGGCGCCGGCTGCGGCATGTTCGGGATCGGGCCGCAGCCGGCCCGCGTCAGCACGCGAACGTTATCCCCTCGCGACCGAGCGCCCGCTGGACAGCCGGCCGCGCAAGAACGCGCCGCGCCGAAGCAGTCCAGCCCTCGTACGCCTCATCCATCGGCAAGCCGATGAGCTTTCCCCAACGATAAAGCACGAAGAGAAACGGGTCGACGATGCTATATCCGTACGGCAACGCATAGGGCCGCTCGTCTGCGAACATACGCCCGATCTGCGCAAACGCTGCCTCGATGGTGCGTTTTCCTTGCGCAGAGACGGCGGGATGCAACGACTCGTCGGCCGCGTAGCGGCCAGGGCGCCACAAGGCACCGAAGCCTGCGCCATGCACCCACCCCGCAAGCCAGGCAATCCATTCGTTGCAGCGGGCCTCGTCGAGCGGATCGGGCGGCAACATGTTCAGCGTTCGGCTCGGGTGTCGCGCAATCAACGTCATGATCGCCGGCAACTCGGTCAAGACACGGGCCTCGCCGGGAATCGCCAGCGCCGGCACGCGACCTTTCGGGTTGATCTCGAGATACTCGGGCCGGAGATGAGCGCCTTCGGGTATCGGCACCGCCACGAGTTCAAAGGGCACGCCCGTTTCTTCAAGCGCGATATGCACGGCCAGCGAACAGGCGCCGGGGGAAAAGTAGAGACGATAAGTGTTCATGCCGCCAGTCTAGAGAGACGTCCGGCACCGCTCAAACGATATATTGTGATCGCGCTGCATTAGTGATACTAATGCCTGATGGCTACTTCACGACTTCCTCCGCTTCAGACGCTGCGCGTATTCGAGGCAGCCGTACGGCTACGCAGCTTTACACGTGCCGCCGACGAACTCGCGCTCACGCAGGGTGCGGTGAGTCAGCACGTGCGTGCGCTCGAAGCCCAGCTCGAGATCGCACTCTTTTCCCGGGGCCGAACAGGCGTCGAGCCGACTGCGCAGGCGCTGGCACTCGCGTTGCAGGTTCGTCAGGGCCTCAGGGTTCTGGAGCGCGCATTCGGATTGCCTTCCGTCCGGGAGGTGCGGGCCACCCGGTTGCAAAACGAGACTATCACGCTCGTCGTCAGTACCTTGCCGGCGGTTGCTCTACGCTGGCTCGCGCCGCGGCTGCCGCGCTTTCATGCCCGGCACCCGGAGATCAGGATCGACTTGCGTATGAGCGTGCAGCTTGCGCGACTGGACAGTCGCGATCGTGTCGATGTCGCATTGCGCTATGGCCCGGGCCACTGGCCTGGGCTGAGCAGCGAAAAGCTCATGGATGAAGAGGTTTTTCCCGTTGCCAGCCCCGCCTATCGCGATGGGCGGCTTCCGCGGCGGCTTGCCGACCTTGCGCGATGCACGTTGCTCGTGCAGACGGCCCAGCCCTGGGAGCCGTGGTTTCAGGCCGCAGCGCTGGCGCTGGAAGTGCCCGACGATGCCCCGGTGTTCGACGACATGAACCGCATGCTCGATGCGGCTGCGGACGGCGCCGGCATTGCGCTTGCGCGGCGCTCTCTGGTCGAAGCGGAACTGGCGGACGGACGCTTGATCCGGCTCTGGCGACGCAGCATTGTCGACGTGCATGCCTATTACCTCGTGTGGCGCGCCGAGAGCAAAAAGAGGGCCGCCATCGAGACGTTTCGCGCATGGTTGCGGCGCGAAGCGGCCGCCTCGGTGCGGGGCGGCATGCCGAGCTATTGATGCGGCAAGGAACCTGGGCGCGGGTCGCCAAATAGCCAAGCGCCCCGCATGTTTCGAACGCGTGGCGCCTGCCTTCACCCCGCGCTTTGCGCAGGGTTCGCACTACGCTGCCGGAAGTGACCCGGCTTCAGCGCCATGACGGCCACGAGGCTGAGCGCGATCCCGATCATCACATAGAGCACCGGTGCGAGCGGCGAGCCCGTGAGCGCGATGAGCCAGGTTACGAAGGTCTGCGCAAAGCCGCCAAAGATCAGGACAACGACATTGTTGACTACGGCCAGCGACGTCGCACGCGAGCGCCTGGGAAACATTTCGGCAAGCGTCGTGCAATAGACGCCGAGGAACGTCGCGCTCAGCACGCCGATCACGATCTGCGTCACCAGCAGCCGGGGAACGGAGGGCGCCGCGACGACCCACGCATAGAGCGGATAGATCGCAACCAGGTAGGCGCCCAGCGAGGCGACCAGCAGCGTCTTGCGATCATGGCGGTCCGATAGCGCGCCGGCGATCGGCGTGACGATCAGCATGACGCCGGCCGCGATCATCTGCACCATGAAGCTTTCCGAAACGGGCAGCTTGAGAACCTGCTTCGCGTAAGTGACGGTATAGCCGAACGTGACGTAGAACGACACGGTGCTCGCCACCACCATGCCCATACCGATCAGATAGTCGGACAGTCCGCGCTTGACGGTACCTGCATCCGCCGCGAGGGTTCGCGGCGCCGCGTGGATGCGCGCATAGGTTTCGCGCGCGTGGCGGCGCAGATAAACGGTCAGCGGCGCGATGAGCAGGCCCACCGCGAACGGAATGCGCCATGCCCCCGCGAGTTGCTGCTCGGGCGTGAACGCCTGCGTGACCAGCATGCCTAGCGCGGCGCCGAGCATCGTCGACATCAGTTGGCCGCTCATCTGCCACGATCCGTAGAAGCCCGAACGATTGGGCGGCGCCAGTTCGATCAGGAAGGCCGTCGAAGTGCCGAATTCGCCGCCGATCGAGAAACCTTGCAGCAGTCGGGCAACGAGCATCAGAAGCGGTGCGGCGAGACCGGCCGTGGCGTAGGTCGGCGCGAACGTCATGATCGCGGCGGCCAGCGCCATGATGCCCATACCGAGCGTCATGGCCGCCTTGCGGCCGTAGGTGTCGCCGTAGAGGCCGAGCAGCACGCCGCCCACAGGGCGCATGAAGAAACCCGCGCCGAACAGGGCCGTGGTGAGCAGGATCGCGTTCAGATCCGCGCCCGCGGCGCCGTGCGTCGTCGGGAAGAACAGCTTACTGATGATCGGCGTCATCGCTGCGAAGATGGTGAAATCGAACCACTCCATCGCGTTGGCCAGCACGGCAGCCGCGATGACGGGCTTGACGCCAGGTTGAGTGCCCATGGGCTATCCCCGGGTATGGGTTGAAAGACGGTCCGTCATGGCTCGGTCAGGTGGCGGACGTGGGCTCGGGAAATACGGGTTCGCCGAGATTGAGCATCAGCCGGTTCGCCCACGCGAAAATCGCAATCGAGTGGATCAGGTCGAGTATTTCGGCATCGGTCAGGCCGGCCTCGCGCAGCGCAAGCAGATGGTCTGCCTGGATGTCGTTAGGCGACTCGGTCAACGCAACCGAGAACTGTGCAATCGCCTGCTCGCGTTGTGTCGTGCCCGCATTGCGCGGATCGGCGAACACCTGCCGGATGACGTCGTTACGTTTGGCAAGCTGCTCGAAGCGCTGGGCGTGCACCGATGCGCAATACACGCAGCCGTTGAGCCGCGACACGACCGTGGTCGAGAGTTCGCGCTCCGAGCGCGGCAGGCCGCCGGGTGCGTACATGATCGCGTTGAATGCGGCAGAGCGCTGCTGCAGGATTTCGGGCTGGTGAACGAGAAACAGATAGTAGTCCGAGACTTTCGCCTTGGGGTGACTCTCTTCGAGGACGGCGATCTGCGCGGCCGTGGCCTGGTCGAGTTCGACCACGTCGAGCCACGCGTCCCATTCCAGCGATTCGTTCGTGAAGCCATGCGAGCGGATGATGTCGGTCACGATGCACGCTCCAGTTGCTTGAGGGCTTGCAGACCCGCGACGAGGCGCGTCTGGTACGACAGAAAAGCAATCAGCTGGGCGAGCGCGACGACGGCGGGCGTCGACAGACCGGCCGCGGGTAGCGTCTGCAATGCGGCCTTGTCGCCGGCAACCGGATTCTCGATCAGCGTGCGCGTGAACATGAGAATCGCGCGCAGGCGCGGTGTAGAGAGGTCGTCGGGCGTGCCGGTTTCCACGGTGGCGAGCGTTGGTGCATCGACTTCGTGCGCGGCCAGTTCGGCGCGGTAGTGGGCGGCGAGCGTCGGGGAGGGCGTGAGGCGGCTCGCGTAGAGCGCGACGAGCAGCCTTTCCACCAGTGTGAGGTCGTCGCTGGTGGCGTCGAACAGCGCGTCGTAGCTGCCCTGGGTTGCTTCCGCGACCTTGGCGCGCTGGTGCCGCAAGGCATGCGTGGCCGAGCCGGGCGCGAGGCTGGCGACGCGATCAATGATGTCGTGGTCGGTGTCGTATGTCATGGTCGATTCCGGAAAACTCCAGATGGCCGGGGCGGCATGCCGCTGCCCCGGCGCGTTTTCGTGCAGAACGCGTTACGCAGTCATTGCGCCTGGCGCTCGGCGAGTGCCGGGGGCGGAGGAGCGGGCGTCCATTCGTTCCCTTCGACTTCAGGTTCGGCGAAGGCCGCCATGTTGGCGTAATGCAATTCGATGTCCTCACGATAGAACGTCGCGGCAAGCCCCTGTGCCAGCCGCTTCGCGCCGTCGCTGACGGCCGGGATGTCGCCCGAGAGCGCGCCGTGCGAGAGCGTGGCCGGCGCACAAAAGCAATGGATGCGTTCGAGCCCCGGACATGCACCGGGCGTCTTCTCCTGGAACTCGAAGACGGGGCCGAGGTCGGGCGAATCGGCAAGTTCGAGGTCTTCGTCGCCTGCGGGCGGCGCGTAGCGGTCTTTCCAGACGCGGATGTGAGGGGCGAACGGCGCGAATTCGGGGCGGCTGGCGAGATCGATCCGGAAGCCCGTGGCGAACACGAGGAAGTCCAGCACGAAGACACCTTTCGGTGTGCTGACGTGCAGTTCGTCGTCCACGGGTTCGATCCCGGTAATGGGCGCACCGAGGTTGAAGCGGGCGTTGGGGTGGCGCGACACGCGCAGCGTGCTGCCGCGCGGCGGCGGTACCTGCTGCACGTTGATGTAATGGCGGATCTGCCACTTCCAGTCGTCGGAGAGCGCGACGTGGCCGTGCGTGAGGCCCGGATTGCCCGCCCCCTTGCCTTTGTTGATGCGGGGAATATCCGTGCGGCGGATCAGCAGATCGACCGAGGCGGCACCGGCTTCGAGCGCAGTCGCCGCACTGTCCATCGCCGAAGCCCCCGCACCGACCACGCCCACGCGCTTGCCGCGCAGCGTGCCGTAGTCCATCGCATCGGACGAGTGTGCGTAGAAGCGGCGCGGCAAGTCGCGCACGAATGCGGGTAGGGAAGGGCCGCCCAGGCCGTCGCGGCCCGTCGCAAGGATCACGTGGCGGGCATGGACGGTCTCGTCGCCGCTGGCGCTCGTGACCGAGAGCGCGACGCTGCCGTCCGCACGCGGCGTGATCGCGGTAATCCGGTGTTCGTTGCGCACGTCGATAGCCAGCACGTCGCGATACCAGCGCAGATAGTCCATCCATTGCAGGCGTGGAATCTTGTCGAGCGCGTCCCACGCCTCCTTGCCGAACTGCGCTTCGAACCACGCGCGGAACGTGAGCGCGGGCAGGCCGAGTGCCGGGCCGGTCAGCTGCTTCGGAGAACGTAGTGTTTCCATGCGTGCCGTGGTGGCCCACGGCCCCTCGAAACCGCGCGGCGACTGATCGTAGATCACGGCGTCGATGCCCAGGTGGCCGAGCGCGGCGGCCACCGCCAGTCCAGCCATGCCGCCGCCTACGATCGCCACGCTCACGACGGGGCGGCCTTCGAGCGTGCGTTCGGGTATCCAGCGTTTCGCCGGCAGTTCGAGCCACGCGAGATCCTCGCGCAGGCGGGCTTCGAGCGCGGCGAGACCCGCGAAAGAGGGCGTGGTGGCGTTCATCAGGGCAGAGATTCCTTGGCGGCGGGCAGATCGCCATACAACGATTGCAGGACCTGGGCGTGCTCGGCGCTCGCGCGCAGCGCGAAATCGGGAAGCATGGCACGGGCTGCGTCGGCGAGTGCGTCGATGAGCGTCGCGGCTACGGGGGGCAGCGCGACGGCGTCGCGCGAGATCACGCCGAAGAAATACGGAATGTCGGCGTCGATCGGGCGGATCGCGACGTCGCTGAGCGGCAGACCGTAAGCCGTGACCGGTTCGAGCACCGAAATGCCGAGGCCGGCGCGAACCAGGGTGAGCGCATTCATCGACGAATTCGTTTCGATCAGGCCGGCAGGCGTGACCTCTGCCAGTGCGAGCGCGTGGTCGAGCCGGCGGCGCAGGCGGTAGGGGTTTTGCATCGTGACGATGCGCCGGCCGTCGCAGGCCGACAGCGGCAGCCGGTCATGGCGCGCGAGCGGATCGTCCGCGCGCAGCGCCGCCACACACGCCGATTGCCCGATCCAGTGCACGACCACGCCGCGGTGTTCGAGCGGCAGGCTCGCCACGCCGATGTCGGCCGCGCCGCTGAGCACGGCATGTACCACCTGTTCCGGCGGCACGCTGCGCAGCTGGATCGTCTGCGTGGCCGCGGCGAGACGCGTGTGGGCAAGCGCGGCGGGCACGAGCCCGGCGGCGAGCGCAGAGGTCGCGACAATGCGCAGCGGCCGGCTTTGGCCGCGCCCGATTTCGCCGGCGCGCTTGCGGATCTGGTGCAGACCGGCCAGCATCGGCTCGACGTCCTCGTAGAGCAGGATGCCCTGCTCGGTGGGCGTGACGCGTGGGCCGTTGCGCGCGAAGAGCGGATACCCGACCTCGGTTTCGAGCTCCTGGATCAGCCGCGTGATCGCGGGCTGCGAGCGTTCCAGCAGGCGGCCGGCGGCCGTGACGCTGCCGGTCGTGATCACTGCGGCAAAGGCTTCGAGTTGGCGGAGTTCCATCTTTCGGGCTGCGGTCGGGTGATCTCAGAATGCGGAAATCACATTCTCATTGATTAAGAATGTGATTTAAAAATAATGAATGTATATATCGATATTCCAGGGCGCCGAAAGGAGGGGTTTGCCCTGGTCGTAATGACGATTGCCCAGGCGCGCCGACCGGCTTGCGCCAGAGGCGCCGATGAGCGGGTTTGCGTCGCACGAATCGACTGCTCTGCCGGGCCTCATGGTTCGGCCGCGGCATCCCCATAATGGCGTTCGTCATTTTTCATATTTCCGCCAGGCAAGGAGGAGCCCGCATGACCGAGCAGCGCTTTGGACGTTCCCGACGGGATTTCATGTGGGTCGCGGTGACCGCGGCGAGCACCGCTTCGCTGCCGTGGCTCGGGGCCGGCGAAGCGCATGCGCGGGGCGCAACGTCCGCGGCGAGTTGTCGGATAGGCTCGAGTAGCGAGCGTTCCGGTTTAGGGAGCGGGACGGACTTCACCTCAGGCTGTGATCCACGGCATCAACGGTGCGATGTTGAGCGCATTATCAAGTGCCTGGTGATGCGATTGCGTCCATGAAAGACCGGCAAGTTCGCAAACCCACGTCCTCTCCGGTGCGCCCGCTCGTCACATTCCCAACGTGTCATCCAGCCAGTCGAACATACGCGCATTGGCGAGGCGGCCGGCCCCGACCTCGCAATGAGCACCCGCGCCCTCCTCATTGGTGAAGGTCATCAGCGTCTTCTGGCACGTGAGGTGGTCGTAAAGCTGCTGAGGCTGCCCCTTGAAGAACAGGTCGTCCTCGGCATCGCAGACGAGGGTCGGGCAGCGGATTTGTTCGGCGATTCCGCCTGCCAACGTATAGTCGAGCGTCTTGCCGATGTATTCACTGGGCGTTGCGGCGCCAAAGCACCACATGCCATGCGTAATCGCCCAGCGCGATACCGGTGACGCCGCCATGGCCGCTTCCATCGCCCGGTCTACCTGCGGCACAGGGCCGGCCCTCAATGCGCTCAACAGCGCGTCCCGCCCAGCCTCGGGCATGCGGCTCACGTGGGGCGCGCCGTAATCGTAAAGGCCGTCGTTGGCGATGACGGCGGCAATGCGATGTTCGAAGGCAGCCGCGCGGGGTGCGAGATAGCCACCGAGGCTTTCGCCGCGAAGCGCGATGCGAGACGGATCGACACCGGGCAGTGTCAGCGCGAAATCGACCACCGGCGTGACGACGTTCTCCCAATCATGCCGGAAGACCCGCCCCTCCCTGTGCAGGGGGCCGCACTGGCCAGGACCATCGAAGCACAGCACGTGATATCCGCGCTCCACCGCTGCCCGTGCTCCGCTCCAGTGCAGTTCTTCGGCGGAGCCGTCGAAGCCGCTATGCATGATCAGCAGCGGCCGCACGCCGTCGCCGGCGTAGTGAAAATAGCCGGGCAACGTGGTGCCTTCATAGGGGATGTCCACCGGCTTGATCGCGGGATCGTGCAGTGCCGCTGCCGACCGGTAGCAGGCGACCGAACGTTCCCAGGCACGGTTGACACGGGGATCCTGCGGATTGGCATGCAGGAAGAATTCCGAGGAGCGGTAATAGTTGCAGGCGCGCAAGTAGCTGTCGCGAGCGCTGATCCGACGGCCCCTGGCGAACTGGCGATCGCCCTCTGCGGCGATGCGATCCGCCATGGCGTTCCAGGCGTCATACCAGCTATCGTAGTCGCCCGCCGTGATACGGGCGCTGACCGCCATGACTTCCCCAAACGAGCCGCCGCCGTACTCGTCGGCGCCGAACATGCGCACGGTCTCGAACCAGAACTGTTCATCGCCGGGGAACAGGAAGGCGGAAGCTTTCGCGGGCGGGTTCAAGACTGCTTGAGTGGTCACGACGATTTCCTTAAAAAATTTACGGGCTAATCGGGAGGGCAAATTCCGTCCATTCGCTCATTTGCGCGCAAGGCCAATGCGGAGCCTCTGGTGCAGCCGGGGCGGCAGCAGCCCCGGCGACGAACCGGCCTGCCTGCAATAACCGAAATTCGAACGCCCGAGCTAAAGCAACTAAATGCACTTTTGCACACCTCTAGACAAAAAGCAACTTGATTTGCTTTAATGGCGCATGACTGAGACTTCACAAAAGCGGCCCAGAGGGCGCAGCACACGGGTCAAGAATGCGGTGTTTGACGCAGTGGAAGCACTGTTGATCGAACGGCATGGCGAGATTCCGTCGATGCTTGAGATTGCGGAACGGGCTGAGGTCAACAAGACCAGCTTGTACAGACGCTGGGGAGATATCCGGAACCTGATGGCCGATGTCGCCGTCGATCGCTTGATCCGCGAAGAGCCGATTCCGACCGGCGGATCGGTGCGTGAGAATCTGGTGACCTGGGCCATGTCGATCGCGCACTCATTGAGCAATCAGCATTCGCTGTCGTTGCTGCGTGTCATGGCGATGACACCGCAGGTTTCGGCGCAAGAACGGGACATCATGAGGACTCCCATTGGACGGCGCCTGGAAGAACTGGATCAAATGCTCGATGTAGGGCGACAGTTGGGCGAGGTCGTGCCCAGTTCCGATCTGATTGTTGAAATCGTGCTGGCACCGCTCTATATGCAAGCCCTGTTTACCGGCTCAATACAGACGATGGAAAGTACGACCCGACGCGTGGATCGAGCATTCCTGCTAGCCAGTATTGATGCTGCGCCGGATTGCCCGCGCAATGGGTCGATTGATTGAGCGAATCGGTTGCGCGGGCAGGCGAACATCTCTACCGGGTCGGGCAGGGCGGCACGAATGCCAATCGGATGTGCGCCGATAACCCAATCGATAAGGACTACCTGGTGCCGGATGTTTTCGCGGCGTTTTGCAGATTTTGCGGGTAATTGGGATCGTTGAGGGCAGGTTGATATCCCGAGTCTTCGAGCCGCTTGAGTTCGGCATTCTTTTTGGCACGAGCTTGCTTTCGTTCGGCCTTGCGCTGTGCCTTCAACTCGGCCTTCGTGGGGCTGCTTGCGGAAGATGCCGCGGACGCCGGCGCGATTCCGGCCGGCAAGGTCGATGTTGACTGTGTTTGCGCAGCGGCAAAGTCGGAAATGAATGGTGCGAGCGCGAAAGTGAGTACGGCACAAACAGCACATCCAAAGCGGGGTGTGAGCATGGTAGCGTAGAGGAAAGTAATGGATCTTGAGGCAGCACGGGATGTCATCGGCGATGACAACACCGTTTCGGCGGCCCTAGAACAAGTGTCGAATGCCAACGCTGGCGCCAAAGGTTTTGCCGGCAGGATCGTTCAACGCGTTATTGATGGACAGGCCGATATCCATGCCGCCGTGGTTGTTCACGAGACCGAGCTGACCGTACAGCGTGGTGGTTTTGGACAACAGGTATTGAATGCTGGATGACGTCAGGAACGTGTGATTGTCCGGATTCCTTTCGTCGCGAACCTCGTAGACGGCCGCATCCACGATCAATGAAGGCATGAAAGCGTAGATGAGCCCCGCTCCGTAGACGTAAGCATCGAATGAATTTTGTACGTTGTACGAATTGAAAATGGCTTTAAGGGTGAGTTTGCCGAACTTGTAGCTCACGCCGAGCTCGCGTCCAACGAACGAAATGGTACTGGGCGGGATTGCACTGGCTTCCGGGCCGCCAGGGTTGCCGTTGTAGTAGGCCGCCGTCACCAGGAGCGATTTGTAGTGGTATTTGATGCTGCCCGAGTACTGCCTGCCGGCCTGAAAATCGCCGGCTTCTCCGCCCGGTGCGAACATGACACTTGCCTGCCAGCCCGCGATTTCCGGGCTCATATACGTAATGGCATTCGAATTGTATTGACCCGTGATACCCACAAGGGCGGCGGAAATATTCACACCTCCGCCAAAGTTCGCATTTGAGCGTGGATCGGTATAAAACTGCGCGATGGCGAACGGTGAGTATTGAAGGCCGGCTTTGATCGTTCCATACCCGGTGGACAAGCCGACGTTGGCCAGTCGCCCGAAGGCATTGCCGTTCGAATTGCGGAACGTGCCGTTGGCCAGACTGATGCCGCTGTCGAGAACAAAGGTGGCTGCCATGCCGCCGCCCAGATCTTCAGACCCGCTCATGCCAAACTGCGTGGACTGTTGCCCGGAGTCGTTGAACGACGTCTCGCTTCCGCCATTTCGGCCCGTGGACGTATTCAGTGACTTGTTGGTATAAAGGATGGAAGCGTCGAGGATGCCGAAGAGGCTGACGCTGCTTTGGGCATAGGCGTTTTGCCCTGCGGCCAGCGTGCATATTCCGGTAATGGCGAACACTATGAGTCGCCTTTGACCCGTTTTCAACATCAGGTTTGTCTCCTTTCAGGTAGTGAATCACTTATCCATACGCAGCGTTCGTTCGCTGGTGGCCCGTGATCCGCAGCCGGGCTCCAGTTCGGAGGAAGTCGAATGAATAAATTTATTATTAGTATTCCGATGTAACAGGCTCGAAATGGCTTCTGCAACGAAATTGTTGCCCTGGTTATTGGCTGCGACTGAATCGGATCGATTACTCCTTGGCTGAACCCAATCGCACGCGTTGCGTCAGATGCGCAATCCATCCCGCAAGAACGCCGACAGTAGTGGCGACGACGAGCGAGGAAAGCGACAGGTAGGTCGGGCCTACGTGGCTGGCGAGAAAAGCAATCAGTCCGAGGAATGTTGCAAGAACGTTGTTGAGGGGCCGTGCCGCGCGCACCGAGACGATGATGACGGTCGAGAGGAAGACGGCGAGCGGCAACGCGAGCAGGTGGATCTTGGGAATCAACCATTCCACGCCGAGGGTCGCTGCCATTCCAAGCGCGGTACCCAATACAAAATTGATCCAGCTCGCGATGACTTTACGCCAGCTCATCTCGCTTGTATGAAGGACAACCCATCCAAGAAGCATTGTCCAAACCGGCAACTTTGCCTTGTAGCAAACAACTGAAGCGATTGCCGCGATGACTCCGGACACCAGTGCGTGAAGCAGCAAGCCGGAGTGGGAATGGGTGGTGCGTGAAGGACTCTCGTTCTGCACCAACGTGCGTTGCATGTTCATTTTCGCCTCCTGTTTGTTTAGAAATGCTAATGATTATGGCGTTGGTTTTTGATGCGAAAATGTGCCTTCCTGAGCGCAACTGAAGCAGCCCGCGCCGCTTCAGTCGTCAGGCGGCTATCAACAAAGCGTCAATTCATTTTTCGAAACGAACGATTATGCTATCGATGCCGCGGCGGTTCATCCCAATGTCTCGTCAAGCCAGTCAAACATGCGTGCGTACGCCAGCCGGCTTGCGCCTTCCTCGCAATGGGCGCCTGCACCCTCGGTCGCGGTGAAGCGGATCAGCGTTTTCGGGCATGTCAGATGCTCGTAGAGCATTTGCGGCTGACCCTTGAAGAAGATATCGCTCTCTGCGTCGCAGATCAGGGTGGGGCAGCTGATCTTCTCGGCGATGCCGCCCCGAAGGTTGTAGTCGAGGGACTTGGCGACAAATTCGCGCGGCGTTTTTGCGCCCAGGGACCACATGCCCTGGGCGTAAGCCCACCGCGCCTCCGGGGACTTCTCCGCCGTGGCGGCCAGTATTGCGTCGATTTCCGGCGCTTGCTGTGCCCTCAACTGCTTCTCGAAGTCTGGCCACTTTTGCGCCGGTACGCGTGCCCGGGTCGGTCCCGCAAAATCGTAAAGACCATCATTGGCGATCAGCGCGGCCAGACGTTTTTCGAAAGCAGCCGCCCGTGGGGCCAGCAGGCCGCCGAGACTTTCGCCCATCAGGGCAATCCGCTTCGGATCGACGCCGGGCAGTTTGAGCGTGAAGTCGACGACCGGGGTCACGACCTTGTCCCAGTCGGGACGGAACACGAGGCCTTCGCGATGGATCGGACCGTATTGTCCGGGGCCATCGAACGTCAAGACGTTGTAGCCGCGCTCCACGGCGGCGCGCGCGCCGTCCATATGCATCTCTTCGGCGGAGCCGTCAAAACCCGAATGCAGGATCAAGGTCGGGCGCAGACCCGGTGCAGCGGTCCGATGGAAATAGCCCGGTAGCGTCGTATGCTCATAGGGGATTTCCACGGGTTCGATTGGCAACTCGTATAGCCTGGCGGCCTGCTTGTAGGAGTCGACCGATAAACGATATGCGCGCATGATTCGCGGATCGTCGCCGGATGGACCGTGCAGAAAAAATTCGGAAGTCCGGTAGTAGGTCGAGGCGCGTAGATAGCTGTCGCGGGCGCTGACCTTGTGGCCGCGAGCGAGTTGTGCCGCCGCCTCTTTGCTGACGCGATCCGCTACCGTGTTCCACTCGACGTACCAGCTGTCATAGTCGCCCGGCGTGATACGCGATGCGGTGCTCAACACCTCGCCGAACAGGGCACCGCCATACTCGGCAGCGCCGAAAACGCGTTGCGTCTCGAACCAGAATTGCGAATCGTCCGGAAACAGCAGGCGAGGCGAGTGGGCCGTTTCTGGACGAGCCAGGTCCGGGGCACGCGCGCCAGGTTCTGCGGCGAGCAAGCCGTTGACATAAGTTAGTCCAAGTGATCCAAAGGCGAGGAATAGGCGGCGCTTCATGTGCAAAGATTCTCCGGGCTGTTGCCAGCCTTGTATGTCGTGAGCCCTATGGTCTATCGCGGACTCACCAACAATTTATTCAATGAAAAGATGACAGCGTCAATATAAGATCGTCAGATGGTGCGTGGCAAGGCGTATTCGACTCGGTGTTTTCCCCTGTCTTGCCGACCGTCGGCGACCTTGTCCTATCCATTCGCCCTAGGGGCGGAGGTATCGATTGCCTTCGCGGGTGGGCAAACTGCGGGGTAAAATATCCGCGCGGCCACGTTTAAATTCTCGGCGCCCGCATTCCCCGGGCGCCAGATCGAAAATCAGCGACAAGTTTTTTACGGTGACAACATGTCTTCACTTCCAGCCGAATTGACACCCACCAAGAAGAGCTCGTGGCATCACGGCAATCTTCGGGAGGAAATGGTTCGGCGTGGCCTCGAGCTGCTCGAGCTACGAGGCGCGACCGACCTGTCTTTGCGCGAGGTAGCCCGTCTTGCCGGTGTGTCGCAGACGGCGCCCACCCACCATTTTGGGGACAAGGAGGGGTTGCTCGCGGCGATCGCGTCAGAAGGCTTCCGGAAATTGATGGCCGAACGGCTTGGCGCCCTGAAGGATGGCTTGACGAAGGAAGAGCGGCTGCGCGTGGTGATGCGGGCCTATGTCAGCTTTGCGCTTCGGCACCCTGAGCTTTTCCACTTGATGTTCGGGCCGCGGATTGCGGACAAAAGAAAGCATGCCGAGCTGATGGACGCCAGCGTCGCTTCGTTCCAGTTCCTGAGTCATACGATCGCCGAGTTCCTGGCCGATCAGGTGGACCAGGAGCGACCACCCAGGTTTTCGGCTATCGCGGTCTGGTCGGGTATGCACGGCCTCGCGACTTTGCTGACGGACCGGGAAAGTGGCTTTTGCCAGGTGCCGGACGAGTTGGTAGAGGACGTCTGCCAGACGGTCTCCAGCGTGTTATTGGGGGGATTGCTCGCACCGCACGCCAGCGCGGCCGGGAAGGCGGTGCCGAAGAAAGCACGCCGGCGTACTGCGAAGCAAGACAAGATCTGAGCCGGGCAAACCCGCTCTCGTACGGCAACAAATCCATCGAAGCAGCCCGCCAGAGTGCGGGCTTTTTTTGTAATCGGCGCACGTGCGTATTCTGTTGACGCTATAACTTGACGTTGTCATAATCAACTCTCCCCACGGGGCTTGAGGCGCAGCCATCGAATGCCCGCAGCGGCACGAGCCGCAATTTCCCGCCGTCAGGAGACAAGAATGACCGACGTAGTAGTCGCGGGCTTCGCCCGCTCGCCGTTTCACTTTGCTCGCAAGGGCGCGCTTGCCGATGTTCGGCCGGACGACCTTGGTGCGAGCGTTGTTTCGGCATTGCTTCAGCGAACCGGAATCGCACCGGCGTCGATCGAGGACCTCGTCATGGGGTGCTCGTATCCGGAAGCCCAGCAAGGGCACAACGTCGCCCGAATCATCGGCTTTCTGGCGGGGTTCGGCACGGCTGTCCCGGGCGTCACGATCAACCGGTTTTGCGGCTCGTCCATGTCGGCGGTTCATTATGCGGCGGGCCAGATCGCGCTCGGCCTCGGCGAAGCGTTTATCTGCGGCGGTGTCGAATCGATGAGCAGTGTCCCGCAAGGCGGCTTCAATCGCTCGCCGAATCCGAAGCTTCAAGGCGACTTTCCGGCTGCCTACTTCCCGATGGGCATTACGGCCGAGAACGTGGCGCGCGAATTCGGTGTGAGCCGGCAGGATCAGGAGGAACTGGCCGTTCTCTCGCACGCCAGGGCCTCGCAAGCGCGGTCGACAGGTCGCTTTGTCGACGAAATCGTTCCCATCGAGACCGCTAACGGACTCGTATCGGAAGATGGTTGCATCCGCCCCGGCACGAACGCGGAAGCGCTTGCCGGTCTGAAGCCGGCATTCATGGAAGAGGGGAGTGTGACGGCCGGCACGTCGTCGCCCTTGACCGACGGCGCATCGGCAACCCTGATTTGCAGCGCCAGGTTCGCGGCCGGTCATGGACTGGTGCCGCTCGCCAAGATCCGGAGTGCAGCCGTTGCGTCGTGTGATCCTGCGTTGATGGGCATCGGTCCGATTCCCGCCACCCGAAAGGCGCTGGCACGCGCCGGTCTTGCGGCGAGGGATCTCGACATCGTCGAGATCAACGAGGCGTTTGCGAGCCAGGCGCTGGCATCCATTCGCGAGCTCGACCTCGATCTGGATACCGTCAATATCGATGGCGGGGGGCTCGCGATCGGTCACCCGCTCGGCGCGACGGGTGCGCGGATCGTCGGAAAGGCCGCGTCGTTACTCCAGCGTCATGGCGGACGCTTCGCGCTCGCTACGCAGTGCATCGGGGGTGGCCAGGGTATCGCCACCCTCCTTGAGGCAGTGTGACCGGAAAGCGCGGTTTCTCCGTCGCGGGTTGGAGCCAGTCGAAGCCGGCGAGCAACAAGTTGATCGTCGGGCAGCAACGCGTGTATGCGCGTCTGGCGACCGGGGCGGGGCCGAATAATCAACATCGGAGACACATCAGGAACGTCTATGTCTTCTGAGCACACTCATTTTGCCGACCTTCCGTTCCGGGACGCCGGCTTTCGCGAACCCTCCGTCATCGTCGAAAGGCGCGAGCCTGGCGTCCTGCTGTTGCGCTCGGGTCATACTTTAACCGGGCGTCCCGCCTGTACCGTCGACTGGCTTGCGCACTGGATCGAAAAGCGTCCGCATGCACCGATGCTCGTCGAACGTGACGGGTCCGGTGCGTGGCAGACCATGACTTGCATGCAGGTATGGGAAGCCGTTCAGTCGATCGCCACGTCATTGCTTTGGGCGGGCGCGTCGCGGGAACGCCCGGTTGCGATCCTGTCTGAAAACTCGACAGAACAGGCTTTGTTGACGTGGGGCGCGCTTTACGCGGGCGTGCCCGTGGCGCCCATCTCGCCGAATTTCGCGCTGATGGGCGGCGACTACGGCCGTTTGCGCAACGCAGTGAGTCTTGTCAAACCCTACATCGTTTTTGTGCAGGATGCCGAACGGTTATTCGGCGCTCTGGCGGCTCTTGACGTGCCGCCTGAACGAACGGTGGCCGTCAGGAAGGCCCGGCCCGGCATGGTCCAGTTCGCCGACTGGGCGAAACAGACACCGGATCCGGATCTCGCCGCGAAGCATGCTGCGCTCACCCCCGATATGCCGGCGAAGTATATGTTTACGTCGGGATCTACGGGTATTCCGAAAGCCGTTGTGATCACGCGAGGCATGATGGTCGCCGCCCAGGAAATGACGGCTCATGTCTTCGAGCAGCCTTCGCAGACGCAGCCGGCCTATCTGGAATGGCTGCCGTGGCATCACGTCATGGGCGGCAACATCGTATTGAGCCGCGTGCTACGGTATGGCGCAACCCTCTATATCGACGAAGGGCGCCCGCTACCGGGCCGGTTCGACGCGACACGTGCGAACCTGCTCGATGTGGCGCCATCCAGTTACTTCAATGTGCCGGCCGGACTCGCGATGCTCATTGCCGAGCTGGAGCGCGATGAAGCGTTTGCCCGACACTTCTTTTCGCGGCTGGCGTATGTCTACTACGGCGGCGCGGTGCTGTCGCGAGAACTCTACGATCGCTTTCAGAAAATCGCAGTCACGATCACGGGCGCGCGCGTCATTCTCACATCCGCATTCGGTGCGACCGAGACGGCAGGCCCCGCGGTGACGCAGTACTGGGGGGTGGACGACGTCGGCTGCATTGGCCTGCCGCTGCCGGGCGTCGAATTGAAACTGGTCGAGGACAAGAACACGCCCGGCCGGTATGAGATGCGTATTCGCGGCGATAACATCCTTCGGGAATATCTGGACGCGCCTGAGCAGACGAAGCAGGCATTTGACGAAGAGGGGTTTTATCTCCTGGGCGATGCCGTTCGCTTTGTGGACCCGGAGCGGCCTGCGGCGGGTTTGCGATTCGCCGGTCGATTCGCAGAGGACTTCAAGTTGGCGAATGGTACCTGGGTACGAACCGCGGCACTGCGTGCGCGTGTTCTCGATGCGTGCGGTCCGCTGCTCAAGGAAGCGGTTATCGCGCACGACGGCGAGAACACCATCGGTGCAATGGCGTGGCTTGACCTCGCTGGATGCCGCAAGTTTCTGGGTTCGTCGGCCGATGTCGAGATGGAAGCCTTGTGCCGGAATGCAACGGTGCTCGCTGAGCTCGCACGTCGACTGGAAGCCGTCAATGCCGGTCAGACCGGTGCGTCGATGCGGGTTGAACAGTTAGGGTTACTGACCGATCCCCCTTCGATGCAGGCCGGCGAGGTGACGGACAAGGGCAATCTGAACCAGCGTGCCGTGATTGAACGCCGGGCGAGGGACGTCGAGCAACTGTTCAGTAGCCGGGATGGTTTGCGCGTGATCCCGCTCGGAAAGGTCGCGCAGTAAGGGGAAGGGCGCTGCTCTGCGCCTTGCCGTTCCGCCAGGTTGGGGAACGGCAAGGCGGCACAGATGACCGAAGATCAGGCCGTGCGTGCGGCGCGGTCGCGATCGTTGAGTTCGCGGATCGAATCGCGTGCCTGGGCCCAGTCTTCGTCGGTCCAGTCTTTGAAGTGATAGAAGTTGCCGCCGGTGGCGAGACTGTTTGCGCCGTCGATCGTCAACGTCTGCCCCGTCAGCCATTCGCAGCCGTCCGCCATCAGGAACGTCGCGAGATTCTGGAGTTCGTGCATTTCACCGGCACGACCCATCGGGCTGCTGCCTTCGGTACGGCCAGCGTCGGGGCGGCCCGGGTAAAGGCGCTTGCTCATGCCGTCGGTCGGGAAAACGCCCGGAGCGATGGCGTTCAGGCGAATGCCATAACGTCCCCATTCGACGGCAAGCGACCGGGTCATCACATTGACGCCGGCCTTGGACATCGAGGACGGCACGACGAACGGTCCACCGTTGAAGACCCACGTCACGAGAATGGACACGACACTGCCGCGATGACCACCGCTGATCCAGCGCTTGCCGACCGACTGGGTCACGTAGAACGTGCCGTGCAGGACGATGTTCGCAATGGCATCGAATCCTCGCGACGAGAGATCCTCGGTCCGGCTGACGAAGTTCCCGGCGGCGTTGTTGACGAGACCGGTCAGCGGGCCGTCTTGCCAGATGGCTTCCACCATATCGTCCACGGCTTGCGCACTGCGAATGTCGATGTCGTGATACTTGACGGTCCCGCCGTATTGACTCATCAGCTCATTGGCGGTCTCGGCCAGGACCGATTCGCGTCGTCCGCAGATGTAGACATCTGCGCCGAGCTGCAGGTATTTGGCGCTGATTTTCTTGCCCAACCCCGAGCCGCCACCGGTCACGAGGATCCGCTTTCCCTTCAACAAATCGCTTTGAAACATCTGCTATCTCCTTCGCCCTAAACGGGCCATGTCTTCGGTGCTTGTGCGCCGCTATTCGTATGTATCCACTTCGCTGCGATGCCAATGTAGGCATCGTAGCGAACCTCAACCGTCAAACTTTACATCGTCATGTTACTTGGGGATACTGGTTCACGCAACAGGTAAGCCGCGCCAGATAACGCCGAAGCGGTGAAACCCCCGCAGCAGCTTCGGGCGTCATGCTGAAGCCGGTACAGGCCGTGGCGCTATAAGTGAAGGAAACGCGAAGGAGGGTGCGCGGTGGGGTCGAACTTGGTGAGTGCGAAGGTCGTGAGGGGGAATTTCACTAACCCATCAAGCAGGTCATCGCCCAAGCCCCAAAGCCGGCATCCAGCTTTGGGAGCTTTTCTCTGGCATGACGCAATCAGGGTTGTCGAGCAATACGTGTAACGCCGAGTCGATCGAGATCCTCGATGTCTGCATCGCTGTATCCCGCCTCGCGCAGCACCTCCGCACTGTGTTCGCCGAGTCGCGGCGCGGGAGCGGTTTTGCCCGGAGGCGTACCCGACCAGGTCGTGGGCATACCGAGTGAGAGCATCCGGCCTTCGGTCGGGTGCTCTTCCTCACTGATGAAGCCGGTGGCGCGCAGATGAGGATCCACCAGGAGATCATCGAGCGAACGAACGGTTTGATGGGGGATGCCGGCTTCGTCGAGCAACGCCTGCCACTCGGTGGTGGTTCGCGTAGGCATGATGCCGGCAATCCATCCGTACACCTCACGGATGTTGCGCGAACGGGCTTGCTGACTCGAGAAGCGCGGATCCTGCTCGAATTGCTCAGGATGGCCGACCAGGCGGAAGAATTCGCGCCAATGCCTGTCGTTGTAAATGAGAACGCACAAATAGCCGTCCGACGTTCGGAAAGGGCGCCGATAGAGGAGGCGGTCGTATCCTACCGGCCCCTGCTCAGGCTCGAACGTACGTCCTGCCATGTGATCGGCGAGGATGAAGTGCGCCGCACTTTCGAACATCGACACTTCGACTTGTTGCCCGAGCCCGGTTTTCTCACGAGCGAACAGTGCCCCGTTGACCGCGTAGACGACGTGATAGGCCGTGAGGCGATCGACCAGCGTAATGGGCGTATAGCTTGGCTCGGTCGCACCATACTGCTGCATCAACCAGGGAATGCCCGTTGCGCCCTGAATCAGTTCGTCGTAGGCGGGCAGGTCCGCATAGGGACCACGGCTATCGTAGCCCGAGGCACTGACGTAGATGATCCGCTTGTTGACCTCGGCGAGTGCGGCATAGTCGAGCGAAAGGCGTTTCATGGCCGCAGCCCGCACATTGGTAATCAGGACATCGGCATTGGCCGCGAGACGTAGCAGCGCGTCGCGCCCCTGGGGATGCTTGAGGTCCAGCACCACGCTTTTCTTGCCACGATTGTTGTGCAGGAAAACGTGTCCCATGCCCGCGTGCTTCGTGACGCCAGCGTTGCGGGCATTGTCGCCCTCGGGGGCCTCGATCTTGATGACGTCGGCACCGAGCTCCGCTAGCGTCAATGTCGCTAGTGGACCCAGCACGACCGAAGTCAGGTCGAGTATTCGTACGCCCGCCAAGGGGCCTTGATTCGATTGGGTCATGTAGTGGTTCCTGCAGACAGTGTCAACATTCAGGCGTGTTTTACTACCGCGCCGGAGTTATTGCGAACTAAACTTGACGATGTCATCTTACTCAAGCCAATTCGGGCCTGCAAGCCTCGATGTGAGGACAAGATGGACGTACAGGCGATGCCTCCAGGTCGAAGACGGCAGAGTGCCGTCCGTGCCCGGTCGCGCTACATCCGGGCCGAGCGGTCCTGTTGCGCGATATGGTCCGATGGTGCGTTACATCAAGACAGGCAATGTACGAACTACTTTGATACGGCAGATACGAGAGGCGGAGTGTGCCTGACGATTAACCATTCACAGCTAAGGTTGCTTGTGTTCCTTTATTTTACATAATACAAATTAGCAAAGTTTTTGACCAGTATTACTACTCCACGCATCTCACGGTGCGCGTCACCGACATCAACGGGGCCAATCACCTCGCCAACGATTCGATGATCTCGATGATTTCGGAGGCGCGTGCGCGCTTTCTGTTCGACGCCGGCGTCGAGGACATGAAAGAGGCCCATACGAGCATCATCGTCACGGACCTCGCCACGACTTACCGCGCCGAGGCCTATGCGCGCGACCAGCTTACCTTCGAAGTCGGCATCATGGACTTCAACAAATACGGCGGCGACATCATTTTCCGCATCACGCGCCCCGCCGACGGCGCCCTGATCGCCATGGCCAAATCCGGCTTCGTGTTCTTCGACTACGAGTCCAAAAAAGTCGTGCCGATGCCCGCAGCGTTCTGCGCGAAATTCCCCAACGTCAATACGGCGGCTTGAGCGGCACCTCGATCGCTGCCTTTGCGGCTAACGCGGCTGGAAGGCGATCAGCGCCATGCCGGCCAGCGTGAAAGCCATCCCGGCCCAGTCCCATGCGCTGGGCCGCACCGCCTCCACGGCCCAGAGCCAGAGTAGCGCCACGCACACATAAACGCCGCCGTAGGCCGCGTAGGTGCGCCCTGCCGCGCTCGGATGCAGCGTGAGCAGCCATGCGAACACTGCGAGCGAACAGGCTGCGGGAACGAGCCACCACACGCTCGCGCCTTCGCGCAGCCAGCGGTACGGCAAATAACAGCCGACGATTTCGGCCAGCGCCGTGGCCACGAACAGCAGGAACGTCTTCATCATGCGGTGAGGTCGCGAGGTGGCGATCGGGCCGCTCATGGTACCTCAGCGCACCGCACGCAACACGCCGATGCGCATGCACCGGCATTCGGGCTGCACTTCGGGCTGCCACTCCGGGCCGCACAAAAAGAGAAAGCGCGCCTCGCGTGAACCGCGAAGGCGCGCCGTCAAGCTACGACTCCATTGCGCGTATAACGCCGCCCTGCTTACGGACGCTCGCCGCGCGCGAGCCGGTTTTCGATCTCGCTCACCACGGGCAACAGATCGGCCACGCTGTCGATCACGTAGTGAGCGCCCGCGGCACGCAGGCGCTCCACGGCCGCTTCGCGGCGGCGCGTATATTCGTCCAGCGTCAGCGCATGCACTTCTTCTTCCGTCATGCCGAACGCGTTGCCGCTCACGGCCACGCCCACGGCCCACGTGCCGCCGTTCAGGCCTTCTTCGATGCCGACTTCGGTGTCGTCGACCTTGATCGCATCACGCGCGCGCCACACGCCGAGCTGCGGCAGCGTGCGATAGATCATGTACGGCGACGGCCGGCCTTCGGGCGTGTCGCCGGTGCACACGATGCTGTCCGCCTCGAAGCCCTGGGCCGCGGCGCCCGGCACGATCTGCTCGATGATCTCGCGCGTGTAGCCCGTGGTCGAGCCGATGCGCACGCCGTCGGCGCGCAGCGCGGCGGTCACGGCGGCCACGCCCGGAATCACGTCGCTGTACTGCGCGGCGACCGCGACGTTCTTCGGCACGAAGACGTCGTACACGGCGTCGATGTCGGCGTCGCCCGGCACGTGGCCGTAGCGCGCTTCCCATGCCTTCGCGACGCGCGGCAGCGCCATCAGCGCCGCGATGTGCGGGCGCTTGGCCATGCCCATCGGGCCGCGCGCCTCGTCGATCGAGATCGGCACGCCGAACTCGTCGAAGGTCTCGACAAAGGCGCCCATCGGCGCACGCGAACCGTAGTCCACCACGGTTCCGGCCCAGTCGAAGATCACTGCCTTAACGTGTTTCATTGCCGTATGTCCTGCGAAAGTTCTGCGTAGAGAGGTTCTTGCCTGAGATTCGCGCTTTTGCCGCGCTTTTGCCGCGCTGTCGTCGTGCTTTTTGCCGCGCCGTTGTCGTGCTTCAAGCCGCGAGCGCTTCGCGCGCGTCGAGCGAGGTCGCTTCGGGCGCGCCGCTCGCCACGCCCAGGGTGCGCAGCGCCGTGCCGCACGCTTGCACCACGCGCTGCATCACCGTTTCGTCGAGGGCCCCGATGCAGCCGATGCGGAAGCTCTCGACCGTGGTCAGTTTGCCCGGGTAGATGATGAAGCCCTGAGATTTCATGAGTTCGTAAAAGCGCTCGAAACTGAAGGCCGGGTCGGCCGGCGAGAAGAACGTCACGATGATGGGAGAGCGCCAAACCTCGGTGAGCAGCGGCTCGAAACCGAGCGAGCGCATGCCGGCCACCAGCACGTCGCGATTGCGGGCATAGCGCGCGAGCCGCCCCGGCTGGCCGCCTTCGAGCGTATGCAGGCGCAGCGCTTCGATGAACGCGGCCACCGTGTGCGTGGGCGGCGTGAAGCGCCACTGGCCCGTGCGGTTCATCACGTCCCATTGATCGTGCACGTCGAGCGAGAGCGAATGGCTGTTGCCCTTCGCCGCGCGCAGCACCTCTTTTTTCGCGATCACGAAGCCGAAGCCCGGCACGCCTTCGATGCACTTGTTGGCCGACGAAACGAACGCGTCGCACGGCAGCTTGCGCACGTCGAGCGGCACGGCGCCGAATGCGCTCATCGAGTCGATCAGAAGGCGTCGGCCGAGACGCGCCGTCACGGCCGCGATCTCTTCGATCGGATTCAGAATGCCGGAACTGGTCTCGCAGTGGACCACCACGACGTGCGTGATGTCGGCGTGGGCGGCCAGGATGCGCTCGATGTCGGCGGCGCGCGGCGGCAGATAGTCGCCGGTGTCGTGCACGGTGTGGCGGCGGCCCAGGTAGCGCAGCGTCGTGGCGATGCGCTTGCCGTAGGCGCCGTTGGCCAGCACCAGAACGTGGCCGTCGCGCGGCACGAAGCTGCCGAGCATCGCTTCCACGCAGTAGCTGCCGCTGCCTTGCAGCGGCACGCAGTCGTAGTTGCCCTCGGTGTCGCCGGCGATCGCCAGCAGGCCGCGGCGCAGCTGCGCGGTCATGGCGCGGAAATCGCCGTCCCACGAACCCCAGTCGCGCAGCATCGCTTCCTTGGTGGAGGCGGCCGTGGTGAGCGGTCCGGGGGTCAGCAGGTACGGTTCGGCGGGGGTGGTCATGCGGCGACTCCAGTCGGCGTTCAGCATCGAATGCCGACACGGTACCCCACGGCGGTGCATCGGTAAAATCGATATAATCGATGTCGATATAAGTTCAACTTATCGGAGCCGGATCGCCATGCAGTACGCCCAGTTACGCGCTTTTCACGCCGTCGCCGAGCACGGCGGTTTCTCGCGCGCCGCCCAGGCGCTCTCGCTCACGCAGCCCGCCGTCTCGGATCACGTGAAGCGCCTCGAGCAGGATTTCGGGGTCAAGCTCTTCGAGCGCGCGCCGCGCGGGGTGGAGCTGACCGAGCTCGGGCGGCGGCTCTTTGCCGTCACGCGGCAGATGGTGAGCTGCGAGCGCGACGCCCGGCGGCTACTGGAAGCAGCGGGCGCGCTGGAATCGGGCGAGCTTTCGCTGATCGCCGACGCGCCCGACCTCGCCATCAAGCTGGTCGGCATGTTCCGGCGCCGCTATCCTGGGGTGGTGGTGAAGCTCTCGATCGCGAACGCGACCGAGTGCATGCGCCGCGTGCTGTCGAGCGAGGTGGACGCGGCGATCACGGCGGCGCGTCAGGTGCATAGCCGACTGCAGACGCGCGTGCTGCGCGAGGAGCCGCTCGTCGCGGTGGTGCCCGCCGACAGCCCCGCCGCGAAAAAGCGCCGGATGACCTACGAGGAGCTGGTGCGCGAGCCGATGGTGTTCCGCGAAGCGCAGTCGGTCACGCAGCAACTGCTGGAAGCGGAGCTCGTGAGAAAAGGCCTGCAGGTGCAGCCCGTGCTCTACGTGGACGGCCGCGAGGCGCTGCAGACGGCCATCGCGCAGGGCGTGGGCGTCGGTGTGATCGCGTATGCCGAATTCGGCGAGTCGCGCCGCATCCGCATGATCCCGCTCGCGGATTGTCAGGTACGCATGGTGGAATCGCTCACGCGGCTCGCGGACACGTCGTCGTCGAACCTGCTCGACGCCCTCTTCGCCACCGAACTCGATTGAACCAGGACCGGCCGGTCAGCGCCCGCGGACCATCGCGCGGTCCCGGAGCTCAGACCTCAGGTCACGACGATATCCGTGCCCACGGCATGCAGCAGGTCGCGCAGCGCTTCGGCCTCTTCCATGCGCGCGCCGCGGCGCAGGTGAATGCGCACCGCCTGACCGGCAATGCCGTCCACCGGCCTCGACAGCCATAACTCGATCGCGAGCCCCAATCCATCGGGACGGTCGATGGCGACCGGTTCGACGACGCGCGGCTTGAAACAGGCGGATTCGGACATGGCTGGACCTCGTCGGCAGGCAGTGGCAAATTGTCGGCGGCTGTCGGCAGTGTCGGCAGTGACCTCTGCGATCAGCCCTGCCATCGTAACCACGCGAGGCCGCGGCACCAAACGACGAATACGCGTTAGCAAATAACGGCGCACGCGAGCGCGTCGCCGCAAGAATCGTTGGCATCCCTCTTTTTTTTCGCACGCGAGGCCCCGTGCCGCGTGGCACACTGACTGGATCGTTCCGTCTGGGAGCCGGTTGTGGAGCGCCCCTTCACCGATCGCCGCGAAGCAGGCCGCATGCTGGCCGGGCGTCTCGCCGCCTACGCCGGGCGGCGCGACGTGGTCGTGCTCGCGCTGCCGCGCGGGGGCGTGCCGGTTGCGTTCGAGGTGGCGACGGCGCTCGACGTGCCGCTCGACGTACTGCCGGTGTGCAAGCTCGGCACGCCGTGGCAGCCTGAACTCGCCATGGGCGCGCTGTCCTCGAACGGCGCGCAGTTCGTGGACGAAGCGCTGATACGCGAAGCGGGCGTGAGCGCCGGGCAGCTGCAAAGTGCGATTGCCACGGCGCGCATCGAACTGGGGCGCCGCGAAATACGGTATCGCGGCGAGCGGGCTCCGGTCCCGGTAGCGGGCCGCGTCACGCTGGTAATCGACGACGGCATGGCGACGGGGGCGTCGCTGAAGGCCGCGGCGCGTGCACTCGCCACGCTCGGCCCTGCGCGCATCGTCGCGGCATTGCCGGTGGCGCCCGTCGACGCGCGCGCCCGGCTGGGCAGCGCCGTGGACGAGGTCGTCTGCGTGCTCGCCCCCCAGCATTTCTACAGCGTTGGCCAGTTCTACTTCGACTTCGAGCAGGTGAGCGACGAGACAGTGCGCGCGTTGCTCGACAAGGCGGCCGATCATCCCGGCGCCGGCTGAGACCCGCTTCGCTGCACTGTCACGCCGCCGCCGCACGCCGATACCCCACGCCGGTGCCATAAATCGGCGCCGCAAATCATCGCACCGGGTTCGCCGCGCCCTCTCCCACCACCGTCTGCCAGGACCGCACGCGCCAGCTGCGCACGAGCCCCGCCGTAACGTAGGGATTCGCGCGGGCAAACGCCTCGGCGGCGGCGGGCGTGTCGCCCTGGAACAGCAGCAGCGCGCTATCGACGGGATCGGCCACAGCGCCCGCGAGCAGCAGTTCGCCCCGCTCCACCGCCGCCCACGCGAGCGCGAGATGCGCGCCGCGGTGCCCGGCGCGGCGTTCGAGGTAGTCCTCGGCGAGTTCGTACATCAAGAGCCAATGCATCGCGTTCTCCTGAACATTGCCGCCTGGACCCGGACGGCCCGGGCCACGCAGCGATTTAACACATTCTGCAACACGCGCGGTCAACCGCGGCCACTGCTGCCCCGTTTTCAGGGAGGCTTTGCCATAATGGTCGCGGCTGCGGCCACGACAGGCAGCCGGGGCGAAATGCCCGGACAGGGGCGGCCCGCTCGCACGACCACCAACAACGTCGATATCCCATGGGAGTCACCGATGAAGATGCAATCCGTTATTGCTGCAATCGTGCTGGGCGGCGTGCTGGCCGCACCGGCGTTTGCCCAGACCGCCGCGCCGGCTGCGGCGCCGAACAGCCAGCAGCAGAAGATGAAGGCGTGCAACGCGCAGGCCGCCGACAAGAAAGGCGATGACCGCAAGGCCTTCATGAAGCAGTGTCTTTCGGCGTCGGGCGCTCCGGCACCGGCCATGACGCAGCAGGAACGGATGAAGGCGTGCAACGCGCAGGCCGCTGACAAGAAGGGCGACGACCGCAAGGCCTTCATGAAGCAGTGTCTTTCGACGAAGAGCTAAACACCGGTTCTCCCTCGCAAGGCGCGCGGCGGCTCAGCCTGCCGCGCGCTTTTTTCATGCCCGCGGGGTTCTACCGGGCTGCGCGTTTTCCCCTGCCTTCACGGTCCGCACCCTTCAGGCCCGGCGTTTTTCTCCTATGATGGCTGCAACGGCAGCCCCGCCCAAGACGACATAACGCATACGCCATCGGGTTGCCGGTTGACGTTGATGCCAATGGCATCGAACGGAGGCGCAGATGGCATGGAGACACAAGAACCGCTGGTTTCGCCGCTGGCTGCTGGTGATCGTGTTCTGGCTGGTGCCGGTGATGATCGTCGCCGTGCGCGAGATCCAGGAGGAGATGGCCTATAACCGCGCAGACCTCCAGCGGGCGCTGACCACGTGGACCTTCACCGACGCCGAACGCGACGCCGGCGCGCCATTGCGCTGCCAGGGCACGCCCGAAGCGGCCCGCGCGGCGGGCTGCCCGGCCGACGTACTGGGCCAGAATGCCGCACGCTGGCAGGCGGCGCGCGACGAATACGCCATGCGCCGCAGCACTCTCTTCGGCTATCTCTGGCACGCGTTCGTGGGTTACTGGGTCGTCCCGGCGCTGACGCTTCTTGCCATCGGCATCGTGCTCGGCGGCGTGAAACGCGCGCTGCGGCGCCCGCCCGCGCAATCCGCGCCCAAGCCGGCGCCGAAACCCGTGCCGGAACGTTGATACCGCAACGCAACATTCCGGTCTACTGAAGACGACACCTGTGCCGGGAGACCCGCGCGGGCACCGCCTGCCCGGGCGCCGGGCGCTGCGCGCGTTCGACCAACCGTCTGATTTAACTATGCTATAACCGCCTCAGCCCGCATCGCCGGAACCCCGGCATTCGCGGCGCGTTTCCGGTCACCACACGGAGAAGAAGATGCAAAAATACGGCTTCATTCTGAAGGCCACCGTCGCCATTGCTCTCGCCAGCGCCGCACTCGCGGGTTGTACCACCACCGGCAATCAGCTACCCACCGCCGCCACCAACGACTCGCGCCGCCAGTCGATCGACGCGGGCGTGGACGGCACGCTCTCGCGCCTGTTCCAGACGGTTCCAGGCTCGCGTGAGCTGGTCGGCAAGGCGCGCGGCATACTCGTGTTCCCGTCGGTCGTGCAGGCGGGTATCGTGGTCGGCGGCGAGCACGGCGACGGCTCGCTGCGCGTAGGCGGCAGCACGGTCGGCTACTACAGCACCACCTCGGCTTCGGTGGGCGCCACGCTCGGCGTGCAGTCCAAGTCGGTCGTGTATCTCTTCATGACCCAGGACGCGCTCGACACATTCCGCAATTCGAATGGCTGGTCGGCGGGCGGCGACGCTTCGGTCGCGCTCGTGAAGGTCGGCGCGAACGGCAGCATCGATACGACCACGGCCACCAAGCCCGTGGAAGTGTTCGTGCTCACCAACAGCGGCCTGATCGGCGATCTCTCGCTCGGCGGCACCAAGATCACGCGCCTCGACCTGTAAGCGGGCCCCGCCCTGAGGCGGCACGTTTGCGAGCGCTCAGCTCAGCTCGTGGACGTGTCGATCACCTTGAAGCGCGAGCGCTTGTTCGCGCGGATGACGCTCTGATACGCCTCCACGTATTGCTGCGCCATGCGGCGCGACGTGAAGCGCTCCTCGAAGCGGCGCCGCACACCGGCGCGCGGCACGCGCGCGAGGCGGTTCACCGCGGCCACGGCACCGATTTCGTCCTCGACGATAAAGCCCGTCACCCCCTCGTCCACCACTTCCGGCACCGCACCGCGATTGAACGCGATCACCGGCGTGCCGCACGCCATCGCCTCGATCATGACGAGGCCGAAGGGCTCCGGCCAGTCGATCGGAAACAGCAGCGCATGTGCGCCCGAGAGAAATTCGGCCTTCTGGGCATCCGAAATTTCGCCGACGAATTCGACGCCGGGCAGCGCGAAGAGCGGCTTGATCTCGCGCTCGAAATACTCGCGGTCGGCCTCGTCCACCTTGGCCGCAATGCGAATGGGCAAGCTGCAACGCTGGGCGATGCGAATCGCCGTATCCACGCGTTTTTCCGGCGAAATGCGGCCGAGGAATGCAAGATAGCGCGGCTCGACGGGCTGCGGCGTATACAGCGCTTCGGGCAAGCCGTGATAGACCGTGCTGAGCCATCTGGCCTGCGGCATGGGCTGGCGCTGCGCATTCGAAATGGAGATGACGGGCGCCGTGTTGAAGGTATCGAAGACCGGCTGCTGCTCGGGCAGATCGAGACGGCCGTGCAGGGTCGTGACGAACGGCGTGTCCTGGCGCTTGAACACCGAGAACGAGTAGTAGTCCATATGGAAATGCAGCACGTCGAACTGGTCGGCCTGGCGGCGCACCATCTCCATGAGCAGCATGTGCGGCGCGATGCGGTCGCGAATGGCGGGGTCGAGCCGCAACGCCCTCGGCCACACCGGTTCGAGCTTTGCCCGCGTGACCGAGTCGCCGCTCGCGAACAGCGTGACCTCGTGGCCGAGATCCACCAGCGCTTCCGTGATGTACGACACCGCGCGTTCCGTGCCGCCGTAGAGCTTGGGCGGTACCGACTCGGTCAGCGGGGCGATCTGCGCAATTCTCATGGGAGTCTCCGGGAAGCTGGGCGGGTGCGCTTCGGGGGCTGCGCCCGCCTTGACGTCCGATCTATGTCAGCCTTGATTGTAAGGCAATGCGAAGACGGGTCGCACGGCCCTCATGTCCTGTCATGACGGCCCGTCTGCACAAGCTTGCACAGTCTTGGGTTTGCAATTCGCATGCCCGCGCCGTCGCGCCGGGCCATTCGAGACGCTTCGGAACGACCTATATCTGGAACGACCTGTAGTCAGCATACGGCCAGCACGTGGTCAGCACACGTTCAGCGCGCGGGCCACTTCCACGGCGGCACGTCCAGCGCGTCGGCGTCGGCGAGCGCGGTGGCGCCCAGCTTGCGCTCGAGCACGATCGACTGGCTTTTCGCCTCGCGCTCCAGCGCCGCGACGAGACGCGTCGCATGCGAGACCACGAGCACCTGCGAATGCTGCGACGCCCGCGCGATGAGCCGCGCGAGCGACGGCAGCAGATCGGGATGCAAACTCGTTTCCGGTTCGTCGAGCACGAGCAGCGCGGGCGGGCGTGGGCTCAGGAGCGCCGCCGCGAGCAGCAGATAGCGCAGCGTGCCGTCCGAAAGCTCCGCGCCGCGCAGCGGCCGCAGCAGCCCTTCCTGGCGCAAGGCCACCTCGAAGCGCCCTTCGTGATTGACGATCTCCACGCGCGCGCCCGGAAAGGCGTCGGCGACGGCCGTATCGAGCGCGGCGCCGTCGCCGATCTCGCGGATGGTCTGCAGCGCCGCGGCGAGGTTCGCGCCGTCGTCGGCGAGCACCGGCGTATGCGTGCCGATCTGCACCTGGCGCGCGGGAGCAAGCTCGTCGGTGCGGAAATGGTCGTAGAAGCGCCACGAACGGATCTGCTCGCGCACGGCGATCATCTCCGGCGCGCTGCGCGGGTCGGCGAACTCGGTCATCATGCTGTCGAAACTCGCCACGGGCTGCGCAAGCGTCGTCCAATCGGCGCCGTCGCCGCGGATGCGGATCATCGGCCCCTGCCGGTCGACGAGCAGCGCCGAAGGCCGCAACAGCGGCCCGCTCCAGATGCATTCGCGCTTGATCACCGGGTCGAGCGAAAACTGCGAGGTCGAAGACGGCAGCGGCAGCCCGAGGTCGATCGCGTAGCCGAACGCGTCGCCGGCGAAGCCGAGGCGCAGACTCACGGCATCCTTGCGCACCGTTCCCTGCACCGGCATCGCACCCTCGAGCACCGCGCGCGAGAAGCGCTCGGGGCCCGCCCAGAGCGTCGACTGCAGGCCGCCTTCGCGCGCGAGCGACGTGATCACGCCACCGCGCGCGGTAAGCGCAAGCAGGCGCAGCGCGCGATAGAGGTTCGATTTGCCGCTGCCGTTGGGCCCGGTGATGACGTTGAGCGGCCCGAGCGGCACGATCAGTTCGCGCAGCGAGCGGTAGTTGGCAATGGCGAGCGTGGTGAGCATGAAGCGACGAGGCAAGCAATTTCTGGCGGCGCGATCGCTGGATCATAGCAATCGCGCGCCGCCCTGCGCGTTTCGCTGCGCGACATGGGGCCCTCCCGCCCCCTCGCTTCAGCTCCGCTCAGTGCGCTCGCGGCACGTTGCCCAGGTCGCGCAGGAAGGTATCGCGCCAGACGCCGAGATCGTTGCGCCGCAGCGCCTCCATGTTGGTCTCGTAGCGGGCCTGGCGTTCGGGGAGCGGCATCGAGAGCGCCTGCTGGAGCGCTTCCGACATGCCCGCCGCGTCGTGCGGGTTCACGAGCACGGCGCCTGAGAGTTCGGCGGCTGCGCCCGCGAAGATCGAGAGCACGAGCACGCCCGGGTCGGCGGGATTCTGTGCCGCCACATATTCCTTCGCGACGAGATTCATGCCGTCGTGCAGCGGCGTGACGTAACCCACCTGCGACTCGCGAAAGAGCGACATCAGCTTCCAGCGGTCGTACTGCTGGCTCAGGTAGCGAATGGGCGTGTAGTCGAGGCCCGAGTAGCGCCCGTTGATGCGGCCGGCCTCGCGCTCCAGTTCCTCGCGGATCTGCTTGTAGCTCGCCACGTCCGAGCGCGTGGGCGGCGCGATCTGCACGAGCGTGACCTTGCCGCGCCACTCGGGCGAATGCTCGAGCAATTGCTCGAACGCATGGAAGCGCTCGACGAGCCCCTTCGAATAATCGAGCCGGTCCACGCTCATGATGAGCTTGCGCCCTTCCAGGCTCTGCTTGAGGTCGAGCACGTGCTGGCGGCTCTCGTAGCGCGCGGCCTGCTCGGCGATCTCGTCCGGAAACACGCCGATCCGGTACACGCCCGTGCGCAGCTTGCGGCCATAGGCTTCGATCCCGGTGTTTCCCGTGTCGCCCACGGGGCCGGTGATCTTGCCGCGCGCTTCGCGCACCACGTAGTCGTGAAAGGCCTGCTCGTCGTTGCGCGTCTGGAAACCCAGCAGGTCGTAGCAGCACAGCGACTTCACGAGTTCCTCGTGCGGCGGAATGGTCTGCAGCACTTGCGGCGAGGGAAACGGAATGTGCAGAAAGAAGCCGATGCGGTTCGTCACGCCTTCGGAGCGCAAGGCTTCGGCGAACGGAATCAGGTGATAGTCGTGGACCCAGATGTTGTCGTCGGGCTCGATCAGCTTGACGAGCTTGTGCGCGAGCCACGCGTTCACGCGGCGATAGCCTGCGTACTCGTCGCGCTCGTAGCGCGCGAGATCGTTGCGATAGTGGAAAACCGGCCAGAGCGTGGCGTTCGAAAAGCCTCGGTAATACTGGTCGTAGTCCTTGCGTGTGAGGCCGACGGTCGCGAACGTGACCGGGCCGTCTTCGACGAGCGAAGGCCCCGCGTTCGCCACCGTTTCGCTCACGACGTCGCCGCTCCAGCCGAACCAGACGCCGCCCGCATCCCTGAGCGCGCCGAACACACCCACAGCGAGCCCGCCTGCGGAGCCCTTCGTTTCCGTGGGCGTGGCCACGCGGTTCGACACGACGATCAATCTGCCCATCCGGGCCCCCTCGCACGTGATGCCCCCGCGCTTTGCGGGCGCCATTCCGGGCACAAGTCTGTGATGCCCTCTCCACAGACCCTAGCACGGAGCGTGCCGCAAGACCGACGGGCACCGCCGCGGACACCCGAGGCCGGCTTGCCGGCCGCGCCGGCGGGCCGCCCCGAAGGCGATCAGCTACCCGACTTGCAGGGGAATGCCTTGCCGAGGCCGAGCGAAATGGCCGTGCTGGCGTTGTAGCCCGCGACGTTCGGGTTATCGGCGATGTACTTGCGCACCGCGTCGGTCAGTTGCGCCGAGCGCGCGTCCGGCGGCAGGCAGAAGTACTGGCCCACGCGCGGCCCGGTCGTGCCGCCGATCGCATCGATCGTGTTGAACACCCCGTCGGCGGCACCTTCGATATAGGCCGCGCAAGCACTGCGCGACGCCACGTCGGTCTTCGTGCACAGCCGGTTCAGATCGCTCGCCGAGAAGGCAAATGCCGATAGCGGCAGGACGAGCGCACCGGCGCAAATCAGAGCCCGCAGCATGGTTCTCCTTGATTCGTTACGTGTGGGGCGGCGCCGGATCGCACTCGTTGTTCAGCTGGCAAACCACCGGGTTGCACGCTTGCGGCGCCGCAGCCGCCAGTCGGTCCGCTGGCGGCAATCCCGTTATTTTGCACCGTTTTGCGGAGCGGCCGTATTGTCGGACTGGCCGGACTGGCTGCCCGACTGCGCCATGCGCGCCGAGAGGCCCTTGATCGCATCGGGCGCCTTGTACTGTTTGGCGAAAGCGAGTGCGTTCATGCCGATCTGGTTCTTCGCGTTGATGTCGGCGCCGTTGTCGAGCAGGAGCTTGAGCGTCGAGATGTGGTCGCCGCGCGCGGCCATCATGAGCGGCGTCGTGCCGTTGGGCGACTGCGCATCCACATACGCCGAGTAGCCGAGCAGCAGCTTCGCGACATCGTCGTTGCCGTTGGCGGCCGCGTAGTGCAGCGGCGTCCAGCCCTTCTTGTTCACTTCCGCGCCCTTCGTGATGAGCAGCTTCACGAGATCCATGTCGCCGTTGAGCGAGGCCAGCATCAGCGCGTTTTCGCCGGCGCTGTCTTCGGCGCCGATCTTCGTCTTCGGGTTGTCGAGCAGCACTGCCGCCACCTTGTCGGACTTCTCGCGCGCGGCCAGCACGAGGAGCGGCATGCCCTTGTCGTCGGTGGCGTTCGGGTCCATGCCGTCGGCGATATCTTTGGCGACGGCCTTGTCGTCGTCGAACTTGACGGACTTCACGAGCGAATCGATCGACGCAGCGTGCACCGGCGCCGTGGTCAGCCATGCCGCGCTCAGGCCGAACGCGAGGGCGGCGGTCATGCGCCGCACGGACGCGGCACGGACGGTGGAGACGGTGGGCGTAAGCGTTTTGAAGTTCATGTCAAGCCTTAGAATTTCTCAGTATCTTGTTGATAATAAACAACATCGGCAGCACCGCGCCACCCATTCAGACTGCTGCGGGGATCTTGAAGAGCCGGAAGAAGTTCTGCGTGGTGGCCTCGCCGAGTTCGGCGTCGGCGAGCCCGCGCTGCTGCGCAATGTATCTTCCGACATGGCTCACATACGCAGGTTCATTGGGTTTGCCCCGAAAAGGCACCGGCGCCAGGTACGGCGAGTCCGTTTCGATCAACAAACGCTCGATGGGCACGCGGCGCGCGACGTCCTGTACCTCGGTCGCGCTCTTGAAGGTGACGATGCCCGAGAGCGAGATGTAGAAGTTCTGCGCCAGCGCGCGCTCGGCGATCGGCCAGGGTTCCGTGAAGCAGTGCATCACGCCGCCGGGCACGCCCGCGCGCTCCTCTTCCATGAGGCGCAGCGTGTCGTCGGACGCCGCGCGCGTGTGGACGATCAGCGGTTTCATCGTGGCGTGCGCCGCGCGGATATGGGTGCGAAAGCGCTCGCGCTGCCACTCCATGTCGGCAATCGTGCGCTCGCCCAGCCGGTAATAATCGAGCCCCGTTTCGCCGATCGCCACCACCTTGGGATGCGCGGCCAGCTCCACCAGTTCGGCGAGACCCGGCTCTTTCACGTCCTCGTGGTCGGGGTGCACGCCGACCGAGGCATACACGTTCTCGAAGCGGTTCGCGATGTCGAGCACCGAAGGCAGCGTCTCCAGATCCACCGAGACGCACAGCGCGTGCGTGACGGCGTTCGAGCGCATGTTTTCCAGCACCTGCGGCAGACGGTCGGCGAGACCTTCGAAATTGATGTGGCAATGCGAATCGACGAACATGGGCGGCCCTGCGGGTTCAGACGGCGGCAAGCGCGGTGTCGAGCCGCTTGCCGAGGATGATGAGATCGCGCTCGACGCCGTCGAGCACGGCCACGCGCGGGAGCGTTCCCCACGCCGTGAAGCCGAAGCGCTGGAAGAGCCGCATGCTCGGCGCGTTGTGGCCGAACACGAAGCCTAGCACCGTATGGATGTCGAGCCCCGGCGCGGCTTCGAGGGCGGCGGCGAGCAACTGGGCGCCGAGTCCCTTGCCGCGCGCGGCCTCGTCGAGATAGATGCTGACTTCCGAGGTATGGCGGTAGGCCGGGCGCCCGTAGAAGTCGGAGAAGCTTAGCCAGGCGATCACGCGCCCCGCCTCTTCGACCACCCACAGCGGCCGCGTGGCGGGCCCGTGCGCCTGGAACCACGCGAGGCGGCTTTCCACGCTGATGGGGTCGAGATCGGCCGTGACCTGGCGCGAAGCCACGGTCGAGTTGTAGATGGCGACGATGGCGGCCAGATCGTCGAGGGTGGCGTCGCGGAAAGCAAGACTCATGGTGCGGGATATCGGCTGGGGCTCGCCGTGGCGCGGCGAGCCGGGTCGGTCATCGATGGATCGGTCAGACGGGATCCATCAGTCAGTCGGTGGGCGCCCAGTCGGGTGGCGCCCAGGTGAACAATCAGGCGAACAATTCACGATAGCCCAGAAACAGTTCCTCGAATACGAGGCGGGCATTGAGCGGATGGTTCTCCACGGCGCGCTGGCGCGTCACGGTCTTCATATAGCGCGCGAGCGCCGGCGCATCGAGCTTCGCCGCGCAGCGGGCGAGCCCGGCGGCCGCCTGCGGGAAATAGCGCGGCCGGCCGGCGGTGCGCTCGGCGAGCAGGTCGTACACCCAGCGCTGCAGCCAGCCGAGCACGAGCGGCACCGGCAGCTTCTGCAGCGTCTCGCCGCAGGCGAAGGCGTCGCAGCCGGCGCCCGCCGCGAGCTGGGCGAGCGTCCAGTCGCGCAGGGTGCGGTTTTCGTCGTGGGCGAGCGCGAGCGCCGCGAGCGGCGCGCCACCGGCTTCCGCGAGCAGGCTCTGCGCGTCGGCCACGCCTTGCGAGCCGAGCCAGGCCTGCGCGGCTTGCGGGGCGGGCGTCGCCATCGGCCACTGGCGGCAGCGGCTGATGATGGTGGGCAGCAGCCGGTCGATGCGCGCCGAGACCAGCACGAACACGACGCTGGCGGGCGGCTCTTCGAGCGTCTTCAGGAGCGCGTTGGCGGCGGCCACGTTGAGCGCTTCGGCCGGATACAGCACGACCACGCGCAAGCCGCCGCGGTGCGAACCCACGCCCGCAAAGTCCAGCAGCGCGCGCACCTGTTCGATGCGGATCTCCTTGCTGGGCGTGCGGGTCTTTTTGCCTTCGTCGCCCTCGCCCTTTTCTGCGGCCTTGTCGCCCTCGTCGGGCGCAACCGGGCCGACTTCGGCGGCCAGCGCCTCCGGCACGACGATGCGGTAGTCGGGGTGATTGCCCTGGGCGAACCAGTGGCAGGCGGGGCACGTGCCGCAGGGCTCGCCGTTAGCCTTGGGCGACTCGCACAGCAACCCCTGGGCCAGATGCTGGGCGAAGCGCAGCTTGCCGATCCCGGCCTGGCCGTGCAGCAGCAGCGCGTGCGGCCAGTGGCCGCGCAATTGCTGAAGGCGCTCCCAGTCGCCGGTCTGCCACGGATAGATCATTTTTAAATCAACCAGTTAGCCGAGATTTTTTGAACAGGACGCGAGCTTCGCCCGACATCATAAGAGCAGCAAATAAATGTTGAAAATCAGAGCGCTACGATCACATTTTCAAGTCGTTTGCGAATTTCGTCGATGCTCTGCGTCGAATCGACGATGGCAAAGCGATACGGCGCCTCTTCCGCCCGACGCAGGTATTCGGTGCGCGTGCGCGTGAAAAACGCGTCGGTTTCGCTCTCGAAGCGATCCGGCTCGCGCGCCGCGCCGCGCCGCTCGCTCGCCGTATCGGGCGCAATGTCGAACAGCACCGTCAGGTCGGGCTGGAAGCCGCCCTGCACCCAGCGCTCGAGCGTTTCGAGCTTGTCGCGCGGCAGGCCCCGGCCGCCGCCCTGGTAGGCGAAGGTCGCGTCGGTGAAGCGGTCGGAGAGCACCCAGTCGCCGCGCGCGAGCGCCGGTTCGATCACCTGGGCCAGATGCTCGCGGCGCGCCGCGAACATCAGGAGCGCCTCGGTTTCGAGGTCCATGGGCTGGTGCAGCAGGACCTCGCGCAGCGACTCGCCAAGCGGCGTGCCGCCCGGCTCCCGCGTCATGACGACCGAGCGCCCGGTGGCGGCCAGTTTGTCCGCGAGCCGGTCGCGAAACCAGGCGAGATGCGTGGTCTTGCCCGCACCGTCTATGCCCTCGAACGTGATGAATCGGCCCCGCGCCATTTACTGCCCCCGAATGTATTTGTCGACGGCCTTGTTATGGTCGACGAGATTGTCCGAAAAAACGCTGCTGCCATCGCCGCGCGCCACGAAGTACAGCGCGCCGGTCGACGCCGGATTCAGCGCCGCCTGCAGCGAGGCGGCGCCCGGCAGCGCGATGGGCGTCGGCGGCAGGCCGAGGCGCAGGTAGGTATTGTAAAGAGTGTCGGTCTGCAGATCGCGCTTGTGCAGGCGCCCCTCGTAGCCGTCGCCGAGACCGTAGATCACGGCGGGATCGGTCTGCAGCGGCATGCCCACGCGCAGCCGGTTGGCGAACACCGCCGCTACGAGCGGCCGGTCGCCCGCCTTGCCGGTCTCTTTCTCGACGAGCGAGGCGAGCGTAAGCGCCTCGTACGGCGACTTGAGCGGCAGGCCCGGCGTGCGCGCGGCCCAGGCCTCGGCGAGGCGCACCTGCATCAGGCGGTAGGCGCGGCGGTACACGTCCAGGTCGCTCGTGTCCTTGTCGAACAGATAGGTGTCGGGGAAGAACAGGCCTTCGGCATTGTCCATGGGCGCGGGCGGCGCGCCGATGGCGGCGAGCAGCTGGGCGTCGGTCATGCCGGCGCTGTCGTGGCGCAGGGCCGCGTTGGCGTCGAGCTCGGCGCGCATGTGCCTGAAGGTCCAGCCTTCGATGATGGTCGCGACGTATTCGTTGACGTCGCCCAGCGCCATCTTCTGCAGCACCTCGTAAGGCGTGATGCCCTGCTTGAACTCGTAGTTGCCCGATTTCAGCTGGCTTTGCAGGCCGAGCACGCGCGTCATCAACACGAACAACTCGCTCTGTACCGGCACGCCGCCGCGGCGCAGCTGCGTGGTGACGCTGCGCACCGAGCTGTGCGGCTTGATGGTGACGTCGAGCTGCGCCGACGCGAGCTGGACAGGCGTAGCGGCCCAATGCCAGATGCCGCCCACGGCGGCTGCGCCAAGCACGGCGAGCGCGGCGCCGGCAACAAGGCATTTCTTCAGGAGGGACATGAAAACACGGCTGAGGTTGACCTCATATAATAACTGCTTGCCCTCGCTAAAGTCAGGATTGACTGTTCCCCGAATCCATGAACTCCCCCCTCGATTCCGCCGCCGCCGTTGCCGAGCGCCCCGCCGCTGAAGATTTCGAAGCCGTGCTCAAGGGCGGCGCCTACGCGATCCTGCCGCAGTTCGGCGTGATCGACGCCACGGGCGACGATGCTGCAAGTTTCCTGCACAGCCAGCTCACCAACGACATCCAGCATCTGGACGTGACCGGCGCGCGCCTGGCGGGCTACTGCTCCGCGAAGGGGCGCCTGCTGGCGTCGTTCCTCGCGTGGAAGACCGGCGAGACGATCCGCCTGCTGATCTCGAAGGACGTGCAGGCGAGCGTGCAGAAGCGGCTCTCGATGTTCGTGCTGCGCGCGAAAGCGAAGCTCGTGGACGACAGCGAGAAGCTGCTCGTGGTGGGCCTCGCCGGCGACGTGCGCGGCGCGCTGGCCGCCGGATTCGATGCGCTGCCCGACGGCGTGCACGTGAAAGTGGACGATCCCGCCGGCACGCTGATCCGCCTGCCCGATGCGGCCGGGCGCCTGCGCTATCTGTGGGTGGGTCCGAAGGAAGCCGTCGAAGCGCGCCTCACTGCGCTCGCGGGCAAGCTCACGCGTGTTTCGCCCGCGGTGTGGGACTGGCTCGACATCCGCGCGGGCGAGCCGCGCATCACCCAGCCGGTTTCGGAGCAGTTCGTGCCGCAGATGGTGAACTACGACGTGCTGGGCGGTGTGAACTTCAAGAAAGGCTGCTATCCGGGGCAGGAGATTGTCGCGCGCAGCCAGTATCGCGGCACGATCAAGCGCCGCACGGCGCTGGCGAGCGTGTCGACCGGGCTCGACGCCGCGCACGCGGGCGCCGAGCTCTTTCACTCCGACGATCCCGGCCAGCCCTGCGGCATGATCGTCAACGCGGCGGCCGCGCCCGACGGCGGCGCCGATCTGCTCGCCGAAATCAAGCTGGCCGCCCTGGAATCGGGCAGCGTGCATCTGGGCAACGCTGAGGGCCCCGCCCTGCGCTTCCTGCCGCTGCCCTACGCGCTGCCCGCCGAGGTCTGACGCGTTGGCCAGTTATGTCCCGCACGCCCGCGTCACGCGGCGCGCCTTGTTCGGGCGGTCTGCGCCATGTGCCTGATCGTCTTCGACTGGCGCCCGCAGGCCACGAACGGTGCGCTCTTCACGCTCGCCGCGAATCGCGACGAGTTCCTGCGCCGCACCGCCGAGCCGCTGCACTGGTGGCAGTCGGCGCCGGACGTGCTCGCCGGGCGCGATCTCGTCGGCGGGGGCACCTGGCTCGGCCTCACGCGCGGCGGCCGTTTCGCGGCGCTCACGAACTATCGCGCGCCCCACGAAATGCGTCCCGATGCGCCCACGCGCGGCACGCTCGTGTCGGCCTGGCTCACGGGCGGCGACGGCATTGCCGATACGCCCCTGCGTTATCTCGCGCAGGTTGCCCGCCACGGCAGCCTCTATAACGGTTTCAATCTGGTGGTGGGCGACTGGACCCGGCGCGAACTGGCCTGGTACTGCAATCGCGGCGATCTCGCGCCGGCGCTGCTGCCCGAAGGCACGCACGGCATCTCGAATGCCGTACTCGACACGCCCTGGCCGAAGCTCGTGCGCAAGCGCGCGGAGCTGGCCGAACTGGCCGGCCACGCGGCCCCCCTCGACCGGCTCGTGACGATGATGCGCGACCCGCAGATCGCCCGCGACGACGAACTCCCCGCCACCGGCATTTCGCTCGAGCGCGAACGCGCCTTGTCGGCGGCGTTCATCGAAACGCCCGACTACGGCACGCGCGGGACCACGGCGCTGCGCGCGAGCGTGCGCGGCGAAGCCATCGAGGTGGAAGCGGTCGAGCGCAGCGACGACAACGGATCGCACCGCATCGTGCGACCCGGCGACTTCGAGCGCCGCGAGACTTTCCTGGTCCGTCCCCAGGCTGCGCCGGGCTGAGCGGCCTGCCCTCGCCTCAAGCGTCGTCGATGCCGAACGCTTCGCGCAGTGCCTGCGCCGCGTCGGCCTGCGCGCGCCGCGCGTCTTCGACGAATCCGCCCATCTTGAAGAACTCGTGAATCATGCCCGCGTAGCGCACCAGCGTCACCGCGTTGCCCGCGTCGCGCAACTTGCGCGCGTAGGCCTCGCCCTCGTCCACGAGCGGATCGTATTCGGCCACGCCGATCCACGCCGGCGCGAGTCCGGCGAAGTCCGGCGCATCGCGCTTGCCGTCGAGCGGCGCGAAACGCCAGTCGTCGCGATCGCTCGCGTCGCGCACATAGAGGTTGAAGAACCACTGGATCGTCTTCGCCGTCAGCAGATACCCTTCGGCGAGCCTTGCATGCGAAGGCGTGTCCTGATGGCCGCAGGTGCCCGGGTAGATCAGCAGTTGCAGCACCGGCGCGATGCCGGCCTCGCGCGCCAGCACGGCGCACACGGCGGCGAGCGTGCCACCCGCGCTGTCGCCGCCCACCGCGAGGCGTGCCGGGTCGATCGCGTAGTCGGATGCGTGCGCGTGCAACCAGGTATACGCATCGAACGCGTCGTGCACGGCGGTCGGGAAGCGGTGCTCGGGGGCGAGCCGATAGTCCACCGAAAGCACGGCGCAGCGCGCGTCGCGCGCGAACATGCGGCATAGCGCGTCGTGCGTATCGACGCTGCCCAGCGTGAAGCCGCCGCCGTGGAAATACACGAGTGCCGGCAGCGGTTCGGCCCAGTGCGGTTCCGCCGGGCAATAAAGGCGCGCGCGGATGGCGGAGCCGTCGCGCACGGGCACCGCGATATCCTCCACCGAGAACATCGGCGCCGAGGCAATCTCCAGCACCGAGGCACTCTTCTCGTACGAGGCGCGCGCTTCCTGCGGCGTGAGCGCGTAATACGGCGGCCGGTCCGCGCGGGCCACCATATCGAGCACCAGCGCAATCTTTGCGTTGAGCGTCATGGCGGCGCGCGTCAGCTGGCCGGTTTCACTTCGGGCTTCAGCGAAAGCGGATCGGTGGGGTTGCGCAATGTTTCGATGTCCTCATGACGCAGCTTCACCGATGCGAGAATCTGCGGGTGCGTGAGGATATAGAAGCGGCCTTCGCGGATGGCATCGAAGGTCTGTTCGGCCACGTCCTCGGGCGTGAGGCGGCCCGAGCGCACCGCACGCTGTATCTGCAGGTCGGCGGCCTGTTGCGAGCGCGTGGGCGGCGCGTCGTTGCGCAGATCGTCGGGACGGCTGCGCTCCGCGTTGGCGATGCCTGTGGGCACGAACGCCGGACACAGCACCGAGCAGCCCACGCTCGCACCCACGCTCTTGAGGTCGTGATAAAGCGTTTCGGTGAGCGACACCACGGCATGTTTCGACGCGTTATAGACGGCCATCGCCGGCGGCGAAAGCAGTCCCGCCACGGAAGCCGTGTTGACGATATGCGCGGGCTCGCCCTGCGCCAGCATGGCGGGCGTAAAGGCACGCACGCCATTGGCGACGCCCATCACGTTGACGCTGAACACCCACTCCCAGTCCTTCGCGCTGCTTTCCCACACGAAGCCGCCCGTGCCCACGCCCGCGTTGTTGAAGAGCAGATGCACTTTGCCCCAGGTGTCGAGCGCAGCCTTCGCGAGCGCGTCTACCTGCGTGGCGTCGCGCACGTCGGTCGGCACGCCGATCGCTTCGGCGCCGGCCGCGCGCAGCGCGGCGACGGTTTCGTCGAGAAGGTTTTTATCGACATCGGCGAGCACGAGCTTCATGCCGAGCGTTGCGGCCTTGTGGGCGAACGCGCGGCCAAAGCCGCTCGCCGCACCCGTGATGACGGCCACGCGGCCGTCGAACTGGAACGGATCGGGCATTGCGTATCCTGCGAAGGGAGTGTTGAAGAAAACGGGCCGGCGCGATGTGTGTGCGGGCACCGGCCCGGAGTACGGACTCAGATCAGCTTGACGAGCTGCTTGCCGAAATTCTGCCCCTTGAGCATGCCGAGGAATGCAGCCGGCGCGCTTTCGAGGCCCTCGGCCACGGTCTCGCGATACACGAGCTGCTTTTGCGCGACGAGCGTGCCGAGTTCCGCGAGCGCCTGCGGCCACACCTCCATGTGCTCGCTGACGATGAAGCCTTGCACGAGCAGGCGCTGCGTGAGCATCAAGCCCGGGTAGCGGAGCGGCTGGGGCTTGCCGTCGTAACTCGCGATCATGCCGCACAACGCAATGCGGCCGAAGGCGTTCATGCGCGCGAGCGTCGCGTCGAGCACCTCGCCGCCCACGTTTTCGAAGTAGCCATCCACGCCGTCGGGCGTCGCGGCCTTGAGGTCCTGATAGAGATTGCCGGCCTTGTAGTCGACGCAGGCATCGAAGCCGAGCGTTTCGACGACGTAGCGGCACTTCTCCTCACCGCCCGCAATGCCCACCGCCCGGCAGCCCGCACGCTTCGCGAGCTGGCCGACCACGCTGCCGACCGCCCCGCTCGCGGCGCTCACGACCACCGTTTCGCCGGCCTTCGGCGCGATGATGCGGTTCAGGCCGTACCAGGCTGTCACGCCTGGCATGCCCACGGGGCCGAGGTAGGCGGAAAGCGGCACATGCGTGGTATCGACGACATGCAGGCCGGTGCCGTCCGAGGTGCCGAAGTCCTGCCACCCGAACATGCCCACCACCTTGTCGCCCACCTTGAACTTCGGGTTGAGCGACTCGACCACCTCGCCCACTGTGCCGCCGATCATCACCTCGTCGAGCGGCTGCGGCACCGCATACGACTTGCTCTCGTTCATGCGGCCGCGCATGTACGGATCGAGCGAGAGGAAATGATTGCGCACGCGCAATTGCCCTTGCGCAAGCGGCGCGAGCGGCGTCTCGACGAGACGGAAGTTATCGACGCTCGCGGCCCCTTCCGGGCGGGATACGAGCAGGATCTGACGATTGGTCTGGGCCATCGGGGTTTGGGTCATGGCGTTCGCTCTGCGGCACCAGGGCCGCCGTGGTGGTAACGGACGAGGCAGGAACGGCGCGCCGGGCTTTAGCCGTCGCTCGGTCCCGGCTTCGCGGTGGGATCGCTGCGCAGCCGCTGGTGCGCCACGTCGCGCCCCACGGCCAGCCGCTTCATGTATTTGAACGTGCCGAGTGCCTTCGCGACGAAGTGGCCTTCGCTGTCGCGGACCTCGCCTTCGCAGTAGGCCATCGTGGTCGAGCGGGTCAGCACGCGTCCGTACGCGCGCAACTCGCCGCGGCCCGGCTGCATGAAATTCACTTTCATCTCTACGGTGACGACGCCCATGCCGTCGCCGGCCACGCTGCGCGCGGCCATGGCGAGGGCGATGTCGGAGAGCGTCATGGTCACGCCGCCGTGCGCGATGCCCCACGTGTTCAGGTGGCGCGCCTCGAGCGGCAACGCCACTTCGCTCGCGCCGTCGCGCGCGCGCACGAGTTGCGCGCCGAGATGGTCGGTAAACGGGCTTTCGACGATGTCGAGCGGCAAATCGCCGGGCGCCTTGCCGGGCTTGTCACCAGGCTCGTCACCGGGCTTGTCCGTATCGGCGCCGGCCGGGGGGAGCGCGTCCGTCTTCTGGTCAGCCATGTCGCCCGCTCAGATCACGTAGTCGACGCACTGGCGCCCTTCCGTCACGGCCTTCGCGAACTGCTTCACGACGAGGTGATCGGGATGGTCCTGATAGGCGTCGAGTGCGGCCTTGTCGGCAAAGTCGGAGACGAGCGCGATGTCGAACGTCGAAGCAAGACCCGGTTCGGCGAGGCCCACTTCGAGGTGCAGCGTGCCGGGCACGAGATCGCGGCAACCTTCGAGCAGCGCCTTGAATTTCACGAGGTTTTCTTCGCGGGTCGCACCCTCGGCCGATTCCTTGAGCTTCCACATCACGATATGACGAATCAACGTATTCACCTTTTCAGTCTGCATGAACGAAGTGCGGCGCGGCAGTCGGGCGCGCCGGCCATCGTCATGATACCCGCGTGGCCTGTTGCGCGAGAGGCGCCCCCGCCTCGCCCGCCCGTGCCAGATCGCATGCGAGCGCGCCGATGCGCAGCACGGCTTCGTCGGCCGTATGCGGCTCCGGGCCCGGACAGCTCACGCGAATGAAATGATCGAAGCGCCCGGCATTCGAAAACACCGTGCCGGGCATGATGCGGATGCCTTCGGCGAGCGCCGCGTCGAAGAGCGCCAGCGAGCCAACGTGCCGCGGCAGCTCGATCCAGAACGCGAGACCGCCCTGCGGCGGCGTGAAGCGCGTGCCTGCGGGAAACGCCGCGGCAATGACCTGCGCCATGCGCTCGCGCTGGGCGCGCAGCTTCTCGCGCAGACGCCGCAGATGGCGCTCGTGCGCCTGGGTCTGCAGATACTCGGCCAGCACGGCCTGGGAGAGCGGCTCGTTAAGGCGCGTCTGTGCGAATTTGAGCATCGCGATGCGCGCGTGCCAGCGACCGCCGCTCATCCAGCCCACGCGCATGCCGGGGGCGAGCGTCTTGTTGAACGAGGTGCAGTGAATCACGGTGCCGTCGGTGTCCCAGGCCTTGATGGCCTGCGGCGGCGCTTCGCCTTCCACGAGTTCGCGGTACGGATCGTCCTCGATCAGGGCGACGCCCGCCTGCGCGCAGAGCTCGACGATGCGCGCTTTGTGCGCGTCGGGCATGACACAGCCCAGCGGATTCTGCAGATGCGGGACGACCACGACGGCCTTTAGCTGCGGATGCTGGCGCAGGGCGAATTCGAGCGCCTCGACCGAAAGGCCGGTGCTCGGGCTGGCCGGAATTTCGAGCGCACGCAGGCCGAGGCTTTCGAGCACCTGCAGCAGGCCATAAAAACAGGGAGATTCCACGGCGATCGTATCGCCCGGCTGCGCAACCGCGCGCAGGGCGAGGTTCACGGCTTCGGTGCCGCCGTGCGTCATGGCGATGTCGTCGGCCGAAAGCGACATACCCGCGGCAAGCGCCCGGCGCACGATCACCGAGCGCAAGGCCGGATCGCCTCGCTCGTGCCCGGGAGCCGTGAGCAGGCCGGGCTGGCGGCGCAGCACGCGCAGCGCAATCTTCTGCAGTTCGGAGCCGGGAAACAAGGCTTCCGACGCGGTCACGCCGGCAAGATTGAGGGCGCCGGGCACCTGCTGCCAGCGCGCGACGATGGCCGAGATGGCCGTATGGATGCCGACGAAACGGGCGTCGGGCGGCGTGCTCTGCCAATCGGGTTCCGCCACGGGCGGCAGCGCGGGTGCGAGGCGCACGCGCGGCGCAATCGGCGCGCAGACGAAATAGCCTGCGCGCGGCCGCGCGACGATCAGGGCTTCCCGTTCAAGCACGCGATAGGTTTCGATGGCGGTCGCGAGGCTCACCTCGTGCTGTCGCATGAACGCACGCATGGACGGCATGCGATCGCCGGGCCGCAATGCGCCCTTTTCGATGGAGAGCCGGTAATGCGCGGCCAGGCGCCGGTAGAGGGACTGTTGGGGAGCGGTCATCGCCCGATCATGCCGCATGCGGCCGGCGCCGCGACAGATACACTTGCCGCGCAGAAGCACCGGTACAGCCGCCACAAATGCGCTGCTGTTGCGGTACGCCTCGCGCGCGGCTGGGTCTGCCGGGCGGTGGCCTGCGTCAATAAGCTTGGGGCACGACGACATCCATTCGACTCCAGGTCCCGATATGCTCGACACGCTTCGCTCCAGGTCCCGCTTGACACCCAGCTTGACGCCTCACCCGCCGGCACCGCCTGCCTGCGGCCACGGCACGCTTGCACCAGGTCAAAGCTGCCCGGTCATCGTGCGACGGGGCACGATGATCGTCGCACTCGAAGGCGATGTGCTCGTCACCTACCGCGAGGACGCGCTCGCCTGGCTGGCCGATTCGACGCCCGAACGCGCCTTCGTGATTGCCGAGGCGGAAATGCGGGCGATCGAGCATCGCGGCGTACTGTTCGTCAGTGCTGCGTGTGGGTCGCGCGTGCGCTACGCGGTGCTGCCGCCCGCGCCCGGAGGCATCGCGCTCGCAGCCGCAGCGTTGCTGCCCCGCTGGCTGGCACGGTTGATCCCCGGCGCGCGGCGCCCGGCAGACGATCGCACCGAGGCACGATAGCGCCCGCGCCGCGCCGTGCGGCATCGCAAGGCCCAGCCCGCGCTCAGACGATCTCGAACAGGCCCGCTGCGCCCTGGCCGCCGCCGATGCACATCGTCACCACGACGAGCTTCGCGCCGCGCCGCTTGCCTTCGATGAGCGCATGGCCCGTGAGGCGCGCGCCCGACACGCCATAGGGATGGCCCACGGCGATCGCGCCGCCGCTCACGTTCAGGCGGTCGGCCGGGATGCCCAGCTTGTCGCGGCAATACAGGACCTGCACCGCGAACGCTTCGTTCAGCTCCCACAGGTCGATGTCCTCGACCTTCAGGCCCGCCTGCTTGAGCAGCTTCGGCACGGCGAATACCGGGCCGATGCCCATTTCGTCGGGCTCGCAGCCGGCCACCGCAAAGCCGCGGAAAATCCCCAGCGGCGTGAGGCCTTCGCGCTCGGCGACTTTCGCGTTCATCACCACGCACGCGCTCGCGCCATCCGAGAACTGGCTCGCATTGCCCGCCGTAATCACGCCGCCCGGCAGCGCCGTGCGGATCTTCGAAACGCCTTCGAGCGTCGTGTCGGCACGGATGCCTTCGTCGGCGGCAATCGTGACTTCCTTCGTCACCAGCTGGCCGCTCGCCTTGTCGGCGACGCCCGCGAGCACCGTCATCGGCACGATTTCGGCGTTGAAAAGCCCCGCCGCCTGCGCCGCGGCCGCGCGCAGTTGCGATTGCACGCCGTACTCGTCCTGACGCTCCTTCGAAATCTCGTAGCGCTTCGCCACGTTTTCGGCCGTCTGCAGCATGCTCCAGTAGATCTCTGGCTTGTTCTGCTTGAGCCAGCCTTCGTACACCATGTGGCGATTCATCTCGTTCTGCACGCACGAGATCGACTCCACGCCGCCCGCGACAAACACGTCGCCCTCGCCCGCGATCACGCGTTGCGCGGCGAGCGCAATCGTCTGGAGTCCGGACGAACAGAAGCGGTTCACCGTCATGCCCGGCACCGAAACCGGCAGGCCCGCGCGCAGCGCGATCTGGCGGGCGATGTTGCCGCCCGTCGCGCCTTCGGGGTTGGCGCAGCCCATGACCACGTCTTCGACGCGAGCCGGGTCGATGCCGGCGCGCTCGACGGCGGCCTTCGTAACATGGCCGCCGAGCGTCGCGCCATGGGTCATGTTGAAGGCGCCCTTCCAGGACTTCGCGAGGCCCGTGCGGGCGGTCGATACGATTACGGCGTCGGTCATGCTTATCTCCTGTCGGTCTGACTCAGCGCGTGTGCGCCTTGTCCGATCCCATACGAATGTGTTGATCTTGCGGGATAGTCTGAAATGGACGGACTCTACGAAAGACGCTCATGCGGTGCCGCGCAGCACCTCGGCCGACTGCGCGCGCTTCACGCCCGCGGCGTGCAGCTGTTCCCAGGCGGCGGCGAGCGAGCCGTTCAGGTCGATGGCGCGCGAAGCGTCCTCGATCAGCACCGCCTCGAACCCGGCCGCGCGTGCGTCGAGCGCGGACCACGCCACGCAGTAGTCGGTCGCAAGGCCACAGCAGTACACGCGCTTCGTGCCGGTATCGCGGAGATAGCCGGCGAGCCCGGTCGGCGTCGTGCGGTCGGCTTCGAGAAACGCCGAGTAGCTGTCTACGTCCACGTGATGGCCCTTGCGAATGATGGCGCGCGCCTGCGGCACGTGCAGATCGCGATGCAGTTCGGCGCCTGCCGTGCCCTGCACGCAATGCGTGGGCCACAGCACCTGCTCGCCGTACGGCAGCGCAATCGTCTCGAACGGCTGGCGGCCCGCATGATTCGCCGCAAACGAAACGTGCTGCGCCGGGTGCCAGTCCTGCGTGAGCACCGCATGGCTGAAGTCCTGCGCGAGCCGGTTGGCCACCGGCACGACCTCGTCGCCGTGCGCGACGGCCAGCGCCCCGCCCGGCATGAAGTCGTACTGCAGGTCGATCAGCAACAGCACGTCGTCTGCGCTTCTCATGATGTCCGTTCCTTGCTTGAGCGATGCTGATGCGCCTCGCGTCAGCGACTCAGTTGAAGGTGCCGCCCGTTTCCGCGCGCTCCGTGAGCGACGGCGCAATTGCCCAGGCGTCGCCGTTGGGTTGCGCCGCGTAGCCGCGCATCGCGCGCGCCACGTTGTAGAGGCCCACCGTGTCCGCGTAGAGCATCGGGCCGCCGCGCCACAGCGGGAAGCCGTAGCCGGTCAGATAAACCATGTCGATGTCCGACGCCTTCGAGGCAATGCCCTCTTCGAGGATCTTCGCGCCTTCGTTCACGAGCGCGTACACGAGGCGCTCGACGATCTCCTGGTCGCTGATCTTGCGGCGCGCAATGCCCGCTTCCTTCGAGTACGCGACGATCATCTCGTCCACGAGCGCCGAAGGCAGTGCACTGCGCTCGCCCGCCTTGTAGTCGTACCAGCCCGCGCCGGTTTTCTGGCCGTAGCGGCCGGACTCGCACAGGCGGTCGGCGATCTTCGAGTACTTCATGTCCGGCTTTTCCTGATAGCGGCGCTTGCGGATCGCCCAGCCGATATCGTTGCCCGCGAGGTCGCTCATGCGGAACGGGCCCATGGCGAAGCCGAACTTCTCGATCGCGCGGTCCACCTGCGCGGGCAGCGCGCCTTCTTCGAGCATATAGAGCGCCTGGCGCACGTACTGCTCGATCATGCGGTTGCCGATGAAGCCGTCGCACACGCCCGACACCACGGCCGTCTTGCGGATTTTCTTCGCGACCTGCATGACGGTGGCGAGCACGTCCTTGGCCGTGTCCTTGCCGCGCACGACTTCGAGCAGCTTCATGACGTTGGCAGGACTAAAGAAGTGCATGCCCACCACGTCCTGCGGACGCTTCGTGAAGGCGGCGATCTTGTCCACGTCGAGTGTCGAGGTGTTCGAGGCGAGGATCGCACCGGGTTTCGCGACCTCGTCGAGGCGCTTGAACACCTGCTCCTTCACGCCCAGCTCTTCGAACACGGCTTCGATGATGAGGTCGGCCTGCTTGAGGTCGTCATAGGAGAGCGTCGGGCGGATCAGCGCCATGCGCGCTTCGAGCTTCTCGGCCGTGAGCTTGCCCTTCTTGACCTGGGCTTCGTAGTTCTTGCGGATCGTCGCGAGGCCGCGGTCGAGCGCGTCCTGCTTCGTTTCGAGCAGCGTGACCGGCAGGCCTGCGTTGAGGAAGTTCATCGTGATGCCGCCGCCCATCGTGCCCGCGCCGATCACGGCCACTTGCTGGATGTCGCGCGTGGGCGTGCTCGAAGGCACATCGGGGATCTTGCTCGCGGCGCGCTCGCCGAAGAACGCATGGCGCAGCGCATGGCTTTCCGGCGTCTGCACGAGTTCGACGAAACATTCGCGCTCGTATGCGAGACCTTTATCGAAACCTTCCTTCACACCGGCCGCCACGGCATCGACGCACTTCAGCGGCGCCGGATAGTTCTTCGACATCGCGCCCACGGTGTTGCGCGCGAACTGCAGGTAGCCTTCGGCATTCGGATGCTCGATCTTGCGATTGCGCACGAGCGGATGCGGGCCCGGCTTGTCGGCAGCCTTGCGTGCGAAGGCAATGGCTTCCTCGAGCAGATCGCCTTGTGCGATGGCATCGAAAAGACCCGTGCCGGCCAGCTTCTCCGAGAGCACCGGCGCGCCGGTCACGATCATGTTGAGCGCGGGCTCGAGGCCGAGCGCGCGCGGCAGGCGCTGCGTGCCGCCGGCGCCGGGCAGGATGCCGAGCTTCACTTCGGGCAGCGCGATCTGCGCCCCCGGTGCGGCGACGCGGTAGTGGGCGCCGAGCGCGAGCTCGAGGCCGCCGCCCATCGCGACGCTGTGAATGGCCGCGACCACGGGCTTGGCGCTCTTCTCGACTTCGCTGATGACGGTGTGGAGCGTGGGCTCCTGGGTCGCCTTCGGCGTGTTGAATTCGGTGATGTCGGCGCCGCCGGAGAAGGCCTTGCCGGCGCCCGTGATGACGACGGCCGTGACGGCCGGATCCTGCGCGGCGCGGGCGATGCCTTCGACGATCCCGGTCCGGGTGGCATGCCCCAGGCCGTTGACGGGCGGATTGTTGAGCGTGATGACGGCGACGCCGTCGCGAGTCGTGTAGTCCACTGCCATTTGCCTGCCTCCATACTTTCGGGCCGCGTTGTGCGTCGCCGGCTTCATTGTCCGACAATCCCGGTCAGCAGGCAGAATACACAAAAAAGAACGTTCGTTCCATTTTTTTCGACGATTTCCCCGGATCGGCGGGCCTGGGGTTTTCACGGTCGCGCGGCAACGCGTATCGGAGTGGCAAGGAAAAACGCAGCCCAAACGCTGCGTTCATGTGATGCGCCGCCCGTGCGTGCCTGCTGTGTGTGCGTGTAGTGCGCGCTCAGGCCGGGTCGTGTCCCGCCGGCGCGTTCATGGGGCAGGATGCCTCGGCGGCGAGCGCCGTCGGCAGGACGTAATCGTGGAACTGCTCGCGCAGCTTGAGCTTTTGCAGCTTGCCTGTCGCCGTGTGCGGCAGCGATTCGACGAACACGACGTCGTCGGGTTGCCACCACTTCGCGACCTTGCCCACGTAGAAAGCCAGCAGTGCCTCGCGCGTGACTTCGGCGCCCGGTTTTTTCACCGCGACGATGAGCGGCCGCTCGGTCCAGCGCGGGTGCGCGCAGGCGATGCACGCCGCCTCCGCAATCGCCGGGTGCGCCACCGCGACGTTCTCCAGATCGATGGAGCTGATCCACTCACCGCCCGACTTGATCACGTCCTTGCTGCGGTCGGTGATGTGCAGGAAGCCGTCGGGATCGATGGTGGCCACGTCGCCGGTCGGGAACCAGCCATCCACGAGCGGCGTGCCGCTCTCCTGCCGGAAATAGTGCTCGATGACCCACGGCCCGCGCACGTGCAGATCGCCGAACGCGACTCCATCCCAGGGCAATGCCTGCCCATCGGGCCCGACGATCTTCATATCGACGCCGAAAATCACGCGTCCCTGCTTTTCCAGCAGCGCGCGCCGGGCGTCGGGCGGCCGCTGCGACTGCTCCCAGTTCAGCTTCGCGAGCGTGCCGAGCGGCGACATTTCCGTCATGCCCCACGCGTGGATCACGTGCACGCCGTAGTCGTCCTCGAAGGCGCGCAGCATGGCGGGCGGACACGCCGATCCGCCGATCACCGTCCGCTCGAGCGTGGAAAAACGCACGCCGGCCTCGCGCAGATGAGCGAGCAGACCGAGCCACACGGTGGGCACGCCGGCCGAGCAGGTCACGCCCTCGTTTTCCATCAACTCGTAGAGCGACTTGCCGTCGAGATCCTTGCCCGGCAGCACGAGCTTCGTGCCGTTAAGCGGCGCCGCATGCGGCAGGCCCCAGGCATTCACATGAAACATGGGCACGACAGGCAGGATCGCATCGCGCGATGAGAGTCCCATCGCGTCGGGCAGCGACGCGCCGTAGGCGTGCAGCACCGAAGAGCGGTGCGTGTAGAGCGCGCCCTTCGGATTGCCGGTCGTGCCGGAGGTGTAGCAGAGATTCGAGGCGCTGCGCTCGTCGAGCACCGGCCAGGCGTACTGGCCGTTCTGCGCGTCGAGCAGCGTCTCGTAGCAGAGCACCGGCGTGCGCATGTCGGGCCGGTGCGATTCGGCGGCAAGCGCGATCCAGCCGCGCACGTTCGGGCACTGCGGCGCAAGCACATCGACGAGCGGCGCGAACGTGAGGTCGAAGAGGACGTACTGGTCGTCGGCGTGATTGATGATCCAGGCGATCTGTTCGGGAAAGAGCCGCGGATTGATCGTGTGGCACACGGCGCCGAAACCGGTCACGCCGTAGTACGCCTCCAGATGCCGGTAGCCGTTCCAGGCCAGCGTGCCGATGCGCTCGCCTGGCGCAACACCCAGCGCGATCAGCGCCTGGGCCAGTTGCTTCGAGCGGGTTTCGCACTCGCGGTAGGTATAACGATGAAGGTCGCCTTCGATGCGGCGCGACACGATCTGCGTGTCGCCGTGATAACGCGCCGCATGCGCGATCAGCGACGACACGTTGAGCGGCACGTCCATCATCTGTCCCAGCAGCGGCGCAGTCATCGTGGGGGGTCTCCTCGCGCGGAATGTCTGTTCTAATGCCTGTTTTCGATCGATCCGGCGACCGCTCCGGCCCGCCCGGCCAAAGCCCCGGCGGGTGTCCAGCACGCCGGCTGGCGCGGATTTACAATATCGGCTATTCAACAGGCGCTCAATATGTCGTTTTCACCAGGCCTAACCGACCCCACGGCGGACTCCGCCGCCTTGCACGAGGCCGCCGGCGGCCCGCTCGCCAATCTCGAACGCGCGCTCACCGCCGCGCGCGAAGACGCGTTCTCCTCGCTCGGCACTACGTTTCTCACGCGCCTGCCGGCGGCGCCGCTGCCCGATCCTTACCTCGTCGGCTTGTCTGCCGACACGGCCGCGCTGCTCGGCATCGATCCCGCGCTGGCCGCCGATCCCGCGTTCTCTGCCGCGTTTGCCGCGTTCTTCGCGGGCAACGCCACGCGTGAACGCTCGCCCGCCGTCATGTCGTATGCCTCGGTCTATTCGGGCCACCAGTTCGGCGTGTGGGCCGGCCAGCTGGGCGACGGCCGCGCGCTCGGTCTCGGCGAGCTGGAACACGCGGGACGACGCAACGAGCTTCAGCTCAAGGGCGCGGGGCGCACGCCCTACTCGCGCATGGGCGATGGCCGCGCGGTGCTGCGCTCGTCGATCCGCGAGTTCCTGTGTTCGGAGGCCATGCACCACCTCGGCATTCCGACCACGCGCGCGCTTGCGGTAGTCGGCTCGGATCAGCCGGTGCGGCGTGAAGAGATCGAGACGGCCGCGGTCGTCTCGCGCGTTTCGCCCAGCTTCGTGCGCTTCGGCCACTTCGAGCATTTCTACGCGAACGACAACGTCGCCGCGCTGCAGGCGCTCGCCGATCACGTGATCGGCCGCTTCTACCCGCATCTGCGCGAAGCCGACGATCCGTATCTGGCGCTGCTCGACGAAGCGGTGCGCAGCACGGCGGCGCTCATGGTCGAATGGCAGGCCGTGGGCTTCTGCCACGGCGTGATGAACACGGACAACATGTCGATCCTCGGCCTCACGATCGACTATGGCCCGTTCGGCTTCATCGACGGCTTCGACGCCAATCACATCTGCAACCATTCGGATACGCAGGGCCGCTACGCGTACCGCATGCAGCCGCAGATCGCGTACTGGAATCTGTTCTGTCTCGCGCAGGCGCTGCTGCCGCTCTTCGGCCTGCAGCGCGAGGAAGCGGACGAGAAGACCCGCGGCGAGCGCGCGGTGGCCGACGCGCAAGCCGTGCTCGAACGCTTCAAGGGGCATTTCGCCCCGGCGCTCGAAGCGCGCATGCGCGCGAAGCTGGGTCTCGAAACAGCGCGCGAAGGCGACGATGCCCTGTCGAACCGCCTCTTCGAAGTCATGCACGCGAACCGCGCCGATTTCACGCTGACGTTCCGCCATCTTGCCGGCCTCTCGAAACACGACGCCCGGCACGATGCGCCGGTGCGCGACCTGTTCCTCGACCGCGCCGCCTTCGACGCCTGGGCGAACGACTATCGTGCTCGCCTTCAGCAAGAGCCGCGCGACGATGCAGCGCGCGCCGCGGCGATGAATCGCGTGAATCCGAAATTCGTGCTGCGCAACCACCTCGCGCAAACGGCGATCGAGCGCGCCGCGCAGAAAGATTTCAGCGAAGTGGAGCGTCTCGCGCGCGTGCTTGCGCGCCCGTTCGACGAACAGCCCGAGCATGCGGCCTATGCGGCGCTGCCGCCCGACTGGGCGAGCTCGCTGGAAGTGAGCTGCTCCTCGTGACGCTCCGTGGCCGCCCGATCGTTGTGTTGTCCCGCATCGGCGCGGCCCTCTTCCCCACTCGCGCCTCCGAAGCGACCGACTTCGGAGGACACCCCCGGGACCACTACAGGAACCCCACCATGAGCCAGGACGATCACAACTCCCCCGACTACCCCGGTCACAAGGACGATGCCGAGTGGCGCAAGCAGCTCTCGGAAGGCGAATACCAGGTGACGCGCCATGCGGCCACCGAGCGCGCCTTCACGGGCCGCTACTGGGACCACTGGGACCGCGGCGTGTACGACTGCGTATGCTGCGGCGCGCCGCTCTTCGAATCGGACACGAAATTCGACGCCGGCTGCGGCTGGCCGAGCTACTTTCGCCCGATCAACGGCGAAGTGATCGAGGAGCGCACCGACCGCACGCACGGCATGCTGCGCATCGAAGTGCGCTGCAAGAATTGCGGCGCGCATCTCGGCCACGTGTTCGAGGACGGCCCGGCGCCGACCGGACTTCGGTATTGCATCAATTCGGCTGCGCTACAATTCGAGCCCAAGTGAGTGCGGGACGTCGCGGGCGCGGCGCTCCGTTTTGGGGCCGCTCCCGGCGTCGCCTCTGCGATCACCGCGGTGACCGCCGCGGCAGCTCTTTTTGCAAATATTCAGGCCGATAATGAAATTCCTGTTTGATCTGTTTCCGATCATCCTGTTCTTCGTTGCCTTCAAGCTGTGGGGCATCTATACGGCCACGGCCGTGGCGATCGTCGCCACGCTCGTGCAGATCGCGTGGGTGGCGTTCCGCCATCGCAAGGTCGATCCCATGCTGTGGCTGTCGCTTGGCATCGTCGTCGTGTTCGGCGGCGCCACGCTCGTGCTGCACGACGAAACCTTCATCAAGTGGAAACCCACCGTGCTCTACTGGGCCTTCGCGGTGGCGCTGCTCGGCGCGCAGCTCGGCTTCAACAAGAACCTCATCGAAGCGATGATGGGCAAGCAGATCACGCTGCCGCACCGCATCTGGACGCAGCTGAACCTCATCTGGGCGATCTTCTTCGTGCTGCTCGGCCTCGTGAACCTGTTCGTCGCGTTCCACTTCTCCACCGACGCATGGGTCGATTTCAAGCTGTTCGGCGCAACGGGCATCCTCGTGGTGTTCATCGTCGGGCAGAGCCTGTGGCTTTCGCGTTACATCAAGGAAGAGGAATGAGCGACGCCTTCCTGAACGCAAGCCCCGCCGGGCGCATGGCGCTGATCGAATCGCGCCTGAATGCAGCGCTCGCGCCGGTGGCCTCGATCTCGGTACGCGACGACAGCGCCCAGCACGCAGGCCATGCCGGCGCGGCTGCGGGCGGTCATTACAGCGTAACGATCGTGGCCGCGGCGTTCGCGGGGAAAGCCCGCGTGGCAAGGCATCGCATGGTGTATGATGCGCTGGCCGAAGCGATGCAGCGCGGCATTCACGCACTTGCGATCACGGCGCTCACGCCCGAAGAAGCCGCAGCGCTGCCCCGGTAGCCCACTTTCCAGTTAGCCCTTTTTAGTTGCCCTTTGGGTTTGCTCCCTGTTAGGACTTTCCGATGACCTTGAAGAAGACCCGTCTCTGGGTGTTGCTGGCTGCGTGCGCGGCGGCTCCCGCATTCGCGCAGAACATCGCCGTCGTGAACGGCACGCCGATTCCCAAAGCACGCGCCGACGCGCTGATCGACCAGCTCGTCCGTCAAGGCCAGCAGGACTCGCCGCAGCTCCAGCAAGCGGTGCGCGAAGAGCTCGTGAACCGCGAAATCCTCATGCAGGAAGCGATTCGCGAAGGCATTCCGAACCAGCCTGACGTGAAGGCGCAGATCGCCGTGGCCCAGCAGACGGTCGTGCTGCGCGCGCTGATCGACAACTTCGTGAAGAACAACCAGCCGACCGACGCCGAAGTCAAGGCGCGCTACGACCAGTTGACGAAGGACGCAGGCGGCAACGAGTACCACCTGCACCACATCCTCGTGGACAACGAGCAGGAAGCGAAGGACCTGATCGCCAAGATCAAGGCCGGTGCGAGCTTCGAGGACATCGCGAAGCAGTACTCGAAGGACCCGGGTTCGGCGAAGAACGGCGGCGACCTCGACTGGTCGGATCCGAAGGCTTACGTGCCGGAATTCGCCGATGCGGCCACGCATCTGCAGAAAGGCCAGATGACCGATACGCCGGTGCACACGCAGTTCGGCTGGCACATCATCCGCGTGGACGACATCCGCCCGGTCACGCCGCCGCCGCTCGAGCAGGTGCGTCAGCAGATCGTCCAGCAGATCCAGCAGGAAAAGCTGCAGGCGTTCGAAGAGAATCTGCGCAAGCAGGCGAAGATCCAGTAACGCGCGTTGCGTGTGGCCGGGATGAAAGACCCCGCGCTCTTGAAAGGCGCGGGGTTTTTTCATGGTGCGGCCGGTTTCACGAGAGGCCGCTACTTCGGCAGATCGTTCAGCTCGTAGCTGGTACTTCGCCCTCCACCTTCCGTTTTTCGCAGCACACCGCGCACAAGCAAATCGTTGATGTCGCGCAACGCGGTATCAGGCGAACATTTGGCAATGGCGGCCCATTTGCTGCTGGTGAGTTTGCCGTCAAAACCATCGAGCATCCTGTTGAGCAGCTTCACCTGCCGTTCGTTGAACGACATCGTGGCCCAGTGATTCCAGAAGCGCGCTTTGGTCAGCACTGCATCGAGCGTGAGCTGCGCGTGATCGACCGCGCGATGCAGCACATCGAGGAACCAGAGCAGCCATTCGGTGACATCCAGCGCCCCCCTCTGCGTTCGTTCCAGGATGTCGTAGTAGGCTTTGCGCTCCCGCTGGATTTGCGCCGACAGGCTATAGAAACGCTGCTGGCTGCCGTCCGCGCGTGCGAGCAGCAAATCGCCGATCGCTCGGGCAATCCGGCCGTTGCCATCGTCGAACGGATGCAGCGTGACGAACCACAGATGGCCAAGGCCGGCCCTGATCAACGGCGGTTCTTCAGGCGGACCATTGACCCAGTCGAGAAAGCGGCTGGTTTCCCCTTCTAGCCAGGTCGCGGGCGGCGCCTCGAAATGGACGCGCTGGCGCCCGAAGGGCCCCGACACGACCTGCATGGGCCCGCGCGCATCGTTGCGCCAGGCGCCCACGTCGATACGCGACAGACCCGAGTAGCCTGTCGGGAACAACGCAGCGTGCCAGCCGAACAGGCGCTCCCGCGTGACCGGCAACGGGCTGTTGAACGTGGCATCGAGCACCATCTCGACGACGCCTTCAACGTGGCGATCGACCGGCGCCAATGCGCCGATATCCACGCCGAGGCGCCTAGCAATCGACGAGCGGACCGACTGGATATTGAGGTGTTCCCCTTCGATCTCGCTGGTTTTGACGACGTCGTCCGTCAGGGCTGCGAAACTGGCCTGATCGCGAAGCGCCATGCCGACATCGGCCAGCCGCCCCATCAACATCCCCTGGGCACGACTGGCTTCGGCCATCGGTTCAGCCAGACTGGCCAGATCGAAGCGCCAGGCCGGCCAATCGCTGGCCTGCCAGATGTAGGTGTAATCTCCGCTATTCATGCGGAGATTATGACCCGCATTCTCCGCATGGACAAGTTATTCTCCGCATATTTTGCGGAGAATAGTGGCGCTATTCCCCGCATGACCTTCCTGTACCGGAGCTTGGACAACAAAAAGCCGACCCGCAGGTCGGCTTCTTCTACCTCGCGCTCATAGCGAGCCGGGCCTTACCCCACCCACTTGCGCGCATTGCGGAACGCCTGCATCCACGGACTCGCCTCGCCCCACGCCTCGGGGTGCCAGCTCATCGTCACCGTGCGCTGCACGCGCTCCGTGTGCGGCATCAGCACTGTGAAGCGGCCGTCCGGCGTCGTGACCGACGTGATGCCTTGCGGCGAGCCGTTCGGGTTGAACGGGTAGGCTTCGGTCGCCTGACCGCGGTGATCGACGAAACGCATCGCCACGGCTACCTTCGAGGCGTCGCCCTGCTGCGAGAAGTCCGCAAAGCCTTCGCCGTGCGCGACCGCCACCGGAATGCGCGAACCTTCCATGCCGGCGAAGAAGATCGACGGCGAGCTCTGCACTTCCACGAGCGAGAAACGCGCTTCGAACTGCTCGGACTTGTTGCGCGTGAACTTCGGCCAGGCGTCGGCGCCCGGGATCATCGAGGCGAGGCTCGACATCATCTGGCAGCCGTTGCAGATACCGAGCGCGAAAGTGTCCTGGCGCGCGAAGAAGGCCGCGAACATGTCCGCAAGCTTCGCGTTGAAGCGGATCGTCTTGGCCCAGCCTTCGCCCGCGCCCAGCACGTCACCGTACGAGAAGCCGCCGCAGGCCACCGCGCCCGCGAAGTCGGCCAGCGTGGCGCGGCCTTCCAGCAGGTCGCTCATGTGCACGTCGTGCGCGTCGAAACCGGCGCGGTCGAACGCATACGCCGTCTCCAGATGCGAGTTCACGCCCTGCTCGCGCAGGATCGCCACGCGCGGACGCTTGCCGGTCGAGACGAACGGCGCGGCGATGTCGTCGGCCGGGTCGAACGTGAGGTGCGGCTGCATGCCGGGGTCGGCGGCGTCGAGCAGCGCGTCGTATTCGGCATCGGCGCACGCCGGGTTGTCGCGCAGGCGCGCGATGCGCCAGCTCACTTCGCTCCACACGCGTTGCAGTTCGCTGCGCGGCGCTTCATAGATGCGTTTGGCGTCGCGATAGATTTCGATCGCGTCGCGGTTGTTCAACTGGCCGATCACGTGCGAGCACGCCGACAGGCCATGCTCGCGCAGCACGGCGAACACGGCGTCGCGCTGTTGCGCCGGCACCTGGATCACGGCGCCGAGCTCTTCGGAGAAGAGCCCGCGCAGCGTGCGGTCTTCGCGGCGGCCGCTCGTCTGCTTTGCCCAGTCCTTCGCGTCGCCGTAATCGGACTCGTGGTCGGCGTCGAGCGTGAGCATGTCCACGTTCAGCGAGACGCCCGTGTGGCCCGCAAACGCCATTTCGCACACCGTCGCCCACAGGCCGCCGTCCGAGCGGTCGTGGTAGGCGAGCAGTTGCTCGTTCGCGTTCAGTTGCTGGATCGCCGTGAAGAACTGCTTGAGGTCCTCGGCGCTGTCGACGTCGGGCACTGCATCGCCCACCTGCTGCGTGACCTGCGCGAAGATGCTGCCGCCGAGGCGGTTCTTGCCGCGGCCCAGGTCGATCGCGATCAGCACCGTTTCACCCGCTTCGTCCGGGCGGCGCAGTTGCGGCGTGAGATGGCGGCGCACGTCTTCGACCGGCGCAAACGCCGAGATGATGAGCGACACCGGCGCGACCACTTCCTTCGCCACACCCGCGTCGTTCCACTTCGTGCGCATCGAGAGCGAATCCTTGCCCACCGGAATGCCGATGCCAAGCGCCGGGCACAGCTCCATGCCGATCGCCTTCACGGTGTCGTACAGCGCGGCGTCCTCGCCGGGCGCGCCGCACGCGGCCATCCAGTTCGCCGAGAGCTTGAGCTTGTCGAGCGAGAGAATCGGCGCCGATGCGATGTTCGTGATCGCCTCGCCCACGGCCATGCGGCCCGATGCGGGCGCATCGATCACGGCGAGCGGCGTGCGCTCGGCCATCGTCATCGCTTCGCCCTTGTAGCCGGCGTAGTCGAGCGTGGTGATCGCGCAGTCCGCCACCGGCACCTGCCACGGGCCCACCATCTGGTCGCGCACGCTCGTGCCGCCCACCGAACGGTCGCCGATCGTGATGAGGAAGGACTTGCTGCCGACAGTCGGATTGCGCAGCACGCGCTTCGCGACTTCGTCGAAAGCGACGCCGGTCACGTCCACGGGTACGAGCGGCGTGCTGGTGTGCGTGACGTCGCGGTGCATGCGCGGCGGCTTGCCGAGCAGGATGTCCATCGGCATGTCGACGGGCTGATGGCCGCCGTTCGCGGCGAGCGCCTTTTCGTCGGTGTCGACGAGCTTCAGTTCGCGCTCGGCCGTCGCGACGCCGACCACGGCGAACGGGCAGCGCTCGCGCGCGCAGATCGCTTCGAACATCGGCAGATCGGCCGGCGCGATCGCGAGAACATAGCGCTCCTGCGATTCGTTCGACCAGATCTCGCGCGGCGAAAGCCCCGACTCTTCGAGCTGGACCTTGCGCAGTTCGAAGCGCGCGCCCTTGTTTGCGCCGTCGACGAGTTCGGGGAACGCGTTCGAGAGGCCGCCCGCGCCCACGTCGTGAATGCTCAGGATCGGGTTGCCTTCGCCCAGCTGCCAGCACGCGTTGATGACTTCCTGCGCGCGGCGCTCGATTTCGGGGTTGCCGCGCTGTACCGAGTCGAAGTCGAGCTCGGCCGTATTGGTGCCGGTGGCCATCGAGCTCGCCGCCCCGCCGCCCATGCCGATGCGCATGCCCGGGCCGCCGATCTGGATCAGCAGCGAGCCTTCGGGCAGGTCGTTCTTGTGCGTATGCTGCGCGCTGATATTGCCGATGCCGCCCGCGATCATGATCGGCTTGTGGTAGCCGCGCACGGTACCGGCCACGTTCTGCTCGTAGGTGCGAAAATAGCCGCCGAGGTTCGGGCGGCCGAATTCGTTATTGAACGCGGCGCCGCCCAGCGGGCCGTCGATCATGATCTGCAGCGGCGAGGCGATGCGGTCGGGGCGGCCGTAGGCGTCGCCCGTCTGCGCCGGATTGCGGTGCGCGAGCGGCGTGGCGGCGTCGCGGGCGTTTTCCCAGCTTTCGCGCGCATCGGGCAGTTCGAGATTGGAGACCGTGAAGCCCGTGAGACCAGCTTTCGGACGCGCGCCGCGGCCCGTTGCGCCTTCGTCGCGGATTTCGCCGCCCGAGCCCGTCGCGGCGCCGGCGAACGGCGAGATCGCGGTCGGGTGGTTGTGCGTCTCCACCTTCATCAGCGTGTGCGTGAGTTCGGTGTGGCGGCCGTATTGCTCAGCGGGCGCATCGGCCGCGCCGGACTTGCGCGGAAACCAGCGCTCGGCGACCGCGCCTTCCATGATCGCGGAATTGTCCGAGTACGCGACGATCGTGCCCTGCGGGTTCAGCTTTTCGGTGTTGCGGATCATCGCGAAGAGCGAGAGATCCTGCTCCTTGCCGTCGATGGTCCACGTCGCGTTGAAGATCTTGTGGCGGCAGTGCTCGCTGTTGGCCTGGGCGAACATCATCAGCTCGACGTCCGTCGGGTTGCGCTCGAGCTTCGTGAAAGCGTTCACGAGGTAGTCGATTTCGTCGTCGGCGAGTGCGAGGCCGAGTTCGCCATTGGCCGTCTCCAGCGCCGCGCGGCCGTGGCCGAGCACGTCCACCGTCTGCATGGGCCGCGCCGGCAGTTCGTCGAAGAGATGCAGCGCGGTGTCGCGCGAGGCCGCCACGCTTTCGGTCATGCGGTCGTGCAGCGCCGCCGCGACGGCCGCATGCGCTTCGTCGGAGAGCGTCTTCTTGCCGCCCAGCAGCCCCGACTTCAGCACGACCGTGTATTCGACGCCGCGCTCGATGCGGCGCACGTGTTCGAGGCCGCAGTGACGGGCGATGTCGGTCGCCTTGCTCGCCCACGGCGACACCGTGCCAAAGCGCGGCACGACGAGGAACGTCGCCGCGCTGCCGCGCTCCTGCGGGGCCGCGAACGGCGCGCCGTAGTGCATGAGCGCTTCGATCTTCGCGCTGTCCTCAGCGGTGAGCGGCGTGGCCGAATTGACGAAATGCAGATACTGCCCATGGACGCCGACGATGTTGGCGTCGATACGCTGAAGCGTTTCGAGGAGGCGGGTCTGACGGAAGTCGGAGAGGGCCGAAGCACCGGGGAAACACGAGAAGTGGGCCATGGACTGGGGCGTTGCGTCGAAGTTGCGCGAAGTTGCGTCGCGAAGTTACGTCGCCGGGTTGCGTCGGGCAAAGCGCCTCGCGCGGCGGCAATCGCGAACGAGGCGATGCGTCGCGCGCGGGAGCGACGTCAGGCGTAAGGGAGACCGCGATTATAACCCGGAAGGGCCGCTGCGGCCGACCCTGAGGGCCGCTTTCCGGCCCTGGGCAACGGCTTGCCCGCCGCGCGAGCGGCCGTTTTAGCCGCCGCGCGCATGGCGAGGCGCCCCTTTTGGCTGCTATCATTGCGCGTTTCACCCGATCGGCGCGCGGCTCCAGAAAACGGAACCGGAAAGGCGCGCCGCACGCCCCACCCCGGCACGGCGCCTTTTCCTGCATTGGCGCGCCGCCTGCCTGCAGATCGTATCGTCATGGATGTCATCGTCATTGGCGGCGGAATCGCCGGCGTCGCCACCGCCTACCAGCTGCGCGCGGCGGGCCATCGTGTCTGCGTCGTCGAGCGCCACGCCACGGTCGCGCAAGGCGCCACCTACGGCCATAGCGGCATCGCGCTGCCTACCCCACTCGACGTCTGGTTCGGCCCCACCTTCCTGCGCGACGGCCGCCAGTCCTCGGGCGGCGTGATCTGCAAGACGGGTTTTGGCGGTCAGGCGCGCGCGTTCGTCAAGCGCCTCGGCGCCCTGCACGGCGCCGAGGCCTTCGAAGCCCGCTACGCCCTGCTGCGCCCGCTGATCGAGTCGGCGGAAAATCTGCTCGTCGACGCCGAAGGCCGCTTCCAGCTCGAATACGAGCAGCGCGAGGGCCTGCTGTACCTCGTGCGCGGCAACGACGAATGGGCGCTCACGCAGCCGGCGCTCGAACTGCTGCGCCGCTTCGAGGTGCCGCATCACGCGATGAGCGCCGCCGAGTGCAGCGCGGTCGAACCGAATCTGCCGGCCGATCCGCCGTTCGCGGGCGGCGTGCGCTTTACGGCCGGGCGCGTGGCGAACTGCCCGCTGTTCGTCAAGCAGCTCAAGCAGGTACTCGATGCGCAGGGCGGCGTGCAGTTCCAGACCGGCCGGGAAGTGAGCGCGATCCGTCTGGAAAGCGGCCGCGCGGCCGTCGAGCTCGCGCGGCGTCTGCCCGAAGAGGCGCGCTCGCGCGACGTGGAGGTGATTTCCGGCGACGCCGTGGTGGTCGCCGCGGGCGCGCAAACGCCGAGCCTTCTCGCCTCGCACGGCATCAAGCTGCCGCTCTATCCGTTGCGCCTGCATACGCTGAACGCACCCGTCGCGCACGAGGAGTGCGTGCCGCACCACACGATCGTCGATGCGGCGAAGCGCATCGCGATCACACGCATGAACCACCGGCTACGCATTTCGGGCGGCGCGGTGCTGCTGCGCGCGCGCCAGGTGGACGAGCCGCTGCCCGAGGCGCTCACCGAAGACGCGCTCGCGCTCCTCGGCGAAGCCTCGCGCGACTGGGCGCCGGGCGCGGCGCGCATTTCGGCCGCGCTCGCCTGGGAAGGCATGAAGCTGCTCTCGGCCGATGGTCTGCCCACGGTCGGCAACGCCGGGCATCCGCGGCTTTTCGTCAACGCGGGCCATGGGCCGGCGGGCTGGGCGCTCGCGCTCGGCACCGGGCGGCTCGTCGCGCAGCAGGTCTCGGGCGAGATGCCCGATCTCCCGGCCGAAACCGTCGAGGCGCTGCGGCCCGATCGCGGCTAGTCGCGGGCGCGGGCGGTCCGCGGTTCTGCCGGCGGGTCTCGTCCTTTGCCTGGCTGCGGGCGCGCGAGCCGCACCCCTGCGCGTGACGGCTCGGGTATCGTTGCACTATCGATACCCTGCTTCGCTGTCGCCATGCCCGATACGCCGCTTCCCGTTTCCTCCGGCCTGCCCGTTCTCTTCACGCCCCACGACCGGGCCGTGCCGCTCCTGACGGTCGCAGAACTGCGCACCGCCGAAACCGCCGCGCAAGCCGTCCTGCCGCCCCATACGCTGATGGCGCGCGCAGGCGCCGCCGCCGCGCGCTTCCTGCTCGAACAGATCGCCCATGCGCCCTCGCCGGCTTGTGCACGCCCCGTCTGGCTCGTGGCCGGTCCGGGCAACAACGGCGGCGACGCGCTTGTCATCGCCACCGAACTGCATCGGGCCGGCGTGCCCGTCGAAGTCTGCATGCCGGTCGAGGTCAAGGCCGCCGATGCGCGCTGGGCGCTGGAGCAAGCCCGCGCGGCAGGCGTACCGGTCGGCGTTGCTCCGCCGGGCACATTCGACGGCTACGGCTGGCTCGTGGACGGCATGTTCGGCATCGGCCTCGCCCGAGGGCTCGAAGGCGTATTCGCCGATCTCGCGCTGCGCCTCTCGGCGCGTGCCCAGCGCGACGGCCACGTGCTGGCGCTCGACGTGCCGAGCGGCCTCGACAGCGATACCGGCAACGTCGTAGGTACGGGCCCCGCCGTGCGGGCGACGCACACGGTCGCGTTCATCGCGGCCAAGCCCGGCCTGTACACGGGAGCAGGTCGCGATTACGCAGGGACGGTGAGCGTCGCGCCTATCGACCTCGGAGCGGGCCTGGAAGCGGACCCCGAAGCGGATCTTGAAGCCGGCATCGACGCCGCTACCGATTCCCAGCCCGTCCGGCTCAACGCACCCGCACTCTTCGCCGCGTCGCTGCCCGCGCGGGCCTTCGCAACGCACAAAGGCACCTACGGCACGCTGGCCGTGATCGGCGGCGACATGGGCATGTGCGGCGCGCCGATCCTCGCGGCGCGCGCCGCGCTGCTGACGGGCGCGGGCAAGGTCCACGTGGGATTCCTCGGCAGCGACGCGCCGCCCTACGATCCGCCGCATCCGGAACTGATGCTGCATGCTGCGGGCAGGCTCGCGCTCGACGCGCTCGATGCCGTGGCGGCGGGCTGCGGAATGGGCGGCAGTGCCTCGGCGCGCAATCTCGTCGACCAGATCCTGCAACTGGAAACGCCCGTCCTGCTCGACGCCGATGCGCTCAATCTCGTCGCCCGCGACGAGGCGCTCGCAGCACGCGTATCCGCGCGCCGCACGCCCTGTGTGATCACTCCGCATCCGCTGGAAGCTGCGCGTCTCCTCGGCACCGACACGGCCACGGTGCAGCACGACCGCCTTGCCGCCGCACGCGCGCTCGCGGCGCGCTTCGCGGCGGTAGCGGTGCTCAAAGGCAGTGGCACGGTCATTGCGGCGCCGGACGGCCGCGTCGTAGTCAACCCGACCGGCAACGCGGGCCTCGCCACCGGCGGCACCGGCGACGTGCTCGGGGGCATGATCGGCGCCCTGCTCGCGCAGCGCCTGCCGCCGTTCGAGGCGGCACTGGCGGGCGTCTGGCTGCACGGCCTTGCCGCCGACACGCTGTGCGCCGAAGGCACTGGTCCCGCGGGCCTCACGGCGGGAGAACTGGCACCCACTGTCCGGCGGCTGATGAACCGCTTGTTCTATCCGCCGCATGCCTGACGATACCGCACGGCCGTGCGCTGGAGCCGTGCGCGGGATACGGCAGCCGATTAATTGCAGCCGATAAAGCGCGCGATCGGGCGCCGCGCATCGGCACAACGGCTCGCGCAGGTCCGCACGAGACCGCTATACTGATTCACCGCGCGGCCCGTAATGCAACGGACGCGGGTGCGCCTCCCTGCGGCACGTGCCGGCCTTCGAAGGCCTCGGCACGTCCGCTGTCTTTCATGCGTTCTTCCCCGCCAGACGAACATGACGAATCCCCTCCCTGCATGGTCCGCCCTAGAGGCGCATTACGAACAGATCCGCAACGAACGCCTGCGTGACTGGTTCGCGCCCGCCAACGACCCGGCACCCACTCGCGCCGAACGCTACACGTTCGCGGGCGGCGGCCTCGCGGCCGACTTCTCGAAGAACCGCATCAACGACGCCACGCTGAAGCTGCTCGTGCAGCTCGCGCGCGAAGCGGGTGTCGAGGCGCGCCGCGACGCGATGTTCGCAGGCGAGATCGTCAATCCGACCGAAGGCCGCGCGGCGCTGCACACGGCGCTGCGCGCGAGCGAACCGGACGCGCCCTTCCATGCGCAGATCGTCGCCGAAAAAGCGAAGATGGCGAAATTCGCCGACGCCGTGCGCAGCGGCGCCTGGACCGGCTATACGGGCAAGCGCATCCGGCACGTGGTGAACATCGGCATCGGCGGCTCGGATCTGGGACCGAAGATGGTCGTGCACGCGCTCGATCATCTCGCGACGCCTGAGATCACGTCGCACTTCGTTTCCAACGTCGATGGCGCGGATCTGTGGCGCGTCATCAAGGACATCGACCCGGAGGAGACGCTCGCGATCATCGTCTCCAAGACCTTCACGACGCTCGAAACCATGACGAACGCACGCTCCATGCGCGACTGGTTCGTCAAGCACGGCTGCCCCGAAGCGGCGCTCGCGAAGCACTTCGTGGGTGTGTCGGCGAATCCCGCCGAGGTCGTGAAGTTCGGCATCGCCAAGGACAACGTGTTCGAGATGTGGGACTGGGTGGGCGGCCGCTATTCGCTGTGGTCGGCCGTGGGCCTCTCGATCATGATCGCGATCGGACCGCAGCAGTTCGACGAACTGCTCGCCGGTGCGCACGACATGGACAAGCACTTCCGCGAGGCGCCGCTCGAAAAGAATCTGCCGGTGCTGCTCGGCATGATCGGCATCTGGTATCGCAACTTCTTCGGCTCGCAGAGCTATCTGGTCGCGCCGTATTCGGAAGCGCTCCACTATCTGCCCTCGTACCTGCAGCAGCTCGAAATGGAGAGCAACGGCAAGTCGGCGCGGCTCGACGGCCAGTTCGTCGATTACCCCACTGCCGCCGTCACCTGGGGCGAGCCGGGCACCAACGGCCAGCACGCGTTCTTCCAGATGCTGCACCAGGGCCCGACGATCGTGCCGATCGACTTTATCGCCGTGCTCACGCCCGAGCATCCGCTCGGCGACCATCAGTCCAAGCTGCTCGCGAACTGCTTCGCGCAAAGCGAGGCGCTGATGCTCGGCCGCACCGAGGAAGAGGCGCGCAAGGTGGCGGGTCCGGACAAGCCCGAGCTCGTTGCGCACCTGGTGTTCCCCGGCAACCGCCCGACCACGACGCTACTCGTCGACGCGCTCACGGCGCGTTCGCTCGGCGCGCTGATCGCGCTCTACGAGCACAAGGTGCTGGTGCAGGCTTCGGTGTGGGACATCAATCCGTTCGATCAGTGGGGCGTCGAGCTCGGCAAGATACTCGGCAAGGTGGTCGAAGCCGATCTCACGGCCACGCCGGGCGACGTCAAGCAGCACGATTCGTCGACGGCCGCGCTGATCGCGCGGGCGCGTGCCGTGCTCAAGCGCTGAGGTAAGGGGGCATGACGGCGTGCGCCCGATGCGCACGCCTTGTCGGCCTAGCGCCCCGCTTCCACCTGACCGGGCACGGCGTCGCCGTGCATGACGCGGCGCCCCGCCTCGATCGTCACGACGGTGTCGCAACGGCGCGCGAGGTCGATGTCGTGCGTGACCAGCACGAGGGTCGCGCCGGTCGCGCGATTCATCTCGAACATCAGGTCGATGACCGCGCGGCCCGTGGCCGCGTCGAGACTGCCGGTGGGTTCGTCGGCGAAGAGGATCGAGGGCCGCGTGACGAACGCGCGGGCGAGCGCCACGCGCTGCTGCTCGCCGCCGGAGAGCAGCTTCGGATAGTGGCTCGTGCGCTGGCCCAGCCCCACGCGTTCGAGCAGCGCGCGCGAACGCGTGAACGCCTCGCGCGCGGACATGCCGCCCTGCAATTCGAGCGGCAGCGCGACGTTTTCGAGTGCAGTCAGATGCGGCATCAACTGAAACGACTGGAACACGAAGCCCACCGCGCCGTTGCGTAATGCCGCGCGCTGATCCTCGGCCATCCCGGTCAGCTCCTGGCCCAGTAGCCGAACCGAGCCCGCGCTTGCGCTGTCCAACCCCGCGAGCAGCCCGAGCAGCGTGGATTTACCCGAGCCCGAGGCGCCGATGATCGCGACACTGCTGCCGGCCGTGACGGTGAGGTCGATACCGTCGAGAATGGTGAGTTCGCCGGTGGCGTCGGTGACGCGCTTGCTCAACCCCCGTACTTCGATGACTGGATCGCTATTCATTCGCACATGATCAAGCACAGGTTAACCGTCAAGGCGCTTCGCGGCGCACCGTCCGCCGCACGCATGCTGCTTGCCGCGTCATTCGTGGCGGGACTCGCGCTCCTGTCCGCCGCGGGTCGCGCCGCCAACCCACCCGCCAATGCTCCCGACGCCGCGAAACCGCTGATCGTGGTGCTGGGCGACAGCCTTTCCGCCGAATACGGCCTGCCGCGCGACACAGGCTGGGTCGCGCTGATGCGCCAAAGGCTCGCGAGTGAGCGAATCGATTATAGCGTCGCGAACGCGAGCATCAGCGGTGACACCACGAGCGGCGGCCTCGCGCGCCTGCCGCTCGTGATGCAGCGCCTGAAGCCTTCGATCGTGATCGTCGAGCTGGGCGCCAACGACGCGCTGCGCGGCGTGCCGCTCGCCACCACCGACAGCAATCTGCGCGCCATCGTCGCCGCCATCCGCAAGGGCAATGCGCGGCCAATGCTGGTGGGCATGTACGTGCCGCCCAATTACGGCCCCGACTACACGCAGAAGTTCCACGGTCTCTACGGCCAGCTTTCGAAGGAGCTGGACGTGCCGTTGGTGCCGTTCCTGCTCGCCGGCCTCGCCGACAAACCCGAGCTTTTCCAGTCCGACCAGATGCATCCCACCGAGCAGGCACAGTCTTTGCTGCTCGATAACGTATGGCCGACGCTCAAGCCGCTGCTTGCCAGCGGCGCCAGGCACTGACCGGTATCGGCGCAGTCTGGCACCCACCCGCCCACGCTGACGGTTGCGCGAAAACGCCCCGGCAGCCGGGGCGCGAGCGGCCGGCCATCGATTGCTCGCTGGACAAGCGGCATTCGTCCTGTTCCGACCGACCCTGACTGGAGGGAGAAAAGCGTGAAATATTTACCTCTTATTCTCGTAACGGCAGCACTGGGCGCCTGCGCCAACCAGCCGATACCGAACGGCGCGCAGTCCGTCGGCACGAGCCAGCAACCGCCGGCGGCCGTTGCGCAGTGCATTTCGCAGAAGTGGGCCGATCGCTCGCAGCAACAGGTCGTATCGCAAACGATGCTTGCGAACGATCAGGCGATGGACGTCTATGTGCCGGGCCAGCAGCCGCCTAACGGTGCTGCGGCGGTCATCCGGCCGGCCTGGTCCGCCAACAGCAAGACCTGGGTGGGTTTCCGCTCCGGAGGCGGTGCAGGCGGCGACGCCACGAGCGATATCAGCGCCTGCCTCTAGAACCCTGCTGGTTTGCCGGGCGCAGTTCCGCGCCTTTTGTGCGTCTTGCGTTTCTCACTCAACGCGCCATCAAGCAAAAAAGCCCCGCGAAATTTCGCGGGGCTTTTTTGCTGCTGCGTCAGAACCGGGGGTTATTGCCCGTCCGGATCGCCGGACTGTCCGGCCGGACCGAGCGAGCCGTAATACTTCACCTTCGAGCGATCGCGCAGCGCATCGAGATACGCCTGCAACTGCGACTGCCCGCCCACCTGTGCGAGCTGCTGCTGCGCGGCGGCGAGGCGCGTGCCATCGACAGCGAGGCCGTTCGTGACCGAATTCACGCGATAGATCGCGTAGCCGTCGTTGCCCAGATCCACGCCGACGTACGCCGGCAGCTTCTGCGCATCGGCCTTGAAGACGGCCGAGAGCGCGGCGGGCGGCAGCCCCTGGGCATCGTTGCGCGAGACCTTGAGCGCCGACGAGAAACCGTCCGTCGCCTTCGACTTCTGCAGCTCGGCCAGCTTCGCCTCGCCTTCCTTCTTCGCGAGATCGGCGGCCTGCTGCGCCACCACCTTCTGACGCACGGCGTCCTTGACTGCGGCAAACGCCGGCGTCGCCGCGGGCTGGTAGCTGGTGACGTGCGCCGAGATCAACGTGCTGTTGCCGACATCGATTGCCTGGGTGTTGTTGTGCTGGTTCACCGAGTCGTTCGCGAACACGGCGTCGAGGAACTTCTGGTTGTTCAGCGGGCTGTCAGGCGGCAACGTGGCATTCGGCTTCGGCGTGACGGTGGCCGTCTGGATCGTCAGCTTGTACTTGTCGGCGGCGGGCTGCAGGCTCTTCGACTGCTCATAGACGAGCGAGGAAAAACCGTCGGCGTCGTCGGCGAGCAGCTTCGCGGCCTGCTGCGTCTTCACGTCGTTCAGGATCGAAGCCTTCACGTCGTCGAAGGGTTTCGTCACCGCCGGCTTGATGTCCGTGAGCTCGACGATGTGATAGCCGAAGTCCGACTGGATCACGTCGCTGATTTCGTCCTTCTTGAGCTTGAACACGGCGTCGTCGAACGCCGAGCCGCCCGCGATCATGCCGCGGCCGAAGTAGCCGAGGTCGCCGCCCTTCGCTGCCGAACCCGGATCCTGCGATTCCTTCTGCGCGATCTGTGCGAACTGATCCGGATGCGCCTTCACTTCGGCGAGGATCGACGCGGCCTTCTGCTTCGCCGCATCGCGGTCGGCCGCGCTGGCGTCCTTCGGCACAGCGATCAGGATGTGGCTCGCGCGCACTTCTTCGTCGGTGCGGTACTTCGCGATGTTGTCGTTGTAGTACTGCTTGAGATCGGCATCGCCCGGCTGCACGCCGGCCGCGACCGTGGCCGCCGACAGCACCAGATACTGGATCTGCGCCGTGGCAGGCGTCGCGAAGTCGCTCTTGTGCGCGTCGTAATAAGCCTGCAGTTGCGCGTCGGTCGGCTGGACCTTCGCCGCATAGTCGGTCGTGCGGAATGCGAGACCCTGCACTTCGCGCTGCTGCTCGGAGAGCGACATGAGTTGCTGCGCGAGCGACTTCGGCGTGAACGCGCTGCCGATCACGGCGCTCGGCAACTGCTGCATCGCGAGGCTGTAGCGCACGCGCTCGTCGTACTGCTCGGGCGTCATGCCCTGCATCGCGAGCAGCTGCTTGTAGCGGTCGAGGTCCATCGTGCCGTCGGGCTTGCGCAGCGACGAGATCACGGGATCGGCCAGCAGCGTGCGGCGCACGGCGTCGTCCGATGCCGTGAGATGCAGACGCTGCGTTTCGTCGACGAGCACGCGCTGCTGGATCAGGCCGTCGAGGATGTCCTTGCGGTGCTGCGGGGTATCGAAGAGACTGGCGTCGAAGTTCGCCCCCATGATCTGGCGGGCCTGGTCGAGCTGCTGACGCGCTGCGCCGTCGTACTCGACGCGGGTGATCTTGTGGCCGTTGACGCTGGCGACGTTCGCACTTTCGTCGAAAAAGCCGCGGAAACCTTGTATGCCGACGAAGCCGAGCCCTGGCAGCACCACCAGGAGCAGCATGAACATCATCAGGCGTTTGTGATTGCGGAAAAAGTCGAGCATGCTTGAAAGAGCAAGAAGAGCGCCTAAAAACGGAACGCCCGATATTACCTCAGCAGACAATAAAAAAGGCGAACCGCAGTTTGCCTTCGGTTCGCCTTCCTGAACGGATCCTGGCGGAGCGGACGGGGCTCGAACCCGCGACCCCCGGCGTGACAGGCCGGTATTCTAACCAACTGAACTACCGCTCCGTGCGGTGACTTGCTGCGTGCGCTGCCGGTGCTTGTCGCAACCTGCGAACGCCGAACCGGAAACTGGTGGGTGCTGAGAGGCTCGAACTCCCGACCTACGCCTTGTAAGGGCGCCGCTCTACCAACTGAGCTAAGCACCCAGCTTCACGATTCCTGTACTGCTCCTGCTGTACTACCTGCTTTTCAGCATTCCCGCCGGCCCGCGCATCCCGGTTTTTCTACCCGGGCGCTGCTCAACCAGCGAGCCCGCTAGTTTAGCGCATCTTTGAGCGCTTTACCAGGCCTGAATTTCGGGACCTTGGCTGCCTTGATCTTGATCGCATCTCCCGTGCGCGGATTGCGGCCCGTGCGTGCCGTGCGCTTGCCGACGGCGAACGTGCCGAAGCCGACCAGCGTGACCGATCCTCCCTTCTTGAGCGTGCCCTTGACGCCGCCGATCACGGCATCGAGTGCGCGCCCCGCGGCCGCTTTCGAGATGTCGGCCTGCTGCGCGATGTGGTCGATCAATTCCGTTTTATTCATTCCAGCCCCCGAGAATGTGTTTGGGCAATCGTTATGGCGCTGCTTGCGCCGGATAGTGGAACAGACAGAAACAAACAGGAACAGACAGCCCGGCAGGACGCCGGGCCCCGCTCATTTAACGAGGCCGAAACCACGGTGTCAAGCGGGATTCAGCCTGATTGGGCGGGGCTTTCGAGGGAAGCTTCAGTACCGTCACGCAAGGTCGGCACGCAGCGGCAAGGCATAAAAAAACCCGCGGGCAAAGCCGCGGGTTTTCGGGGTGTCCGGCTGATCCGGAGACAGCAACTTCAGTGCTTGACCACTTCGGTCGTCGCGCCGGCGTCCTTCGACTCGGCCACGGGCGCCTTGGCGTCCTCGGCCTTCACTTCTTCTTCCGGCAGGGCCTGCGGCACCCGTTCGAGCGCGAGTTCGAGCACCTTGTCGATCCAGCGGACCGGCACGATTTCGATCGCGTTCTTCACGTTGTCGGGAATCTCGGCGAGATCCTTGACGTTCTCTTCAGGAATCAGCACGAGCTTGATGCCGCCGCGATGCGCCGCGAGCAGCTTCTCCTTCAGGCCGCCGATCGGCAGCACTTCGCCGCGCAGCGTGATCTCGCCCGTCATCGCGACATCGGCGCGCACCGGAATGCCCGTGAGCACGGACACCAGCGCCGTCGTCATCGCGATACCGGCGGACGGACCGTCCTTCGGCGTCGCGCCTTCGGGCACGTGAATGTGGATGTCCTGCTTCTCGAACGCCTCGTCCTTGACACCGAGGCGACGCGAACGCGAGCGCACCACCGAACGTGCCGCTTCGACCGACTCCTTCATCACGTCGCCGAGCGAACCCGTGCGGATCACATTGCCCTTGCCGGGCATGACCGCCGCTTCGATCGTGAGCAGATCGCCGCCCACTTCCGTCCACGCGAGACCCGTGACCTGGCCGATCTGGTTTTCCTTCGCGGCCAGACCGAAGTCGAACTTGCGCACGCCGAGGAAGGTGTCGAGGTTGCCGCTGTCCACCGTGACGGCCTTGTCGGCCTTCTTCAGCAGCAGCATCTTCACGACCTTGCGGCAGATCTTCGACACTTCGCGCTCGAGCGAACGCACGCCCGCTTCACGCGTGTAGTAGCGAATGATGTCGCGGATCGCGCCTTCGGTCACCTCGATCTCGCCTTGCTTCAGACCGTTGTTCTTCTTCTGCTTGGGCAGAAGATAACGCTGCGCAATGCTGACCTTCTCGTCTTCCGTATAGCCCGAGAGGCGGATCACTTCCATCCGGTCGAGCAGCGGCGGCGGAATGTTCAGCGAGTTCGACGTGGCGACGAACATCACATCGGAGAGGTCGAAATCGACTTCGATGTAGTGGTCGGCGAACGTGTGGTTCTGTTCCGGATCGAGCACTTCGAGCAGCGCCGACGACGGATCGCCGCGGAAATCCATGCCCATCTTGTCGACTTCGTCGAGCAGGAAGAGCGGATTGCGCACGCCGACCTTCGTGAGGCTCTGCAGGATCTTGCCCGGCATCGAACCGATATACGTGCGACGGTGGCCACGAATCTCGGCCTCGTCACGCACGCCGCCCAGCGCCATACGCACGAACTTGCGGTTCGTTGCGCGCGCAATCGACTGCCCGAGCGAGGTCTTGCCGACGCCGGGGGGCCCGACGAGGCACAGGATCGGCGCCTTCACCTTGTCCACGCGCTGTTGCACCGCGAGATACTCGAGAATGCGTTCCTTCACCTTCTCGAGACCATAGTGGTCCTCGTCGAGCACGGCTTCGGCGTTCGAGAGGTCGTTGTTGACCTTGCTCTTCTTGCGCCACGGCAGGCCAATCAGCGTGTCGATGTAGTTGCGCACGACAGTGGCTTCGGCCGACATCGGCGACATCAGCTTGAGCTTCTTGAGCTCGGCGTCGGCCTTCTTCTTGGCTTCCTTGGGCATGCGCGCGGCGGTGATGCGCTTCTCGAGCTCTTCGAGATCGGCACCCTCTTCGCCTTCGCCCAGTTCCTTCTGGATGGCCTTGACCTGCTCGTTCAGGTAGTACTCGCGCTGGCTCTTTTCCATCTGGCGCTTCACGCGGCCGCGAATGCGCTTCTCCACCTGGAGAATATCGATTTCGGCTTCGAGTTGGGCGAGCAGATGCTCCAGACGCTCCACGACCGGGAACATCTCGAGGATGTGCTGCTTCTGGTCGAGCTTGAGCGGCAGGTGCGCGGCGATGGTATCGGCAAGACGACCGGCCTCGTCGATGCCCGACAGCGAGGTCAGGATCTCCGGCGGGATCTTCTTGTTCAGCTTCACGTACTGATCGAACTGCGAGACGATCGCGCGGCGCAGCGCTTCGGTTTCGGCGCCGTCGGCGTGATCGGGTTCGAGCGGCAGCACTTCGCACGAAAACTGCGTTTCCTGCTCTTCGATCGAGAGGGTTTTCGCGCGCTGGAGGCCCTCGACGAGCACCTTTACCGTGCCGTCGGGCAGCTTGAGCATTTGCAGGATGTTTGCAACGCATCCCACTTCGTACATATCTTTATCGGTCGGCTCATCCTTGGCGGCAGTCTTTTGCGCGACGAGCATGATGTGCTTGCCGCCTTCCATTGCCGCTTCGAGGGCCTTGATCGATTTCGGTCGGCCCACGAAAAGGGGAATCACCATATGCGGGAAGACTACGACGTCTCGCAGCGGCAGCAGCGGGAGCGTGGTGCGTTCCGGCGGAAGGAGTTGGGTTCCTGACATTTCATTTCCCCATGAGTGGAATCAGTTCGTTCGGTAAGTGAGGCCTGAAAAAGCGATTACAAGCCTCTCGCGTGTGGGAAAAGTTCAGTGACTCCAAAATAGTGCGCCATCGACCACAAGATAAACGAAACGAAAAAGCCGTTCATCCCATTGTATGAACGGCTTTTTCCTGGAACTCTTTAGCCGATCACCACCATCAGTTCGACCCTGCAACCTTGGGAGCGTCTTCGTAGATCAGGAGCGGCTTGCCGTCTCCATCGATCACGTTGTCGTCGATGATTACCTTGCTAACGCCTTTCATTGTCGGCAGTTCGTACATCACGTCGAGCAGCGCCTGCTCCAGGATCGAGCGCAGACCTCGTGCCCCGGTCTTGCGGCGGATCGCCTTGCGGGCGATGGCCTGCAGCGCGGCCGGGCGGATCTCCAGTTCCACGCGCTCCATGTTGAAGAGCTTGTGGTACTGCTTGATGAGCGCATTCTTCGGCTCGACCAGAATCTTCATGAGCGCGACCTCGTCGAGCTTGCCGAGCGTCGCGACCACCGGCAGACGGCCGATCAGTTCCGGAATCAGGCCGAACTTGATCAGGTCTTCCGGCTCCGTCTCGCGCAGCACTTCGCCCGCGTCGCGCTCCTGCTTGCTCTTCACGCTCGCGCCGAAGCCGATACCGGTCTTTTCGGTACGGTCGGTAATGACCTTTTCAAGGCCGTCGAAGGCGCCGCCGCAGATGAACAGGATGTTGGTCGTATCGACCTGGATGAAGTCCTGGTTCGGGTGCTTGCGGCCGCCCTGGGGCGGGACCGAGGCCATCGTGCCCTCGATCAGCTTCAGGAGCGCCTGCTGCACGCCCTCGCCGGACACGTCGCGCGTGATCGACGGGTTGTCCGACTTGCGGCTGATCTTGTCGATTTCGTCGATATAAACGATGCCGCGCTGCGCCTTGTCGACTTCGTAGTTGCAGTTCTGGAGCAGCTTCTGGATGATGTTCTCGACGTCTTCGCCCACGTAGCCGGCTTCGGTCAGCGTGGTGGCGTCGGCGATCACGAACGGCACGTTCAGCAGGCGTGCGAGCGTCTGCGCGAGCAGGGTCTTGCCCGAGCCGGTGGGCCCGATCAGCAGGATGTTGCTCTTGGAGAGCTCGATGTCGTCCTTCTTGTCGAGATGCTTGAGGCGCTTGTAGTGGTTGTACACCGCCACGGCGAGGATCTTCTTCGCGCGCTCCTGGCCGATCACGTATTGATCGAGGATGTCGCGAATCTCCTGCGGGCTCGGCAGGTCCGAGCGCGACAGCGCCGCATCGACGCCGGCGCCCGCGGCCTCGTCGCGAATGATCTCGTTGCACAGGTCGATGCATTCATCGCAGATGAACACCGACGGCCCCGCAATCAGTTTCTTCACTTCATGCTGGCTTTTGCCGCAAAACGAGCAATACAACAGCTTTTCGCTGTTAGAACCTTTCTTGTCCGCCATGGATAGATGAGCCTCCGGACACTCTGTTACATGATACGCCGTTTCCCCCGGCCACGCCGGGCGGGGGGCGCATGAACCGCTTGCTGTGACGGCGTGTGGGCCGCAGGCTGCGAGCGCGTATGCCGATTATTCCACACGGTCCGCGCGGCGGCGCCAATCCCTTTTTGTACGGGGGCGAAAACCTGCCCCGTTATTGCGGGCGGCGCCGGGTAACGCTGCAAAAGCCGCTAAAAAAGCAGCTACAACAGCGCTACAACGCTACGCGGGCCGGATCAGGGACGCTTGTGCAGCACCTGGTCCACGAGACCGTACGCCTGGGCGTCATCGCTGGACATGAAGTTGTCGCGGTCGGTGTCCCGCGCAATGCGCTCGACCGGCTGGCCCGTGTGGTGCGCGAGCAGCTGGTTCAGGCGCTCCTTCAGATACAGGATTTCGCGAGCCTGGATTTCGATGTCCGACGCCTGGCCACGTGCGCCGCCGAGCGGCTGGTGGATCATGACACGCGAGTTCGGCAGCGCGAAACGCTTGTCCTTCGCGCCCGACGCCAGCAGGAAGGCGCCCATGCTGGCCGCGAGGCCCATGCAAAGGGTCGAAACATCTGGCTTGATGAACTGCATCGTGTCGTAAATCGCCATGCCGGCCGACACCGAGCCGCCCGGGCTGTTGATGTACAGGCTGATGTCCTTGTCCGGATTTTCGCTTTCGAGGAACAGCAACTGGGCAACGACGAGGTTCGCGGTCTGGTCGTTCACTTCGCCGACCAGGAACACCACGCGCTCTTTCAGGAGGCGCGAGTAGATGTCATACGAGCGCTCGCCGCGACCGCTCGTCTCCACGACGATCGGCACGAGCCCGAGCGCCTGCGGGTCGAAGTCCCGCGAAGCCTGGGAAGTCAACGTATCCAGCGATTGAGCGCGAATGGTCATGCGGTGCATCCTTGTCTGGAAAAGTTATTCTGTTCAACCGGTATGGCGACGGACCGTGCGCAAATCAACCACACGGCGAGCATGGCTAAATTGCGTAGATACAAAAACGGCGTGCTTGCCGCCGGTCGCCCCGACAGCCTGCACGCCGAAGCACAGCAGCCTTAAGCCTGAGCCGTTGCGCTTGCCAGTTCCTCGAAGCTCACCAGCTTGTCCGTCACCTTGGCCTTGCCGAGCACGAAGTCGACGACGTTCGATTCGACGACGAAGGCTTCCATTTCAGCGAGGCGTTGCTGGTTCGAATAATACCAGCGCACGACTTCCTTCGGGTCTTCGTAGCTTTTCGCGAATTCGTCCACTTCGGCGCGGATCTGCTCGGGCTTCGCTTCGAGGCCGTTCGACTTCACGAGCTCGGCCAGCACGAGGCCCAGCTTCACGCGGCGCTCGGCTTGCTCCTTGAACATTTCGGCCGGGATCGGCGCGTCCTTGGCGTTCGGCACGCCGCGCTGCGCGAGGTCCGCACGCGCCATTTCGACGAGGCGCTGCTGGTCCTGTTCGACGAGTGCGTTGGGCACGTCGAGTTCGGCGATTTTCAGGAGCGCGTCCATGACCTGGTTCTTGACGATGGCCTGGGTGCGGCGCTTGGCTTCGCGCTCGAGGTTTTCCTTGATCTCGGCGCGCATCTTGTCGAGGTCGCCGTCGGCGATGCCGAGCGACTTCGCGAATTCCGCGTCGATTTCCGGCAGGTGCGGCCACTCGATCTTCTGCATCGTGATCGTGAACTTCGCGGTCTTGCCGGCGACGTCCTTGCCGTGATAGTCCTCGGGGAACTGAAGGTCGAACTCGCGCGACTCGCCCTGCTTCAGGCCCGTTGCCGCGGTTTCGAATTCCGGCAGCATGCGGCCTTCGCCCAGCACGAACGCGAAACCTTCGGCGCTGCCGCCCGGGAATGCCACGTCGTCGATCTTGCCGACGAAGTCGACCGTCACGCGATCACCGCTCTTCGCTGCCGTGTCGGCGCCGCCGTCACCGTGCTCGCCCGCTTCGCCGCGTGCGTGGAAGTGCACGCGCTGCTTGCGCAGGATGTCGAGCGTACGGTCGATTTCGGCTTCCGTGATGCTCGTGGTCGTGCGCTCGATTTCGGCCGTCGCCACGTCGCCGAGCGTCACTTCCGGATAGACCTCGAAGGTCGCGTCGAATGCGTAGTCGCCTTCCGCGGCGTCGGCCTTCGGCGCGAAGCTCGGCTGGCCGGCCACGCGCAGGTTCTCGGCGCGGCTGATGTCGAAGAATTCCTTGCCGACCTTGTCGCTCAGCACTTCGGCTTCCACCTGGCCCGAGTACTGCTGCGTGACCATCTTGAGCGGCACCTTGCCCGGGCGGAAACCCGGCATGCGCACGTTCTTCGCGAGTTGACGGATGCGCGAATCCACTTCTTTCTGCACGGCATCCTTCGGCAGGGAAATCGTCACGCGGCGTTCGAGCTTGCCGAGGTTTTCAACAACGTTAGCCATGGCTTCAATCGTCCTAAAATTTGTTCGAGCGAATCAGTAATCTTTGCTGTGCCGCGGCCCGCCACCCACTGGGGATGGCGGCTTGGGCGCCCTGCTTTTGTCCCGGCGGCACCTGCGCACGTGCATCTCTCGCGGCGCCGCTTGCAGGCGCTCACAGGTGCACAGGCTATGTGCGCCCTTCGCCGGCAACGCCCGCGCCGCCTGTCTGGCGCCGCCCCGGCAAGCTCGCGCCCGCCGGTGATGCGCTCCGGAACCTGGCTGCCCGACCCGATTCCCGTGTAACTCACGGAGAGCGTTCGGACGGTTTGCGACGCGGTTCTGTCAAAAGAGCCGGGTATTTTAGCAAACTATTTCCGCCACCAACGGGATTTGCCATGCGGGTTCGCCCGAAATGGCCCAAATCCGTCCGGAAGCCGCGCCAAAACTGCGATTTTGCGGCGCAATATGCAGACCTGCTGCATGGCTGCACCGGGCAGCCAGCTCGCCGTGCGCCCCCGCTCCCGCAGGGCTCCGTGCGGCGCCGCCATGCGCCCGTCCGATCCGGGCTATCGCAGGCCGGGTATCCAGCCAGCCCCGCGGGACTGTTAAGCTTACGGGCGAGCCGGACGCCCCGCCGGCCTCAGCCGACGCCCGAGACACGTCAACCCTTGCCAGCAGAGACACCATGCCTAACCCGTCATCCGACGCACCTGTCGTCGTCATTGCTCCCGATTCTTTCAAAGGCTCGCTCAGTGCGGATGGGGTCGCCGCCGCGATAGCCGAAGGCATCCGCCGCGCCCGCCCGGACGCACAGATCCGCACCTGCCCGATGGCCGACGGCGGCGAAGGCACGCTCGACGCCATGCTTTCCGTGGGCGGCGAGCGCCGCGTCATGACCGTGCGCGGCGCCGCGGGACCGACGCGCGAAGCGGCGCTCGGCGTCCTGCACGACGGCAGCGCCATCGTCGAAACGGCCGAGATCGTCGGCATCACCGACCCGGTGGGCATGGGCGTGCCGGTGGCCGAGCGCAGTACCCTCGGCATGGGCGAGGCGATCCGCGCCCTGCTCGACGAAGGCGTGCGGCGCTTTTACGTCGCGCTCGGCGGCAGCAGCACCAACGACGCCGGCGCGGGCCTGCTGGTGGGTCTTGGCATGCGGCTCTTCGATGCCGACGGTCAGGCGATCGCCCCGACCCCCGAGGCACTCGCACGCGTGGCGCGCGTAGACGTGTCGGGGCTCGACGCGCGTCTCGCGCAAGCTTCGTTCGTCGGCATGTCCGACGTCGATAACCCGCTCACCGGCGAGCATGGCGCGACGGCCGTGTTCGGCCCGCAAAAAGGCGTGACGCCGGAACAGGTCGCGCCCATCGACGCCGCGCTCGCGCGCTTTGCCGATCTCATCGAAGCCGCACTGGAGCGGCGCGTGCGCGACGAAGCCGGATCGGGCGCCGCGGGCGGACTCGGTTTCGCGCTGCGCATGCTGGGCGCGAGCTTCGAGCCGGGCGCGGAAGTAGTGGCGCGCCAGATCGGCCTCGACGAAGCACTCGCCGAGGCGAACTGGCTCATCACCGGCGAAGGCCGCTCGGATGTGCAGACGCTGCACGGCAAGGCACCCTTCATCGCCTGCCGTCACGCCCAGGCGGCCGGGGTGCCGGCCACGCTGCTCTCGGGCGCCGTCGATCCGGCTGCGCTGCCGCGTCTGTCGGAGCATTTCAGCGGATGCTTCTCGCCTGCACCCGGCCCGATCACGCTCGACACGGCGATCCGCGATGCCGCGAAGCTACTCGCCAACGAAGCCGAACAGCTCACGCGGCTGCGCTTCGGTTCGCGCTAACGCAGCCCAACGGCAAGCACTTCGCCTTCCTACTTAAGCGATTAAAAGATGTGCGCGCCACGTTCACGCGTGGCGCGCTATGCGCTATGCGTTGACCCGCGCGCCGGTTGCGGCAACAATCACATCACGCGCGATACCTCGCGCCATCTTCACGCGACCAGGACGACCATGAAGGCAAGCAAAGCCGGACTCGAGCAGTTTCTGACCTATCGGCTCCATGTCCTGAACAAGCTCTCCGAACGGGGCAGCACGGAACGCTACCAGGCGAAGCTCGGCATTACGCTGCCCGAGGCGCGCCTCATTGCGGCGGTGGGCGCGTTCGGCCCGTTCTCGGTGATGGAGCTCGCCCGCCACGCGAATCTCGACAAGAGCCAGGCCAGCCGCGCGGCCGAGGCGCTGATGCGCCGCGGTCTCATGCAGCGCAACGCGAGCGAGGACGATGGACGCCTCGTACTCGTTTCGCTCACACCGGAAGGGCGTGCGCTCTACCGCAAGGTGATGCCCGTGGCCCGCAAATGGAACACGGACTTCTTCTCCTGCCTCGACGACAAGGAGCGCGAAACGTTGCGTCGCGCGCTCGACAAGGTCATCGAGGCGGCGCAAGAGGACATGTAAGCGAGTGCGCGCACCGTGCGTCTTCGACGCGCGGATGCGCGCACAGGTCGGAGGAAACCGATCGCGCCTGCGTGCATATGCACGAGTCGGGCGGGGAGTACTGCGCGCGAACCGATCCAACGCAAAAAGGGCCACGTACCTGACGGCACGTGGCCCTTCGTTTTTTTGCTAGTGGTGCGTGAGGCCGGACTCGAACCGGCACACCCTTGCGGGCGTCAGGACCTAAACCTGGTGCGTCTACCAATTTCGCCACTCACGCGAATCTTTCGCCTGGCCGGCAGGACCGCTGCGATGTCGCGTGCGAGTCAACCTGCTGCAAACCTGCGGCGCCCGCCGTCATTTTCCCTCACCGTACCTCGCCGGCAACGCCAGCAGGCAAGCCCGGAAGCGCCAAGCGCGAGATTCTAACCGATTGCCCGGCGCTTGTCTGCATGTGCGCGTGCGGCATTTCCATGCACGATGCTAGAATCGCGCGTCTGCCGCCGCGGCGCTCGCCACCACCCTTTTCAGGCAATGGCGCAAGACCGCGCGGACGCACCTCCCCACCCTCCGAACGCCGTGAACTTCGACGATTACTGCCTGCAAAAGGCGGCCCCGCCCGGATCCAGTACTTACTACGCGCTGCGCCAGGCAAGCGCGAAACAGCAGCCGCTTCTGGCCGCGCTCTTCGCCCTGCGCCGCGAGCTCGAAGAAACCGCGAAGGAAACGAGCGACCCCACGGTGGGCCGCACGAAGCTCGCCTGGTGGCAGAAGGAACTGGCCGCACTCGCCGAGGGAAAAGCGGCCCACCCCGTCACCCAGGCGCTCGCGCATCATCTGGACGACGTGAAAGCCGCATACCCGGCGCTCCAGGCCTTGCTCGCCGGCTACGAGATGGATTTCGAGCAGGCACGCTACCTCGACTATCCGAATCTGCGGCGCTATATCGAAGGCGTGGGCGGCACGTTCGCCACGCTGGTGGCGCGCGTGAGCGCGCGCGATCCGCAAACCGCCGCCGCGTGGGCCGCGCCGCTCGGCAATGCCCTCGTCCTCGCGCAGTTCGTGCCGGAGATCGGCAACGATGCACGCCATGGCCGCATCTATATTCCGATCGACGAACTGCAGCGCTACAACGTCACGGCCGCCGACCTGATCAACCGCCGCTATAGCGACGCTTTCACAGAACTGATGCAGTTCCAGACGGCGCGCGCCCGCGAAGCCGTGGAGGCGGCGCTGGCCGCCATCCCCGCCGGGGAGCGTCGCGGCCAGGGCCCGTTGCGCGCGCTGGCCGCGCTATCGCTCGCGCTTCTTGCCGAAGTCGAACGCGAGCAGTTCCAGGTCCTGCACCAGCAGATCGTACTCACGCCGATCCGCAAGCTCTGGATTGCCTGGCGCGCCGCGCGGCGCAGCTAAATCGCCTCGGACTTGCGCAGGCGCGCCGGGCGACACACGTGCCGCCAACGTCGCGTAGCGCGGATCACGCCCGCAGGATCGGCAACGGCTGGAAGCGGCCCTGCAGCACCGTTTGCGCGTCGAGTCCCCACCACGGTCCCAGCACCGTCGCGTAGATCTCCCGGAAGTCGACGCCCACCGGCAGATTGCCGTTGCCGTCCAGACGCGCGAGTTGCGGTGCCTGGCCATAGAGCCCACCCGCCACGCGTCCGCCCGCCACGAAGTGAACCGACGCCGTGCCGTGGTCGGTGCCCTGGCTCTGGTTTTCGCGCACGCGGCGGCCGAACTCGGCATAGGTGACGATCATCGTGCGGTCCCAGCGACCGAGCTCGCCAAGCGCGTCGCGCAGCGCGACCATGCCGGCCGAAAACTGGCGCAGCAGATCCGCGTGGCGGCCGGGCTGGTTCTGGTGCGTATCGAAGCCGTTGAGCGTGAGACGAATCACCGCCACGCCCCTGCCCGGCACCGGCTTGCCTTGCGCCGTGTCGTTCGAGGCGAGCGCCTGCATCGCCGTCTTGATCGACGAGCCGAACGCACCCGGCGGAAACGCCGTCTTCAGCGCGTACTGGCCGGGACGCGGACGCAGATCGTCGGCCGCGTGCACGATGTCGTTTTCGACGTCGAGAATGTGCGCGAGCGCGGGGTTGCGCTCCTTGAGCGAGACCGGCGTGACGAGCCGCGAGGCACGCGCGAACTGCGCCGGATTGACGAGCGCGATCGCGCGCGCGCCATTTGCCATCGGCCCCATCTCGGCGCTGCCGAGCACCAGACCGTCTGCGGCGAAGCCTCTCGGCACCGGCACACTCGCGAAAGCGCGCGTCAGCCATCCTTCGCGCAAGTATTGATCAGAGCGCGAAGCCGTATCCCAGATCTCGATCGAGCGGAAGTGCGAGAGGTTGGGCTGCGGGTACGTGACACCCTGCACGATCGCGAGCTGCTGCGCGCGCCACATCGGCAGGAGTGGCGCGAGCGACGGATGCAGCGCGGTGCGTTCGTCGAGCTGGATCGCCTGGTCGCGACGCACGCCGATGTTCGCGCGATAGCTGGAGTAAAGCGGATCCGCGAACGGCACGACGGTATTCAGGCCGTCGTTGCCCCCCTTCAGTTCGATGAGGATCAGCAGATTGTCGTAGCCCGTGGCCCCCGCGCCATGCGCTGCCGGCTCGCTCTCGGCGCGCACGGCGCCCGGCAGCCAGAGCGACGTGCCCGCCACTGCCGCCGCCGCCAGAAACTCGCGTCGTTTCATGCTCTGCCTCGCTCCTCGTCGCGGCGGCACGCGCCGCCCGGTTCTTCGAATCGCATTTTCATTTGAGCTGGTACACCGGATCCATAAGCAGTGCTTCGAGATAGGCGCTGGCGTTGCTGCCCGCCGCGATCGCATCGACCGGCGCGAGCGGCAGCACCGCGTGCTGCATCTGCAACTGAGCTGAAAGGCCCGGCGTTGCGTCGGCGCTCACGCCGAAGCGAGACAGCCAGCCGTCGAGATCGAAATGCATGCCGCCTTGCGCCATGGGCGGATTTCTGGGCGGCGGCATCGCAGCAGCTGCCTTCGTCATGGCGCCGCGCTTCGGCGGCCGCGCCGCTTCGGTCGCGCGAAAGAGCTGCTCGACGAACTGCTTGCGCGCGAGCAAGGTCGAGCTGTTGATCCATGCCGTGCCGCCGGGCCAACCCTTCACGTTCGGCGGATAGAAGAGGTTCTCGCCAAGCGATGCGGCCGTCCGTGCGAAGGGCATCGTATCGCCATAAGAGACATTGAAGCGCCGCACCGTGCCCACGACGAATTCGACCGGCGAGCTCACCAGCACGCCGCGATTGTCTTCGTCCCAGAAGGCGGGCGTGAGCAGCAGCGCGCGCATGCCTGCGCGGATGTCGTAACCGCTCGCGCGGAACTGTTCGGCGACGGGTTCGATCTGCGCCTCGTCGGGCGTCGGCGAAACGAACTCGCGCCAGAGCCTGGCGCTCACGAAGCGGGCGGTCTGCGGCGCCTGCAGCAGGATGTCGAGCACTTCGTCGCCGTCGAAAGTCCCGCTCTTGCCGAGCACCGTTTTTTCGCCGCCGTCGTGCTGCTCGGAGCGCCACACGTAGTGCTGCGTATCCGGATCGACGCCCCAGCCCGTGTACGCGCGCGCGGCTTCGGTGACGTCGCGCTGCGTGTACTGCCCTTCGCCCATCGTGAAGAGCTCCATCACCTCGCGCGCGAAGTTCTCGTTGGGCTTGCCCTTGCGATTGCTCGCGCCGTCGAGATAGAGCAGCATCGCCGGATCTTTGGCGAGCGCATGCAGCATCGCACCGAAATTGCCGAGCGCTTCGCTTCTGAGCAGCGCGTTCTGGTTGGCCATCAGCTGCGGCTCGGACACCTTGTCCTGCCCCGACGTGAAGTGGTTGTGCCAGAAGAGCGTCATGCGCTCCGTGAGCGGCGACGGCGTGACCAGCATTTCGCGCAGCCACCAGGCGCGCAGCTCGTCGTAGTGCTGGCCGCGCAGGCGGTCCGCGTCACGGCGCTGATCCGGCGTCAATGCGGCACGCTCGGCGCGGGTGGGCAGCGCTTCGGCGGTCCATGCCGGGAGCGGCGTGAGCGCGACGCCGCGCTTCGTGTCGAGCACCCGGTCGACGGCCTCGCCGCGCGTGAGGCCCACGTAGGGCATGACGTCCGACGCGGCCGGGGCGAAGCCGGTGCGCAAAAGCAGATGACGGGCGTCGTCGGGATCGAGCAGTTCGTCTTCGCCCGGCGCAGCGGGCTTGCCGTGATGCGCGGGCTGGGGTTCGCCGGCGCTCGCACGCAACGGCAACGCGCTCGCGACCAACGCACTCACCGCCGCCCGACTCGCCATCGACCCGGGCGGACTTCCGGGCTGCCCCCTGAGCGGATTCATATCGCCTCGAACTGGAGTGAGGACGCAAGTCGCCAGGCGGCTTGCGCAGTTTGAATGTATCGGCTTAACGGCCGATCCGGAACGATTGTTGACGACGCAATTGCTACGGATTTTTTCAGTTGAGACGAAGTGTTTCGCGCACCGTGTTACGCGCACCGCAAGTGCAGACGCGGCACGCGCCGTGCGCGGCGATCAACGCTTGTACAGTTCGCGTACGGCGTCTTCGATGTGCTGGCGCAAAAGGCGCCGCTCTTCGGGCGTCATGTGGCCGTCGCGGCGGCGCTGGTCGAGATCCGGCGGCACGGCGGACGTGCGCATGCTGAGATCGGAGGCGGTGGTGTCGGGGGGATCGCTGCGGAAGCGGTGTGCGGGCGGCTTGTAGCCCGGGGGATGCGAAGGCGGTCGGGGGTTGTCGAGGCGGTCCGGCGAGGGCTGGGCCCGGGCAGCAGGCACGTTCAATGCCGCCACGACGCCACTGGCCAGCGCCAGTGCAATCATGGTGTGGCGCATTGTCGGCCTGACCCCTCCCTTCATTTTGTTCCCTTCGTGACGCGGCAAACGGCTACCTCGAAAACAGATACGGACCCGCCCCGGACGCGGGTGGCGATTTAACGATTTAAAAGTCGGTTGAAGTATCTACCGAACGGCCGCATTCAGTAAAGCAGTCTATCTGCCGGGACTTGCGGCCGTGCCACGGCACCGGTAAATTTTGTAACTGACTGTAACCTGATAATTGGTGCAAACTCGCACCCCTATCCAATCGCGATAAGATGCCAGGCATGGAAACCAAAAACCCCTCGAAAATCCTCGTAGTCGACGACGATCCGCGCCTGCGCGACCTGCTGCGGCGCTATCTCGGCGAGCAAGGTTTCAACGTGTACGTTGCGGAAAACGCTCCTGCCATGAACAAGCTGTGGGTGCGGGAACGTTTCGACCTGCTCGTGCTCGACCTGATGCTGCCCGGCGAGGACGGCCTCTCCATCTGCCGCCGTCTGCGCGGCAGCAACGACCGCACGCCGATCATCATGCTCACGGCGAAGGGCGAGGACGTGGACCGCATCGTGGGCCTCGAGATGGGTGCCGACGACTATCTGCCCAAGCCGTTCAATCCGCGCGAGCTCGTCGCGCGCATCCACGCGGTGCTGCGCCGCCAGGCACCTTCGGAGCTGCCCGGCGCGCCGTCCGAAACCACCGAGGTGTTCGAGTTCGGCGAATTCGCGCTGAACCTCGCCACGCGCACGCTCACCAAGGCCGGCCAGGAAATTCCGCTCACTACGGGCGAGTTCTCGGTGCTCAAGGTGTTCGCGCGCCATCCGCGCCAGCCGCTCTCGCGCGAAAAACTCATGGAGCTCGCGCGCGGCCGCGAGTATGAAGTGTTCGACCGCAGTCTCGACGTGCAGATTTCGCGTCTGCGCAAGCTGATCGAGCCGGATCCGGGCAGCCCGCGTTTCATCCAGACGGTCTGGGGCCTCGGCTACGTGTTCATCCCGGACGGCGCAGCCTGATCCGGCGGGATGTCTGCCATACCTCAGTCGACAGGAAGGGTTATGCGGATTGACCGGCGTGTGCTGACGCTTGCGTTCGGCGACCTGTTCTGGCGCACCTTCCTGCTGATCGCGCTCCTGATCGCGGTCAGCCTTGCGGCCTGGTTCCAGAGCTTTCGCGTGATTGAGCGCGAACCGCGCGCGCAGCGCGTGGCGCTTCAGCTCGTGGCCGTCGTCAAACTCACGCGCACCGCCCTGCTCTATTCCGATCCCGACCTGCGCCGCGCGCTGCTCCAGGATCTCGAGAGCAACGAAGGCGTGCGCGTGTATCCGCGCGAAACCACCGACAAGTACAAGCTCCAGCCCGACGAATCGCTCAATCGTCTGATCGAGCACGACATCCGCGGGCGCCTCGGCGACGACACCGTGATCGCGCAGTCGGTCAACGATATTCCGGGCGTGTGGATCAGCTTCAAGATCGACGACGACGATTACTGGGTCGCACTCGACCGCGACCAGCTCGACAACGTCACGGGCCTGCAATGGGTCGGATGGGGCATTTCCGCGCTCGCGCTATCGCTCTTCGGCGCGGCGTTCATCACGAGCCTCGTGAACCGGCCGTTCGCGCGGCTTGCCATGTCGGCGCGCATGGTCGGCTCCGGCCAGTCGCCCGCGAAGCTGCCCGAAAGCGGCATGGGCGTGGCCGCCGAAACCAACCGCAGCTTCAACCAGATGGTGCGCGACCTGGAGCAGTTGGAAGCCGACCGCGCGCTGATGCTGGCCGGCATTTCCCACGATCTGCGCACGCCGCTCGCGCGCCTGCGGCTGGAGACGGAGATGAGCCCGTCCGACCAGGCAACGAAGGACGCGATGATCGACGACATCGAGCAGATGGACATGATCATCGGCCGCTTCCTCGATTACGCGCGGCCCGTCCAGCGCAGCCCTGAGCGCGTCGACCTTTCCGTGATCGCGGGCGAAATGGCCGCGCGCATGGCGAGCGAAGACGGCGTGCGGCTCATCACGCGGCTCGCGCCGACGGCCGTGATCGAGGCCGACGACACCGACATGCGCCGCGTGGTGGGCAACCTGATCGAGAACGCGCGCAAGTATGGCGCGAGCGCCTCGGACGGCATTCCGCACATCATGCTGGAGACGCGCGTTTCGCACTCGCGCGTGGAGCTTTCGGTGGTGGACGAAGGCCCCGGCATTCCCGAGGACCAGCTCGCGCTCGTCACGCGGCCGTTCTATCGCGTGGACAGCGCGCGCACCCAGGCGAACGGCACCGGCCTCGGCATGGCCATCGTGCAGCGGCTCGTGGGCCGCTATCGGGGCGCCCTGCGCCTGCGCAACCGCCTGCCCGGCCCGGGGCTCGAAGTGACGATCGAGTTTCCGCTCGCCAAGGGCGCCTGACTTCCTTCGACTTTTGCTCGCTTGCCGCAGGCGCATGCTCGCAGCGCGCGGGCGTCGCGCCTGTCACAATCGGCTTCATCGGAGCCACCCGCACGCCACCCGCACTCAAGGTCAAGGAGCTGCCGCATGAAAACCGTGGGCGACCAACTCGAAGCCTTCACCGTCAACGCGGCGAAGCCCGGCTTCAACGACCCCGAGGAAAACGGCGAATCGGCCTTCCTCGAAATCACCGAGCAGACCTTCTCCACGAAGTGGAAGGTCATCTACTTCTATCCGATGGACTTCACGACCGTGTGCCCGACCGAAATCGTCGGCTTCGCGCGGCTGCAGAAGGAATTCGAGGACCGCGACACCGTGCTGATGGGCGGCAGTTGCGACAACGAATACGTGAAGCTCGCCTGGCGGCGCGAGAACCGGGAGCTTTCACGGCTGAACCACTACTCGTTCGGCGACGTGAAGGGCGAACTGATCGACCAGCTCGGCGTGCGCGACAAGGAGGCCGGCGTCGCGCTGCGCGCTACCTTCGTCGTCGATCCGGACAATACGATTCAGCACGTTTCGGTGGATAACCTCAACGTCGGGCGCAGCCCAGACGAAATCCTGCGCGTGCTCGATGCGCTGCAAACCGGCGCGATGTGCCCGAGCGGGCGCACGATCGGCGGTGTGACGCTCTAGCGCTCGGCGACGGCCGGAAGAGGCTCGGCGCCGGCAGCCGCCCGCAGCGGCATGCGCTGGCGGATCGCCGCTTCCAGCGGGCGCTTCCACTCCAGCACGCGTTTTTCGAGCAGCTGCCACGACAGATGAGCGAGCAGCAACGCGAGCGCGAACTGCAGGACCAGCGGCAACACGGCATCGGCCAGCGGCGGCAAGCCGAGGCGCGCATAGAGCGCGGGATCCACGCCGAGCTTCGCCGGCACGAGGTTGTGAAACAGATAAAAGCCGTAGCTGATCGTGCCCAGCCCGACCAGCGGACGCACCTCGAGCAGTGCCACGAGACCCGATTGCGGGTGGCGCACGATCCACAGCAATGCAGCGCCGAGCGCAAGCGAAAGCGCGATGTCGAGCACGCCCGGCAAGATCGAGGCCTCCTCCTCCACGCACGCCGCGCAATGCGAGCGCGCCAGCGCGCAGGCGGCCAGCACGCCAACGCTCGCCACGATCCAGAGCGTGCTCCCCGTGGCGCGCATCAACGGCACCCGCGCTCCCGCGATCGCCATTGCACCGCCCAGCGCAATCAATGCGAAATTCCACGGCGAGAACGCATAGACGAGCGGCTCGCTCGCCTCGTGCAGATAGAGCCCGCAGTGCACGAGCGCCGCGGTGACGATAACCGCCGCGCAGAGCGCGAGATGCCGCGAAGCGCGCGTGAACAGCAGCGCGAAAGGGGCCACCAGATAGAACTGCTGCTCGACGGCGAGACTCCAGAAATGCGAGACCGTGCCCGGCCATCGATCGTGCACGACACCGATCCAGTAATTGGAGAGGAATGCGAAGTGCCACACAAGACCAAGATCGACTTCGCGTTGATAAAACAGGGTGTGCGCAATGGTCAGCGCGATCAGCAGAAGATAGTAGACCGGCAGGATACGCAGCGCGCGCTTGACGAAGAACACGCAGAGCGCGGCATCCCTGCGCGCCGCGCCCGCCTCCAGCCGCAAACGACTGCGATGCAGTTCGCCGACGATCAGATAGCCGCTGATCAGAAAGAACAACCACACGCCCAACTGGCCCACGTCCACGGCATCGACGTGAGCCTTGTGCGACAGGAACACCAGCAGCACTGCCAGCGCCCGGAGCCCATCGAGGCCTTTCACCCGCCTTTCGCTCGCCGTCATGACCCTTCCCGCGTTACTCCACCAGGCCAGTATGGGCAAAAAAAAGCGGAAATAAATCGGCAAGAAAAAAATGGCCGCCGATTGTCGATACTTGTCGATGCAATCGCCGACCATCCGGGTTGCGGGCATGCGCCCTGCCCCCGCTTAGCTTCTATATGCCAATGCACGCCAACCCGCACCAACGCGCATGCGTAAATTACGGGTGGATTACGCGCGCAGCAGCAAAACGGCGGCCTGCGCCTCGATCCCTTCGCCGCGGCCCAGGTAGCCGAGCTTCTCGTTGGTTTTCGCCTTTACGTTCACGCGCTCGAGCGGCAGGCCCAGATCTTCCGCGATCGTCGCGCGCATCGCCTCGATGTGCGGCGCGAGCTTCGGCGCCTGGGCGATCACGGTGCTGTCGACGTTGACGAGCGAAAACCCCGCCTCCTTCACGCGGCGCAGGCACTCGCGCAGCAACACGCGACTGTTGGCGCCGTAGAACTGCTTGTCGGTGTCCGGGAAATGGCGGCCGATGTCGCCCAGCGCCGCAGCGCCGAAGAGCGCATCGGTGATGGCATGCAGCAGCACGTCGGCATCCGAGTGCCCGAGCAGCCCGCGCTCGTACGGCACGGTCACGCCGCCGATCACGAGCGGGCGTCCCGGCACCAGTGCGTGCACGTCGTAGCCTTGTCCGATTCTGATATCCATGAGTGGGTCTTCCGTATTGAAAGGGGGCGCGCCTCAAAGGGCGCGCGATAGTCAGCTCGCCGCGTAGCTGCCGAGGATCGCCTCGGCGAGCGCGAAGTCTTCGGGATACGTCACCTTGAAGTTGCGCAGGCTGCCCTGCACGAGACGCGGCGCGTGGCCGAGCCATTCGATCGCGCTCGCTTCGTCGGTGAGGTCGTGGCCGTCCTGTTGCGCGCGCTCGATGGCGGTGCGCAGCATGCCGACGCGGAACATCTGCGGCGTCTGGGCCTGCCACAAGCCATCGCGCGCCTCGGTGCGGGCGATGTGTGCGGGGCCGTCGCCGGGCGCCATGCGCTTGAGCGTGTCTGCCACGGGCAGCGCCATGATGCCGCCCACGGGGTCGTCCTTGAGCGATTCCACGAGCGTGCGGATCAGCGCGGGCGTGATGCCGGGGCGCGCGGCGTCGTGCACGAGCACCCAGTCTTCGTCGCGCGCGCCGAACTCGGCCAGCGCGGCGAGGCCGTTGTACACCGACGCCTGGCGCGAGGCGCCGCCGCAGCGGCGCACGGCAAAGCGCAGACCGCTGAAGCGGCGCGCGTCGAAATGGCCGTCGTCGGGGGCGATCACCACGAGCGTCTGCGTGAATTCGCTGCAGGCGTCGAAGGCGGCCAGCGTATAGTGCAGGAGGTCGCGGCCCGCGACGGTTCGATATTGTTTCGGCATGGCCGAGCCCGAACGGCTGCCGGTTCCGGCGCACGGAATCAGGGCGAAGAGGCGTGGAGTCACGGTGGTGCTTGCCGCAGAAGTCAAAGTAAAGGACGGATTTTATAATAGGTCCTTTGTCCGCACGGCAGACCGCCGCAGCGGCGCCCGGCACCGAGCCGCTCTCGCCCGCCCGCAAGGGGCGTCCAGAGCCCGCCCGGAGCCGGTGCGCCGTGCCGGCTGAGCCGCCGCGCGGTTGCCGATGTTTTGTCCGGTGCGCCTGTGCGCGCCGGGCGGACCCGCCGGATTCGCGCCTGGAATCCGGCACGCTCGGGAGTCCGGGCCGCACGCCAGGTCCAAATCAGGCCAACCTGTAGCCTATGTCCGATATCGCCGCATCCCAGCAGTCACCGTCTCCGTCTCCCGTCGCCGTCGTCAAGCCGGGGCAGCGCTTCGCGTTCGACGGCACGCACGGTTCGTCCGACGCGCTCCTGATCGCCCGCTACCGCGAGGCGTCGCGCGAGCGCGCGCCGCTTCTGGCCGTGATCTGCGCGAGCGCCGTCGATGCGCAGCGTCTCGCGCAGGAGATCCCGTTCTTCGCGCCCGAGGCGCGCGTGCGCCTCCTGCCGGACTGGGAGACGCTGCCGTACGACACCTTCTCGCCGCACCAGGATCTCGTCTCCGAACGGCTCGCCACATTGCACGATCTCGGCGAAGGCCGCTGCGACATCCTGCTGGTGCCGGCCACGACGGCGCTCTACCGCATGCCGCCGGCCTCGTTTCTCGCGGCCTACACGTTCTCGTTTTCGCAAGGCGAGCGCCTCGACGAAGCGAAGCTCAAGGCGCAGCTAACGCTGGCCGGCTACGAGCACGTGAGCCAGGTCGTGCGGCCCGGCGAATACTGCGTGCGCGGCTCGCTGATCGACCTGTTCCCGATGGGCTCGCCGCTGCCCTACCGGCTCGACCTGTTCGACGACCAGGTCGATTCGATCCGCGCGTTCGATCCGGACAGCCAGCGCAGCCTCTACCCCGTGAAGGACATCCGTCTGCTGCCGGGCCGCGAATTCCCGTTCGACGAAGCGTCGCGCACGGCCTTTCGCAGCCGCTGGCGCGAGGTGTTCGAGGGCGACCCGAGCCGCGCGACGATCTACAAGGACATCGGCAGCGGCGTGCCGTCGGCCGGTATCGAGTATTACCTGCCGCTTTTTTTCGAAGAGACCGCCACGCTCTTCCACTACCTGCCGGAGAACGCGCAGCTGGTGTTTTCGGGCGACCTCGACGCCGCGATCCGCCGCTTCTCGGCCGATACGAAGCAGCGCTACAACTTCCTCTCGCACGACCGCGAGCGCCCGATCCTCGAGCCGCAGCGCCTGTTCCTGAGCGAAGACGACTTCTTCACGCTCGCCAAGCCCTTCGCGCGCCTCGTGCTGCCCACGACCGGCGCGGGCGGCTGGGCCACGGCGCTGCCGAATCTCGCGATCGACCGCCACGCCGACGAGCCGCTCGCGGCGCTGCGCGACTATCTGGCCACCACGAAAAACCGCGTGCTGTTCGCGGTCGAATCGGCGGGCCGCCGCGAGACCATCGCACAACTGCTCGCCGATAACGGCTTGCGGCCGACCTCATCGGACAGCTACGAAGACTGGCTCACCTCCGACGAGCGCTTCGCGCTGGGCGTCGCCCCGCTTTCCACGGGCTTCTCGCTGCCGGCCGAGGCACTGGCCGTCATCACCGAGACGGAGCTGTACGGCCCGCTCGCGCGCCGCGCCGGACGCCGCCGCCAGGAACAGGCGAGCAACGTCGATTCGATGGTGCGCGATCTCTCGGAGCTCAAGGTCGGGGACCCGGTCGTGCACACGCAGCACGGCATCGGCCGCTATCACGGCCTCGTCACGATGGATCTGGGCGAAGGCGACACCGAGTTCCTGCACCTCGAATACGCGAGCGGCAGCAAGCTCTACGTGCCGGTCTCGCAACTGCACGTGATCTCGCGCTACAGCGGCGCCGACCCGGACAGCGCGCCGCTGCACGCGCTCGGCTCGGGCCAGTGGGAAAAGGCGCGCCGCAAGGCCGCGCAGCAGATCCGCGACACCGCAGCCGAACTGCTCAACCTCTACGCGCGCCGCGCCGCGCGCGAAGGCCACGCGTTCAAGCTCGATCCGCGCGACTACGTGAAGTTCGCCGAGAGCTTCGGCTTCGAGGAAACGCCCGACCAGGCCGCCGCCATCGCCGCCGTGATCGGCGACATGACGAGCGGCAAGCCGATGGACCGCCTCGTCTGCGGCGACGTGGGCTTCGGCAAGACCGAGGTGGCCTTGCGCGCGGCCTTCATCGCCGTGATGGGCGGCAAGCAGGTGGCGATCCTCTCGCCCACCACGCTGCTCGCCGAACAGCACACGCAAACCTTCACCGACCGCTTCGCCGACTGGCCCGTGCGCATTGCAGAGCTGTCGCGCTTCAAGTCGGCGAAGGAAGTGAGTGCGGCGATCCAGCAGATCAACGACGGCAGCGTCGATATCGTGATCGGCACGCACAAGCTGCTGTCCTCGGACGTGCAGTTCAAGCGGCTCGGGCTCGTCATCATCGACGAGGAACACCGCTTTGGCGTGCGTCAGAAGGAGGCGTTGAAGGCGCTGCGCGCGGAAGTCGACGTGCTCACGCTCACGGCCACGCCGATTCCCCGCACGCTCGGCATGGCGCTGGAAGGTCTGCGCGATTTTTCGGTGATCGCCACCGCGCCGCAGAAGCGGCTCGCGATCAAGACCTTCGTGCGCCGCGAGGAAGACAGCGTGATCCGCGAGGCGATGCTGCGCGAACTCAAGCGCGGCGGCCAGGTGTACTTCCTGCACAACGAAGTGGAGACGATCGAGAATCGCCGCGCGATGCTCGAAGCGCTCGTGCCCGAGGCGCGCATTGCGGTCGCGCACGGCCAGATGCACGAGCGCGAGCTCGAGGCCGTGATGCGCGATTTCGTGGCGCAGCGCGCGAACGTGCTGCTCTGTACCACGATCATCGAAACCGGCATCGACGTGCCGACCGCGAACACGATCCTCATCCACCGCGCCGACAAGTTCGGGCTCGCGCAGTTGCACCAGTTGCGCGGGCGGGTGGGCCGCTCGCACCACCAGGCCTATGCCTATCTGCTCGTGCACGATCCGCAGGGACTCACGAAGCAGGCGCAGCGGCGGCTCGAAGCGATCCAGCAGATGGAAGAGCTGGGCTCGGGCTTCTATCTCGCGATGCACGACCTCGAAATCCGCGGCACGGGCGAAGTGCTCGGCGACAAGCAGTCGGGCGAAATCCAGGAAATCGGCTTCCAGCTTTACACCGACATGCTGGCCGACGCGGTGAAGGCACTCAAGGAAGGCCGCGAACCCGATCTGAACGCGCCGCTCGCGGCGACCACCGAGATCAATCTGCACGCGCCCGCGATCCTGCCCGCCGACTACTGCGGCGACGTGCAGGAACGCCTGTCGCTCTACAAGCGCCTCGCGAACTGCGAGCACGACGATTCGATCGACGGTATTCAGGAAGAGCTGATCGACCGCTTCGGCAAGATGCCGCCGCAGGCGCACGCGCTGATCGAGACGCACCGTCTGCGCCTCGCCGCGAAACCGCTCGGGATCACGAAGATCGACGCCGGCGAAGCGGTGATCGGGCTGCAGTTCGTGCCGAATCCGCCCATCGACGCCATGCGCATCATCGAGATGGTGCAGAAGCACAAGCACATCAAGCTCGCGGGCCAGGACAAGCTGCGCATCGAAACGCGCAGCCCGGACCTCGCGGTGCGCGTGGCGACGGTCAAGGAAACGCTGCGGGCGCTCGGCGCACCGGCGCGCACCGCTGCACGATGAGGGTGAGCTGGCCGGCAATCCGCGAGGAGCGCCGGCCAGCGGCGCACTGAATCCCCCCGGCCGCGAGCTCGACCACGTATTCACGCCATGGCGCCGCTCGCGCGCGCCATGGCGGCAACCCCGCCGCCCGTGCAGATGCCGCAGCGCACAATCGTGCCGCGAATAGGGGCACTTGCGGGTACTTTTAGCCGGATTCATTCTTTTTGGGTACTATTGGGACTCTGGCACGCTGGAGTCCTCAAATGTCTGTCGCCGCTGAAACAGCGCAAACCACGCAGTCGTCTTCGTCTTCCTCCGCCTCCCCCATTTCGCTTCCCTGGGTCACCCGCCTCGTGTCGATGGACACGGTCAGCCGTCATCCGAATCTCGGCCTCATCGAGACCGTGCGTGACGAGTTGCGCGCGCGCGGCGTCGAATCGACGCTGACCTACGGCCACGACGGCAAGTGGGCCAACCTGTTCGCCACCCTGCCCGCGCACGACGGCGAAACGAACGGCGGCATCGTGCTCTCGGGCCACACCGACGTCGTGCCGGTCGACGGCCAGAAGTGGGACAGCGATCCGTTCAAGCCCGAAGTGCGCGACGGCCTGCTGTATGGCCGCGGCACCTGCGACATGAAGGGTTTTATCGGCGCCGCGCTCGCGCTCGTGCCCGAGATGCAGCGCACGAAGCTCGCGAAGCCGATCCATTTCGCGCTCTCGTTCGACGAAGAAGTGGGATGCGCGGGTGCGCCGCTCATGATCGAAGAGCTCGTGAAACGCGGCGTGAGGCCGGAAGGCTGCATCGTGGGCGAGCCCACGAGCATGCGCCCCATCGTGGCCCACAAGGGCATCAACGCTTACCAGTGTTGCGTGCGCGGGCACGCGGCGCATTCGTCGCTCACGCCGCGCGGCCTGAACGCGATCGAATACGCAGCGCGGCTCATCTGCTACATCCGCGACATGGCCGACGAGTTCCGCGCACAAGGCCCGTTCGACGAACTCTATGACGTGCCGTTCACGACCGCGCAAGCCAGCACGATCGAAGGCGGCAACGCGATCAACACGGTGCCCGCGGAATGCCGCTTCATCTTCGAGTTCCGCAATCTGCCGTCGCTCGATCCCGAGACCATCTTCGCGCGCATCGAGCGTTATGCACGCGACACGCTCTTGCCGAAGATGCAGCGCGAGCACGCCGCCGCCGCGATCGAGTTCACGAAGATCGCCGCGGCGCCGGGCCTCGATGCCGCCGAACAGGCCGCGATCACCCAGCTCGTGCGCACGCTCACGGCCGATCAGGCGCAGCGCAAGGTGGCCTACGGCACCGAGGCGGGACTCTTCGCGCGCGCCGGCATTCCTAGCGTGGTGTGCGGCCCCGGCGACATCGAGCAGGCGCACAAGGCGAACGAATTCGTCTCGCTCGCGCAGCTCGCTGCCTGCGAAGGCTTCCTGCACAAGCTGATACACGGCATGTCGGTCGAAGCGCTCGCACGCTAGTCGCGCCACGTCGCCTCGCGAATTCGTCACGCAGATTCGTACACCACCGCGCCCGCGCACCCCATGTCCACCGGCACACCGCTTCCCACCGACCACACGATCGATGGCGAAGCCATCCCCACGCTCGACGACATCGCTACGCAGCACTTCGCGCTCACGCCGTGGGTGCTGCGCACGCCTGTGTTCGAGCGCAACGATCTGCCCTCGCTGGAGGGCACGCTCGTCAACTTCAAGTTCGAACTGTTGCAGGCAAGCGGCAGCTTCAAGGTGCGCGGGGCGTTCACGCATCTGCTCGCACTCGACGCCGCGCAGCGTAGTGCGGGCGTGACCTGCGTCTCGGGCGGCAACCACGCCATTGCGGTCTCGTATGCGGCAATGCGCCTTGGCATCAGCGCGAAGGTCGTGCTGTTTCGCACGGCGAGCGCGGCGCGCGTGGCGCAATGCCGGCGCTTCGGCGCGGAAATCGTCGCGGCCGGCAACAGCAGCGAGGCGTTCGACATCGTGCGGCGCATCGAGGCCGAGGAAGGCCGCTATTTCGTGCATCCGTTCAACGGCTATCGCACGGTGCTCGGCACGGCCACGCTCGGCTACGAGTGGGCCACTCAGGCGCCCGACCTCGACGCGGTGATCCTGCCGATCGGCGGCGGCGGCCTCGCCGCGGGCGTTTCGACCGCGCTGCGTCTCGCCAATCCGCGCGTGCGCGTGTACGGCGTCGAGCCCGAAGGCGCCGATGCGATGAGCCGCAGCTTTGCCGCCAACCATACGGTGCGCATCAGCCACATGCATTCGATCGCCGACTCGCTGATGGCGCCGCACACGGAGCAATACAGCTACGAACTGTGCCGGCGTCATATCGACCGGATCGTCACCGTATCGGACGACGACCTGCGCGGTGCCATGCGCATGCTCTTCGATCAGTTGAAGCTGGCCGTGGAGCCCGCCTGCGCGACGGCCACGGCGGGCCTGCTGGGGCCGCTGCGCGACACGTTGCAGGGCCGGCGCGTGGGCGTCCTGTTGTGCGGGACGAACACCGATCCCGCAAGCCTCGCCGGGCAACTCCTGCACGCGCCCTGAAGCGCGCCGGCGTCCCGGCGCAGCCCTGACGCACGGCGCCTCGCACCGCGCACAGAGTCAGGAAATGTCAAATTCCTACCGCATCGCGAAAGCGTTCGCTATCATTGCGCCATTGATTCACTGTATCCCACCCGCCACTCTCGGAGAGCCCGCCCATGAGCATGATCAAGGAGTTCAAGGAATTCGCCGTCAAAGGCAATGTGATGGACCTCGCCGTCGGTGTGATCATCGGCGGGGCGTTTTCCAACATCGTCAACTCGGTGGTGAAAGACCTGATCATGCCGGTCATCGGCGTCATCACGGGTGGGCTCGACTTCTCGAACAAGTTCATCCGCCTCGGTGACATTCCGCCGAGCTTCAAGGGCAACCCCGATTCGTACAAGGACCTGCAGACGGCCGGCGTGGCCGCGTTCGGCTACGGCTCGTTCATCACGGTGGCGATCAACTTCGTCATCCTCGCGTTCATCATCTTTCTGATGGTGAAGTTCATCAACAAGCTGCGCCAGCCGGCCGAAGCCGCTCCGGCGGAACCGGCGCCCACGCCGGAAGACGTGATCCTGCTGCGCGAAATCCGCGATTCGCTCAAGAACAATCCGCGCTGAACGTCCGCTCGCGACGGCACGCGCGAAAGCCCGCGCAGGCATGACGCCTGCGCGGGCTTTTTTCATTCCGGGAGGTGACGCCTCAAAACGCGGGACGCTCCGCCGCGCGCGTGACCGTGGCGTCGTCGATCAGCCGCTCGAGGTGCTCGAAGTTGATGGGCTTCGTGAGGTGCGCCGTGAAGCCCGCTTCGAGGCACCGGCGCACGTCGTCGTCGGTGCCGAAACCCGTAAGGGCGATGGCCGGCGCCGCCGAGTGCTTGCGAAATGCATGAATGAAGTCGATGCCGGTGCCGTCCGGCAGGCCGATGTCGCTCACCACGAGATCGAAGCGAATTTGCGCGGCGAGCGCGAGCGCATCGGCCACACTCGTTGCCACCGCAACTTCGTGCCCGAGCCCGCGTATGAGCTGCGACATGACCTCGGCCGTGTCCTCGTGATCCTCGATCAGCAAAATGCCGAGCGCGCCGGCCAGGTGCGGGCTGTCCTGATCGGCGGGCACGTGGGCGCCCGGTGCCGGCGTGGCCGTGGGCAGCACGATCGAGAACGTCGCGCCGCAATGCGTGCCGGGGCTCTTCGCCGTCACAGTGCCGCCGTGCACTTCGGTGAGCGCCTTGGTCACCGCGAGGCCGAGGCCGAGGCCGCCGAACTGCCGCGTCATGTTGTGGCTGCCCTGCTCGAAAGCGTTGAAGAGCTTGCCGATCTGCTCGGGCGCGATGCCGATGCCGGTGTCTTCCACTTCGATCAGCACGTGCATGCGCTCGTCGCGCGTGCGCACATAGATGTGGCCGCCGTCCGGCGTGAACTTCGCGGCGTTGCGCACGAGATTCCAGAACATCTGCTGCAGGCGGGCGCGATCACCGCGCACGTAGTGATGCTGAGCGCGCAGCTCGACATGCACGTCCTGCTGCTTCACCTGAATTTCGCTGTGAAAGAGCTCGAGCACGGCGTCGATGACCTCGTGCACGTCCACCGTATCGAGCGCGAGGCTCAGCTTGCCGTTCGCCACGCGCGTGAGATCGAGCAGATCGTCGATCAGGCGTGCTTCGAGCTCGATGTTGCGGCGGATCATCAGCACGCCCGCGCGCGCGGCTTCGGGCAGATCGGGAATCTGCTCGAGGAGCCGCGTGCCGGCCAGCACCGGTGTGAGCGGCGTGCGCAGTTCGTGCGAGAGCATCGCGAGGAAGCGGTCCTTCGCACGGTTGGCTTCTTCCGCGGTCTGACGCGCGGCCTGCTCGGAAGCCAGCAGACGTTCGCGCTCTTCGGTCGATTCGCGCTGCGCGTGAATGTCGGTGCAACTGCCGAACCACTTGTTCACGCCGCCGCGCGGATTGCGCATCGCAACGATACGGACATCGAACCAACGATACGCGCCGTCGTGGCGGCGAATGCGCAGTTCGTGACGGTAGTCGGTGGCGCCGCTCCCCACGGCCTTCAGCCAGCTGCGGCGGATGTCCTCGCGGTCGTCGGGATGCACGGCGTCGAGCCACGCGAGACCGTGCGAGTAGCGCGAATCGAGTCCCGTGTATTCGAGCCACTGCTTCGAGAGGAAGTCGCAGTTGCCGTCCGCACCGCAAGTGAGCACGAGGTGCGGCAGCGCCTCGGAAAGCGTGCGGTAGTGCTCCTCGCGATCGCGCAGCAGGAGCGATTCGTCGGAGGCGCGCTGCAGCGCGACCTGGCCGAGCACGCGCGCGACGGCTTCGGGCAGGTAGTCGAGATAATCGCCGGATTTCGGCACCACGTCGGAGACGCCTGCGCGCAGCGCGGCGATCACGCGCGATTCGTCGGTGAAACCCGTCACGAGTATCGCCGGCACGCGCACGTCCTGCGAGCGCAGGCGGCGGAAAAAATCGAGACCTGTTTCCGCCCCGTCGAGCTGATAGTCGAGCACGAGCACGTCCGGCGTCTGCAGCGCGAGCAGTGCGCCCGCCTCGCCTACGCTCGTGCAGGTGTCCACGCGCGCGCCGGCGCGGGTCAGCGATTTGCGCGCGAGCCGCAGGATGCCGTCGTCGTCGTCGACGACCAGCACGTGCGCGCCCTCCAGCAGGGTGACTTCGTCGTTCATGCGCGGGGCAGTCCTCCGGGCGTCGAGACGCGCGGTATGGGTCGTTTCGATGGTTTCATCGGTTTGCGGGGCGTTACGAGCCGGTGTAGCGGTGCCCCGGCGGCAGTTTGACCACCTGCAGGAAAAAGCCGAGCCGCCGCACAGCCTCGATGAACGCATCGTACTCGACGGGCTTCGTGATATAGACGTTGCAGCCCAGTTCGTAGCAGCGTTCGATCTCGCGCGGATCGTCGGTGGTGGTGAGCACGATCACCGGCACCGACGCCGTGGCCGGATCGGCCTTCAGGCGGCGCAGCACCTCGAACCCGTCCACGCGCGGCATGCGCAGGTCCAGCAGCACGACGAAATTCGCGAGATCCTCGCGCGCGGGAACATCCGGCATCGCGGCGCCCGGCGGCCCGAAAAAATAATCGAGCGCCTGCTGCCCGTCCGAAAACCGTACGAAACCGTTCGAAATGCCCGAACGCCGCAAATTGCGCTCGACCAGCGTGGCATGTCCATCATCGTCTTCGATCAGCACAATGCTGACCCGTTCCCCGTTTGTCATTTCACCTCTCCAAGGGGTGTCGGCTTCTCTCCGGCTTCTCTCCGACTTATCACTGGCGTGCACGGCCGCGTTCATGCTGCCCGCAAGGGTTGTTCAGGCAGCGCGACGAAGAACGTCGAGCCGCTCCCTTCGACCGATTCCACCCACACCCGCCCGCCGTGCCGTTCCGCGATGCGCCGGGCCAGCACGAGGCCGATGCCCTCGCCGCCTTCGCGGCCCGGGTTGCCCTCGCGGGCCGCCTTGGCACCCGTGCTGGCGTCGTGCAGGCGCTGAAACGCATGGAACAGCTTCGGCAGATAGGCCGCGGGTATGCCAACGCCATTGTCGCGCACATAGTAGGTCCGCGTACGGGGCTCCGCCGCCCCGCCCGCGCGGACGGCGGGCGTCGCCAGCAGGCCCTCGTCGCCCGTGTTGCAGTCCCCCTCTGCTGCCTCGAGCGCGCCGATCTCGACGTGCCCCGGGCGCGACGGATCGAGATGCTGCAGGGCGTTATCGACCAGATTGCCGAAAATCTGCTCGATGGCGGCCGGATCGCCCCAGGCGGGCGGCAGCTCGCCCACGTCGATGCGCGCCGCATTCAGCGCGCGGCCCGATTCGAGGCCGGTGAGCACCCGCTCGACGATGCGCCCCATATTCACGCGCTGCCAGCGATATTCGAGCCGCCCGACGCGCGAGATGCGCAGCAGCGCGTCGATGATGGCCGCCGCGCGCCCGACCGCCTGGCGCAGGAATTGCAGCGATTCGTTGACGTCGCCGTCGAGCAGCTCGGTCATGCGGCGATGCTCGTCGGCGGGCAGGCCCGCGGAGTCGATCTGCGCGCGAAGATCATCGCACGAGACCTGGAGCTCTTTCGAAAAGCCCTGCAAATTCACGAGCGGCGAGCGCAGGTCGTGCGAGACGCTGTAGATGAACATCTCGTTGTCCTGAGTCTCCTGGCGCAGATGCTCGTTGGCGCCGGAAAGGTCGGCCGCGCGCGCCTGCAACTGGCGTTTGAGCGCGGCCTGCTCGCGTTCCGCGTCGCGCAGGCGCGTGCTCGTCTGATACAGGACAGCGTCGAGCGCGGCGATTTCGTCGTCGCCCGAGAGCGGCGGCGCAAGCTTCACGCCTTCGCCGAGCCGACGCGCATTGTCGCCGAGCGCCGCGAGCCGGCCTCCCACGTTGCGCGCAAAGACGGTGGCGGCCGCGCCCCACACCAGCATCGAACCGACCACCGCGGCGATCAGCGCGTCCTGCTGGCGCTCGCGCGTGAAGCTCGACGACGCCGTGCGCCGCGCATCGAGCCGCGTTTCCTCTTCGATGAATTCGGCCAGCTCGCTGCGCACGGTCTCGATCTCGGGCGGCAGCACGGCGGCGCCGGCGCGCGCCCAGGCGATGCTGCGGCCGGCGCGCAGCGCGTCGGCGACATCGCCCGCCTGGGCCCGCCAGGCGTAGGCGGCCGCGCGCATATGATCGACGCGCGCGAGCTGCGCCGGGTTATCGGCCACCATGCGCGACAGCAGCGCGATGCGGTCCGCAAACTCGGTCCAGACCGCATGGCGATCGATGAAGGACGGGTCTTCGAGCGCAATGCCGGTGCGCACCCGCGCGGATTCGCGCAGGAGCGGATCGACGAGGCTCGAAGCCTGCCAGAGGATCTGCTTGCTGCTTTCGGCGCTGCGCGCCGCACGCGAGGCGGCCTCCTGCGTATCGAACACGACGCCTAGCAGCACGAGTTCGATGACGCTGGGAATCGCAATCAGCAGCAACCCCTTGGTGAACAGTTTCATGACGGGTCTGGCGGTGGGCGGGTCGGGCCGGCGCGGGTAGCCCGCGCGACGCAGGGCGGCCGCAGGCACCAGAGCCCGAATATTATCGACGCGAAATTCCGGGATGACAACGGATGTGGCGCCACTCACAGATGGGCGAGAAAAGCCCGTTTTTTTATGAACGATGCCCCCACCGTGCGAGCCGTCGGGTCTATTATTGATACGGAGACAAAGAACAGGAAGAAAGAGCGCCGGGATACCTACATGAGAGCGCGGCGAGCGGTCCAGCACAGTGAACGCAGGATCCGGTGAGGGTGAAGGCCAGGTTCGAATCCTCGTGAATCCTGCAAGACCCTATGCTATAAAGGATCGACGTGCGGCGCGCAAAACCGGGAGTGGTCGCATGGGACAGCTGCGTTTTTTGCAATCCTTTTTCAGGCGAGTTTTTATGTCCTTCCCGAAAAAGCGTAAACGTTCCAGGGCGGACGCGGACGAGTCTTTCCTCGCCGTGCTCAGCCACTTCAAGCCATTCGGTCAGCTCGACACCAAGATTGCGCGCGCTCGCGCGCAGGACGAGCCGGTGCTCTACGCCCATGTCCTGCCGGGACTCGACGTCCTCCTGTGCAGCGTGCGCGGCGCACAGCCGCCCTATCCTGCTACGAGCGAGTTGCGGCGGCGTTGCATCGAATCCATTGCGCATGCGCTCGAACAGCCTATCGAAGGTCTGGAGAACGGCGGCTACTGGTACGAGGCGGACGGCTTCGGTTTTCTCGTGTTCGCCAGCCGGGCGCGCGGGCGCATCCTGCCCGAATTCGGCGCGGTCCGGTCCACCCTCTCCTCGCGCCGCGTGACGCGTCGCCAGGATGCCGCGGGGGACACCGCCCCGCGTTCGCTGCGCTAGTTCACAACGCTAATTCGCGGCATTAGCGCGGGCGAGCGCCTCAGCTTCCCTTGTAAAGCGTCGAAAGGTCCGTCTGCGCCGCAGGCGGGCGGACCGTTTTGCTCCCCGTTCCGGTTCCGGTACTGCCCGTCTTGTCCGTCCTGGTCGCCGCCGGTTTTGCCGCTTCGGGGCTCGCGCGCATCTTCTGACCGGGCGGCGGCGCCACCGGATGCTCGCGCATCTGCGCCATGAGCTCGGCACACGGCAGCGGCTTGTTGTTGCTCGGCGCGATGAGCGGAATCAGGGCCGCAAACGGATTGATGAGACCGAGCCCCACCATCGCCCCGCCGCGCAGCGCGAGCGCCGTCGCATCCACGCCCACGTGCGGATTCTTGAAGGTGCCCTTCGCGTAGAGCGGCGAGCGCAGCGAAAACACCCGGAAGCCCTTGGTGTGCGGGTGGATCTTCAGATCCAGCGACTCGTCGCGCAGGTCGATCGGTCCGTCGATGTCGATCACGGCATCGTTGGTATCGAGCGCGAAGACGCGCGGATCGAGCACGCCGTTGGTCGCGACGAAATCGGCGGCGGCGCAGTTGATCTCCACGTCGCGGCTGCCGAACAGCTTTTCGTACACCACGTTCGCCACGTTCAGCCCCGCCGCCTCCATCAGCAGACGGCTGATCGTGCCCTGCGTGACGAGCGCTTTCACCTCGCCGTTCGAGGTGGCCGCGAGCGCGGCCGGCGAATTGCCGGTCGCCGAGAGCGACGCGTCGCCATTGACCTCGCCGAGCGCCGACTGCATCGTCTGGAAGTTCGGGAACAGCTGCTTGAGCTTCAGATGACGCGCCTCGACCGTGCCGCGGGCCTTGAGCGGCACGCCGCTGCCGTCGAGCGTGAGACGCGTGGCGAGCGTGCCGCCCGCCACGCCGAAGCGCAGCGGATCGAGTGCCAGCACGCCATCGGTCATCACCACGTGCGTGTAGAGATCCGAGATCGGCAGGCTGCCCTGCTTGACGATGTGCCGGCCCGTGAACGTCACGTCGGCGTCGATGGCGCTCCAGCGGTCGGTGCGAAACGGCTCGACTGGAATCACGCGGTCGGCCGGCTGCTTCACCGTGTCGCCGCGCTTCGCCTTGCTCGACGAACTGTCCGCGCCGACGATCGGCGCGAGATCGGAAAATTGCAGCAGGTTCGAAACCAGATCGCCCTTGAGCAGCGGACGCGGCGCGCGCTGCACATAGGCGAGCGTGCCGTTCAGGTCCGAACCGCCGACGCGGCCCGTGAAATTCTCATAGCGAAACTCGCTAGCGCCGGGATGGAATGCGCCCACGAAGCGGCCTTCCGTCGCATACGGAGGGGTCTCGGGCAAGGTCACGCCGGTCAGGTTGTAGAGGTGGGCCATGCTTGCGCCCTGCAGCCACAGGCGCAGATCGACGGCGGCCAGATGGGCGGGGTCCGTGAGCGTGCCGACCAGGGCGATATGCATGTCGCCCGCGCGCACGTCGGCCTGAACCGGGAACGGGCGCCGCGGGTCCTGCAGCGCGAGGACGCCGCCCAGCTTGCCGGTGCCCGATACGGGCGTTTTGTTGTACGTGCCCTTCAGCGTCCAGCCGATGGCGTAGAAAGGCTCGCCCGGTGAGCCTGCCGGCTGCGCTCCGCTGGCCGCGGTGGCAGTGACAGCAGTGGCCGTCGTCGCCGTGGAGGACCCCGTCGCGGCGCTGCCCGCCTCGCTCGCTGCGCCGGTTTGGCTGGCCGCATCGCCTGTGCTGGATCCACTGGCCCCACTAGCCGCACTGGCAGCGCTCACGGCTGCCGCTTCCGAAGCCTGTTGCGCCTGTGCCTGCTGGGCGAGTCGCCGCGCGCCGGCCGCGCCGATCACCTGCGCCGAGCCGCTGCGCGACGCCGCCTCCTGCTGCTGCATCACCGCGCCAATCGGAATGCCGTGCCCGAGCAGATCGACGGCAATCTGCACGTCGGTCTTCGTCTGCTGATCGCTCACGGCGAGATTGCCCTTCGCGAAGGTGATGTCGTGCAGATCGAGTTTCCACGTGGACGGCCCGCTCGACGCAGGCAGCTTGAAGGTCCAGTTGTTGCGCCCGTCCGCGAGCCGCTCGACGTCCACAGACGGATTCACGAGATTGATGGCCGGAATGACGATGTCGCGGGCGATGAGCGGCAAGACCATGACTTCGAAGTCGATCTCGTCGAGCGTGGCGAAATGCGGCGCCTTCGCCCAGTCCGGATTGGCCACCTCGATCTGCGTGGCGGAGAAGCGCGGCCAGGGCACCCACGCGCGCCAGCCGGTCTCGCCCGCCGGCGCACGCCAGCCGACCTTCAGGTCGCCTTCGATGGCGAACGGCCGGCCGATGGCCTCGCTGACTTTCTCGTTGACCCAGGGCTTCGCGCGATTCCAGTCGAAGGTGAGGATGAAAACCGCGAGCGCCGCAGCCAGGACAACCACAAGCAGCGCGAGCCATGCGAAGATCCTGGCGAGCGTGCGGCCCGTGCTGCGAGCCTTGGGTTGCGGTGACGTCATACGCTCTCCCTGTTTCTGCGTTGTTCTTGTCAGACCTGACGGCAGCAGCCAGCGTGCCCGCTCCCGTTTTATTGCAGCCGCTATCATGCCGCAACGCAGCATGCGGGTGGGTGCTTTGTTTGCCAACCGCTTGCCACCCGTTTAACGCCCGTTTGCGCCCCTTCGTTTGCCATTCTTCGATGACCCCATCCACTGATTCGAGCCAGCAGGACAAACACAGCGCAACCAGCCGCACGCCGCTCGTCGAAGCCCGCCAGATTCAGCGCCGTGACGTCGAGCGCGGCCAGTATCTGCTCCATCCCGCCGACTTCGCGCTTTATACGGGCGAGCGCGCCGTGCTGACCGGGCCGTCCGGCTCGGGCAAGAGCGTGTTCCTGCGCGCGCTCGCCCTGCTCGATCCGCTCGATGGCGGCGAAGTGCTGTGGCGCGGCAACGCGGTCGCGCGCCAGAGCATTCCGCGCTTTCGTCGTCATATCGCTTACCTGCGGCAGCGGCCCGCGCTCATCGACGGCAGCGTGGAAGACAATCTGCGCTATCCGTATTCGCTCGCGGTCTATCGCGACGCGGCTTTCGATGCGACGCGCGCCGTCGCGCTCCTCGAAGCCGCGGGCAGGCCGGCAAACTTCCTCGAACGTCAAGCCTCGGAGCTGTCCGGCGGCGAAGCGCAGATCGTCGCACTCGTGCGCGTGCTTCAACTCGACCCCGACGCCCTGCTGCTCGACGAGCCCACCGCCTCGCTCGACCCCGACTCCGCCCGCGCCGTCGAAGCCCTGGTTAGCGGCTGGTTCGGGCACGCCCGCACGGCACGCGCCACGGTCTGGGTTTCGCACGATCCCGCCCAGGCGGCGCGCGTGGGCAACCGGCATCTCACGATGAAAGCCGGCGTGCTCGACGCCGGCGCCGAGACCTTGTCAATTTCGCCCCCCGCTACCGGAGCGTTTCGATGAATGCCGCCCTCCAGAACCTGGGCCTCGGCGACGTGGCGATCGCGGCGCTGCTCGTCTTCGTGAACGGCGCCGTCTCCGTGCTGCTCAAGCTCGATCTCGAACGCAAGCTCGCGTGGGCCGCGGTGCGCACCGTGGTCCAGTTGCTCGCAATCGGCTATGTGCTCGGCTGGGTATTCGCGTTCGACCGCTGGTACGTCGTCCTGGCGCTCATGGCGCTGATGACGCTGATCGCCGGCATCGCCGGTTCGGACCGCGGCGAGCGCACCTATACGGGACAGCGCATCGACAGCATCGTCTCGATCTGGGTAAGCGCGTGGCTCGTGGCTGCCGTGGGGCTCTTCGCCGTGATCCGCATTCGCCCGTGGTACGAGCCGCAGTATGCGATCCCGATCCTCGGCATGATTCTCGGCAATACGCTGACCGGCGTTTCGCTTGGCGTCGAGCGGATGATGCAGGAGCTCACGGCGCGGCGCGATCGCGTGGACAGCGCGCTGGCGCTCGGCGCGACGCGCTGGGAAGCGGCCCAGGCGCCCGCGCGCGAGGCCGTGCGCGCCGGCATGATTCCGACGCTCAACCAGATGGCCGTGGTGGGGGTGGTGAGCCTGCCCGGCATGATGACGGGCCAGGTGCTCGCGGGCCAGTCGCCGTTGCAGGCCGTGCGCTATCAGATCGTGATCATGTTCCTGATCGCCGCTTCGTCGGCGCTCGGCACCGTGGGCGCGGTTTTGCTCGCGTACCGGCGCGTGTTCTCGGCCGAGCATCGCTTCCTCGCCGCGCGCCTCATCGAGCGAAGCGCGGGAGCGAAGAAACGCACGGCGTGGCGCTAGCCGCTCAAAGGCGAGTGGCCGGCTAACGCTGCGCGGAGATCGAGAGCTGGGTGCCGTCGCCCAGCGTGACCAGCTTGGCCGTGCCGTTGGTCGGCATCGAGAAGCGCACGACCTGGCTGTACGAGACCGCGTCGGGACAGGTAAGCGTTGCGCCGCCGCTCGCCACGCTGCGCTTGCCGCGCGGCGCCTGGGCGCGGAAGCTCAACTGGACGTTGGCCGTGCCGTGCTCGTCGACGATGGGGGCGAGGCGTAGCTGCGTTTCCCGCACCATCGCGCCATTCGCGTCGAGCGGCAGCGAGGCGTTGTCCGGGCAACCGTCGGGCGCCGGCACGGCGCCGCCGGGCGGCGTGGTGCGCCAGGTGAAGTCGTCGGTGTCGCCCGAGCGCAGCGTGCGCGTTTCCGTGGCATTGCCGTACTGTTTCGACGTGACCCGCACGGTGTAGCGGATCGGCCCGTCGGTGGCCGCTTGCGATGTCACCTTGATCGGCGTGGTCGCCAGCGCGGGGAGTGCAAGCGCACACGAGGCGGCGAGAGCGGCACTGATGAGCGCCGCGTGAACGCGGCGCGCGTGGCGTAAGCGGCGGCAATGCATGCGTCACCTCCTGACGGGAGCCGCCGGGCGCTGCGAAGCGTGGCGCGAGGCGATGGGTCTGTAGCTAGTCTAGCTCGCCGGGCGGCGCCGTGCGCCGAAGGTTCGCACCCCGCCGACCAGGTTTTATCCCGCTTGCCACGACACCGCTTTTGCAGGCGCAGCAGCGCGGCGGGCCGCGCCTCGGGGCCACGCTTCGGGACCACACCTCGCGCCGCTATCTGCCCCGCTCCTCCAGCCCGATCGTCAACCCGGCCGTCACGCGCTGCTTCGACTCCGCGTAACCGGCCCAGGGATCGAAGCTCGCGAGGGCCGCAAAGCGCTCGTCGATGTTGTGCAGCGTCCACTGCGCGCCACCCGTGGTGGCGCCGAGTTCATCCCAGGCGATCGGCACCGACACGCCCATCCCCGCTCGCGCGCGCACCCCATAAGCGACTGCCGTGCTGGCGCCGCGCGCATTGCGCAGGTAATCGACGAAGATGCGCTTCTTGCGATGCTCGGGTCCCATGTGCGCCGTGATCTGGGTGGGCACGCTCGCGGCCAGATGCTGCGCCACGGCGCGCGCGAACGCTTTCGCGTCCTCCCAGCCGGCGTCGGGCACGAGCGGCACGACGACATGCAACCCCTTGCCGCCGCTCGTCTTGCAAAACGATGCGAGCCCGAGCTCGCGCAGCAAGTCGCGCGTCATCTCGGCGGCCTCGATCATGCGGTCCCAGCCGAGCGCCGGGTCGGGGTCGAGATCGAACACGACGCGGTCGGGCTGTTCGATGTCCGCCACCTGCGCATTCCATGTATGGAGTTCGACGACGTCCCGCTGCGCGGCGCCGATCAACGCCTCGAGCGTATCGATCGTGATGAGCGGAGGGTGGCCCGGATCGAGGCCCTCGTGCTGGGTCACACCCGGAATCGGCGCGCGGCCGTTGTGGCGCTGGAAGAACATCTCGCCGGCAATGCCTCGCGGCGCACGCACGAGCGAAACCGGCCGCCCGTGCAGATGCGGCAGCAGCCAGCGCGCCGCGCGCTCGTAATAGCGCACGACATCGAGCTTGTGGATGCCGCTGGCGGGATCGATGACCCGCCGGGGACTCGTGATCGAAATGCCGGCGATTTCGGCATCGACGCCGGGGTCGGCGACCTGCCGGGTCGAGCGCGGCTTGCGCGCTGTGGCCGCCCCGCGTGGCGAGGGCGCCACCGATGCCGCCCGGGGCGCAGCGGCCGGATCCCCTGCCGTTTGCCGCGCGCGGCGCGGCACTCTTACGGAGCTCGAGTGTTGGGGTTTGGGAGCGTCCTCCATACCGGTTCCCCTCGCGCGATGAGGCGCACGTGACGCGCCGCGCGACGCGAGTCGCGGCGCGTGCGGTTGACGGCATGCGGCAGCCGCCCCCCGTCGGACTGCCGCGCGAGCTTTCATTGTGCAACGAACGCAAGCTTTCGTCGCGTCAAGGTGCGCAGAGGGGCGGATCGCAGCGTCCCGCCAAGGCACAACAGGAAGCCGGATGCCCCGGGCGCCCGGCCGGAGACGCGCTGCGAGCAGTTACAATGTCCGGATTTGCCGCGCATCCGGGCGCGGCGCCTACGCCCGCTGTCCAGCCACGACATGAACCTCGTCATCCAGAGCCCCGCCCCGCTGCCTGCCGTCCACCACAAGCCGCTGCTCGCGCTCGCGCGCGGCAGCCGCCTCACGCCGCTCGACGATTACGCCCTGCGCATCGACGACGCCGCACCGGGCCAGCGCGCCGACCTCGACGTGTATTGCGGCACGCACCGGCTGGACTATGCGTTCGTCGAAGCGGGCCGCACGCTCGCCGACTTCGGCCTCGTTGCGATGGACATGGATTCGACGCTCATCACGATCGAATGCATCGACGAAATCGCCGACTTCTGCGGCCTCAAGGCCGAGGTCGCGGCGATCACCGAAGCGTCGATGCGCGGCGAGATCAAGGACTTCAACGAGAGCCTCACGCGCCGCGTGGCGCTGCTCAAGGGACTCGACGCGAGCGCGCTCGAACGCGTGTATGAAGAGCGCCTGCAACTCTCGCCGGGCGCCGGGCAGATGCTGGCGGGGGCGAAGGCGGCGGGCCTGAAGACGCTGCTCGTCTCCGGCGGCTTCACGTTCTTCACCGAGCGCCTCAAGGCGCGCCTCGGGCTCGACTACACCCACGCGAATACGCTCGAAATCGTCGACGGCAAGCTCACGGGACGCGTGAGCGGCGAGATCGTCAATGCCGACGTCAAGGCGCGCACGCTCGTACAAACGTGCGCGCAGCTCGGTATCGAGCCGCGCCGCGCGATTGCAATGGGCGACGGCTCGAACGATCTGAAGATGATGGCCGAAGCCGGCCTTTCGGTGGCCTTCCGGGCGAAGCCGGTGGTGCGCGAAGCCGCGAGCGTGGCGTTCAATTTCGTCGGGCTCGACGGCTTGCTGCGGCTGTTCTGACCGGCTGGCGCGCCGGGTCGGGCCTCCCGCCCCGGTGCCCGGAGTATCAGGCGAGCGTCGCGAGCGCCTGCTCGATGTCGGCGCGCAGGTCGGCCTCGTCTTCGAGACCCACGTAGAAGCGCACCAGCGTGCCGCGATGCGTCCAGCGCGACGCCGTGCGCATCGAGTCGACGTGGTAAGGCATCACGAGGCTGTTTGCCCCGCCCCAGCTCCAGCCGAGCGCGAAAAGCTCGAGCGATTCGCAGAACGTATCGATCTGCTCCGGGCTGTAGCGCTCGTGGAACACCACCGAAAAAAGGCCGCCCGCGCCCGTGAAATCGCGCTGGAATTCGGCGTGACCTGGGCAATCCTCGAATGCCGGGTGCAGCATAGCCGCGATCTCGCCGCGCGTCTTGAGCCAGCTCGCGAGCGCAAACGCGCTGCGGTCGTGCGCTTCGAAGCGCGCCTTCATGCTCGGCAGTGCGCGCAGCACGAGCGAGCAGTCGTCCGCCGAGACGCCGATACCGAGACGCATGCGCGCCTGCTTGAGCTTCAGATACACCTCGCGGTCGCGCGTGATGGTCGCGCCCATCAGCACGTCGCTGCCGCCGGACTGATATTTCGTGAGCGCCTGCACCGAGATATCGACGCCATGTTCGAACGGCTTGAACGCGATACCGGCCGAATACGTGTTGTCGATCGCCGTCACCACGTTGCGCGCACGCGCCGCCGCCGTGATCGCCCCCACGTCGGGCACTTCCATCGTGACGGAGCCCGGCGCTTCGATCCAGATCAGCCGGGTGTTGGGCTGGATCAGCGAGGCAATGCCGGCGCCGATCAGCGGATCGTAGTAGCGTGCCGTCACGCCGAAGTCGCGCGCGAGCCAGTCGCCGTGATCGCGGTTCGGCGAATAGGCGTTGTCGGGAATCAGCACATCGTCGCCCGCTTTCACGAGGCCGAAATACACGTTCGAAATCGCCGAGAGCCCCGAGGGCTGCAGCAGCACATGCTCGCCGCCTTCTATCGCCGCGAGCCGCTGGGCCAGCATTGCGGAGGTCGGCGTCGCGTGCAGGCCGTAGCGCCATTGCGCGTCGTTGCGCCAGTCGAGCGCGCGCAGTGTCGCCAGATCGGGAAAGACCACGGTCGAGGCACGCGTGACGGGCGCGGCAAAGGACTCGAAACCCGGCGTGATCTCGCCTTCCGGATGGAGAATGCGCGTCTGCAACGCGCGGCTGGAGTCGGTTTTCTTCATTTGGGAGGCTATTGACCGGTAGTGAGGTTGCTGACGCCGCCCACGGGCTGGGCGCCCGCGGGAGCCGAAGAAGCCGCGCCCGAATCGGCAGGCGCAGCAGCGGCAGCGGTCGGGGCAGGCACCGGCTGCCCGGCCGCAAGCGGCTTCAGTTCGAAATCGACCGGGTTCGAGTCGTCCACTTCCATGCGCTCGCCCGAAACCGTGCCGTCGGGGGAGAACGTCCCCACCCAGTTGCCGGTGATGTGCGTGCCGTCGTTCGACTCCTCGCCTTCGAGTGTCGTGCCCTCGCGGTCGCCCGCGATCAGGATGACCTCGCCCGTGTCAGTGAACTGATACTCGCCGTGGACGCCGGTCGGGTCGTCGGTCTTCGGTCCGAGTCGCATCACGATCTGCCGCTTGCCGAGCATGCCCACGTAGCGCGGAAACTGCGCGAATTCGGGGTTCGGCTTGAGCGGCAATTGTATCGACGGCGGCGCGGCCAGTTCCTTCACGGGATCGACCGCGTTCTGCGCGCGCGCCGACAAAGGCAACGTCAACGCGAACGCCGCCACGGCAAGCGCGCCGGCCATCTTGCGCGGGCCGCGCGAAGCGGCAATCCATTGCTTCAAGATCGAGTTTTTCATCGGTTTCCTGACTTCACCTTCGAATGAGCCGTGCGCCGGACGGCAAGCTGCTGGGTGGCCCCTTACCCTTACGTAGCCAGCAGGGCTTCGACCGCCTCGCGACGCGGAATCGGTGCGACGGCGCCAAAGCCCAGCGTCGAGAGCGCCGCCGCCGCATTCGCGTAACGCGCCGCAGCGAACGGATCGTCGCCCGACACGAGGCGGGCAATGAACGCGCCGCCGAAGCAATCGCCCGCGCCGGTTGCATCGACCGCCGCGACCACGCGGCCCGGCACGAGGCGCCGCTCGTCCGCAGTCGCCACGTACGCGCCCTCCTTGCCGAGCTTCAACGCCACCACGCGCGGCCCGTGCGCAAGCAGCCAGTCGACGATCGCATCGCGATCGTCCAGCCCCGTCAGCACCGTCACGTCGTCCCAGCTGGGCAGACAGATGTCGGTGGCACGCAGCACTTCGCTCATCACGGCTCGCGCGCGCGGCAACGGCCAGAGCTTGAGCCGCAGGTTGGTATCGAAGCTGACCTGGCCGCCGCCCGCATGCACGAGGTCGATCGCGGCGAACGCCGCATCGCAGGCCGTGTTGCTGATCGCGACGCTGATGCCGGACAGATGCAGCACGCGCGCCGCCGCAAGCGCTTCGCGCGGCAAATCGCGCGGTGTGTAGCGGCTTGCCGCCGAGCCGGCGCGCAAATAGTCGAATACGTGGCCGTTCGGGCCATGCGAGACGAAATAGACGCCGGTGGGCGCCGCTGCGTCGAGCCGCACAGTGGACGTATCGACGCCCTCGCGCGCCCACAGATCGAGCAGGAGGTGCCCGAACGGGTCGTCGCCGACAGCGGAGACGAAACCCGTGCGCACGCCCTGGCGCGCGGCGGCAAGGCAGAAGTTCGACGTATCGCCGCCGAAGCCTTGCAGGTACTCGGGTTTATCTCGGGATGCCTGATTGAATTCGACCATCGCCTCGCCGAACGCGAGAACCTGCGGTGCGGCTTCGCTCATGCCGCTCAGACCTCGCCCCAGAGATCGTGCCCGTCTGCGCCGGTGATCTTCACCGAGACGAAGTCGCCGACCTTGTAGCGCTTCGACGCCCTGGTCGCCGGCGCGACATAGACGACACCGTCGATTTCGGGCGCATCGGCGGCGGTGCGGCCGATACCGCCGTCGACGTTGATTTCGTCGATCAGCACCTTGAGCGTCTTGCCGACCTTGCGCTGGATGCGCTTCGCCGACACGGCTTCGGCCACCTCCATGAAGCGCGCGCGGCGCTCCTCGCGCACTTCGTCGGGCAACGCGCCATCGAGTTCGTTGGCGCTCGCGCCTTCCACGGGCGAATAGGCGAAGCAGCCCACGCGGTCGAGTTCGGCCTCGCGGATGAAATCGAGCAGCGTTTCGAACTGCTCTTCCGTTTCGCCCGGAAAGCCTGCGATGAAGGTGCTGCGGATCGTGAGATCCGGGCACATCGCGCGCCAGGCCTGCACGCGCTCGAGCACCTTCTCCGCATTCGCGGGGCGCTTCATGCGCTTGAGCACTTCGGGATGCGCGTGCTGGAACGGCACGTCGAGATACGGCAGCACGTGGCCCTTGAACGGGCCTTCGGCCATCAGCGGAATGACTTCATCGACGCTCGGATACGGATACACGTAATGCAGACGCACCCAGGCGCCGTACTGCGCAGCCAGTTCGCCCAGCGCGCCGACGAGATCGGTCATGCGCGTCTTGAGCGGGCGGCCGTTCCAGAAGCCGGTGCGGTACTTCACGTCCACGCCGTAGGCGCTCGTGTCCTGCGAGATCACGAGCAGTTCTTTGACGCCCGACTTGAAGAGGTTTTCGGCCTCGAGCATCACCTCGGCGACGGGGCGCGAAACGAGATCGCCACGCATCGACGGGATAATGCAGAACGTGCAGCGGTGGTTGCAGCCTTCGGAAATCTTCAGGTACGCGTAGTGGCGCGGCGTGAGTTTCACGCCCGCGGGCGGTACGAGATCGACGAACGGATCGTGCGGCTTGGGCAGATGGGTGTGGACCACCTGCATGACTTCGCCGACCGCATGCGGACCGGTCACGGCCAGCACCTTGGGATGAACTTCCTCGATGAGGTTCGAGCCGCTCGCGCTCTGCTTCGCCCCCAGACAACCCGTGACGATCACCTTGCCGTTCTCGCTCAGGGCTTCGCCGATGGCGTCGAGACTTTCCTGCACCGCTTCGTCGATGAAACCGCAGGTGTTGACCACGACCAGATCGGCGCCGTCATAGGTGCCGGAGATTTCGTAACCCTCCGCGCGCAGTTGCGTAATGATCTGCTCGGAGTCGACGAGCGCCTTCGGGCAGCCGAGGGAAACCATCCCCACACGCGGAGCAGGATTGCGGGAGGTCGTTGATTCAACAGGGTTTTTCACGTGTACGTCCGGATGTGGGGCGCAAGGCGGTCGATGCGCCGCGCGAGGATCAAGCCAATCCTCTATTTTACCCGGATGTCATATGGAACGGCGCTGCTTAGGTGCGCAGCATGGAAAAGTCGGGCCGAATCAAGGATTTGCAGACGGCGATCCTTGATCGAGATCATTTCAAGATCGGACTCGTGCAAAGCGCCTTTGCAGCGCTACCGGGCTTTTGGACGCTCCATGTGCACGCTGCAAGACTGGGACAGGACCAGCGCCAGCCGACGGGCGCCGCACAAACCCTGTTGCGCGTAGCGGTACGCTATCCGAAAGCGTTGCGCGACCTCAAGATGGCCTGAGCGCTCTACCCGGACGCGTTGGCGCGAGGCGCGCGCACGGCAAATGCACTGCCGGCGTGGCCGCTATTCCACCGCGTCCGCCCCGCTCACTTCTTCTCGTCTTCGCTCTCGGGCGTGCCCTGCGCGGGCGGTTTGAACGGGAAGCTGCTGAACATCGACTTCGCCTGGTTCTGCATCTGCTCCTGCATCTGCACGAACATGTTCTTCGACTGCTCGATGTAGCTCGTCATCATGCCCTGCATCATGGGCGCCTGCATGTTCATGAACTGCGACCAGACCTCGGGGTTCATCGCGTTGCCTTCATAGAGGCTCTTCGACTGATCCGCGAGCTTGTTCTGGATGTCGATGAATGCCTGGATGTTCTTTTCCAGGTAAGCCCCCATCATCCCCTGCATCGCATGACCATAGAAGCGAATGATCTGCGACAGCATCGACGAAGAGAACATCGGCAGCCCGCCGCTTTCTTCTTCCAGGATGATCTGCAACAGGATGCTGCGCGTCAGATCCTCGTTGGTCTTCGCGTCGATGACCTTGAATTCCTCCTGATCGAGCACGAGCTGCTTCACATCGGTCAACGTGATGTAGGTGCTCGTCTCCGTGTCGTACAGCCGACGGTTCGGATATTTCTTGATCAGTCGTTCGGCGGTTTTCTTTGTAGTCGTCATGTGTCGCCCTTGTTCGCCCGGCTACGCCTCGCGTGCCGGTCTAGCCCGGATGCGGCGCCTGCCCCGGTGTGCAGCGAGGCGCCTGGTCCGTATGGATCCCTGCGGTGCCGCGCGCTCCCGAAACCCCGGGCGCGCGGCGCGCCGGATCAGCCCATGTGCAACCCGCCGTTCAGCGAGAAGTCCGCACCGGTTGCAAAGCCCGATTCGTCGGAGGCGAGCCATGCGACGATCGAGGCGATTTCCTCGGGCGCGCCGAGGCGCCGCACCGGAATGGTCGCCACGATCTTCTCCAGTACGTCCGGGCGGATCGACTTCACCATGTCCGTGCCGATGTAGCCCGGCGAAACGGTATTGACCGTCACGCCCTTGGTGGCCACTTCCTGCGCGAGCGCCATCGTGAAGCCGTGGATGCCTGCCTTGGCCGTCGAGTAGTTGGTCTGCCCGAACTGGCCTTTCTGTCCGTTCACCGACGAGATGTTGATGATGCGGCCCCAGCCGCGCTCGACCATGCCGTCGATCACCTGTTTCGTCACGTTGAAGAGGCTCGTGAGGTTCGTGTCGATCACGGCCGTCCAGTCCTCGCGCGTCATCTTGCGAAACACCACGTCGCGCGTGATGCCCGCGTTGTTGACGAGCACCTCGACCTCGCCCACCTCGGCCTTGACCTTGTCGAAGGCCTGACGCGTCGAATCCCAGTCGCCGACGTTGCCTTCCGAGGCCACGAAGTCGAAACCGAGCGCCTTCTGATCTTCCAGCCACTTCGCACGGCGCGGCGAGTTCGGGCCGCAGCCGGCTACCACGATGAAGCCCTGCTTCGCGAGGCGCTGGCAAATCCCGGTGCCGATGCCCCCCATGCCGCCCGTTACATACGCAATACGCTGTGACATAAACCCAACTCCATTATCGTTTTCCGGGGCGCCCAACGACGGCCCCGGCCTCGCCCTTCCTCTGTCCCGCTCATCGATCGCGCTCAAGCATGCTCAAGCACAATCAAGCACGGGACCGGTGCCGCCCACGCCTGTCATGCGGTGCGCGGCACCGAAGCCGGCCGCCTTGAAACCACCCAGGCGGCCGGCTCCGTTCGCTACCTCAGGCGCGCTCGACTGCGAGCGCCACGCCCATGCCGCCGCCGATACACAGCGAGGCCAGGCCCTTCTTCGCATCGCGCTTCTGCATCTCGTACAGCAGCGTGACGAGCACGCGGCAACCCGACGCGCCGATCGGGTGACCGATGGCGATCGCGCCGCCGTTCACGTTGATCTTCGACGTGTCCCAGCCCATCTGCTTGTTCACGGCGAGCGCCTGCGCGGCAAAGGCCTCGTTGATCTCCATGAGATCGAGGTCCTGCGGCGTCCAGCCTGCGCGCTCGAGGCAGCGCTTCGATGCCGGCACCGGGCCCATGCCCATGATCTTCGGATCGAGACCCGCGTTCGAGTACGCCTTGATGCGCGCGAGCGGCTTCAGGCCCAGCTCCTCGGCCTTCTTCGCCGACATGACCACCACCGCAGCCGCGCCGTCGTTCAGGCCCGAGGCGTTCGCCGCCGTCACCGTGCCTTCCTTGTTGAACGCCGGCTTCAGGCCCGCGAGCGATTCCGCCGTCACACCGTGGCGCACGAACTCGTCGGTCTTGAACTGGAGCGGCTCACCCTTCTTCTGCGGAATCGCAACCGGCACGATTTCGTCGTCGAAGCGGCCTGCCTTTTGCGCGGCTTCCGCCTTGTTCTGCGAGAGTGCCGCGAACGCGTCCTGCTCTTCGCGCGTGATGCCGAATTCCTTCGCGACGTTTTCCGCCGTCACGCCCATGTGGTACTGGTTGTAGACGTCCCACAGGCCGTCCACGATCATGGTGTCGACGAGCTTCGCGTCGCCCATGCGGAAGCCGTCGCGCGAGCCCGGCAGCACGTGCGGCGATGCGCTCATGTTCTCCTGGCCGCCCGCCACGACGATCTCGGCGTCGCCCGCGATGATCGCGTTGGCGGCGAGCATCACGGCCTTCAGGCCCGAGCCGCACACCTTGTTGATCGTCATCGCCGGAACCGAAGCGGGCAAGCCCGCCTTGATGGCCGCCTGGCGCGCCACGTTCTGGCCCGAGCCGGCCGTCAGCACCTGACCCATGATCACTTCGCTCACCTGCTCGGGCTTGATGCCCGCGCGCGCGAGCGCTTCCTTGATCACTACCGCGCCCAGTTCGGGAGCCGGAATCTTCGCGAGCGAGCCGCCGAATTTGCCCACTGCCGTGCGTGCGGCCGATACGATCACAATGTCAGTCATTTCCAGTTCCTCCGGCCAGCAGAACGTCGCGAGAGACGCCGGCCCGTCAAGTTAAAAACCATTCCCGCAGCGGTGCGCTTTTAATCGCGCTGCTGCACGTAACGTCCCGGCGCCGGTTCGATCTCCGGAAACTCCGCCGATCCGGCCTGCGCACGCGGCTTGACCTTCTTGCCGCCATACTGATCGAGCCATTCGGCCCACGTCGGCCACCAGCTGCCGGGTTTCTCCTGCGCCTGCCCAAACCATTGTTGCGCATCGGCCGGCAGGTGCTTCGCGTCGGTTTCGATGCTCCAGAAACTGCGCTTGTTCTTCGAAGCCGGATTGATCACGCCCGCGATATGCCCCGACGCGCCCAGCACGAAGCGCAGCGGCCCCGAGAGCAGCGGCACCGAGGCGTACGCCGTGCGCCACGGCACGATGTGATCGTCGCGCGAACCGTAGATGAAAGTCGGCACGTCGATGCGCGAGAGATCCACCTCCTCGCCGCACACGGTGAGCGCACCAGGCTCGCGCAGCTTGTTCTCGAGGTAGGTATTGCGCAGATACCACGTGTAGGCCGGGCCGGGGAAGCTCGTCGAATCGCTGTTCCAGAACAGCAGGTCGAACGGCGCCGGCGTGCGGCCCTTGAGATAGTTATCGACGACGTAATTCCAGACCAGATCGTTGGGGCGCAGGAACGAGAACGTGTTGGCGAACTCCACGCCGTGCATGAGGCCCGGCTTCGTGCCGTTCTTGCCGCCGATGGTCTGCTCGCGCATCTGCACGTGCGCCTCGTCGACGAACACGTCGAGCACGCCCGTATCCGCGAAGTCGAGCATCGCGGTGAGCAGCGTCATCGACGACGCCGGATGCTCGCCGCGCGCTGCCGCGACCGCAAGCGCCGTGGCCAGCATCGTGCCGCCGATGCAAAAGCCGAGCGTGTTGATCTGCTCGCGGCCGCTGATGCTGCGCACGACCTCGATGGCCTTGAGCACGCCGTCTTCGATGTAGTCGTCCCACGTCTTGTCGACGATCGATGCGTCGCCGTTGTGCCAGGAGACGAGAAACACCTGCTGCCCCTGCTCGAGCGCGTAGGCGACGAGCGAATTCTCGGGTTGCAGGTCGAGGATGTAGAACTTGTTGATGCAGGGCGGCACGATCAGGAGCGGCCGCTCGCGCACGCTCGTCGTGCGCGGCTTGTACTGGATCAACTGGAACAGTTCGTTCTCGAACACGACCGAGCCTTCGGTCGTCGCAAGATTGCGGCCCACCACGAAGCGCGATTCGTCGGTCTGCGAGATCTTGCCGCGCGTGAGGTCGCCCAGCAGATTCATCACGCCCTGGCGCAGGCTTTCGCCGTGCGTTTCGAGCAAGGTGTTCTGGGCGTCCGGATTGAGCGCGAGGAAATTGCTGGGCGAGGCCGCGGCCGTCCACTGCTGCACGGCGAAGCGAATGCGCTCGCGGGTTTTCGGATCGGCGTTGATCGAGTCGGCAAGTTCGTGCAGGTAACGCGCGTTGAGCAGATACCATGCGGCCGTGAATGCGTAGGCCGGCGTGGCCTTCCATGCGTCCGAGCTGAAACGGCGGTCCTTCAGTTCAGGCGCCTGCGGCGTGGTGTCCGACGCCTGGCGCAACAAATCGAGCGCCTCGCGCGAATAGTCGGCCTGAAGTTGCTGCAGACGCGAGGGTTCGATCGAAGCCGCCGGCAGGCGAAACGCCTCGAACGGCGACGCCACACCGGCAGGCGCGCCGAAAGCGCCATGCAGACCACCACCGGGACCACCGGCGCCGTTAGCAGCGACGCCCGCTTGCGGCCACCAGCCGTTCTGAAACGGCGCCTGCCGGGCCGCAGCCTGCTGGGCTTGCTGCGCAGCATTCATGGCATTGCGCCAGGCCTGGGTCCACGCTTCGAGTATCTGCTGCATTCCGGCGGCATCCGGAGTGAATTGCTGCGCACCGCTAGTTGAAGCGCCCGTGCCCGGGGAATTCGTGGAACGTTCAGATGCCGTCATGCCTGCTTTTGACCGATATGCCCCGAAGGACTGGTTGAGAGGCAGGTGGTACGCAGACATGGCGCGCGTCGCGCCTCGTCACGTCCTGTCCCGTAGGTGAAGGACATTCTTGCTCCCCACTGCGAAGCATGTCAATGCTTGTGCCCGATTTTGCCGCACTGCGATAATTTTTTTATTATCGTTTTCCCGATGTGGGTTATCGCCCGACTTCCGCGTAAAAAGCGAGGCGCCGCACGATGGGTTAAAAAGCATCGTGCGGCCAAGCGGTTGCAATGCAATGCGGCGAGCCAGCACGCAATCGGCATTCGTTCGCGTACTGCGTTTCCCGGCGCTTGATGCGTTGCAGCAAAACGGCCGGGAAACTGTCGGAGGCGCAGCAAAAATGCGCTGATTGAAACGCGTCAGGGTTCGAGCCAGATGAGTGCCGCCATGCGGCCCGTCACATGATCGCGCCGGTACGAATAGAACTGCTCGCGCTGCGTGTAGGTGCACTGATCGCCGCCGCTGATGCGCGTGACGCCGAGCGCCGCAAGCCGCAAACGGGCGAGCGCGCCCAGATCGGCGAAGTACTTGCCGGGCGCCTCCGGGCGCGCGACGAACGCAGCGGCCGTCGCCTCGCGTTGTGCCCCTTCGACATGGGCCGCGTGATTCATGAAGGCGTCACGCACGTCTGCCCCCACTTCGAAGGCCGTCGGCCCGATCGCCGGACCGAGGTACGCGTGCAGATCCTGCGGCGCGCATACGGCCAGCGCGGCCACGCGTTCGGTCGTGCGCTCGATGACACCGGCGGCCAGCCCGCGCCAGCCCGCATGGGCCGCGCCCACTGCGCGGCCGGCGTCGTCGCACAGCAGCACGGGCATGCAGTCGGCCACCATCACCGTGCAGGCAATGCCGGGGCGATCCGTCACGCTCGCGTCGGCGGCAAGCGGCTCGCCCGCGCGGGCGGCGGCGAGCGCCGCCCCGGCCTCGACCACACCGGCGCCGTGGACCTGCTTGAGCCAGGCCGCCGGCACGCCGGCATAGGCGAGAAGCCGTGCCCGGTTCGCCTCGACATCGTCGAGTTCGTCGCCCGAAAGCCGGCCGAGATTGAGGCCGCCCGGCAGATCGTGCCCCTCCCCGCCTTCAACTTCGGCCTGCCAGCGGCCAAAAGGCGGAGCGCTCACGCCGCCGTTGCGCGTCGTGACGATGGCCCGGACCCTGGCCGGTGCCTGCCAGTCGGGATGCAGCAGATCCGAAGAAGTCAGTTCAACGGTGGTGCTCATGCGCGGCGGTCCTCGCTGTCGCTATCGTCGTCGTCCTCTTCGTCATCTTCGTCGCTGCCGATCACGAAACCTTCGTCCGTGTAGGCGCTGTCGAAGACCTCGTCGTCGAAGCCGTGTTCGTCCTCGTCTTCCGGGCCGAAGCCGAGCGCTGCGATCAGCGCATCCATGTCGTCGGGCACCTCGGCGCGCCACTGCATCGCGCGGCCCGTCACCGGGTGGATGAGGCCGAGCCGCCAGGCGTGCAGCGCCTGCCGCGCGAAGCCGTCCGGCAGCGCGGCAACCGAACGCCTTCCGCGCGCGTGGCCATACACCGGGTCGCCGAGCAGCGGATGACCGACGGCCGCACAATGCACGCGAATCTGGTGCGTGCGCCCCGTCTCCAGATCGCAATGGATCGCGCTGATGGGCTGGTTGTGCCAGAGCGTCTTGTCGATGCGACGGAAGTGCGTGCGCGCGGGCTTGCCTGCCGCGCCCTTCACTACCGCCATGCGCGTGCGCTCGCGCGGATCGCGGCCGATCGGCGCGTCGATGGTGCCCTTGTCGGGCGTGTTGCCCCACACGAGCGCCAGATAGCGGCGCTTGACGGTGCGAGCCTGCAACTGGCGCACGAGATCGGTCTGCGCTTCGAGCGTGCGCGCGACGACCATCAGCCCCGAAGTCTCCTTGTCGAGCCGGTGCACGATACCCGCGCGCGGCAGGCCCGCGGCCGCCTCGCCGTAGCGGTGCAACAGGCCGTTGAGGATCGTCCCGCTCCAGTTGCCCGCGGCCGGATGCACGACGAGCCCGGCAGGCTTGTTGATGACGAGAATCGCCTCGTCCTCGTAAATGACGTCGAGCGGCACCGGCTCGGGCGTGAACGCCAGCTGCTCGGGCAGCAGATCGGGCACGAGCTCGATCGTGGCGCCGAGCGGCACCGGCTGGCGCACCTTGGCGCTCGCACCATCCACGCGCACGCGCTGCGCCTCGATCCAGCCCTGCAGGCGGCTGCGTGAGAATTCGGGAAAGACCTTGGCGAGCACCTTGTCGAGCCGCTCGCCGGCGAGCTCGTCGGGCACCTGGACGCGGCGCGGCGCTTCGGCGCCCCGCTCGCGGCCGGCGCTCGCGCTGCCGGCGGGGGCCGCGAGCGCGTCCGCGCCGAGGTCGTCGTCGAGCGCCTCGCCGGACGCTGCGTCATCGGGCACTTCGCCCAGGCTATAATGGTCGATGCTGTTTTGGGCGCCGGGGGCGCCGCCTCCCGGAAGAACTGAACGGGTCATTGAGTCTGGGTCGAACTGGGACCTGAAGCTGAACTGGAAAATGCGAGCCTTGAACACGATTACGAAACTGGCCCAACACGCGATGGCCCGGCACACGGAAGCGCGATCGCCCGAACTGGCCGAATCGGCCGATTCGGCCGCATCGGCAATACTCAGCAAGATCGGCAACGTGATCCGCATCGCCGCCTGCGGCGCCGCGCTCGCCGTAGTGGCGGCCTGCCACGGCCTGCCGGAAAAAACCGACGAAACGGCAACGTGGAACAACAACAAATTATATACGGAGGCTCAGGACGCGCTCTCCGCCGGTGACTGGAGCAAGTGCGCGAAGTACTTCGAATCGCTCGAGGGCCGCGACCCGTTCGGTCACTTCGCGCAGCAGGCGCAGATCAACGTGGCCTACTGCGACTGGAAGGACAGCGAGAACGACGCCGCCGACCAGGCCATCGACCGCTTCATCCAGCTGCACCCGGATCACCCGGACATTTCCTATGCCTATTACCTCAAGGGCATGATCCACTTCAACGACGACCTGGGCCTCTTCGGCCGCTTCTCGGGTCAGGACATGAGCGAGCGCGATCCGAAGTCGCTGCGCGAGTCCTATGACGCGTTCAAGGTCGTGGTGGACAAGTATCCGCAGAGCAAGTACGCGCCGGACGCCGCGCAGCGCATGCGCTACATCGTGAACGCGCTGGCTTCGCACGAAGTTCACGCCGCCGACTACTACTACCGCCGCGGCGCCTACGTGGCCGCGATCAATCGCGCGCAGCTCGCGATCACCGAGTACAAGAGCGCGCCGGCGATCGAAGACGCGCTGCACATCATGATCCTGTCGTACCAGAAGCTCGATCAGCCGCAGCTCGCCGACGACACGCGCCGCGTGCTCGCCGCGACCTTCCCGGACAGCCCGTACATTACGGGCCGTGCACGCGCGGGCAAGGACAACAAATCGTGGTGGCAGCTCTGGTAAGCCCTCGGCGCCGAGCTGGCCCAGGCGCAGAAAAGACAAAGCCCCGCATCCTGCGGGGCTTTTTTTCGCCTGAACCCGGCACCCGGCACCCGGCGCACGCACGCGCGCCGGTCGCGATGGACTCAGTCGCGCTCGAACAGCGCAATCGACTCCACGTGGGACGTGTGCGGGAACATGTTCACGACGCCCGCTCCCTTCAGCCGATAGCCGGCCTCGTGCACGAGCAGGCCCGCATCGCGCGCAAGCGTCGAGGGATTGCACGACACGTACACGATGCGCCTCGGCAACGGGCCTTCGCCGCTTTGCGCGATATCCGCGAGCGCTTTCGACACGGCGAGCGCCCCTTCACGCGGCGGATCGACGAGAAACTTGTCGAAAGCGCCGAGCGCGCGCATATCGTCGGCGCTCACTTCGAACAGGTTGCGGCAGGCGAAGGATGTATGGCCATCCACCCCGTTCGCGCGGGCATTCTCGAGCGCGCGCGCCGTCAACGTTTCGCTGCCTTCGATGCCCACCACCTCGCGTGCGAGACGCGCGAGCGGCAGCGTGAAGTTGCCGATGCCGCAAAAGAGGTCGAGCACGCGATCGCCCGGCTCCGGCGCGAGCAGGCGCAGCGCACGGCCCACCAGCACGCGATTGATCTGATGATTGACCTGGGTAAAGTCCGTCGGCTTGAACGGCATCCGGATATCGAACTCCGGCAGCGTGTAGTCCAACTGCGCATCGAGCGGGTAAAACGGAAACACCGTGTCCGGGCCTTTCGGCTGGAGCCAGAACTGCACGTTGTGCGCATCGGCGAAGGTGCGCAGCAGCGCTTCGTCGGCGGCGGTGAGCGGTTCCAGGATGCGCAGCACGAGCGCGGTCACGCTCGCGCCTACGGCGAGCTCGATCTGCGGCATGCGATCGCGGATCGACAGGCCTTCGACCAGCTCGCGCAGCGGCACGAGCATCGCCGAGACGTGCGGCGGCAGCACTTCGCAACTCGTCATGTCGGCGACGTAGCTGCTCTTGCGCTCGTGAAAGCCGACCAGCACCCCGCCCTTTTTCGGCACGTTGCGCACGGTCAGGCGCGCGCGGTAGCGATAGCCCCAGGACGGGCCGTGAATGGGCCGGAACAGCGTTTCGGCGCGCACCTTCGCAAGATGCGCGAGATTGTCTTCGAGCACGCGCTGCTTGACGGCGATCTGCGCGCGCACGTCCAGATGCTGCATCGAGCAGCCGCCGCAGGTGCCGAAAAACTTGCACTGCGGTTTCGTGCGGATCACGCTCTCGCGCAACACGTCCACCACCTGGGCCTGCTCGAAGCTCGGCTTTCGGCGGTAGCTCGAATAAGTGACACGCTCGCCGGGCAGCGCGCCCTCGACGAAGATCACCTTGCCCGGCTCGCCCGTTTCGGTGACGGTGCGGCCGACGCCGCGCGCCTCCATATCGAGCGACTCGATCTCCAGAATCGGGGCATGAAGCACCGACGCGTCGGCGGCGGCGCGCCGCTCGGCCCGGCGCTCGCGCTTGCTGCGCTTCGCGGGGACGGCCGCGGCGGGCGCGGCTTCTACGGGTTCGGCTTGAGGGTCGGGGGCGGCTTGAGACACCAGCGGATTCCTGACAGACGGTGAGTGAAAATTGGGCGAAGGCGAGATTGTAGACGAAGTCGGCGCCCGCGCCCGGCACGAGAGGGCCGCCGCCATGCCGCGAGCTGCCGGCCCAGAATTACTTTAGTACCAGTCCGATCCTCTTCGCCTACCTCGGTCACTACGATAGGACATGTCTGGCCGCACGCCTGAACCGAACCGAGGATCGCAGATCATGACCAGTATTATTTCGCTTCAACTCCTTCCGATCGTGCTGATCCTGTTTGGCGGCGTCGTCGCACTGATGGCACCGGCAATCGAATCGCTCGCGTCGCCGTGCGTCGCTCACCGGCACAAGATCATGCTGGTGTTCGGCGGTCTTGCCGCTCCGCTTGCGGTCATGGGTTTGCTGCTGCTCGCTGTTCACGTACTACTCGATTGACCCAATACTCGATTAACCCAATGGATTTGGCGTGCCTGATGTAGAGACAATCTGTCTTTCACCATCAGGAATCGAATGAGCAAGCCAACTCTCTGCGCCATCGCCGCGGCCGCGCTTTTAGGCCTCGCCGCCTGCGCTTCGTCCGTCAAGCCCGAAAGTATCATTAGCCAGGTCTCGCGCGGCATGACGCAGCAAGAGGTCGTGCGACGCATCGGGCCGCCGGACGGCGAATACACCTACGCAGGCAACAACTGCTTCCAGTATGCGTTGGGGGACAACAACGGTACGCGTTTTGCCGTGTTTTTCGATGCCGATCAGCGCGTCACTTCCGCGGCGCGCGGGTCCTGCCCCGGCATGCCGCGCTGATGCCTTTCAGGCCTTGCAGCCGTCAGGGCACGAGCGACGGGTAGATCCGCTTTCGGCTACATTGCAACCCTGTCGGCTGTGCTTCGGGAGTCGCCCGTGAAATTGCTGAGCTGGAACGTGCAATGGGGCCGCAGCGCTGCGGGAGCGGTCGATCTGGCGCGCACTGTGCGCGAAGCGCGGCACCTTGCCGACTTCGACGTGCTCTGTCTGCAGGAAATCACGCGGGGCTTCGCGGAGCTGCCGGGCGCCCCCGGCGACGATCAGTTCGCCGAACTGGCGGCGCTTCTGCCTGGCTATACCGTGATCGAAGCCATCGGCGCCGATCTTCCGGCAGCGCCCGGCGCACCCGTCGCACCCGGCGCGCGGCGGCGCCAGTTCGGCAACGCCATCGCAACGCGTCTTCCCGTCGCCCAGGTATTCCGGCACACGCTGCCCTGGCCCGCCGATCCCGCCGCGCCTTCCATGCAGCGGGTCGCCCTGGAAGCCGTGATCGGCGCGTCAAGCAACGCGCTACGCGTGCTGGTCACGCATCTGGAATTCTATTCGGTGAAGCAGCGGCTCGCCCAGGTCGACGACCTGCGGCGGCTCCAGCAGGAGGCGGCAGCCCACGCAGCATCGCCTGCTCCGGGAGAACGAGGCAACGGTCCGTTTGCGCCGACGGGGCGCCCGGCAAGCGCAATTCTGTGTGGGGACTTCAACAGCGCGTGGGGTAGCGAGGCCTACGAGCGCATGCTCGAACCCATCGACGGCAGCCCGGCATTCGTCGATGCGTGGACGGCGTTGCACCCGGGCGCAACGCCGCCGCCGACGGCCGGTGTCTACGACACGGAACAATGGTCGTCCGGACCGATCACGTGCGATTTCGTGTTCGTCACCGAGGATCTGCGCGGACGTCTCAAACGCTGCGAGATCGACGGCGCAACCGAGGCGTCCGACCATCAGCCCATCGTGCTGGAACTGGACTGATCCACCCCGAGCGATCGCTCACGCACCGAAGGCGGCGAGATACTCGGCCCAATGCGGCGCCGGCTCCATTGCAAGCGCGTTCTTCACGTGCGCGATTTCGTCTTCGTATTCGCGCTCGGAAAAACCGCCGCGCATCATCTGAAACCGGCAATACAGCAGGTAGGTGTTGACCACGTCGGTTTCGCAGTAGTTGCGGATTTCCTCGATCCGCCCTTCCTGGAAAGCGCTCCACACCTGGCCGCCGTCCATCCCGAGCTTGCCCGGAAAACCGCACAGCTTCGCGAGCGCGTCGAGCGGCGCGTTCGCGCGCGCCTGATACATCGCCAGCACGTCCATCAGGTCGGTGTGACGCGAGTGATAGCGGCTGATGTAGTTGTTCCACTTGAAGTCGCGGTCGTCTTCGCCGAGGTCCCAGTAGCGCGACGCGCGGATGCCGTGCACGAGCGCGCGGTAGTGCAGCACCGGCAGGTCGAAGCCGCCGCCGTTCCAGGAAACCAGTTGCGGCGTGTACTTTTCGATCGTGCGGTAGAACGACTGGATCAGCGCGGCCTCGCCGTCCTCGGGCGTGCCGAGCGAGCGCACGCGAAAGCCTTGGCCGTCGCGAAACACGCACGAAATGGCAGCGACGCGCTGCAAATGGTGCGGCAGGAAATCGCTGCCGGTTTTCTCGCGGCGCGCGGCGAACGCGTGTTCGGCCACTTCGGCGTCGGTCAGCGAAGCGGGAAGCGTGTCGAGACGGCGAATGCCGTCGACATCGGGAATCGTCTCGATGTCGAATACGAGGACAGGTGTCATTCAGGCTGCAAGTCGGAACTGCGGAATTTAGAGGACGGCGTCCTTACGCACGCCGTTGGAAGCGAAGAAGCGCTTGAGCCGCACGAGAGCTTCCTGCTGGATCTGGCGCACGCGCTCGCGGGTCAGGCCCATTTCGTCGGCCAGTTCTTCGAGCGTCGCCGGCTCGATATGGTTCAGCCCGAAGCGGCGCTCGATCACGTGGCGATGCTTGTCCGAGAGACGCCCGAGCCACGCGCGCGTGAGCGTCTCGAGCTCGCGGTGCTGCACTTCGGCGTCCGGCGACTGGCTCTGCTCGTCCGAGAGCAGATCGAGCAGGCTGCTCGCGGGATCGAGGTCGAGCGGCGCGTCGAGCGACGCCGTATGTTCGTTGAGCGCGAGGATGTCGGTGACTTCCTCGGTGGTCTTGCCGGTGAGATAGGCGATATCGTCGATGCTCGCGTCGCGCCGCTCGGAAGCCGAATCGGCATTCAGCGAGTTCTTTTCGAGATGACGCTTCGCGCGCAGCACCTGGTTCAGCTCGCGGATCACGTGTACCGGCAGGCGCACCGTGCGTGCCTGGTTCATGATCGCGCGCTCGATGCTCTGACGGATCCACCAGGTGGCATAGGTCGAGAAACGGAAGCCGCGCCCCGGATCGAACTTCTCGATCGCGTGCATGAGGCCGAGATTGCCCTCTTCGATCAGGTCGAGCAGCGGCACGCCGCGATTCAGGTAGCCCTTCGCGATGCTGACCACGAGCCGCAGATTGCGCTCGATCATGACCTGGCGCGCCTCGAACTCGCCCGCCTTCGCAAGACGCGAGTAACGCTGCTCTTCTTCGACCGTGAGCAGCGGCTTCACGCTGATCCGGTTCAGATAATGCTGGATAGTGTCGGCCGTGAGCTCGGCCTGCAGGATCGCGCGGAAGTCGTCGGCGTCCGGAGCCGGTTCGGCGGCCTCGCGCGTGCCGCCCTCTTCGTCCGAGGCGGCTTCCCGTTCGTCGAAATCGCGGCCGTTCTCGTTCTCGGACTGCGCCTCGTCGTCGGCCGACGCAGCGCCGTCCTCGACCGAAACCGGGGCGGCTTGGCTGTCAGACTCGGTTTGCTGCAGACGGCGCTTCGATTTCGGCATGGTCGGCTCGCTATTATTGCGGCGGCAAGTACTTCAGTGGGTCGACGGGCTTGCCCTGACGGCGAACTTCGAAATGCAGCATCACACGGTCCGAATCACTATTTCCCATTTCGGCGATCTTCTGACCTTTGGTGACCGCATCCCCTTCTTTTACCATCAAAGCTCGGTTGTGTGCATACGCTGTCAAAAACGTGGCGTCATGTTTGATGATAATGAGATTGCCGTATCCGCGCAGCCCATTTCCGGCATAAACCACGCGCCCGTCTCCTGCCGCCTTGACAGGATCGCCCGCCGCGCCGCCGATATCGATGCCCTTGCTCTTCGTATCGTCGAAACCGGCGAGCACCGGGCCGCGCACCGGCCACGCCAGCGCGATGCTGCCCGCGGGCGCCGCGCTGTCGCTCGCGCCTGCCTGCGGTTGCGGCGGCGGTGGCACAACTGCGGCGGCGCCTGCGCCCGAACCGATCATCGACGGCATAGCCGCAGCCGTGCCCGGCGGCACGCTCGTCACATTGCCGCCCGGCACCGGCGCGGTCACGACACCCGGCGTGGAGCCGGCGACGTTCGCACCCGGGGGCGCCACGCGCAGCAACTGATCCACCTCAATCTGATTCGGATTGGTGAGATTGTTCCACGTCGCGATGTCGCGATAGTTCTGGCCGTTTTCGAGCGCAATTCTGTACAACGTGTCGCCCGGTTTCACCCGGTAGTATCCCGGAGGCGGCGGTCCGAGCGGCACGGCGGGCTGCGCGGCGGCGGTAGTGCCGGCCGGCGGCGCGGTGCGGTCGACGACAGGCGCCTGATCGAGCCGCGTCGCGCAGGCCGTCAACAGACAAAGCGCGATGACAGAGGCGCTGCGCTGGGCTACGGTCAGGTCGGCTTTCGGGCGGTTTCTTTGCATCGCGCGCAACATACTCATCGTTTTCAGATCACTCCGGATTTTAAAGGGACAAAGAAAACGCGATCAAGCCGCGACTCCCGCCACTGCGCCGGGCCCGTGCGCTCGACGAGCGTGAGCACCTGGACCGTATCGCTGCCGGCCGACGCGACCGGCGCCACGAGCCGCCCGCCGATGGCGAGCTGTTCGAGCAGCGCCTGCGGCACGTCGAAGCCCGCGGCCGCGATCACGATCGCGTCGAATGGCGCCGCCGACGGCAATCCGAGCCGTCCGTCGCCATAGTGCAGGCGAATATTCGGGATGCGCAGCGGGCGCAGATTCGTCTTCGCCCGCTCGTACAGCGGCTTGATGCGTTCAATCGAATACACATCGCGCGCAATGCGGCTCAGCACCGCGGCCTGATAGCCGCAACCCGTGCCGATCTCGAGCACGCGATCCAGCGTGCGGCCCGCGCCTGCGAGCTCGAGCATGCGGGCCACCACCGAGGGTTTCGAGATGGTCTGCTGATGACCGATCGGCAGCGCCGCATCTTCGTAGGCCTGGGTTGCGAGACCCGGATCGACGAACATGTGGCGCGGCACGCCCGCGAGTGCCTGGAGCACGCGCGGATCGGCAATGCCGTTTGCACGCACGCGTTCGACCATGCGTTCGCGAACCCGTTCCGAAGTCAGCGCAAGTGCGCTGTTCAACGGCACGGCGGGGGCGCCGGTTGCCGGTGCCGCGCCGGGACGCGTCAAGACGGCCGGGCGCGCGGCGCCAGCGCGATTCGTGGGAAGGGGAAGCGGCGAGGCGGATCGGGGAGCGGTGTCGCTGCGGCGCACGCTGCCCGCGCGCGCGGGCGATGCCGCGGCGCTCTTCATCGGCCCCTTCATCGGCTCCTTCGCGGGTCCCTTCGCTGGCCCCGCTGCGGGTCCTTTCGTCGAGCCCTTGGCAACGCCCTTCGCCTCGGCAGCCTGCACTGCCTGGCTCACACGCGTCGGCATCGGCTTCGCCGCGGCGCCCCCCGCGGCGCCACTTTTAGCGCTCGCGGGGGGCATCGTCGGCGCGGCCACGCTTTTCACCGCCGCAGGTTTGGACGCGCCCGCGCCCGATGGCCGCGCGTCGCGACGGCGCGGCTCGCGAACGAGATCCGCGAGTCCAAGCGGAAAACGCCGGGTGCGCTCGCCCGTCATGAAGCGCTGCCGCCCTGACGCACCCATTCGTGCGTCTTCGGCAACATCTGCGTATGGGTCAGATCGAGTTGCAGCGGCGTGATCGACACGTGGCCGTGCGATACCGCGTGAAAATCCGTGCCCTCGCTCGCGTCGCGCGCGCTGCCCGAGGGGCCGATCCAGTAGATCGGCTCGCCGCGCGGGTCAGTCTGCCGGATCACCGGCTGCGAGGGATGGCGCTTGCCGAGGCGCGTCACGCGCCACTCGCCGAGTTCGTCGTACGGCAAGTTCGGAATGTTGACGTTCAGCAACGGATGCCCCGGCAACGGATGCGCGAGGTAATGCGCGACGATGTCGGCCGCAACGCGCGCGGCGGAATCGAGGTGCGCCCAGTCCTTGTCCACGAGCGAGAACGCGATGGCCGGGACGCCGAACATGATGCCTTCCGTAGCGGCCGCCACGGTGCCCGAGTAGAGCGTGTCCTCGCCCATGTTCTGGCCGTTGTTGATGCCGGAAACCACGAGGTCGGGCCGGTGTTCCAGCATGCCGGTGAGCGCAATGTGCACCGAGTCGGTGGGCGTGCCGTTCACGTAGTGAAACCCGGTGGTCTTCGAGCGCTGCACCGACAGCGGCCGCCACAGCGTGAGCGAGTTCGATGCGCCGCTGCAGTTCTGCTCCGGCGCCATCACCGTGACCTCGCCGAGCGGCTGGAGCGCTTCGTAGAGGGCTGCGAGCCCTGGGGCGAGATAACCGTCGTCGTTGCTGAGTAGTATTCGCATCGGTCGATTGTAACCGAGGAAAGAAGGCAGGCGAACGACAGGCCGGCGCGCCCTGCACGAGCGTCCCGCACCGCGTCGCCGACCTTGCTGCGCGGGCGTTTGCGCCACTCACGCCGGCTCTCGAAAGCCCGCTTCGATACCCATTTTGGCCCTTGCGAATAAACGCACGGTCGTTCGCATTCGGGCGATTTGCCGTACACTGTCAGCTGCTCCCGATTCCATGAACGACGCGAAAGACAAGGAGACACGATGCGCGCCATTCGCTGCAACCAGTACGGTCCACCCGATTCGCTCACGCTCGAAGATCTGCCCGATCTCGTGCCCGGTCCCGGCCAGGTCGTGATCGACGTGAAAGCCGCCGCCGTCAATTTCCCCGACGTGCTGATCATCGAGAACAAGTACCAGGTGAAGCCGCCGCTGCCTTTCACGCCGGGCGCCGAAGTCGCGGGTGTCGTGCGGGCGGCCGGCGATGGCGTGAAGCTCGCGCCGGGCACGCGTGTCGTCGCGTACGTCGGTCAGGGTGGCTTCGCCGAGCAGGCGATCGCCGGTGCCGACGCGTGCGTGCCGCTGCCCGAAGGCGCGGATTTCGCCACGGCCGCCGCCTTCACGCTCGCCTACGGCACCTCGCATCACGCGGTCGTGGACCGTGCCGCGCTGAAAGCGGGCGAAACCATGCTCGTACTGGGCGCGGCGGGCGGCGTGGGCCTCGCGGCCGTGGAGATCGGCAAGGTGCTCGGCGCGCGCGTGATCGCGGCCGCGTCGAGCGAAGAAAAGCTCGAGGTGTGCCGTCGCTTCGGCGCGGACGCCACGATCAACTACAGCACCGAAGACCTGCGCGAGCGCATCAAGGCGCTCACCGACGGCCGTGGCCCCGACGTGATCTACGACCCCGTGGGCGGCGACTACGCCGAGCCCGCGTTTCGCAGCATCGGCTGGCGCGGCCGTTATCTCGTGGTGGGTTTCGCCAACGGCGAGATCCCGAAGCTGCCGCTCAATCTCGCGCTGCTCAAGGGCGCGAGTCTCGTCGGCGTATTCTGGGGAGATTTCGCGCGCCGCGAGCCGAAGCACAATGCCGCGGCGTTCGCGCAGATGATTGGGTGGATCGGCGAGGGCAAGCTCAAGCCCTACGTGTCGAAGCGCTATACGCTTGCCGATACCGCCCAGGCGCTCAAGGACATGGCCTCGCGCAAGGTGACGGGCAAGATCGTGATCGAGCCCTGAGCTTTAATTTTATCGGCATGTCTCTACATGCGGCGCGCGCCATGCGCGCCGCCTAGAGTTTTTCGGTGTCGCCCGCATGCGGCTGCCACTTCATGAGGCGCCGCTCCGCAAACCCGACGAGTGCATCGAGAATCAGCGCGAAGGCTGTGAGCACGAGTATTCCCGCGAACACGGTGTTGATATCGAAGGTGCCTTCGGCCTGCAGGATCAGATAGCCGACGCCGCTCGCCGAACCCAGATACTCGCCCACCACCGACCCCACGAACGCGAGCCCCACCGACGTGTGCAGGCTCGAAAACACCCAGCTCGTCGCACTAGGCAGATAAACGTGGCGCAGCAGCTGCTTGCGGTTCGCGCCCAGCATGCGCGCGTTCGCGAGCACGACCGGACTCACTTCCTTCACGCCCTGATAGACGTTGAAGAAGACGATGAAGAACACGAGCGTGACGCCGAGCGCCACCTTCGACCAGATGCCAAGACCGAACCACACGCCAAAGATCGGCGCGAGGATCACGCGCGGCATCGAGTTGGCGGCCTTGATGTAAGGGTCGAAGAGCGCGCTCGCCGTGGGAGCGAGCGCGAGCCACAGGCCGACCGCAAGCCCGCTCACCGTGCCGATCGCAAACGCCAGCACGGTTTCGGTCAGCGTGACCCAGAGGTGCAGCCAGATCTCGCCGCCCGCGAACCACTCCCAGATGCGCAGCAACACCTTCTGCGGCTCGCCGAAGAAAAAGGCGGCCTTGTTGGGATCGTCGAAATAGAACGGCGGCAGGAGCGTCGGGCTCGTCAGCACGTACCAGAACCCGAAGCACGCGACGAGCAGCAGCCACTGCCACACGATGAGGTTGCCCCGATGCGGGCGCAGCCGTTTCCACATGATGTTCTCTCTCCCCTCTCGAAACGCGCTCAGCGCTCGCCGCCTCAGCCGCCCGCGAGCTGCTGCTGGTAACCCTTGAGCACCTCGTCGCGCAGCACGCCCCAGATCCGCGCATGCAGTTCGACGAAGCGCGGGTGCGAGCGCACTTCGGCCACGTCGCGCGGCCGCGGCAGATCGATCGCGAATTCGCCGATCGGATGCGTGCCCGGACCCGCCGACAGCACCACCACGCGGTCCGACATGGCGATGGCCTCGTCGAGATCGTGGGTGATGAAAAGCACCGCCTTGCGGCGCGCGGCCCACAGGTCGAGCAGTTCGTTCTCCATCAACTGGCGCGTCTGGATATCGAGCGCCGAGAACGGCTCGTCCATCAGCACGATGTCGGGGTCGAGTATCAGCGTCTGCGCCATCGCCACGCGCTTGCGCATGCCGCCCGACAGTTGGTGCGGATAGCGGTCGCCGAAACCGCCGAGCCCCACGCGCTTGAGCCACTCTTCGGACTGCGCGCGTGCCTCGGTCGCCGCGACGCCGCGAAACGTCAGCCCCGCCATCACGTTGTCGAGCGCGCTTTTCCACGGCATCAACGCGTCGGCCTGGAACATGTAACCCGCCCGGCGATTCAGACCCGCGAGCGGCTCGCCGAACACGCTCACCGTGCCGGCACTCGGCGCAAGGAGCCCGGCGCCGATGTTGAGCAACGTGGACTTGCCGCAGCCGGTGGGCCCGACCACCGAAACGAACTCGCCGGGCGCAATGCGCAGCGTCGCGTTCGCGACGGCGGTATAGCGCTGCGAGCGGTCCTCACGCGACGCAAAGGTGCAGGTGATGTTCTCGAGCGCGAGTGCGGGTACGGTCATCGTCTTCCGGAACCAGGCGAAAAACTGTGTGAGGAATTGCGCGAAAAAACCGCGCAAGGGACCACTGATTGCCGCCGGTTGCGGGTATCAGCTCTTGACTGTGGCGAGCGCCTTCTTCACGAAGTCGTTGGTCCACGTCTTCGAGAGGTCGATCGGCTTGCCCTGTACGTTCGGATCGAACGTCTGCAGCGTCTTGAGCGAGGTGGCGGGGCCGTCGGCCGGCATCAGGCCGTCCGGCGACATCGCCTCCTTCACGTGCTCCCACGCGGCCAGATACAGCGCACGGTCGCCGAGCAGATAGCTCTCGGGCACGGTGTCGATGAGTTGCGCGCCGGTAGCCGACTGCAGCCACTTGAGCGCGCGCACCATCGCATTGGTGAGCGCCTGGGTGGTATTCGGGTTCTTCGTGATGAAGGTCTGCGAAGCGTAGAGGCAACCCGCCGGCATGTCGCCGCCGAAGACGGTGTGCGTGTCGGCGAGCGTGCGTGTATCGGAAACGACGCGAATGTCGCCCGAGCGTTCGAGCCGGGTCATCACCGGATCGAGATTCGCGAGCGCGTCGATCTGGCCGGATTGCAGCGCGGCAATCGCGCCTGCGCCCGCGCCTACGCCGATGAACGAAACGTCGTTCGCGGTGAGCCCCGCCTTCGCCAGCACGAAGCTCGCCATGATCGCGGTGGAGGAACCGGGCGCCGTCACGCCGATCTTCTTGCCCTTCAAGTCGGCGATCGACCGGTAGTTGGGCATCGTCTTCTTCGAGACGGCCAGCACGATCTGCGGCGCGCGGCCCTGCAGCACGAATTCGCGGAACATCTGGTGCTGCGCCTGCAGCAGGATGGTGTGCTCGAACGCACCCGAGACGACGTCCGCGCTGCCGCCCACGGCCGCCTTCAACGCCTGCGAGCCGCCCGCGAAGTCGGCGATCTCGACTTCGAGACCTTCGTCCTTGAAGAAGCCGCGCCGCTCGGCGATCGTGAGCGGCAGGTAGTAGAAGAGATTCTTGCCGCCCACGGCAATCGAGACTTTCTTCGTCTCGAGTGGCAGCGGCTGCGCGAGCACGAGCGAGGGCACGGTGAGCACCGCGCCTGCGAGCGCTGCCGTGCCGGCGAGAAAGGATCTGCGTTGCATGTGCGAGTCTCCAGGGCTTGTTGTACTTATGTGAATCGCTTGCAGCCGTCTTTTCCGGCTCAGACAACCTGTTGCGCGTGCAACCGCGCTATGTGTTCTGCATCATAACCCAGCGTCCTGAGGACTTCATCGGTATGTTCACCCAGTTCCGGGCCGAGCCAGCGGGTGTCGCCAGGCGTGGCCGAAAGCTTGGGCGTGACCGCGGGCAGCGCCACGTCCACCTTCCCCTGCCAGCGGAACTGCTGGATCATCTGGCGCGCCATGAACTGCGGATCGGTGAACATGTCGGCGACGCTGTAGATGCGCCCGACCGGCACGTCGGCTGCGTTGAGCACTTCGAGGGCTTCGTCGATGGTGCGCGTCGAAAGCCATGCGGCAATCGCGCCGTCGATCTCGGCCGTGCGCGGCACCCGGCCGTCGTTGTGCGCGAGGCCGGGATCGTTGGCGAGATCCTCGCGATCGATGGCGGTCATGAGGCGCCTGAAAATGGGATCGCTGTTGCCGCCGATCACGATGCTGCCGTCACGGCACGGATACGTGTTGGACGGCACGATGCCCGGCAGCGAGGCGCCGGTACGCTCGCGCACCATGCCATACACGCCGTACTCGGGCACCACGCTCTCCATCATGTTGAAGACGGCCTCGTAGAGCGCCACGTCGACGATCTGGCCGCTGCCGCCATTCACGTTGCGATGATGGAGCGCCATCAGGGCGCCGATCACGCCGTGGAGCGCCGCAATCGAGTCGCCGATCGAAATGCCGATGCGCGGCGGCGGCAGATCGGGATAGCCGGTGATGTGGCGCAAGCCGCCCATCGATTCGGCGATCGCGCCGAAGCCGGGACGGTCGCGATACGGTCCGGTCTGTCCGTAGCCCGAAAGCCGCACCATGACGAGGCCGGGATTCTCCTTCGAGAGCACGTCGTAGCCGAGTCCGAGCTTTTCGAGCAGACCCGGCCGGAAGTTCTCGACGACGATATCGGCCTCCTTCGCGAGGCGCCGGACGATTTCCTTGCCCTCCTCGGCCTTCAGGTTGATCGTCACCGACTTCTTGTTGCGTGCCTGAACGGCCCACCAGAGCGACGTGCCGCCGGCCTCCGGATAGAGCTTGCGCCATTTGCGCAGCGGATCGCCGCCTTTCGGGTCTTCGATCTTGATGACTTCGGCGCCGAATTCGCCGAGAAAGCGGGCCGCGAACGGGCCGGCGATCAGGGTGCCGAGTTCGAGCACCTTCACGCCGGCGAGCGGCCCGCGCGGACCTTCGCCGGACGCGGATTCGGGGGAAGTGGCTGCGCTCATGAGTCTCCTTGGGTTCTTCGATGGGCATCCGGCCGCGCCGCCGGACTCGATTACACCCGTTGACGACAAGCGCAGCCGGCGCGCGCCCGAGTGGGCGCTCAATAGGCGCTCAGCAAGCGCTCAGCGCGCTACATCGAACGGCGGTCGATCATCGCGCGGGCGATCGTGCCGGCGTCGACGTATTCGAGTTCGCCGCCCACCGGCACGCCGCGGGCAAGACGCGTGACCGCGAGGCCGCGCGCCTTCAGCGCCTGGCCGAGGTAATGCGCGGTGGCCTCGCCTTCGTTCGTGAAGTTGGTCGCGAGTACAACTTCCTTCACGACGCCGTCCGAGGCGCGCTTCACGAGCCGGTCGAAATGGATTTCCTTGGGGCCGATGCCGTCGAGCGGACTCAGATGCCCCATCAGCACGAAATACAGGCCGCGCCAGGTCATGGTCTGTTCGAGCATGATCTGGTCGGCGGGAGTTTCGACGACACAGAGCAGCGTGGGATCGCGCTCCTCGTCGAGACACGTTTCGCAGACCTGAGCTTCCGTGAAGGTATTGCACTTCTCGCAATGCTTCAGATTCTCGGTGGCGAAAAGCAGCGCGTTGCCGAGCTTTTCTGCGCCGTCGCGATCGTGCTGCATCAGGTGATAGGCCATGCGCTGCGCCGACTTCGGCCCGACGCCGGGCAACGTGCGCAGCGCCTCGACGAGCGCGGCCAGGGCGGAAGGTTGTTTCATGCGGGTTCAGCGTGGCAGATCGAGGTGTTTTGCGCGGCTTGCGATAGTGCCGCATGTTCCGCGCAACGCGGGCCGCGGCATCGCGGCCCGCAGGTGCAACGTCAAAGGCGCAGCCTCAGAACGGCAGCTTGAAGCCCGGCGGCAGCGGCAGGCCGGCGGTCATGCCGCCCATCTTTTCCTGCGACGTCGCCTCGGCCTTGCGCACCGCGTCGTTGAACGCTGCGGCGACGAGGTCTTCCAGCATGTCCTTGTCGTCGGCAAGCAGGCTCGGATCGATCGAGACGCGGCGCACGTCGTTGCGGCAGGTCATCGTCACCTTCACGAGACCGGCGCCCGCCTGACCCTCGACCTCGATCTGGGCAAGCTGCTCCTGCATCTTCTTCATGTTTTCCTGCATCTGCTGGGCTTGCTTCATCAGCCCGGCGAGTTGGCCCTTCATCATGATCGTGACTCCTTCAGGATCGTCTGTATTCGAAAAAGCGCGCGGCGCCGTTTGACTGCGCGGCACCGCGCACCGCAATCAATGGGCGGCCTGGCTGCCGCCCTGCGCGGCTTCCGGTGCGATCGGCCGGATCGAGCCCGGCACGATGCTCGCGCCGAAGTCGCGAATCAGTTGCTGCACGAACGGATCGGCGCCGATCTCGCGCTCGGCGTCGCGCTGACGCTGCGCGCGGGCGGCGGCGTCGAGCGCAGCCGCCGTGCGGCGCGCCGGTCCGACTTCCACCGCGAGATCCACCGTCTTGCCAAGCGTCTCGGCCAGCGCCGCCTTCAGCTTCGCGACCTGCGACGCTTCCGCGTATTGCGGCACCGGCACGCTCAGCTTGAGCAGCGTGCCTTCGAGTGCCGTCAGTTCGCTGTTGAAGGCCAGTTGGTACGAAATGCCCTTGAGCGGCAGCGTGGCCGCGAGCGCGGGCCAGTCGCCGACAAAGCCGATCGCGTCGAGTGCGATACCGGGCGGCAGCTTGCTCACATCGACGATGGCCGCGGCGGGCACGGCGGCAGGCGCGGCGCTGCGCGGTGCGGCGGACTCGCTGTCGAAGGCCGGCACGAAGCCGTCGTCGGGCGGTGCGAAATACGCGTCGTCGGCGCCGAGCGGCACGTAGTCGTCAGGCGGAATGTCGTCCCACGGCGGCGCGCCCGAGGCATCCTGCGCCGGCTGGCTGCGCGACGGCCGGCGCGTTTCGGCCTCCTGTGCCGCAGCGGCGCGGCGGGCGGGATCGGGCGTCGGCACTTTCACTTCAGCGCGCGGCGCGGCGGCCTTCGGCGCGACAGCAGGCGCTGCCGTCGCCGCACCGCCACCGGCACGTGCGCCACGCTCGCCCGAGACACGCATGCCCTTGCTGCGGAGCACGTCGAGTGCCGCACTCGCGCCACCACGCGCACCGGAGGCGGCTATCGCGAACGGATCGGCAGACTCTGCCGCAGCGGTGTCGCGCGGCGCTTGCGGTTCGGGCTCGGCAGGCGCGGCCTGCGGACGGGGTTCGGCTTCTGCGGCCGGTGCGGCTTCGGAAGGTGCAACCGGAGCCTCGTCGTCCGACTCCCACGGCGGCACGACGCGCGTAGGCGCCGGTACAACGGCCGATGCTTCGACGCGGCTTTCGGCTACGGCATTCGCCGTGTCGTCGGATTTCGCGACCTTCTTCGCTGCGTCGGGCACTGCAACCGCAGCCGGTTTCGGTACGGCGACGGGCGGCAGTGCCTCGCTGCTGCCGCTCTTGCTGCTCACAGCGGCCGACGCCATCGCCGGTGCCCCGGCGCGCGCGCCGGCACCCGCTGCCGGCTTCGAAGCCGGCGCGCTGCCCACGTTGCCCGCGCCCGACGTCGCCGGCTCGAATGCGAGCATGCGCAGCAGCGTCATCGTGAAGCCCGCGTATTCGTCCGGCGCGAGGCCTAGTTCGCTGCGTCCGAGCGTGGCAATCTGATAGAACAGTTGAACCTGTTCCGGCGTGAGTTCGGCGGCAAAGCGGCGCAGGTCGGCCGCTTCGGGCCACTCTTCCAGCACCGAGCCCGGCGCGAACTGCGCCCAGGCGATGCGGTGGAAGAGACCAGCCAGATCCTGCAGCGCCGTCGAGAAAGAAAGGCTCCGCAGCGCCATTTCATCGGCGATGGCCAGCACACCGGCGCCGTCGGCAGCGACGAGCGCGTCGATCAGGCGGATCAGATAACTCTGGTCCAGCGCGCCGAGCATGCCGCGCACGGCCTCCTCGGTCACCTGGTTGGCCGAATAGGCGATAGCCTGGTCGGTGAGCGAGAGCGCGTCGCGCATCGAGCCATCGGCGGCACGCGCGAGCAGACGCAGCGCCTGCGACTCGAACTCGACCTTCTCCTCGCCGAGAATGTGCGTGAGATGCTCGACGATGTTCGCGGCCGGCATCTGCTTGAGGTTGAACTGCAGGCAGCGCGAGAGCACCGTCACCGGAATTTTTTGCGGATCGGTGGTCGCGAGGATGAACTTGACGTGCGGCGGCGGTTCTTCCAGCGTCTTCAGCATCGCGTTGAAGGCGTGGTTCGTGAGCATGTGCACTTCGTCGATCATATAGACCTTGAAGCGCGCATCCACCGGCGCATACACGGCGCGCTCGAGCAGCGCCGCCATTTCATCGACGCCGCGGTTGCTCGCCGCGTCCATTTCGACGTAATCGACGAACCGACCTTCATCGATCTCGCGGCACGCGCGGCAGACACCGCACGGCTTCGACGTCACGCCGGTCTCGCAGTTCAGTGCCTTGGCGAAGATGCGCGACAGCGTCGTCTTGCCCACGCCGCGCGTTCCCGTGAAGAGATAAGCGTGGTGCAGGCGGCCGCCGTCGAGTGCATGCGTGAGCGCGCGCACCACGTGCTCCTGTCCGACGAGCGAAGCAAAGTCCTTCGGTCGCCACTTGCGTGCGAGAACTTGATAGGTCATCTGGAAATTGTATCAGCATCGCCCGGCGGTACCGATGAATCGCAGAGGCGCGAAATGCGCGATCCGCAGCGCTCTGGCGAGGCGTGCCGCAAGGGTTTCGCGATGCCCGGATGGCGCGCGGCAGATACGGTCCGGCTGATCGCGAACGAGACGATCCGGCTCGGCCTGGCGAACAAAACCAGGGGGAGTGACTGCGAGGAAATCGTGGAGAAAAACAGGAAGAAAGTTGAGGTGACGAGCCTGACCCTCGGCACTGGCGGAAAACGGCTGTGGCTGCTTCGTTCCCGACCTGACCAGGTTGACCGCCCCTCCATGCGAGGAGGCCCGTCACGTTGCATTCTAACATTGGTTGCGCTGCAATGCGAACCCGTCACACGAAAAGTCGCGCAGCGGTCGCACGGCGCCTGTCCAGCGCCCCCGGTCTTGCAATGGCGCGCAGCGCCTCAACATGGAGAGCATGACGCCGGGGAGCGGGCAAAACACACTCCGAATGTCGGCCAACCGACTGAAACCCTGATGGCGGCATGAGTACTATCACCGTCGGCAACGCATAGGGATTTAGGCTACACTGGCGTCGGCATTGGGCACAGGCCCGCGCGGGCGATCCGGTACGCGGCCTGGCGCTTGTCAGCGAGGCGCCCTGGCGGGCCCGACCAGGTTTTCAGTTTTGGTGTATCGTGGCGAGCAACTATTCAGTCAGCCTCGATTCGAAAGAGGTATTCATAAAATGAGCGAACAAATCAAGCATATCAGCGACGCATCGTTCGAACAGGACGTCGTGAAATCCGACAAGCCGGTCCTGCTGGACTTCTGGGCCGAATGGTGCGGCCCGTGCAAGATGATCGCGCCGATTCTCGATGAAGTCGCGAAGGACTACGGCGACCGTCTGCAGATCGCGAAGATCAATGTGGACGAGCATCAGTCCACGCCGGTGAAGTTCGGCGTGCGCGGCATCCCCACGCTGATCCTCTTCAAGAACGGCGCCGTCGCTGCGCAGAAGGTCGGCGCACTCTCCAAGTCGCAGCTCACCGCGTTCCTGGATAGCCACCTGTAATACCCGGGCGCGGCCGCCCTGTCCGGCCGGCGCCTCGTCACGCTAACGCGTGTCCGGGCGACCCGGCCCGCAGCGGTGCATGTTGTCCACCGACAACATGCACCGTAAAAACATGCCGATCTCCCGCACTGGCGGTTTCTGGCGTGTGCTATGCTAGAATTCATAAAGCGTTTGTCCAGCGCCCTATAAAAGTTTCAAGCAAGTTTCAAGCATAAAGTTCCAGGCAAGTCCTAGAGCGATTCCGCTCGCTTCTTTCCCCCAGACTCCTTTCGTCGCACTCCTCCCCGACGGGTTCTCCGTATGCATCTTTCCGAGCTTAAGTCTCTGCATGTCTCCGAATTGATCGAGATGGCCAATGGCCTCGAGATCGAAAGTGCGAACCGCCTGCGCAAGCAGGAACTGATGTTCGCCATTCTTAAAAAGCGCGCCAAGACGGGCGAAACGATCTTCGGTGACGGCACGCTCGAAGTGCTCCCGGACGGCTTCGGTTTCCTGCGCTCGCCCGAAACCTCGTATCTCGCGAGCACGGACGATATCTATATCAGCCCGTCGCAGATCCGCCGCTTCAACCTGCACACCGGCGACACGATCGAAGGCGAAGTGCGCACGCCGAAGGACGGCGAACGCTATTTCGCGCTGGTGAAGGTGGACAAGGTCAACGGCCAGCCGCCCGAGGCCTCGAAGCACAAGATCATGTTCGAGAACCTCACGCCGCTGCACCCGAACAAGGTGCTGCTGCTCGAGCGCGAAATGCGCGGCGAGGAGAACGTGACGGGCCGCATCATCGACATGATCGCGCCCATCGGCAAGGGCCAGCGCGGCCTGCTGGTTGCCTCGCCCAAGTCCGGCAAGACCGTGATGCTCCAGCACATCGCGCACGCCATCAAGCAGAATCACCCCGACGTGATCCTGTTCGTGCTGCTGATCGACGAGCGTCCGGAAGAAGTGACCGAAATGCAGCGCTCGGTGGCAGGCGAAGTGATCGCCTCGACCTTCGACGAACCGGCTGCCCGCCACGTGCAAGTGGCCGAAATGGTGATCGAGAAGGCCAAGCGCCTCGTCGAAATGAAGCACGACGTGGTGATCCTGCTCGACTCGATCACGCGTCTCGCACGTGCGTACAACACCGTGGTGCCCGCATCGGGCAAGGTGCTGACAGGCGGCGTGGACGCCAACGCGCTGCAACGCCCGAAGCGCTTCTTCGGCGCGGCGCGCAACATCGAGGAAGGTGGCTCGCTCACCATCATCGGCACGGCGCTGATCGAAACCGGCAGCCGCATGGACGACGTGATCTACGAAGAGTTCAAGGGCACCGGCAACATGGAAGTGCACCTCGAGCGCCGTCTTGCGGAAAAGCGCGTCTATCCGTCGATCAACCTGAACAAGTCGGGCACGCGCCGCGAAGAGCTGCTGATCAAGCCGGACATCCTCCAGAAGATCTGGGTGCTGCGCAAGTTCATCCACGACATGGACGAAGTCGAGGCGATGGAATTCCTGCTCGACAAGATCCGCCAGACGAAGAGCAATTCCGAGTTCTTCGAGATGATGCGTCGCGGCGGCTAAGCGCCCCTCCTGCATCGCCCTGAACGCCCGCGCAAGCGGGCGTTTGTCATTCCGGCCGGCCTTTTCCGTTCATTGCCGGATGACTCCACAACCTGTACGTGAACGTTCACGTTTGGTTATAATGGCGACCTGGTTCCACTGCCGCCTCCCCGCCGCCCATGTCCAGGGACGCCCCCGCATTGCTCACGGTGCGCGACGCCGCACTGCGCCTGAACGTCACGCCGCGCACGCTCAAGTACTACGAGGAGCGCGGCCTCGTCACGCCCACGCGCAGCGAGGGCCGCTACCGCCTCTACAACGAAGACGATCTTGAACAGTTCTCGCGCATCCTGCGGCTGCGCTCGCTGGGTTTTTCGCTGCACGGCATCGCCGAAATGCTCAAGCGCCCGCTCGAATCCGCGGACGACGGACGCAGGCGCTATTCGCAGGACTCGCTGCAGCAGATTGCCGACGCGCTGACCCAGCAGATCGAAACGCTCGACGCGCGCATCGCCGCCGTGCGGCGCGAGCTGAAGGAAGCGCAGACGGTGCGCGCCGAACTCGCCGACGATCTGGACTACCTGAGACAGCGTCTCGCCGGCGTGCCCTCCGAAACACTGATCGACGAACGGCTGGCTGCAAGGAAAAAGCACTACAAGACACCGGCGACACCCGCCCCCGAGGACAGCGACGGAGACGGCCAGGCATGAGCACCGCGCCGGCCTCGCCGCCCCCGTCGAGTCCCCAGCCGCTCTTCAGCGCCGAGCGCCTGCGCGGCGACTTTTTCCCCTGGGTGCTCGCGGTCGCCACGGGCCTCGACTACTTCGACAATGCGATCTTCTCGTTCTTCACGAGCTATATCGCGGGCGGCATCAACGCTTCGCCGGACGAACTGGTCTGGTCCTCGAGCGCCTATGCAGTAGCCGCCGTGCTCGGCATCCTGCAGCAGCAATGGTGGGTCGAGCGGCTCGGCTACCGGCGCTACGTGGGCGGTTGCCTGCTGCTTTACGCCGCGGGGTCGGTGGCGGCCGCACTGTGCGAATCGTCGATCGAACTGGCTTTCGCACGCGGTTTCCAGGGCTATTTCATCGGCCCGATGATGGGCACCTGCCGCATCCTCATCCAGAGCTGTTTCACGCCCGGGCAACGCCCCGTGGCGACGCGCGCGTTCCTGATCCTGATCGTGCTTTCCAGCGCGCTCGCGCCGCTCGCGGGCGGTGTGCTGGTCGCAGAGTTCGACTGGCGCGCCCTCTTCCTTTGCACGGCGCCCGCCGGCGTACTGTTCGCCGTGCTGGCGCTGCTCGCCCTGCCCGACTCGGGCCACGTGCTGCCCGAAGAACGCGGCGGCACGCATTTCTGGCCCTACATCATCTTCGCGCTCGCTCAGGGCGCGCTGCAGATCGCCATGCAGCAGGTGCGCTTCGAGCTGTTCAGCACGTCGCCCGGCCTGATCCTGCTCACCCTGGGCGGCATCGTCGCGCTGGCCTGGTTCGGCTGGCAGCAGTGGCATCATCCGCGGCCGCTCATGCGCCTGCACGCGCTACGCGAAAAGACCTTCCGGGCCGGCATCCTGCTCTACGTCGTCTATTACTATCAGAGCACCGCGCTCAGCTATCTCGTCGCGCGCTTCCTTGAAGGCGGGCTCAACTATCCGGTCGAGAACGCCGGCCGGCTCACCGGCATCACCTCGCTGATCTCCGCTTCCGCGCTCTTTCTGTATTTCCGCTACGCGAAGTTCGTCACGCGCAAAAAGTGGATCATCGTGCCGGGTTTCGTGCTCGCCGCGTTCGTGCCTCTGTGGATGACGCAGATGCCGCCCGACATCAGCGAGTCGTGGCTCATCGCGCCCCTCCTGCTGCGCGGCCTCCTGCTGCTCTTCATCGTGCTGCCAGTCGCGAACGTGACGTTCAGCATCTTCGCGATCGAGGAGTTCACGCACGGTTACCGGCTCAAGAACATCGTGCGGCAGATCACCCTGTCGTTCGCGACCTCCAGTGTCATCATCATCGAGCAGCATCGGCAGGCGCTCCATCAATCGCGCCTCGCCGAATTCGTCAATCCGCTCAACCCGGTCTACCAGAACACGCTCGCGACGCTCACGCAGGCCTTCGAATCGCTCGGCCGCACGCGGGGCGAAGCGCACGGGCTCGCCATCGTGCAGATGAGCCGCATGGTCGCGCAACAGGCGAGCTTCCTGAGTTCGCTCGACGGCTTCTATTTCCTCATCGGCGTGGCGGTCTGCGGTGGTATCTTTGCGGCCTGGCAAAAGCAGATCGACTGACGACGCACTTCACCTCACGAAGCCCTCCGGCGATGCTATCGAAACTCTCCCAATGGTTCGGCGCGCGCCGCCGCGACAAGGCCCTGCGCACCCACGCCATCGACGACGCGCTCTGGCAGGCCACGCTCGACGGCCTGCCTTTCCTCACCCATCTCGACGCGGCCGACCTCGCGCGCCTACGCGAACTCACGAGCCTCTTCATCGCACAAAAAGAGTTCTCGACCGCCCACGAACTCGAACTGACCGATGCGATGGTCGTGGCGATCGCCGTCCAGGCGTCGCTGCCGGTGCTCAATCTCTCGCTCGACCTGTACCGCGGCTGGGTGGGCGTGATCGTCTATCCGGGCGAATTCGTGATCCGCAAGACCGTGGAGGACGAGGACGGCGTGGTGCACGAGGTCGAACACGACGCGAGCGGCGAGGCGTGGGACGGCGGCCCCGTGATCCTCTCGTGGGAGGACGCGCAGATGACCGACGGCAGCGACGCCTACAACGTCGTGATTCACGAGTTCGCCCACAAGATCGACATGCTCAACGGCGAGACCGACGGTCATCCGCCCCTCTATCGCCGCTGGCATGCCCCGCTCGACGGCCAGACGTGGGCCGACGTGTTCGACAACGCCTACGACCAGTTCTGCGCGAAGGTCGATGCGGTGCCGGAGCGGCGCTGGGCGCGCTTCGAGCGCGAATCGCTGATCGATCCCTATGCGTCCGATCATCCGTCCGAATTCTTCGCCGTGTGCAGCGAGGCGCTGTTCGTGAAACCGCACGAATTCGAAACCGAATATCCCGAGCTTTACCGGCTGCTCGCGCGCTATTACCGGCAGGACCCGGCCAAAACCGGCGCGCTGGCCGGTTTTGGCGGCGCAGCGGGCGGCGCGTAAATTCGTGAAACTCCCTCGCCGAAATTCGCCAACCGGCTGATTTTCTGGCATAATCGCCGTTTTTCGACCTTGGGCAAGTGGCTCGCGCCTGATTTCAGGCAAAAGCGCTTCGTGCTGCAATCCCGCAGCCGGGCACGCGAGTTGGCTACCGCCAGATTTAAGGAAAAACCATGAAAGAAGGCATTCACCCGGATTACCGCGAAGTCCTGTTCATCGACGTTTCGAACGATTTCCGCTTCGTGACCCGCTCGACCATCCAGACGCGCGAAACCGCCGAATTCAACGGCAAGACCTACCCGCTCGCCAAGATCGAAGTGTCGTCGGAATCGCATCCGTTCTACACGGGCACGCAAAAGATCATGGACACGGCCGGCCGTGTCGAGAAGTTCAACAAGAAGTTCGGCGCACGCGCCACCGGCAAGGCAACGAAGTAAGCTTCGCGAGACGCCTGAACCGGCCTTGGCGCCGGTCCCGGACCGAAAAAAGGGCAGCGTTCGCTGCCCTTTTTTATTGCCTGCTGCGCGGTTTGACCTGGGCCCGCACCCGGATTCGTCGCGAACGCCGATGGATCACGACCCTGTTTCAGTCGTTTCCATGCATTTCGGCGCGGCTCCCGCCGTGACGCGTGCACGCCGGCCCAGCTAGAATGCCGGATTCGGGCCGGCGGGGGCAACCACGCAGCGCCTGCGAGCCGTTCCGCTTACCCGCTCACCTCGTACTGAATGAAGCCAGCCATTCGACTGACCGCCTCCGCCACCAGCGCCCTGCCGCGCTGGCTGCTGCTGACCATCTGTATCGTCTTCGCGTCGTTCGGCCTGTTCGGCCGGGACCCATGGAAGAACGAGGACGCAGCCGGCTTCGGCGTGATGTGGACCATGGCGGGCGGCACCTCGCACGACTGGCTGCTGCCCAACCTCGTCGGCAAGTACATCACCGAAAACGGGCCGCTCGGCTACTGGCTGGGCGCACTGTGCATCCGCGTGCTCACGCCGTGGGTGGACGCCAGCAACGCCTCGCGCGTCGCCACCGGCGTGCTGTTCTGCCTTGCCTGCGCCTTTGTCTGGTACAGCGCCTATCTGCTCGGGCGGCGCCCCGAGGTTCAGCCGTTCAAGTACGCATTCGGCGGCGAGCCGGAGCCGCGCGACTATGGCCGCACCCTCGCCGACGGCGCGCTCCTCATTCTGCTCGCCTGTTTTGGCCTCGCCGCGCGCGGCCACGAAACGACGCCGCAACTCATGCAGTTCGTCGGCATCGCGATATTGCTCTACGGCGTCGTGCGCGCCATCGACAAGCCGATCCAGGGCGCGCTCTGGTGGGGCCTCGCGCTCGGTATCGTGATGCTCTCGAGCGGGCCGGTGCTGGTGGGCGCACTGCTCGTGGGCACGCTGGCCATGCTCGCCGTCGCCCCCGAAACGCGCTCGCGCTGGCTCCTCGTCGCGGGGCTGCCCGTTGCGCTCGTCGTCTCGGCCTCCTGGCCGCTCGCGGCGCTGCACCTCTATCCCGACGACGCGGTCTGGTTCCTCAACCAGTGGACCCACTCGAGCGTGAACGCCTTCGCCGGGCCGCCGGGGGCGGTGCTGCTCTATGCGGTGCGCAACCTGCCGCTCTTCACGTGGCCCGCGTGGCCGCTCGCGCTGTGGGCCTGGTTCAGCTGGGCCGGCCTGCGCCGCGCGCCGCACATTGCGATTCCGCTTTCGGTGATCGTGCCGCTCCTGATCCTCGTAGTCGTGCAGAGCCAGGAAACCAATCGCCTTTTCATGCTCGTGCTGCCGGCGCTTTCGGTGCTCGCGGCGTTCGCGCTGCCCACGCTCAAGCGCGGTGCGATCAACGCGATCGACTGGTTCGCCGTCCTGAGCTTCACGATTCTCGGCACCTTCGTGTGGCTAGTGTGGCTCGCGGGCGTCTCCGGCTTCCCGGCACCGCTCGCACGCAATCTTGCGCGCCTCGCTCCGGGCTTCACGCCGCAGTTCAAGATTCTCTCGTTTGCCTGCGCCGTGGCCGTGACCGCGTGCTGGATGGTGCTCGTGCAATGGCGTGTTGCGCGCCATCCCAAGGTGCTCTGGCGCAGCGTCGTGCTCTCGAGCGGCGGCACCACGCTCATGTGGGTGTTGCTGATGACGCTCTGGCTGCCCGTCGTCAACTATAGCCGGACCTATCGCGACGTCGCGCAGCAGATCGCCGCGCACCTGCCCGCCGACTACTCCTGCATCTCGCCCGTGCGGCTCGGCGACGCGCAGATCGCCACCTTCGCCTACTTCGGCAAGATGCACTTCTCGTTCGACGAGGACTGCGACGTGATCCTGCGCCAGGACACCCAGGACTACGGCGAGCCCAGTTCGATGTCGAACTTCGTCTGGAAGCTGGTCTGGGAAGGTCGCCGCGCGGCCGACCGCGACGAGCGCTTCCGCCTGTACGTGCGCATCGACCGACCGCAGCCGCCTGTGAAACGCCGCGTCTGGCGCCCGCGCCCGGACTGAGCCCGCCGTGACCGGTACGGTGCTCAGCGACGTCCGCCGCATTGCGGCACTGGCCTGGCCGGTGCTGGTCGGACAGCTCGCGATCATCGCCTTCGGCGTGATCGACACGGCCATGGTCGGCCGCTATTCGGCGCTCGATCTCGCGGCGCTGGGGCTCGGCTCGTCGATCTACGTCTCCGTCTATATCAGCCTCACCGGCATCCTGACCGCGTTGCAGCCCGTCGCGGCGCAGCTCTACGGCGCGCAGCGCGACAGCGAGATCGGCGAAGAAGTGCGTCAGGCGCTCTGGCTCGCCCTCGTGCTGATGGTGATCGGCGGCGCGATCCTTTATTTCCCCGGTCCGCTGCTCGATCTCGCCCGCGCGCCCGAGGCCCTGCGCGAGCGCACCGTCGATTACCTGCGGCTGCTTTCGTTCGGCCTGCCCGCCGGGCTCCTGTTTCGCATCTACAGCTCGCTCGCCAATGCCGTGAGCCGGCCGCGGCTCGTGATGTTCCTCCAGGTGGGCGCGCTCGTGCTCAAGGTGATCCTCAACCGCTGGCTCATCTTCGGCGGCCTGGGCGTGCCGGCGCTCGGCGGCCCCGGCTGCGCGCTCGCGAGTACCGCGATCAACTGGGCGCTGGCTGCCCTCGCCGTGCTCGCGCTCACGAAAATCGACGTGTTCGAGCCGTTCGGCATCTTCCGCCACTTCTGCTGGCCGCACTGGAAGCGCCAGGCCGAATTGCTCAAGCTCGGCATCCCCATGGGGCTGTCGTATCTGATCGAAGTGACCTCATACACGTTCATGGCGATCTTCATCGCGCGCCTCGGCACCACCACGCTCGCGGGGCATCAGATCGCCGGCAACATCGGTGCCGTGCTGTACATGACGCCGCTCGCCATCGGCGTGGCGACCTCGACGCTCGCCGCCCAGGCGCTGGGCGGCAATCGTCCCGCCGAGGCGCGCACGCTCGCGCGGCACGGCATCCTGACCGCCGTGACGATCGCGTGCGGCTTCGCGCTCGCCGTGTTCGTGCTGCGGCCGCTCATCATCGGCGGCTATACGCCCGACCCGGCTGTTGCCGTGGCCGCCATGCCGCTCGTGGCCATCGTCGCGCTCTATCACATCTTCGACGCGCTGCAGGTCACCACGGCCTTCGCGCTGCGCGCGTACAAGGTTGCCGTCGTGCCGACCGTGATCTATGCCGTCGCGCTCTGGGGCGTCGGGCTGGGCGGCGGCTACGCGCTCGGCTTCGACGTTACCGGCACGCTGCCCGCGTGGGCCACGGGGGCGCGCGGATTCTGGCTCGCCAACATGGCGAGCCTCATGATCGCGGGCGTGGGGCTGACCACCTATCTCTCGCGCGTGAGCACGCGGTATCTGCGCGGAAGTTCGCAGCCCTGACCGCCCGCGTGGCCGGCCCCTTTAACTGGCCGCCGCCTCCGCGACGCGCACGCTCATCATCGGACGTGCACGCAGCCACGACGGCTTCGGCAACACCGCCTCCTCTTGCACGACCTTCACGGGCATGCGCGCGAGCTTCTCGCGGCTGCGCAGGCCGCGCTGGCCGAGCGCAGTCGCGCCCGCGTGCGGCGTGTCGAACGGGGCGGCGTCCACGGCTCAGGCCTCTTCGTCGAAAAAGGCCTTGAGCAGGCGGTTGACCTCGGCGGCAGCCTCCATCTGCACCATATGACCCTGCCCTTGAATCACCGCCACGCGCACGCTCTGCGGCAGTCCCCCGGCGTGACGGGCGGGGATGATCTGGTCGGCGTCGCCCCAGATCACGAGCACACGCGGCGCAAGCGTCGCGAGCCGCTCGCGCAGGACATGGCGCTGGGCCCCTCCCTCGAACGCCTGAGCGGCGATCTTCCTGAGCGCATCCTGTACGCCCTCGAGCCGCTTGTACTTCACGAGATCTTCGACGAGTTGCCGCGTCACGAGTGCCGGATCGGCAAAGAGCTTCGTGACCGGTGCCTTCAGCGCGTTGCGGTTGGTCCCCGCGACGAAGGCTTCGATATACGCGCCGTCGATCTCATTGCCGAGTCCCGCGCTGCCGATCAGCGCAAGCGAAGCGACGCGCGCAGGCACGCGTTGCGCGATCGTCATCGCAACCGCCCCGCCGAGCGAATGGCCCACCAGATGCGCGCGCTCGATCTTCTGCGCGTCGAGGAAATCGATCACGCTCTGCGCGAGTTCGTCGAGACTGCCCGACTCGACCGTCTTGCCGGACTCGCCGTGCCCCGGCAAGTCGAGCGCCCAGACCGCGCGTCCCGCCGCGAGATCGGCATGATTGAAGAGCCAGTTGTTCAGATCGCCGCCAAAGCCGTGGATCAGCACGACCGGCACGCCGGCACCGTCGCCGAGCTTCAGATAGCGGATCGTGCGCCCGCCGATCTGCGCCTTCTCGGGCTGCGGCCCCGCATCGTCCTGCGCGGCCGCGGACGGGACGAAGTCGCGCTGGAATGACGCCACCGCCGCGTCGATATCGGCATCGGAGGCCTCGGCATCGGCCACCACGCCGAGTAGCGCGCCCACCGGCAGCGTTTCGCCCTCCTGAGCGATCTGCCGCCGCAGCACGCCATCGAAGGCGCACTCGACGCCCGAGGCGATCTTGTCCGTCTCGACGTCGAGCAGTTCCTCGCCCTTGCCTACCTTGTCGCCCACCGACTTCAGCCAGCCGTTCACCTGGCCCTGCTCCATCGAAAGGCCCCATTTGGGCATTGTGATCATATGGATCGGCATGACTTCAGCTCCTTGCTGCGCGTGCGGCTTCGGCGATCTTGTCCGCCGACGGGATATAGAGGTCTTCGAGCACGCCCGCGAACGGAACCGGCGTATGGGGCGCCGTGACCATGCCGACCGGCGCCTTGAGGTCGTGAAACGCACGCTGCGCAACGAGCGCCGCGATATCGGTGGCGATCGAGCAGCGTGGATTCGCCTCGTCCACCACCACCACGCGGCCCGTGCGGCGCGCGCTTTCGAGGATCGTTTCCTCGTCAAGCGGCGAGGTCGTGCGCAGGTCGATCACGTCGGCTTCGATGCCTTCCTTTGCGAGTTTTTGCGCGGCATCCACCGCGTAGTGGACCATCCGCCCATAGGTCACGATCGTGACGTCGTCGCCGTCGCGCACGATGTTCGCCTCGCCGAAGGGGATCGAATACGACTCCTCCGGCACGTCGCCCTCCATGCCGTAGAGCAGCTTGTGCTCGCAGAAGATGACCGGGTCGTTGTCGCGTATCGCCTCGATCAAGAGGCCCTTCGCGTCATAGGGCGTGGCCGGGCAGACGACCTTGAGCCCCGGAATGTGCGTGAACAGAGAGGTGAGCATCTGCGAGTGCTGGGCCGCCGCGCGCAACCCGGCGCCGCACATCGTGCGGATCACGACGGGCGTGACGGCCTTGCCGCCGAACATATAGCGGAATTTCGCGGCCTGGTTGAAGATCTGGTCGAAACACACGCCCATGAAATCGATGAACATCAACTCGGCCACCGGGCGCAGACCGCACGCCGCCGCCCCCACCGCGGTGCCGATAAAGCCACCTTCCGAGAGCGGCGTGTCGAGCACGCGCCCCGGAAACTTGCCGTAAAGCCCTTTGGTCACGCCGAGCACGCCGCCCCATGCGTCCTGCTCGCCGGGCGAACCCGCGCCGCCCGCGTTGTCTTCGCCCATCACGATCACGCTTTCGTCGCGTGCCATTTCCTGCGCCAGTGCCTCGTTGATCGCCTGCGAATAAGTGATTTTCCGTGCCATTTTCGTCTCCTTGATATGGAATCCTGATGACTTCGAACGCCGTTCGATTACGGGTATGACACGTAGACGTCGGTGAGCAGCGCCTCGTCGGTCGGCAGCGGCGCGGCTTTCGCCTTCGTCACGGCGTCGTCGACGAGCTGCCTGACTTCCGCGTCCACCTTGCGCAGATCGTCCGTGCTCACGAGTTCGGCGCGCACCGCGCGCTCCTCGAAGCGCTTGAGGCAGTCCTTCTCTTCGCGCAGCTTCTGTACTTCGCCTGGCGCGCGATAGGTCTGCGCGTCGCCCTCGAAGTGGCCGAAGTAGCGCGAAAGCTTCATTTCGACGAGCGTCGGGCCACCGCCGTTGCGTGCCCGCGCGATCGCTTCGCCCATCGCCTCGTGCACGGCAAAGAAGTCGAAGCCGTCCACGATCACGCCTGGCATGCCGAAGCCATTGGCGCGATCGGCGATGTTGTCAGCGGCGACGGACCACGTCGACGAGGTTGCCTCGGCATAGCCGTTGTTCTCGGCGACGAAGATCACCGGCAGGCGCCAGACCGAAGCGAGATTCATCGATTCGAAAATCACGCCCTGATTCGAGGCGCCATCACCGAAGAAGCACACGCCCACGCCGCCCGTCTTTTTCTGCTTCGCGGCAAGCGCCGCGCCGCACGTCAGCGGTCCGCCCGCGCCCACGATGCCGTTCGCGCCCAGCATGCCCCTGGACAGATCGGCAATGTGCATCGAGCCGCCCTTGCCGCGGCACGATCCGGTGGCGCGGCCGTAGATCTCGGCCATCATCTCGTGCACATCCACCCCCTTGGCGATGCAGTGGCCGTGGCCGCGATGGGTGGTCGCCACGTAATCGGTGTCGTTCAGGTGCGTCATCGTGCCGACCGCCGATGCCTCTTCGCCGGCATACAAATGAACGAAGCCCGGAATTTCGCCGGTCGCGAATTCGACGTGCAGACGCTCCTCGAACTCGCGGATCGTGCGCATCGAGCGATAGGCCTTCAGCAACTGCTCCCTGTTCAACTGGGTCGTAACAGACATGATTGTCTCCTTCCTGCTGGTGGAATCTCGGTGGAATCTGGTTTGCCTGCCGCATGCGAAGCCCGGCTTCGATGCAACGCGAAGCCGCGTCCGGTGGGGAGCGCGGTGCCCGTGGGCGAGCGTATGGGCGATGGGGTCATCCGGTGTCTCCTTGGTCTATTGAAGGGATGAGAATGCGTCAGGCGAAATGGACCGCCGCCGCGCGCAGCAACTGATGCGAGGCGGCATAACGCAAGGTGCGGGCAACATCGACCGTGAGCGGGCCGCCCCAATCGAGCGATACCTCGTAGCGGTCGCCGCGCGCGGGCTCGATCTCGCGCTCGCCGTCGAAGGCGAGCGTGCCGTGCCCGGCGTCGAGCGGCAGCGTCACGCCGGCCTCGATGCGTTGGCAGGTGCGCAGGTTGAGCCGTTCGATGCGGCCCGGCGCAATGGGGGCGACGAGCGGCACGCCGCCCGCCTCGCCCGGGCGCGCGAACGTCATGTGCAGGCCGTGCGATGCGTCGCGCCCGACCGGCGCGAAGGCACCGCCGATCGACGAAAGACCGATGCCGTCCGGTTGCGCGAACGCCAGGAAAATCGCTTCGATATCCGAACTTTCAGAGATCGCCCGCGCACCGATGAACGGCTGTCGTGCCACGCAAATGTCGACGAGCGCGATCTCCTCGTGTCCACGGTTCGGGCCTTCCACGCAGCGCGCGACGAGCCGCTTGTTGCGCGCGAGCGCGACGTCCGCGGGCACCGTGCCGGTCGCGACGAGCGCGCCGGCAAGGCCGGCAACGGTCGCTTCGCGCAATTCGGGGAACGCATTGTTGGTGCCGGTGGACAGCGCGAGCAAAGGGATATCGCCGCAATACGCAGCAACCGCGCGATGCGTGCCGTCGCCACCCAGCACCGCGATGAGCGACACCGCTTCGCGAACCATGTGAGCGACGCCCGCGTGCGTATCGGCCACGCTGTCGGCAATCGGCAGATCGACGAATTCGACCGTAGGCCAGGGCTCGTGCGCGGCAAGCGCCGCATGCGTTTCGATGGCGCGCAGCAGCAGCGCCGCAACGCCGGTGCGGTCTCGCAACGTCAGCACGCGCGCGACACCCAGCGCACCGAGGCCGGCGAGAAGGCGCACGACCATATTGGCCTTCTCGGCTGTGGGGAAGACGGAGGCATGCGTGGTCAGGCGGCGAATGTCGCGCCCCGATGCGGGGTTCACGATCACGCCAGCGGTCACGGGCTTCGGCACGAGCGTTGTCTCCTGTTTGCGGGTCGCATCGGGATGGTGCGAACCGCTTTATCGGAGGCGGTGCAGTCGCGTGCCGCCTCTCGCGACCGACTCTGCAAGCGTTGTGCCAATGGCGCACGAATTGCGGGCATCGTCCGCAAAGCCGCCTGTGACGGGGCCTGGGACATTCGCCTCACGCCTGCCGCCCGTGCGAAGCGCGCAGGGCAGCGTCTCAGATTCGCCCCCAACGGCCAGTGCGATGAGACGAGATCCAGTACGCGCGCCGCCTCGCCCTGCTCTGCATCCGCGCGCCACATGGCCTGGCCCGCGGCGCACCCGCCGCCCGCCCGGATTGCGACGGCGTGAGACGAACGTCTCACGCGTCTCGCATGCTGCAATGCGGTGTGATTGCCGGGCGCGGATGTGCTACAAAAAGGTCCTCCGCATGCCCTGCATGCACGACGCCAGAGTCCGGAACCGCCATGCCCTACGCCGTTGGGCCCAGCCGGCACGCCGAACGCGTGCGCGGCGCCGTCGAAGGCCGCTTGCCCGCGCCGGCCGATTCGGCACGGCTCGTCTCTTCGTGGCAACGCTCGTTCGAGCGCTACCAGCTCGACCCCGGCTCGGTAATCGGTCCGCGCGTGCTGAGCGCGGGCGAGCTGCGCGAGATCCGCGATCGCGAGGAAGCCTTTCTGCGTGCTTCGGGGCAATGCCTCACGCGTCTGCACGAAACCGTGCGCGACGCCGATTACTGCGTCATGCTGACCGATGCGCACGGCGTCACCATCGACTACCGCATCGACCGCGAGCGCCGCAACGACTTCAAGCATGCGGGGCTCTACATCGGCTCGTGCTGGTCCGAGAGCGAGGAAGGCACCTGCGGAATCGCGAGCGTGCTGACCGATCTAGCACCTATCACGGTCCACAAAACCGATCACTTTCGCGCGGCGTTCACGACGCTCACCTGCAGCGCGGCGCCCATCTTCTCGCCGGGCGGCGAGCTGATCGGCGTGCTCGACGCCTCGGCCGTGCACTCGCCCGACAACCGCGACAGCCAGCGCATCGTCAATCAGCTCGTGCGCCAGAGCGCGACGCTCATCGAAGACGGCTATTTCCTGCACCGCACGTCGTCCTGCTGGATCCTCTTCGGCCATCAAAGCCGCAACTACGTCGAGGCGCAGCCGGAACTGCTGATCGCCTTCGACGAAAACGGCAACGTGGTGGCCGCGAACCGGCGCGCGCGCGAATGCATCGCGGGACTCGACGCGCCGCGTCACATCGACGAGATCTTCGATTCCTCGCACGTGCAGCTGCGCGATGTCGGGCGCCTCGAAGCGATCGCCGCGCTGCGGATGCGCGCAAACGGCGCGATGCTCTACGCGCGCATCCGCGCGCCGCTCGGGCGCGCTCACGCGGCAACGGCCGCCGCCGTGCACGGCGCCGTCCCCCTGCACGAAGAGCGCGCGGATACGCGGCACGACAGCAGCGCGCTCGGCCCGTTTCTGCGCAGCACCGATCCGCGCGTGGCGGAAAACGCCCGCATTGCCCAGCGCATCGCGGGCAAGCGGCTGCCTGTTCTGCTGCTCGGCGAAACCGGAGCCGGCAAGGAGGTGTTCGCACGCGCGCTACACGACGCGGGGCCGCGCCGCAATCGCGCCTTCGTCGCGGTGAACTGCGGAGCGCTGCCCGAATCGCTGATCGAGAGCGAGCTTTTCGGCTATGCACCGGGCGCCTTCACGGGCGCACGCCGCCACGGTGCGCGCGGAAAAATCGCCATGGCCGACGGCGGCACGCTCTTTCTGGACGAGATCGGCGACATGCCGCTCGCGCTCCAGACGCGCCTCCTGCGCGTACTGGCCGAAGGCGAGGTCGTGCCGCTCGGCGGCGAAGCGCCGGTGCGCGTCGATCTCGAAGTGATCTGCGCGACGCACCGCGATCTCGGGGGCATGGCGGCGCAGGGCGAATTCCGTGAGGACCTCTACTACCGGCTTTGCGGCGCGGTGCTCACGCTGCCGCCGCTGCGGGAACGACGCGATATCGGCGCCCTGATCGACACCGTGTTCGCCGAGGAAGCCCAGGCCGCCGGGCGCCCGCTCGTGCTCGACGGCGCGCTCGCCGCGCGGCTCGCGGCCGGCCCGTGGCCCGGCAACCTGCGCCAGCTGCGCAACGCGCTGCGCTACGCATGCGCGATTTGCGATACGGTCCGCGTGGAGGCGCGTCACCTTCCGGGCGATCTCACAGCCCAATTGCCTCGCGCCGCGCGCGGGATGGACGGCGCAGCCGCGACGCAGGCCGACGACCCGGCCGTCGAACGCGAACGCATCGTCGCCGCGCTGCGCGCCCATCGCTGGCGCCCCAACGCCGCAGCAGCAGCCCTCGGCATGTCGCGCGCCACGCTGTACCGGCGCATCGCGAAGCTCGGCATCGTCCCGCCTCATCGGGCCTGAACCGGCGCGAGACGGCGCGCCGAAGCACGGCAACCGGGCTCCTCGCCCGCTACTTCTCATCGTCGTCTCGCGTGACGTCTGCACCGCAAAGGCGCACGCACTTTCGTTGCACACGCCCCCAATCCTCCGCACGCCCCCAACCACAGAAGTATTAAAAATTGTGCGGCACGATTTACTTGCCACAAATCGATCGGTATAAATCGACCGCTTCCCGTCCACGGAAACGCCAACTGTCCTATCCTTGTAGCGCAGCACTAACGACTGGATGCGTCGTCCGTTCCCGGCTAACTGGATTTGCCCTCAATGGAGTGATTGCCATGCTGAAAAAGCTGCTGATGCTGTTCGTTGCGCTCGGCTTGTCCCTGTCTGCGCTGATGGCCGCCGCCGTCGAGGTGAACACCGCCGACGAAACCGCGCTCGAGTCCGTGAAGGGCATCGGCCCGGTCCACGCCAAGGCGATCATCGACGAGCGCACGAAGAACGGCCCGTTCAAGGACGCCGACGACCTCGTGAGCCGCGTCAAGGGTATCGGCCCGAAGTCGGTGCAGAACCTCGAAGCCGCGGGCCTGACCGTCAACGGTTCGTCGGCGCCGCCGGCCGGTAACGGCAAGGCGTCGGCCTCGAAGAGCAGCAAGACGGCAGCGGCCACCACCGCCGCCACCACCACTACGACGACGGCACCGGCAACAACGGCCACGACGGGCGCCAACGCCGCTTCGGACGCTACGGCGACGAAATCGAAGCGCAAGAGCAAGAAGGACAAGGCCGCTTCGGCAGCCAGCGCGGCCGAAGCCGGTTCCGCTGCCGCCGCGCCGGCAGCCGCGTCCGACACCAAGGCGAAGAAGAGCAAGAAGTCGAAGAAGGGCCAGGCGGCATCGGCCGCGGCCGCATCGGGCGCCTGATCCCATGATTTTCCCGGCCGCGCACCCCGTGCCGGCCAACCTACCAGAGAGATCGATATGAGCCTGCTAGACACCCTCGGATCCCTGCTCGGCGGTTCGTCGCAAGAAGGCGGCGGCCATCAGCAAGTCATCGCTGCGGCGATGGAATTCGTCAACAACCAGCCCGGCGGCCTGAACGGGCTGGTCCAGAAGTTCCAGCAAGGCGGACTCGGCGACGTGGTGCAGTCGTGGGTCGGCAACGGCGAGAACCAGGCGATTTCGGGCGACCAGCTGCAAAGCGTGCTGGGCTCGGACGTGGTCTCGGGCCTCGCCCAGAAGGTCGGCCTGCAACCCGATCAGGTGAGCGGCGTGCTCGCCCAGGTGCTGCCGCACGTGGTGAACGCCGGCACGCCGAACGGCGAAGTGCCGGCCGGCGGCCAGATCAACACCGAAAGCGTGCTGGGCACGCTGGGCGGCCTCGCCTCGCTCTTCGGCGGCAACAAGCAGGCTTGAGCGGCGCTTGACGCGGGGAAACGCCCGCGCGCATGCAAAAAGGGCAACGGATCGCTCCGTTGCCCTTTTTCGTTGATGCCGCCCGCCCCTGGCAGCCCAGGGGCACACGCCACCGCTCAGTGCACGACGCGTTCGAACACGAACTTGCCGTCCTGGACGTCGACGGGAATCACGTCCTTCGGCCCGAACTTGCCCGCGAGGATCAGCTTGGCGACCGGATTCTCGATCTCCTGCTGGATCGCGCGCTTGAGCGGCCGCGCACCGAAGAGCGGGTCGTAGCCTACCTTGGCGATCCGCTCCAGCGCCTCGTCCGACACCACGAGCTCCATGTCGAGCTTCTCCAGACGCTCGCGCAGGCGCTGCAACTGGATCTTCGCGATCGACTCGATGTTCTCGCGGCCGAGCGCATGGAACACCACGACTTCGTCGATCCGGTTCAGGAACTCGGGACGGAACTGCTGCTTCACTTCGTTCCAGACCGCGTCCTTCACCACTTCCTGCGGCTCGCCCGCCATCGACTGGATCAGGTGCGAACCGAGGTTCGACGTCATCACGATCACCGTGTTCTTGAAGTCCACCGTGCGGCCCTGGCCATCGGTCATGCGGCCGTCGTCGAGCACCTGCAGCAGCACGTTGAACACGTCCGGGTGGGCCTTCTCGACTTCGTCGAGCAGAATCACGCTGTACGGCTTGCGGCGCACGGCTTCGGTCAGATAACCGCCCTCCTCGTAACCCACGTAGCCCGGCGGCGCGCCGATGAGTCGCGCGACGCTGTGCTTCTCCATGAACTCGCTCATGTCGATGCGGATGAGATGGTCCTCCGAATCGAACAGGAAGCCCGCGAGCGCCTTGCAGAGCTCGGTCTTGCCCACGCCGGTCGGCCCGAGGAACAGGAACGAGCCGTAGGGCTTGTTCGGGTCCGCGAGACCGGCGCGCGAACGGCGGATCGCGTCGGCCACGGCGCTGATCGCCTCGTCCTGGCCCACCACGCGTTCGTGCAGCTTGTCTTCGATCAGCAGCAGCTTCTCGCGCTCGCCCTGCATCATGCGCGACACGGGAATGCCGGTCGAACGCGACACCACCTCCGCGATCTCTTCCGCGCCCACCTGGGTGCGCAGCAGACGATGACGCGTCGGGTTGTTCTGCTCGTCGGCCTCGGCCTGGGCGACCTGCTTCAGTTGCGCTTCGAGCTGCGGCAGCTTGCCGTATTGCAGCTCGGCCACTTTTTCGAGCTTGCCTTCGCGCTGGAACTTCGTGATCTCGGCGCGCACGCGGTCGATCTCTTCCTTGATCTGTGCGCTGCCCTGCACCGCGGCCTTCTCCGCGGTCCAGATCTCTTCGAGATCCTTATATTCGAGGCTCAGGCGATCGATTTCCTCTTCGATCAGCTGCAGGCGCTTTTGCGACGCTTCGTCCTTTTCCTTCTTGACGGCTTCGCGTTCGATCTTCAGCTGGATGAGACGGCGGTCGAGCTTGTCCATCTCTTCGGGCTTCGAATCGATTTCCATCTTGATCTTCGAAGCGGCTTCGTCGATCAGGTCGATGGCCTTGTCCGGCAGGAAGCGGTCGGTGATGTAGCGATGCGAGAGCTCCGCGGCCGCGACGATCGCCGGGTCGGTGATTTCCACGCCGTGGTGCAGTTCGTACTTCTCCTGCAGGCCGCGCAGGATCGCGATGGTCGCCTCGACCGACGGTTCGTCCACGAGCACCTTCTGGAAGCGGCGCTCGAGCGCGGCATCCTTTTCGATGTACTTGCGGTATTCGTCGAGCGTGGTCGCGCCGATGCAGTGCAGCTCGCCGCGCGAGAGCGCAGGTTTGAGCATGTTGCCCGCATCCATCGCGCCTTCGGCCTTGCCGGCACCGACCATCGTATGGATCTCGTCGATGAAGACGATGGTCTGGCCTTCGTCCTTCGCGATGTCGTTGAGCACGGACTTCAGGCGCTCTTCGAACTCGCCGCGGTACTTCGCGCCGGCCAGCAGGGCGGCCATGTCGAGCGACAGCACGCGCTTGCCCTTGAGCGTTTCCGGCACTTCGCCGTTGACGATGCGCTGCGCGAGCCCTTCGACGATCGCCGTCTTGCCCACGCCCGGCTCGCCGATCAGCACCGGATTGTTCTTGGTGCGGCGTTGCAGGATCTGGATCGAGCGGCGGATTTCGTCGTCGCGGCCGATCACGGGATCGAGCTTGCCGGCGCGCGCGCGCTCGGTCAGATCGACGGTGTACTTCTTGAGCGCTTCGCGCTGGCTTTCGGCGTCCTGGCTATGCACCTGCGCGCCGCCGCGCACGGCGACGATCGCCGCTTCGAGCGCCTTGCGCGACAGACCGTGCTTGCGGGCGATCTGGCCCGCGTCGCCCTTGTCGTCGGCGACGGCGAGCAGGAACATTTCGCTCGCGATATAGCTGTCGTTGAGCTTCTGCGCTTCCTTGTCGGCCTGATTGAGCAGCCCCGCGAGCTCGCGGCCGATCTGCACGTTGCCGTCGGTGCCCTGCACCTGCGGCAGACGGTTGATGGCGTCGTTGAGCGCGTTCTGCAAGGCCTGGACCTGCACGCCCGCACGCGACATCAGCGAACGCGCGGAACCATCCTGCTGCGCGACCAGCGCGGCCAGCAGGTGGACGGGTTCGATGTACTGGTTGTCGTGACCGACGGCAAGGCTCTGCGCGTCGGAAATGGCTTCCTGGAATTTGGTGGTGAGCTTGTCGATTCTCATTTAGAACGAGACCTCCAGATTTTTAACTGTCACCAAATTTGAGGGGCATTACGCCGGTTTCAAGCGCTGTTTACGTCATTTTTTCCGATTTTCTGCATCGGGCCCGGGTGACGGGTCAGTGCTCGCCCGATACCACGCGGGAGGCCGGCTTTTTTGCCCGCGAAGGCGACACGAAAGTGAGCGGTGCCAGGCCAAGCAGGCCCGAGAGCTCCGCCTGCGGTTGCGCAAGCTCACCTATGGTATGGCGATCGAGCTCGGCGAGGAACGCTTCGCGCGCCGCCGCCAGCGCGTGCTTGAGACGGCAATGGGGCTCGATGACACAGGCGCGGCGCTCGCCATGTTCGTCGGGAAAGCAGCCGACCAGCGCAAAATCGTTCTCGGTCTGCCGCACCACTTCGCCCACGGAAAGCCCGAGCGAGGCATCCGCCAGCCGCAACCCGCCGTTGCGCCCGCGGATCGTGTCCACCCAGCGCAGTTCGCCCAGGCGCTGAACGACCTTCATCAGATGGTTCTTCGAGATTCCGTACGCCCCGGAAATCTCCTGGATGGTCGCGAGACCGTCGCGGCGCAGCGCGAGATAGAGCATCACGCGCAGCGAATAGTCGGTGTAGTCGGTCAGCTTCATGAGCGTCGGGAAAGGCCAACATCGGAAAACCACACCATAACATGCATCAATCATGCACGTTTTAGCGGGGTTCTGTATCATTGCACACGCACTCTCGCATGACCGGTTCCCCGATTCCCCGATTCGCAAGGCTGTACAACGATGACTCCCACCGACGCGGTCGCCGCCGACACGCGGCACGCCGAACCCACCGAAGACAATATCCGCGAACTCGTCTACGCGTTCTACGACCGCGTACGCGACGACGCGCTGCTGGGCCCGGTTTTCGACGGCGTGCTGGCGGCCCGCTGGGACGATCATCTGCCGAAAATGTGCCGTTTCTGGACCAGCCTCGTGCTGGGCGCGAAGACTTACCGGGGCAACGTCCAGCAGGTGCATCAGCCGCTGCCCGGCATCGAGCCGCGCCATTTCAGCCGCTGGCTTTATCTGTTTCTCGATACCGTCGAGTCGCGCTATCGGCCTGCCGCCGCCGTGCAGTTCATGGAGCCTGCGCTGCGGATCGCCCAAAGCCTGCAACTGAGCCGCTTCGGCTGGGATTACACGATTCCGGCCGAACAGCAGGCGCTGCTGGAACGTGTCGCGCCGCGGCGTCACGCCGCTTCCGTCGGTCACGGGCATGATCTGCCCGCTCGCCCGGCTGGAGAGCCCTTTCCGGCGAAGATCATCGGCCATACGATGGAGTGAAACGAAGGATCGACGCGGCGCCCGGCGGTGCGCCGCGCTTGCTGGTTTGAGATTTGATTGGCTGTTAGTTGCGTTTATGAAACCAGCGAGGCACCGGTTCTTCCCGACGCCCTCTGCGTCAAAGCAGCGCGCGATCGACCTTGGGAATTTCAGGCGCGAGCTTCAGCAGGCGCTCCGCCTGTGCGGCAATGAATCCTGCGATCGAATCGACCACGCCGCGCTCGTCCCCCACGTAGACCTCGGACTGCGCCAATTCGCGCGCAAGCGGCACGGCCTGGCGTGCCATGCGCGTCATTTCGCGTTCGAGAAAACGCGGCTGCGTGCCGGTGCGCAACGCGAAATCCGCCAGCGAGAACGGCGTGATGTCCGCGAGCAGGAAGGCGTCGCCGTAGGCCATCGCCAGTTCCTGCTCGATGTGCTCGCCGTAGACGTTCACGGAGACGAGGTCGTAGAGCGGCGCCGGTTCGAGAGTCGAGGCCAGCATGAAGAACGAAAGGTTCTTGCCGTGCGCGTCGCTGTTGCCGATCAGCAGTTGCAGCACCGCCCAGCGGACGAGAAACGTCCGCGCGGCCAGCGGATTGTCGAGATACGGTGCGAGCGAAAAGAGCTTCTGGAAGCTCACCCCTTCGCGGATCGCGCGCACGTCGGCCGAATTGCCGAAATTGCGCTCGTATTTAAACGACACCGGCAGATCGAGCGCCTGGCAGCCGTCGATCGCATGGCGCCGGCGCACCGCCAGCGCGGTTTCGCCGTCGGCCGGGTCGCGCGTCACCTCGCGATCGAAGCGCTCGACGAGCAGGATCGGCTCGGGGATGCGGCGAATCTCGACGGGTGCCGCCCGCAAGCCGAGACGCGCCGCCAGCGTCATGCAGAAATGCTCGTTCGCCACCATGAACGGCGTGGCGGCATGGCGCGACTCGGGCTTCAGAATGTGGGTGGAACTGAGCGAGCCGTCCGCCAGCGCGATCCGGTTACCCTCCACCAGCACCTGCAGCTTGTCCTGATAACCCGCCACCGAAAGACGCACCTTGCCGTCCCAGACGGGAAAAGGCATCTGGTCGCGCTCGCGGATGCGCTGGCTCAGTTCCTCGCTGCCGATGTGCCGCCGTACCGGCAATTCCGGCGCCGTGGCCGTGGCCGTGGCATCGCCCGGGACCGTGAAGCTAAGCGCCCCCACCGGCTCCTTGCCGAGGATGCGCACGAGCCCGAAGATATTGTCCTTCGAGATCTGGTTGACGATCGACGCCACGTCGAGCGCATGGCCCTCGGGCAGCAGGTTCTGAAGAAACCGTTGCACGGCGCCGGCGGGGGGCGTCTCGCCCGAAAGCGGAATGTGCGGCGACAGGGGGAAAGCGTCGTCGCGGCGGCGCCAGTCGGCATCGTAGGTGAAGTCGTAGCGCCCCTCCACCGAGTCGAACGCGAGCGTGCCGACTGCCGCCGCACCGGCCTTGACCAGCAGGGTGTGGGAAGCCATCAGCGCGGCTCCCCTGCGCCCGGACCGAACTTCTTGCGCACGATCGCGGCGTCGCGCCGGGGAAACACCAGCAGGTTCAGCCCGAGGCCATCGAGGATCGCGAACACCTTGTCGAGCCCCACCGGACGCCCGTTCTCCAGCCGCGACAGCACGTCCTTCGACACGCCCAGCATCTGGGCGGCATCGTCGATGCGCATTTCGCTTTGTGCGCGCCGGTTACGCACAAGACGGCCGAGCTCGGCCATGTTCTCGGCGAGCGGATCCGGGTCGTCGACAGGACGAGGTAGTGTACGGGGCATAATTCGCGGATTCCAGGAATAAAAGGCTGGGCGGCCTTTCCTTATCGATAATTCCGGCAATATGCGAATTATAGAGCAAAACGATGTCCGTATGCGATAATTCCGATAAATGAGGAATAATGGCGATATCGGGCTTTGATCAGGCAATAATTCCTGAATTATAAGAACAATCTTTTGCCGATGAAGCGGCCCTATTAGCGGCCCTATTCTTTGGCGCCCGAGGCATTCCCGGAAGCGATGCCCCAGCGCGCCAACGCCGCATCGTCCGTCGCGCGGGCATCGACCCAGCGCGCGCCGTGTTCGGTCTCTTCCTTCTTCCAGAACGGCGCTTCGCTCTTGAGGTAGTCCATGACGAATTCGCAGGACGCGAACGCGTCGCCGCGATGCATGGAGGTCGTGGCCACCAGCACGATCTGGTCGAGCGGCGCAAGCTTGCCCACCCGGTGAACGATCAGCACCTCGATGCCGGGCCAGCGCCGTTGCGCCTCGGTCACGATATTCTCCAGCGCCTTCTCGGTCATGCCCGGATAGTGCTCGAGCTCCATCGTCGCGACGGTGCTGCCGTCGTTGAGGTCGCGCACCGTGCCGACGAAGCACGCCACGGCGCCGATCGCCGGATTGCGCGCGCGCAGCTGCGCGACTTCCGTCGTCAGGTCGAAATCTTCGGTTTGTACGCGCACGGGCACGGTCGCTCTCCTCTACGGCCTCAGCCGCCCGTCACCGGCGGAAAAAAGGCCACCTCGCAGCCTTCGGTGATGCGCGTGCCCGGCTCCGTCATGACGTGATTGCAGGCCATGCGCAGCGCGCGGCCTTCCGTCAGCGTCTCGGCCCAGACGCCGCCGCGCGCGCGCAGCCAGCCGCGCACGTCGCCGACCGTCGCGATGCCGTCCGGCACGTTCACCGTTTCCTCGGCCACGCCCAGCGCTTCGCGCACGCTCGCAAAAAATCTCAACTGAATCTTCATGACGTCCGGCTCAATACAGCAATTCTGTGAAGGGAATGAAGCGCACCGTCTCGCCCGCGCTGATCGCGTGATTCGGCGGATTGTCGATCAGGCCGTCGCCCCAGACTGTGGAGGTGAGCACGGCCGAGCTCTGGTTCGAAAAGAGTTCCAGCCCGCCCGCCGCATTCACACGCGCGCGCAGGAATTCGTTGCGGCGGTCGCCCTTGGCCTGGGTGAAGTCGGCTCTCAGCGAGAGCGCGCGCGGGCTTACGTGCGTGGCACCGGCCAGACGCAGCAGGAACGGCCGCACGAACAGCAGGAACGTGACGAAGCTCGACACCGGATTGCCCGGCAAGCCGATGAAGAACGCCTCCCCATCCGGTGCGTCTGTCCCCTCGGCGCCGCGCCGCACGGCGCCGAACGCGAGCGGCTTGCCCGGCTTCATCGCGATCTGCCACATGGCGAGCCGCCCTTCGGCTTCCACGGCCGGCTTCACGTGATCCTCCTCGCCCACCGAAACGCCGCCGCACGTGAGAATCAGATCGTGGCCGGCCGCGGCCTCGCGCAGCGTCGCACAGGTCGCGTCGAGCCGGTCGGGCACGATGCCGTAGTCCGTCACGTCGCAGCCCAGGTTGCGCAGCAGGCCGTTCAGCGTAAAGCGGTTCGAGTTGTAGATCGCTCCGGGCTGTAGCGGCTCGCCCGGCATCGTCAGTTCGTCGCCGGTGAAGAACACGGCCACTTTCACGCGGCGCACGACGGCCAGCGTCGCACAGCCCACCGACGCCGCAAGGCCGAGCGCCTGCGGCGTGAGCCGCGTGCCCGCAGGCAGGATCACCGAGCCCTTGCGGATGTCCGCGCCCTGCGCCGTGATCCATTCGCCGGCCTTGGGCGTGTGGAGGAAGGTCACATCGCCCTCGGCGAGCTCCGTCTGCTCCTGCATGACCACTGCGTCCGCGCCGGGCGGCACCGTCGCGCCCGTGAAGATGCGCGCAGCCGTACCCGCCGCGAGCGGCTGCGGCGCGTGGCCCGCGGGAATGCGCTGCGATACCGGCAACCGGCGGCTGCCCTGCACGAGATCGGCCACGCGCACCGCGTAGCCGTCCATGGCGCTCGTGTGCATCGGCGGGACGTCGAGCGGCGACACCACGTCGGCGGCCAGCACGCGATTGAGCGCGTCGAGCGTCGGGAGGGTTTCGACGGCGGCCGGCGTTTCCTGCGGCAGACCAGTCACGGGACGGGCGGCGCCGAGCAGCGTTGCGAGGGCGTCGGCCGTAGAAAGCATCGGTGCGCGCGGCGCCGGTGCAGAAGAGGGGGAAGTGGACATCGGAGCGGCTGTCGGTTCGGCCGGCGGCCCGCAGGGTGCCGGCAACAGTGGGTCTCCCGGTATTGTAGCGGCGAGAGACGCGGCGTTGCGCCGCGTCCTCCGTATGCCGCAGATTCGGACAAACCGGGGTAGGCCCCGCGCGCCCGATCAGCCGGCCGTGTGCGCCGCGATGTAGTCCTTCACGCGCTGCGCCTCAGCGGGCACGACTTCGAAGCGCTGCGGCAGCGACTCCAGCCCCGCGAACGCGGCCGGACGCTCCGCCTCGCGATCGAGCGCTTCCCGGATCGTCTCGCCGAACTTGATCGGCTGCGCCGTCTCCAGCACCACCATCGGCACGCCCGGCTGCAGATGCTCGCGCGCCACCTTCACGCCGTCGGCGGTGTGGGTGTCGATCATCGTGTCGTAGCGTGAGTAGACGTCGCGGATCGTGGCAATACGGTCCGCGTGGCTGCTGCGGCCCGAAACGAAGCCGAACTGCTGCACGCGCACGAAGTCGCCGCTCGCCGCGAGGTCGAAGCCGCCCTTCTCCTCCACGTCGCGGAACAGCTGCGTGACGCGCGCCGGATCGCGGCCGAGCAGGTCATAAACGAAGCGCTCGAAGTTCGAGGCCTTCGAGATGTCCATGCTCGGGCTGCTGGTGTGCCACGTTTCGGCCGAGCCGCGCACGCGATAGATACCGGTGCGGAAGAATTCGTCGAGCACGTCGTTCTCGTTGGTCGCGACGACGAGCTTTTCGATGGGCAGGCCCATCATGCGCGCGATGTGGCCCGCGCAGACGTTGCCGAAATTGCCCGAGGGCACCGTAAACGACACGCGCTCGTCGTTGCTCTTCGTCGCCGCGAAGTAACCCGCGAAGTAATAGACCACCTGCGCCACCACGCGCGCCCAGTTGATCGAGTTGACCGTGCCGATCTTGTGCTGCGCCTTGAACGCGTGATCGTTCGAGACGGCCTTGACGATGTCCTGGCAGTCGTCGAACACGCCTTCCACCGCGAGGTTGAAGATGTTCGGGTCCTGCAGGCTGAACATCTGCGCGGTCTGGAACGCGCTCATCTTCTTGTGCGGCGAGAGCATGAACACGCGCACGCCCTGCTTGCCGCGCATCGCGTACTCGGCGGCGCTGCCGGTGTCGCCCGAGGTCGCGCCGAGAATGTTCAGTTGCTGACCCGCCTTCGCGAGCGCGTACTCGAACAGGTTGCCGAGCAGCTGCATCGCCATGTCCTTGAACGCGAGCGTCGGGCCGTTCGAGAGTTCGAGGAGCGACAGCTTCGCGCCGTTTTCCTCGCCGAGCGTGGTGAGCGGCGTGATCTTGCTCGCGTCCTCGCCGTGGCGCACGTTGCAGTAGGTCGCGGCCGTGTAGGTCCGGCGCGTGATGTCGCGCAGGTCGGCGGCGGGAATGTCGCCGGCGAACTTCGAGAGGATCTCGAACGCGAGGTCCGCATACGAGAGGCCGCGCCAGCGCGCAAGCTCTTCCTGCGTGATGCGCGGATAGTCGGCCGGCAGATACAGGCCGCCGTCACGGGCGAGACCGCCCAGCAGGATGTCCGAGAACGAGTGGTGCTCGCCGGCGCCCGCGCCGCGCGTAGATACGTAATTCATTGCCTTAGCCTCAAATGCGCCTTAGTTCAGTCCTTCCATGCGCAGCTTCGTCACCGCCGACTTCACCGTCGCCAGCTTCTCGATCTGCGCGATCGCCGCGTTCACGTTCTTTTCGAGCGTGCTGTGCGTGATCAGGATGATGTCGGTTTCCGCCTTGCCCTGCGCATCCACCTGCTCCGATTCCTTCTGCAGCAGCGCGTCGATCGAGATGCCGCTGTCGGCGAGGATGCGCGTGATGGCGGCCATCACGCCGGTCTGGTCGGCCACGCGCAGGCGCAGGTAGTAGCCGCTCGTGACTTCCTCGATCGGCAGGATCGGCGTGTTCGAGAGGCTGTCCGGCTGGAACGCGAGGTGCGGTACGCGGTGCTCGGGGTCGGCCGTGTGCAGGCGCGTCACGTCGACGAGATCGGCCACCACGGCCGAGGCCGTCGGCTCCGCGCCCGCGCCCTTGCCGTAGTAGAGCGTCGTGCCCACGGCGTCGCCGTGCACCACCACCGCGTTCATCGCGCCTTCGACGTTCGCGAGCAGGCGCTTGGCGGGGATCAGCGTCGGGTGCGTGCGCAGCTCGATGCCCTTGTCCGTGCGGCGCGCGATACCAAGCAGCTTGATGCGGTAGCCCAGTTCTTCCGCGTACTTGATGTCGATGGCGTCGAGCTGGCTGATGCCTTCCACGTAGGCCTTGTCGAACTGCACCGGCACGCCGAACGCGATCGCACTCATGATCGTGGCCTTGTGCGCGGCGTCCACGCCTTCGATGTCGAAGGTCGGATCGGCTTCGGCGTAGCCCAGCTCCTGCGCGCCCTTCAGGGCAGTCGCGAAATCGAGGCCGCGCTCGCGCATTTCCGACAGGATGTAGTTCGTCGTGCCGTTGATGATGCCCGCGATGTACTGGATGCGATTGGCCGTGAGCCCTTCGCGCAGCGCCTTGATGATGGGGATGCCGCCCGCTACCGCCGCCTCGAACGCCACCATCACGCCCTTCGCGCGCGCCGCCTGGAAAATCTCGGTGCCGTGGACCGCCAGCAGCGCCTTGTTCGCGGTGACGACGTGCTTGCCGTTCGCGATGGCGCGCAGCACGAGATCCTTCGCGAGCGTCGTGCCGCCGATCATTTCGGCAATGATCGAAATCGACGGATCGTCGACGACCGCGTTGAAGTCGGTCGTCAGCTCGACCGTGCCGGCCTCGGTGCCGAGCGCCGCCGCCGCCTTGGCCGGATTGCGCACGGCAATGCGCGCGATCTCGATGCCGCGGCCTGCGCGGCGTTTGATTTCTTCCTGGTTGCGGCGCAGTACCGTGAAGGTGCCGCTGCCCACCGTGCCGAAGCCCAAGAGACCTACTTTGATCGGTTCCATGCAGCGTGTGTTCGTCTAAAAGTTTGAAGGGAAAGCAAAAATCAGTTGCCGTGCTGTTTGCGGTAGCCGTCGAGGAAGCGCGCGATGCGGTTGATCGAATCGGTCAGGTCGTCCACGTTCGGCAGGAACACCACGCGGAAGTGGTCGGGCTGCTTCCAGTTGAAACCCGTGCCCTGCACGAGCAGCACGCGCTCCTGCAGCAGCAGGTCGAGAATGAACTGCTGGTCGTTCTCGATCGGATAAAGCTTCGGGTCGAGGCGCGGGAACATGTAGAGCGCCGCCTCGGGCTTCACGCAGGTCACGCCGGGAATCGCCGTGAGCATGTTGTAGGCGAGCTCGCGCTGGCGATAGAGGCGGCCGCCCGGCTGGATCAGCTCGTTGATGCTCTGGTAGCCGCCCAGCGCCGTCTGGATCGCGTACTGGCCCGGCACGTTCGCGCACAGGCGCATCGAGGCGAGAATGCCGAGTCCTTCCGTGTAGTCCTTCGCGCGGCGGCGGTTCTCGCCCGTCATGCCCGAGAGGAACATCCAGCCCGCGCGGTAGCCGCACGCGCGGTAGCTCTTCGAAAGGCTGTTGAACGTCACGGTGATCACGTCTTCGGAGAGCGAGCCGAGCGCCGTGTGCGTCTTGCCGTCGTAGACGATCTTGTCGTAGACCTCGTCGGCGAGGAGGATGAGGCCGTGCTCGCGCGCGATCGCAATCAGGCCGCGCAGGAGTTCGTCCGAATAGAGCGCGCCGGTCGGGTTGTTCGGGTTGATGACGACGAGCGCGCGCGTGTTCGGCGTGATCTTCGCGCGGATGTCGTCGAGGTCGGGCATCCACGCGTTCGATTCGTCGCAGACGTAGTGAACGGGCGTGCCGCCCGACAGGCTCACCGCAGCCGTCCAGAGCGGGTAGTCGGGCGCCGGCAGCAGCACTTCGTCGCCGTCGTTCAGGAGCGCCTGCATCGCCATCACGATCAGCTCGGACGCGCCGTTGCCGATGTAGATGTCGTCGAGCTCGACGCCCTTGATGCCCTTTTGCTGCGCGTAATGCATGATCGCCTTGCGCGCGGCGAACACGCCCTTCGAATCCGAGTAACCCGAGGAGCCCGGCAGGTTCAGGATCATGTCCTGAATGACCTCGTCCGGCGCGTCGAAGCCGAACGGCGCGAGGTTGCCGATGTTCAGCTTGATGATGCGATGGCCTTCTTCTTCGAGGCGCTTCGCGTGTTCGAGCACCGGTCCGCGAATGTCGTAGCAGACATTTTGCAGCTTGTTGGATTTCAGGATCGGTTTCAAAGCGGGCAACATCCGGTTAGTAAATTGGGCTAGATCGGGCCATATCGGGCCGCGGCGGTGATAGTGGGCACATCGGACCGATGCTGCAGCGCAACAAGGCCGATCGGGCGGGCAGGCGGTGCGCTGTGTGCCTGCCGGACCACCGGCCGGCTGTATCGGGTTGCGCCTGAGCGGCCGGCGAGACCGGGACATCGGGGGACGAGATCGTGCCTCGGGGATGCCGCAAGGCAGGCCGGACGGCACCTGGCTGCGTCCGGTCGCCGCCGTTTGCTTGTGGCTGACGGATGGCAAACGGACGGAACAAACGGGCGGCAAACAGCGCGCCGGGTGAGGAGCGCCGCAGCAGCGGCTAAAAAGTTATAATTTAGCGGATTTTGGCCGATTTCCGCAATGCGCAAGACGCCACGGCCGCGACAACCCGGAACCCCGTTTTGAAACTACACCAGGACTCGAGCGGCGCCCTCAACACCGTTACCGGCTACGGCGCCGATTACGTCGAAATCAACCTCGAACGCCACGAAAACAGCCTCATCGTCTTGCCCGACCTGCCCGTCATCCCCTGGCCGGTCAACGCGTTCGACGCCTTGACCCCCGAGCTTTTCGAGATGCTGCTCGCCCCCGCGCCCGAAGTCGTGGTGTTCGGCAGCGGCGCCCGGTTGCGTTTCCCGCACCCGCGATTGACCGCGGCACTTGCCGCGAAGCGCATCGGCGTGGAGGCGATGGATTTCAAGGCGGCCTGCCGCACCTACAACATCCTGATGTCCGAAGGCCGCCGGGTGGCTGCCGCGCTCCTGATCGAGCGCTGATCCGGCGGAACCGCGCTCGCGCCCGCTCGTGCCGGCTCGTGCCTTAACCCGCCTTAAGCCTGGCGGCCGCGCGATGACGTACACTTGCGCGCCGCCGGCGCCTCACCAGCCGCCGTACCGCCGTGCCCCGAAGAACCCCGAATGCCATAACCGCCTGGAACCCATGAACGATACGCTTTCGAGGCCCCCGCTCAACCGCGCCGCCATCCTGCTCCTGATCCTGGCGCTCGCCGTGATCTGGTTCATGCCGCTCGGCTGGCGCCACCTGCTGCCGAGCGACGAAGGCCGCTACGCCGAAATGGCGCGCGAAATGCTCGCGACCGGCGACTGGATCACGCCGCGCTACAACGGCTACAAGTACTTCGAGAAGCCGCCGCTGCAGACCTGGGCCAATGCGCTCACTTTCATGGGGTTCGGTCTCGGCGAATGGCAAGCGCGCCTCTATACCGCGCTCACGGGCTTCGCGGGCGTGCTGCTGGTCGGCTTCACGGGCACGCGCGTGTTCAACGCGGCAACCGGCTTCTTCGCAGCGCTCGTGCTCGCCACCGCGCCTTACTGGAACCTGATGGGCCACTTCAACACGCTCGACATGGCCCTGTCGTTCTGGATGGAGCTCACGCTCTGCGCCCTCCTCCTCGCCCAGCGCCCCGGTCTCGCGAAGGGCGAAGCGCGGCTGTGGATGTGGGCGTGCTGGGCCTCGATGGCGCTCGCGGTGCTCTCCAAGGGGCTGATCGGCCTGATCCTGCCCGGCGCCGTGCTCGTGCTCTACACCGTCCTCGCGCGCGACTGGGCGCTCTGGAAGCGCCTGTATCTCGTGAGCGGCCTGATCGTGTTCTTCGCGATCGTGTCGCCGTGGTTCGTCCTCGTACAGGAACGCAATCCCGAGTTCTTCAACTTCTTCTTCATCGTTCAGCAGTTCCGCCGCTATCTCACGCCCGAGCAGAACCGCCCGGGCCCGCTCTGGTACTTCGTGCCGGTGCTGCTGGTGGGCTTCCTGCCGTGGCTTTCCGTCACCGTGCAGAGCCTGCGTCATGCGCTCGCCACCCCGCGCCAGCCCAACGGCTTCGCCCCCGTCACGCTGCTGCTGGTGTGGAGCGCGTTCATCTTCGTGTTCTTCAGCACGTCGCACTCGAAGCTGATCTCGTACGTGCTGCCGGTCGCCCCGGCGCTCGCCCTCGTGATCGGCCTCTACCTGCCGCTCATGAAGCGCGAGCAGTGGCGCCGTCATCTGGGCGGCTACCTGCTGCTGTGCCTCGCGCTGGCGTTCGGCTCGTTTTATCTCACGCGTCTTGGCGACGCGCGCAACCCGAACGCGCTGTACCGCGAGTTCCAGGTGTGGGTGTTCGCAGCGGCCGCGACCGGCTTTGTGGCGACGGCCATCGGCCTGTGGCTGAACCGCGCAAAACGCACGCCGGCCACGGGCGCAGCGTCGCCCGCCGTCGCCCAGGGCGCCGCGTGGCTGCTGCTCGCGACCATCGCCGGCACGGGCCACGACGTCTTCGGCACGCTCAGTTCGGGCGCGCCGCTCGCGCCAGCCGTGCGCGCCGCCATCGCCAAGCTGCCGCCCGATACGCCCTTCTACTCGGTCGGCGTGCTCGACCATACGCTGCCGTTCTATGTGCGCCACACGATGACGATGGTCGCGGTCACGGACGAGCTGAAATTCGGCATCGACGAGGAGCCGCAGAAGTGGGTGCCGACCATCGAGGACTGGGAGCAGCGCTGGAAGGCCGAACGCTACGCGCTGGCGCTTCTCCCCGCACAACGCTACGAGGAACTCGCCGCGCAAGGTCTGCCGATGCAGGTGGTCGCGCGCGATTCCCGCCGCGTGGTGGTGGAAAAGCCCACGCAACCCTGAGCCGACCAGCCCGACGACCGGCGGCCGCCGCGCTTGAGCGATAATCGCGCCCAGGCGCCCTGCCGCCGGAGGCGATCCGGGCGGCAAAAGCAACCCGGGCGCAACCCGGGCCGCCCCAAAATCAGACCCCATAATTAGCCCAATTCGTCCGACGATGAACCCGATTTCCCTCTTTTGCATCCTCGCCGGCGTCGGCCTGAATGCCTGCGCGCAACTGTTGCTGAAAGCCGGTGTCAATGCCGTTGGACACTTCGAATTCACCCGTGCGAACATCCTGCCCATCGGCCTGAAGCTCGCCACGCAATTGCCGATCATCGGCGGGCTCGGCTGCTATGTCGTGAGCGTGGTCGTCTGGGTGGTCGGGCTCTCGCGCGTGGACGTCTCGATTGCCTATCCGATGCTCTCGCTCGGCTACGTGGTGAACGCTTTCGCGGCGTGGTATCTGTTCGGCGAGGTACTGTCCGTCCAGCGTCTTGTCGGTATCGGCATCATCCTGATCGGCGTGGTCGTGCTCGCACGCAGCTGACCCGGGCGTCTCGCGCACGCGAGACCCCTTGTAGCGGGTGGTTTCGCGCCCCACATTACAGATTCGCAAGGTGGCAATCCCGCCTTGCGCTTCGCCTCAATTTTCACGAGCCCAACACTCATGACCCAATCCAGCGTTGCGTTCCTGCCGTTCGTCAGGCCCGAGATCGACGAAGAAACCATTCAGGGCGTCGCCGACGTGCTGCGTTCCGGCTGGATCACGACCGGCCCGCAGAACCAGGCGTTCGAGGCCGCCCTCTCCGAATTCTGCGGCGGCCGCCCGGTGCGCACGTTCAATTCGGGCACGGCGACGCTCGAGATCGGCCTGCGCATTGCGGGCGTGGGCCCCGGCGACGAAGTCATCACCACGCCGGCCTCGTGGGTCGCGACGAGCAACGTGATTTACGAAGTGGGCGCGACGCCGGTGTTCGCCGACATCGATCCCGTCACGCGCAACCTCGACCTCGACAAGCTCGAGGCCGCCATCACGCCGCGCACGAAGGCGATCATCCCGGTGTATCTGGCGGGCCTGCCCGTCGATATGGACCGCCTCTACGCGATCGCCCGCCAGCACAAGCTGCGCGTGATCGAAGACGCCGCGCAAGCGTTCGGCTCGACCTGGAAAGGCAAGCGCATCGGGGCGATCGGCGACATCGTGTCGTTCAGCTTCCACCCCAACAAGAACCTCACGTCGATCGAAGGCGGCGCGCTCGTGCTGAACGACGAAGCCGAAGCCGTGCTCGCCCAGAAGTACCGCCTCCAGGGCATCACGCGCACCGGCTTCGACGGCATGGACTGCGACGTGCTCGGCGGCAAGTACAATCTCACCGACGTCGCGGCACGCGTCGGCCTCGGCCAACTCAAGCACATCGAGCGTTTCACCGAACAGCGGCGCAAGCTCGCGCGCGCCTATTTCACGCACTTCGAGGGCGGCGCCGCGGTGAAGCTGGGCGTGGGCCTGCCGGTGGCGGACTTCACGAACGGCAACTGGCACATGTTCCAGATCACGCTGCCGCTCGAAAAGCTCACCCTGAGCCGCGGCGAATTCATGGGACAACTGAAGGAGCGCGGCATCGGCTCGGGCGTGCATTACCCGGCCATCCACCTCTTCACGCTCTATCGCGAGCGCGGCTTTACGGCCGGGATGTTCCCGCACGCCGAGCGGTTCGGCGCGACCACGGTCACGCTGCCGCTCTTCACGCAGATGACCGAAGACGACGTGGCACGCGTGTGCCGCGCCGTGAATGAAATCTGCGAGCAGTACAGCCTGGGCTGACACCCCCGGCGCCCCACTGCGCCCTCTACGCACCCGCACTACGAATACGGAAAAGACGCACTCATGAGTCAAACGGAACAACGCACCTTGACCCCGGAAGCGCCGGAAGTCTCGGTCATCATTCCGGTCTATAACGAGGAAGCCGGGCTCGCGGCGCTGTTCGCGCGCCTGTATCCGGCGCTCGACCAGCTCGGCACGCCGTATGAAGTGATCTTCATCAACGACGGCAGCCGCGACCGCTCGGCCGCGATGCTCGCCGAGCAGTTCCGCGCACGCCCCGACACCACGCGCGCGATCCTGCTGAACGGCAACTACGGCCAGCACATGGCGATTCTCGCGGGCTTCGAGCAGGCGCGCGGCCAGATCATCATCACGCTCGACGCCGACCTGCAAAACCCGCCCGAGGAAATCGGCAAGCTGGTCGAGAAGATGCGCGAAGGCTACGACTACGTCGGCACGATTCGCAAGCAGCGCCAGGACAGCCTGTGGCGCCGCAAGGCTTCGCAGATGATGAATCGCCTGCGCGAGCGCATCACGCGCATCAAGATGACCGACCAGGGCTGCATGCTGCGCGCCTATAGCCGGCATATCATCGACACGATCAACCGCTGCGGCGAAATCAACACGTTCATCCCGGCGCTCGCCTACACGTTCGCGCAGAACCCCGTGGAAGTCGAGGTCGCGCACGAGGAGCGCTTCGCGGGCGAATCGAAGTACTCGCTCTACAGCCTCATCCGCCTGAACTTCGACCTCGTCACCGGCTTCTCCGTCGTGCCGCTGCAGTGGCTGTCGTTCATCGGCGTGATCCTCTCGCTCGGCTCGGCCGGCCTGTTCGTCCTGCTGCTGATCCGCCGCTTCATCATCGGCGCGGAAGTGCAGGGTGTGTTCACGCTGTTCGCCATCACGTTCTTCCTGCTCGGCGTGATCATCTTCGCGCTCGGGTTGCTCGGCGAATACATCGGCCGCATCTATCAGCAGGTGCGCGCGCGGCCGCGCTATCTGGTGCAGACCATCCTCGAAGAGCGCAACGGCGAGGCCATCGCGGCGGCGCCGCGCCAGGAGGTGGTGCAAGCCGTGCAGGCGGTACCCGCCAGCCCGGTGAGCCAGGGAGCGCAAAAGTGAAGCCGCGCGCCGTCGTATTCGCCTATCACAACGTCGGGGTGCGCTGCCTGCAGGTGCTGCTCGCAGGCGGCGTGGACGTCGCGCTCGTGGTCACCCACGAGGACAGCCCGACCGAGAACATCTGGTTCGGCAGCGTGAAGTCGGTGGCCGAGGAGCACGGCATCGACGTCATCACGCCCGCCGATCCGAAGGGCGCGGAGCTGCGCGCGGCCGTGAGCGCGGCGCGCCCCGATTTCATCTTCTCGTTCTACTACCGGCACATGCTGCCGACCGACCTGCTCGCGCTCGCCGCGCGCGGCGCGTACAACATGCACGGCTCGCTCCTGCCGAAGTACCGCGGCCGCGTGCCGACCAACTGGGCGGTGCTGCGCGGCGAGACCGAAACCGGCGCGACGCTGCACGAAATGGCCGCGAGACCCGACGCGGGCGCCATCGTCGCCCAGACGCCGGTGCCGATCCTGCCCGACGACACCGCCGCGCAGGTCTTCGACAAGGTCACGGTGGCCGCCGAGCAGACGCTCTGGCGCGTGCTGCCCGCCTTGATCGCGGGCGAAGCGCCGCACCTGCCGAACGATCTTTCGCAAGGCAGCTACTTCGGCGGGCGCAAGCCCGAAGACGGCCGCATCGACTTCGGCCAGAGCGCCCAGCAGGTCTACAACCTGATCCGGGCCGTCGCACCGCCCTACCCCGGCGCGTTCGCCGACATCGGCGGCGAGCGCTTCGTGATCGCCCGCGCGCGGCTGGTGCGCCCGGGCGCGACGCCCGCCGCGCTGGTCAAACCGGCCGGATTGCCCGTCGGCATCCACGTAAGCGATAATGCGCTATTCGCCCTCTGCGGCGACGGCCGCGCCATCGCGATCCACGAACTGCGGCACGTGTCGGGACACCCCGGAGACGGGAGAGAAACCGTCGTCACGCCCGCAGCCTTCGCCGAACTCACTTCATCCGCTTCCCGTCAATGAAAAAAGTCCTGATCCTGGGTGTGAACGGCTTCATCGGCCACCACCTCTCCAAGCGCATCCTCGAAACCACGAACTGGGAAGTGTTCGGGATGGACATGCAGACCGACCGCCTCGGCGACCTCGTCAAGCATGAGCGGATGCACTTCTTCGAAGGCGACATCACGATCAACAAGGAGTGGGTGGAATATCACGTCAAGAAGTGCGACGTGATCCTGCCGCTCGTCGCAATCGCCACGCCCGCCACCTACGTGCAGCAGCCGCTGCGCGTGTTCGAACTCGACTTCGAGGCGAACCTGCCGATCGTGCGTTCGGCCGTGAAGTACCGCAAGCACCTCGTGTTCCCCTCGACTTCCGAGGTGTACGGCATGTGCGCGGACGAGCAGTTCGACCCGGACGCGTCCGCCCTCACCTACGGCCCGATCAACAAGCCGCGCTGGATCTACGCGTGCTCGAAGCAGTTGATGGACCGCGTGATCTGGGGCTACGGCATGGAAGGCCTGAACTTCACGCTGTTCCGTCCGTTCAACTGGATCGGCCCGGGCCTCGACTCGATCTACACGCCGAAGGAAGGTTCGTCCCGTGTGGTGACGCAGTTCCTCGGCCACATCGTGCGCGGCGAGAACATCAGCCTCGTCGACGGCGGTGCGCAAAAGCGCGCGTTCACCGACATCGACGACGGCATCGAAGCGCTGATGAAGATCATCGAGAACAAGGACGGCGTCGCCACCGGCAAGATCTACAACATCGGCAACCCGACCAACAACTTCTCGGTACGCGAACTGGCGCACAAGATGCTCGCGCTCGCCGCCGAATTCCCCGAGTACGCGGAGTCGGCCAAGCAGGTGCAACTCGTCGAAACGTCGTCGGGGGCCTACTACGGCGCCGGCTACCAGGACGTGCAGAATCGCGTGCCGAAGATCGACAACACGATGCAGGAACTCGGCTGGGCGCCGAAGTCGAGCTTCGACGAAGCGCTGCGCAAGATCTTCGAAGCGTACCGGGGCCACGTGGCCGAGGCCCGCGCGCTCGTCGAGCAGCAATAACGCCGCGCGCGAAGGACCCTGCCACTTGGCCCGCATCGTCCTCAAGATCGACGTCGATACGCTGCGCGGCACGCGCGAAGGCGTGCCGAATCTCGCGCGCATTTTCGACCGCTACAAGGCGCGCGCCACGTTTCTTTTCAGCCTCGGCCCGGACCACACGGGCTGGGCGCTGCGTCGGGTGTTCCGCCCGGGCTTCCTGAAGAAAGTGTCGCGCACCTCGGTAGTCGAGCATTACGGCGTGAAACAGCTCATGTACGGCGTGCTGCTGCCCGGCCCCGACATCGGCGTGCGCGCCGCGGCCGACATGCGTGCGATCCACGAAGCCGGCTTCGAATGCGGCATCCACACGTGGGACCACGTCTACTGGCAGGACAACGTGCGCAGCCGCGAGCAAGACTGGACGGCGCGCGAGATGGGCAAGAGCTACGAGCGCTTCACGCAGATCTTCGGTGCGCCGCCCGCAACCCACGGCGCGGCCGGCTGGCAGATGAACGACGCCGCATTCGAGCAGATCGATGCGTGGGGCATGCGCTACGCCTCGGACGGGCGCGGCCATTCGCCCTATCTCCCGGTGGTGGAAGGCCGCACGCTGAACCACGTGCAGATGCCCACCACACTGCCCACGCTCGACGAAGTGCTGGGCGTGGACGGCATCGACACGGACACCGTTGCCGCGTGGATGCTCAAGCTCACGGAAAACAATCCGCACGACCAGGTCTTCACGCTGCACGCGGAGCTCGAAGGCCAGAAGCTCGCGCCCATCTTCGAGCAGCTGCTCGCGGGCTGGCGCGCGCAAGGCCACACGTTTGCCACGATGGGCGACTACCATGCGGCGCTGGACCGCGACACGCTCCCATCGTACCCTGTCACCTGGGGCGAGATCGCCGGCCGTTCGGGCCAGCTGATCGTCCAGCCCGACTAAAATCCGCCGTCCGGGCGATCAGATCGGGCCTAGGGCCCCGGGCCGCGCGAAGGCCCCGCACGCCGCGCCCACCGCGCGGCTGCCGCCTGTCATCACGGCAATCGCGCCGCTCAACCCGCCAACCCATCGCATCGTCTGACAATAACAACCGGAGAAACCCGTGCCCATCGCAGTCGATCAAGCCGTCCCTGACTTCACCGCGCCCGCCACCGGCGGCGATTTCACGCTGTCGAGCCTCGCGGGCAGCAAGGTGGTCCTGTACTTCTATCCGAAAGACAACACGCCGGGCTGCACGACCGAAGGTCTGCAGTTCCGCGACCTCTACCCGAAGTTCAAGAAGGCGGGCGCGCAGATCGTCGGTGTCTCGCGCGACAGCGTGCGCTCGCACGAGAACTTCAAGGCCAAGCTCGAACTGCCGTTTACCTTGGTATCGGATGCCGACGAAGCGCTCTGCACGCTCTTTAACGTCATCAAAATGAAGAAAATGTATGGCAAAGAAGTACGTGGAATCGAACGCTCCACTTTCCTCATCGACGCCGCCGGCGTGCTGCGACGCGAATGGCGCGGCATCAAGGTTCCGGGCCACGTCGAAGAGGTTCTGGAGGCTGTACAAGCGCTGTGAGGCGCGTTATATTGGGCTGCAATGAGTGCCTGTCCACCCCATTTTTTGTCGCGTTGCGCCGCTCGCGCAGCCGGTCTTCCGATGGCCGGCAGCGCAGATCCGGAGCACCGCAACACCGCAGTCGAGCCGCTTGCCTCGTTAGCCGGGGCGGCGGCTTTTTTGTTGGCTTTTTCGTTTGCAGTCCGTCCCGCGCCGCGCCGGAAAACCTTCCGGTCAGGCGTCTTTGTCAAGGAGCCGATCGAAAACCAGGCGAACCGGCATTTTCAGACCTGAGCGCGCACCGAGTGCGACAGCTTCGGGCGCCTACCCGGCTCCCGAGTGCACCGCCCGAAAGCGCACCCTACTCGACCACTCGACCCGATTTTTTCGAGGGACACCATGCCTTTGCCTACCCCCCCCAGCAAGCTCGGCAATCTGCTGCCGCCTGAAGAGTACAAGGCGCGCGCGCGCAACACGCGCAGCACGCGCAAGGCCGCGAGCGACAACGACGCGCTCGATGTCGCCGAATACGGGCCGGCCAGCGTCGCCGAGCCGATGACCGAAGCCGCCAACGCAGCGACCACGCTGCGCACCGTGCCGCTGCCCGTCGGCAGCGCCGAGCTGGCGGCGCTCGAGCCGGTGGCGCCCGCACCCGCCCGCAAGCGCAAGCAGGCCGCCGCCCTGTTGCAACCGCTCGAAGCCCGCGCCGAGCCCGAGGCGCCGGTCGGCCGCAGCGGCGGCAAACCCGCATCCGCCAAAGCGGGCGGCACGGGCACGGCCCCCAGCACGCGCGGCACGGCGAAAAAGCGCCTGCATCCGGAAGAAGGCACCGAAGTGCAGAAGCTCTTCGTGCTGGATACGAACGTGCTGATGCACGACCCGACCTGCCTCTTCCGTTTCGAGGAACACGACGTCTATCTGCCCATGATGACGTTGGAGGAACTCGACAACCACAAGAAGGGCATGTCGGAAGTGGCGCGCAACGCGCGTCAGGTAAGCCGCACGCTCGACCAGCTGGTCGCCAACGCGGGCCCGATCTCCGAAGGCATTTCGCTCGCCCGTCTGGGCAGCCGCGAGGCGCTCGGGCGTCTGTACTTCCAGACCACGCTCACCCATATCGATCCGGTCGACGGCCTGCCCGAAGGCAAAGCCGACAACCAGATCCTCGGCGTCGTGCGCGCGCTCCAGCGCGACCGGCCGGACCGCCTCGTGGTGCTGGTGTCGAAAGACATCAACATGCGCATCAAGGCCCACGCACTGGGCCTGCCCGCGGAAGACTACTTCAACGACCAGGTTCTCGAAGACAAGGATCTGCTCTATTCGGGCATCCGCGCGCTGCCGCAGGACTTCTGGACCCGCCACGCGAAGGGGATGGAATCGTGGCAGGACACCAAGTCCGGCACGACCTACTACCGCGTGACGGGCCCCGAGTGCGCCTCGATGCTCGTGAACGAGTTCGTCTTTCTCGAACCGCAGAACGGCGAACCTGCCTTCCACGCGATCGTGCGCGAGCTCAACGGCAAGACGGCGCTCCTGCAGACGCTGCGCGACTACGGCCACCACAAGAACAACGTGTGGGGCATCACGGCGCGCAACCGCGAGCAGAACTTCGCGCTCAACCTGCTGATGAACCCGGACATCGACTTCGTGACGCTGCTGGGCCAGGCCGGTACGGGCAAGACGCTGGTGGCGCTCGCAGCGGGCCTCGCCCAGGTGCTCGACGAGAAGCGCTACAACGAGATCATCGTGACGCGCGCGACGGTGCCCGTCGGCGAAGACATCGGCTTCCTGCCCGGCACGGAAGAGGAAAAGATGCAGCCGTGGATGGGCGCCTTCGACGACAACCTCGAAGTGCTCCAGAAGACCGACGACGCAGCCGGCGAATGGGGCCGCGCCGCGACGCAGGAGCTGATCCGCTCGCGCCTGAAGGTGAAGAGCATGAACTTCATGCGCGGGCGTACCTTCGTCGACAAGTACCTGATCATCGACGAAGCGCAGAACCTCACGCCGAAACAGATGAAGACGCTCGTCACGCGTGCGGGCCCCGGCACGAAGATCGTGTGCCTTGGCAACATCGCGCAGATCGACACGCCTTATCTGACCGAAGGGAGCTCGGGCCTCACGTATGTCGTCGATCGCTTCAAGGGCTGGGCGCACAGCGGCCATGTGACGCTGGCACGCGGTGAACGCTCGCGTCTCGCCGATTACGCGTCGGACATTCTGTAAGCACCCCGGCCTCGTTGCCGTATCCAGAAGGCCAAAAAGGACCGTTCCGGCACGCCGGATACGGTCCTTTTTTCATGGGAAGACGTCCCGGCGAAGCAACACTTGGCGCACAAACTTCATGTAATTTATCAAGAATTCTTGCGAGTGCCCCGCCGGACGGGCTACCATCGGTGCATTACCGGCTACCCCGGGCGGTCGTCGTCGCCCGTCCGAGCGTTTCATGCGCCGACTCTGGCTTTCGTTATTCGTCGTGGTTCTGCTTGCCGCGTGCTCCAGCGCCCCGGAACGGGTCTCTCGCAACACGGGCGGCACGGGCAGCACCACGACCGCCAACGCCTGGCGCACCCGCCCGCCGGGCTTTCCCAATTTCGTCGATCACAGCATCGGACGCGAGGAAATCTCGATCCAGGCGATGGGACTCGTCGGCATTCCCTACCGCTGGGGTGGGAATACGCCCGACAGTGGCTTCGATTGCAGCGGTCTCGTGAAGTATGTGATGGCCCGCGCGGCTGCGGTGGACCTGCCGCGCACCACGGCCGAAATGAGCGAGCGCGGCCGGTCCGTCGATCCCGACGAAATCGCCGCCGGCGACCTCGTTTTCTTCAATACGACCGGGCGAGCGCATTCGCACGTCGGCATCTACGTGGGCAACCTGCGCTTCGTCAATGCGCCTTCGACCGGCGGGACGGTGCGACTCGACTATCTGACCAATCCTTACTGGGCGAAGCACTTCGACGGCATCCGCCGGATGGCACCGCCGAAGCAGACGCCGACGCCGTTCGATACGCCGACCTGGGAGGCGTCGACGCCGGCTCCGCGCGAGGGTGCGGCGGCTGTAGCCGTTGCTGCGCCCGCGCCGGTCGCGACCGCGGTCGTGGCCGCTACGCCGTACGCGCCGCCTGCCGGTGCCGACCAGCGTCGTCTGACGGCTGCGGCAGGCGCCGCGCCTGTTGCCGCGGCGCCTGCGTATGTCCCGCCGCCCGCCGCTCCCGCACAAGCCGACGCCTTCGAACCGCCGCCCGCTGCCCTGAGCGCCGCGCAAATACAGGCGCGTAACGCCGGCGCCGTCGCACCGGTGGCCGCCCCAGCTGTTTCGAGCCCCTATGCCGGCAGCAACGCCGCACCGGTGGCTTCCGTCCCCGCCACCGCCAGCCCGGCCGCGCCGCCCGATGCCATCGACGCCGCGGCGGATGCGTTCGAACCGCCGCCGCCCGTCGCCGCTGCCGCCGAACGCCAGGCCGCCCAGGCCGGATCGGTTTCGGTTGCCCCCTCGCCGCCCAGCGCCGCGCCCGTGCAGATCATGCGCGCCTCGACCGCCGGCACCTCGCAGCGCGCGCCGACGCAATCGAGCGACGACCCCATCGCCCGCTTCGCCAACGGCACTTTCTAAACCGCCCGGTTCCGCCGGTCTTCCGGACCGCCCGCCCCTGGCCGGATGGCCAGCGCGGCTTGCGCGGCCCGCTGCGTCTGCTATCGTCTTGGTACTCCTTTTCGTAGCGAGGCAGTGAGGCGGCAATGGATCTCGGACTCAACAACAAGGTAGTTCTGGTCACGGGCGGCAGCAAGGGCATCGGCCTTGCCTGCGCCCGGGCGTTTGCGAAAGAAGGCGCGAAAGTGGCGATCGTGTCGCGCGACCCGGCCAATCTGGCGCGGGCGCGCGAGCAACTGGCGAGCGAGGGGCTGCATGTCCACCTCACGCGCGCCGACCTGCACGAGCCGCACAGCGCGGCAGACGTGGTCGAGGACGTCTCCACCACCGTCGGCCCGATCGACGTGCTCATCAACAGCTCGGGCGCAGCCCGGCGCTACGATCCCGAATCGCTCGACGCCGAAGCCTTCAGGGCAACCATGGAGGCGAAGTACTTCCCGTACATCTATCCGCAGCAGGAAGTGCTGCGCCGCATGGTCGAACGTGTGAAAGCCGGCGCCGCCGAACCCGGCACGATCGTCAACATCATCGGCATGGGCGGCAAATACGCGAGCGACATCCATATCGCAGGCGGCGCGGCCAACGCCGCGCTGATGCTGGCCACGGTGGGCCTCGCGCACTACCACGCGCGCTACGGCATTCGCATCAACGCGATCAATCCGGGCGCGACGCTCACGGAACGTCTGCAGGAGGCGCTCCAGCTGGAAGCAGGAAGAGAGGGAATCGACAAGGAGACGGCGCTGGCGCGCGGCGAAGCGAGAGTGCCGCTCGGGCGCTACGCGAAGCCGGAGGAAATCGCGGACGTCGCGCTCTTTCTGGCGAGCCGCCGCGCGAGCTATGTGACCGGGGCGCTGATTCCCATGGACGGCGCCTCGACACCGATCATCTGAACCCGGCAGGAGATTGGCCCGGCGCCGCCGCATGCGGGGACGCCGGGCGCCGCCGCATTACATCAGGTGCCGGCCGGCCCACCAGCCCGCGGCAGCCAGCGCGGCCGAAGCCGGGATCGTGAGGATCCACGCCCAGACGATATTGCCGGCCACGCCCCAGCGCACGGCCGAGAGCTTCCGCGTGGCGCCCACGCCGACAATCGCACCGGTGATCGTGTGCGTGGTCGAAACGGGAATACCGAGCCAGGAGGCGGTGAAGAGCGTAAGCGCCCCGCCCGTCTCCGCGCAGAAGCCGCCGACAGGCTTGAGCTTGGTGATCTTCTGCCCCATCGTCCGCACGATCCGCCAGCCGCCGAACAGCGTGCCGATGCCCATCGAAAGATAGCAGCCGCCGATCACCCAGATGGGCGGCGCAGCGGCCGTGGCTGAGGCATAACCGGTGGCGATCAGCAGCATCCAGATGATGCCGATGGTCTTTTGCGCGTCGTTACCGCCGTGCCCGAGGCTATAGAGGCTCGCGGAGATCAGCTGCAGGCGGCGAAAACGCCGGTCCACCTTGCTGGGCGGCGTGCGGAAATACAGCCACGACACGAGCAGCATGAAGAACGAACCGAGGATGAAGCCGAGCAGCGGCGAGATGAAGATGAACGCGACGGTCTTCATGAGGCCGTCGAAGTTGAGCGAATGCCAGCCCGACTTGGCGAGCGCCGCGCCCACGAGCCCGCCGATCAGCGCGTGCGACGAGCTCGACGGAATACCGTAGTACCAGGTCAGCACGTTCCAGCCGATCGCGCCCACCAGCGCGCCGAACACGACGTAGTGATCGACGATATCGGGGTCGATGGTGCCCTTGCCCACCGTTTGCGCCACCTTCAGGTGGAACACGAAATAGGCGATGACGTTGAACATGGCCGCGAACGCTACCGCCTGCTGCGGCTTGAGCACGCCTGTGGACACGACGGTGGCGATGGAGTTCGCCGCGTCGTGAAAGCCGTTCATGAAGTCGAAGATCAGCGAGATGGCGACGAGCGACGCGACCACCCAGATGGCGAGTTGTATCGATTGCATCGCGGCGGACTCAGGCGTTTTCCAGCACGATGCCTTCGATGATGTTCGCGACATCCTCGCACTTGTCGGTGATCGCCTCGAGCAGCTCGTAGATCGCCTTCAGCTTGATCAGCGTCTTGACGTTGTCTTCCTCGCGGAAGAGCTTCGAGATCGCCGAGCGCAGCAGCCGGTCGGCATCCGACTCCAGGCGGTCGATGTCCTCGCACGCCTGCAGGATCTCGCGCGCCTGCTTCATGTCCGAGAGCAGCGCCACGGCCGCCTGGACGCGCTTCGCGCTCGCGGTGCAAATGTGGGCGAGCTGGCTCGCTTCGGCCGTCACGGCCTGCACGTCGTAAAGCGAGATCGCCGTGGCCACGTCTTCCATCAGGTCGAGCGCATCGTCCATCGTCGAGATCAGCTTGTGAATCTCGTCGCGGTCCAGCGGGGTGATGAAGGTCTTGTGCAGCAGGTCGATTGCTTCGTGGGTCAGCTTGTCGGCGGCCTTTTCGGCTATCTGGACGTTCTGCTTGTGGACTTCTGCATCGGCCAGGTTGTCGATCAGGAGTTCCAGCTCCTCGCTCGCCGAAACGATGCACTGGGCATGCGCGTTGAAAATTTCGAAGAATTTGCCCTCGGTGGGCATGAATCGACCGAACATTGGGATCCTGGAAATGGGTCTCGGATTGCCGTCACAAAACAGCAAAATCACCGTCATAAAACGGCAATATTGTAGCGTTACGGGCAATGGCCCGCACTTGTCGACCGACAGGGAAGCAGCATTTGCGCCACGATTGCGCAACATGCCGCCCCTTGCGACTTGACAGTCGGGAAGACGGCGCTATTCGCTGCCGTAGAAGGATTGTGCCCCGGCAAAATTATCGAACTTCGTGTATTGGCCGTGGAACGTGAGGCGAACGGGACCGATCGGGCCGTTACGCTGCTTGCCGATGATGACCTCGGCGGTGCCCTTGTCGGGGCTGTCGGGGTTGTACACTTCGTCTCGGTAGATGAACAGGATCACGTCCGCGTCCTGTTCGATAGCGCCCGATTCGCGCAGATCCGACATCACCGGCCGCTTGTTCGGCCGCTGTTCGAGACCGCGGTTCAGCTGCGAGAGCGCGATCACCGGCACGTCGAGCTCCTTCGCGAGGCTCTTGAGCGAACGCGAGATTTCGGAGATTTCGGTCGCCCGGTTCTCACCCGTGGACGAGCCGCTCATGAGCTGCAGGTAGTCGATGATGATGAGGCCGAGCTTGCCGCACTGGCGCGAGAGGCGCCGCGCCCGCGAACGCAGTTCCATCGGGTTCAGGCCGCCGGTCTCGTCGATGAAGATCTGCGCCTCGCTCATTTTCTGCACGGCGTGCGTGAGCTTCGGCCAGTCTTCGTCGGTGAGACGCCCCGTACGCATGCGGTGCTGGTCGAGTCGGCCCACCGAGCCGAGCATACGCATGATGAGCTGCGTGCCCGGCATTTCCATCGAGAACACCGCCACCGGCAGGCCGTACTCCACGGCCACATATTCGCCGATGTTCATCGAGAGCGCCGTCTTACCCATCGACGGACGCCCCGCCACGATGATCAGCTCGCCCCCGTGCATGCCCGACGTCATGCGGTCGAGGTCCACGAAGCCCGTGGGCGTGCCGGTCACATCGCTCGGATTGGCCGTGTGATAGAGCGTATCGATGCGCTCCACGACCTGGGTGAGCAGCGGCCCGATCTCGAGGAAGCCCTGGGTGCCGCGCGCGCCGTCTTCGGCGATCGAGAATACCTTCGCCTCGGCCTCGTCGAGCAGCTGGCGCACTTCCTTGCCCTGCGGATTGAACGCGTCGGCCGAGATTTCGTCCGCGACCGAAACGAGGCGCCGCAGCACCGCACGATCGCGCACGATTTCCGCATAGCGGCGGATGTTCGCCGCGCTCGGCGTGTTCTGCGCGAGCGCGTTCAGATACGCGAGGCCGCCCACGTCGTCGGCCTTGCCCGAGGTGCCGAGCGCTTCGTACACGGTCACGACATCCGCCGGGCGCGTCGACGCGATCAGCCGGCCGATATGCTCGAAGATGATGCGGTGATCGTAGCGGTAGAAGTCGCTTTGCGAGAGAAAGTCGGCAATCCGGTCCCAGGCGCTGTTGTCCAGCAGCAAGCCGCCGAGCACCGACTGCTCGGCCTCGATCGAGTGTGGCGGGACTTTCAGCGATTCGAGTTGGGGATCTTTCGGGGCGTTCATGGAGGGCAATTATCGGGCAAAAGGCGGCTGCCTGGAACACGCCGGGAAGACGTGGAAGTGCGGAGCAACGCCACCCAGCGTTCGGGCAACAAAAAAGGCAGAAGCCATGGGCTCCTGCCTTTTCCGATTTGCCAGCGCTCAAGCGGTTCGAGGTCGCCCCCGGGACCGCCCGGATGCTTAGGCGTGCTCGCCTAGCACCGACACCGTGACGTCCACGAGAACGTCGGTGTGCAGCGAAACCTGGACCGGGTGGTCGCCCACCATCTTCAGCGGGCCTTCCGGCAGACGCACTTGCGACTTTTCCACTGCGAAGCCTTGCTTGCCGAGGGCTTCGGCGATGTCGGCGTTCGTGACCGAGCCGAACAGACGGCCGTCCACGCCAGCCTTCTGGCCGATCTGAACGGTCAGACCGTTCAGCTTTTCGCCTTCTGCCTGAGCCGCAGCCAGCTTTTCAGCGGCGGCCTTTTCGAGTTCGGCGCGGCGAACTTCGAATTCGGCGATGGCGTCCTTCGTGGCACGGCGTGCCTTCTTGTTCGGGATCAGGAAGTTACGTGCGTAACCGTCCTTCACCTTGACGATGTCGCCGAGGTTGCCCAGGTTGACGACTTTTTCCAGAAGAATGATCTGCATTCTATTGCTCCTTATCGCGTCGTCTTGTTAGGCCTTGTGCTGGTCGGTGTACGGCATCAGCGCGAGGAAACGCGCGCGCTTGATAGCCGTGTCCAGCTGACGCTGATAGTGGGCCTTCGTACCCGTCAGACGAGCCGGCGTGATCTTGCCGTTTTCGCCGATGAAGTCCTTCAGCGTTTCGATGTCCTTGTAGTCGATCTGCTCGACGTTTGCAGCCGTGAAGCGGCAGAACTTCTTGCGCTTGAAGAGCGGGTTTTGCTGTTGACGACGCTTGTCGAATTTCTTACCAGTCGGGCGGGGCATGATTAGTCCTTTCCTGTGCCTTGCATTTCGGTGATGTGAAACACCAGGGTTCGCGCGTTGCGGTGCTTTTTGGCGAGAAAGCCGGTGAAGAGCGTTTCGACGCCCATCTCGCAGCCTTCCAGCTTGCCGCAAGCCTCGCCGGCCGCCACCGCATCCATCGTCAACTCCACGAGGCGGACAATACCGGCCTCGACGACTTCGGTGCGGTGATGCAACGTGCAGCTTGCGATCGGAACGCCGGCGGGGGTGTACCGCACCGGTTCTCGCTCGACGACGCTCGCCGTGAGTTGCAGCCTGTTCACGTGGCTAGTTCACCTGACGCGTTTGAATCCTGATGGCTTATGTAGTTAAGCCTGCGCTTCGGTCGGCTGGGCAGCCGCCTTCTTGGCTTCTTCGCGCTGCACTTCCTTCATCATCGGCGACGGGCCGGTTTCGGCCTTCTTCATCTTGACGATGAGGTGACGCAGAACGGCGTCGTTGAACTTGAACGCGTGTTCGAGTTCGTCGAGCGTAGCCTGGTCGCATTCGATGTTCATGCAGACGTAGTGAGCCTTCGCGAGTTTCTCGATCATGTAGGCCAGTTGACGACGGCCCCAGTCTTCGATGCGGTGGATCTGGCCACCGTGCGACGTGATCGTGCCCTTGTAGCGCTCGATCATCGCGGGCACCTGCTCGCTTTGATCCGGGTGCACGATAAAGACGATTTCGTAATGACGCATGTATCACTCCTTGTGCTTACTTGTGGATATAAGCCACCCGGGCGTCGGAACCGGTGCGGCAAGTGAGAAGCCGAAGATTGTAGCGCGAGTGGGCGGCGCCTGCAAGCCAAATCATCATTTGAGAAGCCGATTCGGGCGTGTTTTCAATGACTTGCGGCGCCGGGAGGGGGCTGCAAGCACCCTCAACCCTCGGAGCTGCCGCCCGCCAGCCGCTGATCCAGCGCGGCCCGCAGGCCGGCGAGCGCGTCTGGCTCGGCATCGCTGACGGCCCACCAGGTCATGCCGGCCGCCTGCCAGCGCGCCACCGCATAGCCGTCGCTCGTGCGCGGCGGCGCCTGGGTATCCGCACCGGATTGCCCATCGCCGGCGGGAAAGACATAGAGGTCGATGACGTGCTTGCGGTAGCGGTACACGAGCACGGCCACCCGTTCGCGCCCCACATAGTCGAGCCGCCCGCCCACGAGCGCATAGCCCGCCGATGCGAGATCCTCCACCGGCGGCGCATAGTCGATCTTGCCGTTGAACCAGGGCTTGACGGTGTGCCGGTCGGTCGAGATCACGTCGATGTCGCGGCCCGAGATCTGGGCGCGCACGTGGCTCGCCACGATCTCGTCGACGAAGGTGCCGCCTTCGGCGGGGCGATGCAGATTCAGCGCCGCGACGAAGCCGAGCGCGCAAAGCACCAGCACCACGCCGGCCAGCCAGCCGAAGCCCATGGACGTGCCACCAGAGCCCGTGCCGCCGATCCCACCCATTCCACCCTTGCCTGACCCCGCCCCGCCGAAGCCCGGGAAGCGCAGCCACTGCGAGCGGCCGGCGCCGCTCTTGCGCGGATGCGCACGTTCAGCGTCCATGCTTTCATGATGGGCTTCGGTCGCGTCGGGCACCGTCGGCGGCAACGCCGCCGCGATACGCGCGCCCAGTCCAGCCGGCGCGCGCGAGTACGGCACCGACCGCACTGCCATCGCGATCGCCCGTACGGCCTCGACCTCGCACTGGCACAGCGCGCACTCGGCCAGATGCCGCTGCAAGCGCCATTCGTCCCCAGCGGACAGTTCGCGATCGACACTCGCGTCGATCAGTGGGCGCGCTTCGTCGCAGTTCATCGTGCGCCTCCCTCGTCGATTCGCCGGTTTGCTCCGCCGTCCCGGTTTGCTCCGCCGTCGATAACCGGCTCGTTATGGAGCCGGCCGCCGGTTCCGCTACCGGGGGGACTCACTGCTTCGGCACGCCTCCCGGTGTCGGCGCCTTCGTCCACCCCCTGCCCGCGGCCATGCCGGGCCGCAAGCAGCGTCGCGAGACGACGGCGCCCGCGCGCGAGCCGCGACATCACGGTGCCGACCGGCACGTCCGCAATCGTGGCGATCTCGCGGTAGCTCAACTCCTCCATCTCGCGCAGGATCAGCACCTCGCGGTACTCCACGGGCAGCCGCTGGAGCGCCTCGTGGACGTCGCGGGCGTTCTCGGCGCGTATCGCAAGAGTCTCCGGGTCGAGGCTCGCGGTGTCCCAGCCGTCCGGCGGCGTGTCGTCGCGCAGTTCGTCGAACGGCGTCACCTCCTCCGCGCCCGCCCGGCGGCGCCACTCGTCGTACCACACGCGCCGCACGATCGAGAGCAGCCACGGCCGCGCGAGTTCGCCGCGAAACGTGTCGAAGAAGCGGAACGCCCGCAAGAAAGCCTCCTGGACGATATCCTCCGCGTCCCCGGGATGACGCGAGAGCCAGCGCGCGAGGTTGTACGCCGCATCCAGATGCGGCAGCGCGAGCGCCTGGAAACGGCGGCTGCGCGCGGCCTCGCCTGCGCTATCAGTCGCGCGCGGCCCGGCTCCCTCGTTTGCGCTCGCGCCCACGTTCGCCTCGTCCACCCTCTCCGCCCTCTGTGCTGGTTGTCATGCCGCCGGTCCCGTTCGGCATGGCGTCTGCCTTGTCCACCTGCCTTGTCCACATTACCGGCGCTGCGGCCAGTTTATTCCCGGCTTTTGCCCCCTGCGCGCGAAAAACCGGCTCGTGACAGGGTCGCGCAAATCAGGGCACGTCGCCGCTCCAGTATCCCGGCCGCGCGTAGACGTCCTTCAGGTAGTCGATGAAATAGCGCACCTTCGCCGGCACGTAACGCTGCTGCGGATACACGGCGAGGATGTCGTAGTCGGGCAGCGCGTACTCGTCGAGCACGGTCTCCAGTTCCCCGCGCGCGAGCTGCGCATCGATCTCCCACGTGGAGCGCCAGCCGAGTCCAAGGCTCTCCGTGACCCAACGGTGCAGCAATTCGCCGTCGTTGCAGTCGAGCGTGCCGCCCACGCGCACCGTCACGAGCTTGCCGTTGCGCCGGAAGTACCAGCCGCGGTTCTGGCCGCCCTGCAGGTTGAACGCAAGACAGTTGTGATTCGGCAGGTCTTCGAGCGTTTTCGGCTTGCCATGCTTGCGGAAATATTCGGGCGTGCCGCACACTACGCGCCGGTTCGACGCCAGCTTCACCGCGACGAAATTCGGATCGACGGCGCCGCCGATGCGGATCGACAGGTCGTAGCCTTCGCGCACGAGATCGACCACGCGGTCGGTGAGGTTGAACGAGAGCTGCAGATCGGGCTTGTCGGCGAGAAACACGGGCGCGAGCGGCGCGACGTGCTTGCGTCCGAACGCGGCCGGCGCCGAGACGATCAGGTGCCCGTTCACCACGCGCCGCCCGGCGGAAAGCTCGTTCTCGGCCTGCTTCCACTCGGCCAGCAGCCCCCGGCAGCGCTCCAGAAAGGCGCCGCCTTCCTCGCTCACGACGAGACGCCGCGTGGAGCGGTACATCAGCTTCACGCCGAGGCGTTTTTCCAGCGCGTCGATACGCCGCCCAAGGATCACGGGCGAGACGCCCTCCTCCAGCGCCGCGGCCGCGAGGCTCCCCGCCTCGGCCACGCGCACGAAAGTTTCGATCTGCTTGAAGCGGTCCATGACGTGTCTCCGGAATACCGCGAAAAGGCCCAAAACGGGACGGGCAGCGGCGCGAAATGCCGCCGCGAGGCCGCTCCGGCGGCATTCGATACTTTTAGTTTCGAAATAAGCGACCCGGACTCATCTTATCAAACCTTTCATTGCCCCCTAAAGTCGCCTCAACCACCTGGTTACTTGTGCAATTCGCGACATTCAGGAGACATTCATGGCCAAGATGAGAGCCGTCGACGCCGCCGTGCTGGTGCTCGAGAAAGAAGGGATCGACACCGCGTTCGGCGTGCCGGGCGCCGCCATCAACCCGTTCTATTCGGCGCTCAGGAAGGCCGGCGGCATCACCCACGTGCTGGCGCGCCACGTCGAGGGCGCCTCGCACATGGCCGAGGGCTACACGCGCGCCGCGCCCGGCAACATCGGCGTGTGCATCGGCACCTCGGGCCCGGCCGGCACCGACATGATCACGGGTCTCTACTCGGCCCAGGCCGACTCGATTCCGATCCTCGCGATCACCGGCCAGGCGCCGCGCGCCCGCCTCTACAAGGAAGACTTCCAGGCCGTCGACATCGAGTCGATCGCCAAGCCCGTCACCAAGTGGGCGGTGACCGTGCGCGAGCCGGCGCTCGTGCCGCGCGTGTTCCAGCAGGCCTTCCACCTGATGCGCTCGGGCCGTCCGGGTCCGGTGCTGGTCGACATGCCGATCGACGTGCAGCTCGCCGAAATCGAATTCGACATCGACACCTACGAGCCGCTGCCGGTCTACAAGCCGAAGGCGACCCGCAGGCAGATCGAGGCCGCGCTCGAACTGCTCAACGCCAGCGAAAAGCCGCTGATCGTCTCGGGCGGCGGCGTGCTCAACGCGGCAGCCGAAGACCTGCTCGTGAAGTTCGCCGAAACGGTGGGCGTGCCGGTCATCCCGACCCTGATGTCGTGGGGCGCGATTGCCGACGACCATCCGCTCATGGCCGGCATGGTCGGCCTGCAAACCTCGCACCGCTACGGCAACGCGACGATGCTCGCCTCGGACTTCGTGCTCGGCATCGGCAACCGCTGGGCGAACCGCCACACGGGCAGCGTCGAGGTCTATACGAAGGGTCGCAAGTTCGTGCACGTCGATATCGAGCCGACACAGATCGGCCGCGTGTTCGGCCCCGATCTCGGCATCGTTTCGGATGCCAGGGCAGCGCTCGAACTCTTCGTCGAAGTCGCGCAGGAGTGGAAGGCCGCCGGCAAGCTGAAGGACCGCAGCGCCTGGGTGGCCGACTGCCAGGCGCGCAAGCGCACCCTGCTGCGCAAGACCCACTTCGACAACGTGCCGATCAAGCCGCAGCGCGTGTATGAAGAGATGAACAGGGTGTTCGGCCGCGACACGTGCTACGTGAGCACGATCGGCCTCTCGCAGATCGCGGGCGCCCAGTTCCTGCACGTGTACAAGGCACGCAACTGGATCAACTGCGGCCAGGCGGGCCCGCTCGGCTGGACGATTCCGGCGGCGCTCGGCGTGCGTGCGGCCGATCCGCAGCGCTCGATCGTCGCGCTCTCGGGCGACTACGACTTCCAGTTCATGATCGAGGAACTGGCCGTGGGCGCGCAGTTCAAGCTGCCGTACGTCCACGTGGTCGTGAACAACTCGTATCTGGGCCTGATCCGCCAGGCCCAGCGCGCGTTCGACATGGACTTCTGCGTGCAGCTCGCCTTCGAGAACATCAACGCCCCCGAGGTGAACGGCTACGGCGTCGATCACGTGACGGTGGCCGAAGGCCTCGGCTGCAAGGCGCTGCGCGTGTTCAAGCCCGAAGAGATCGAGCCGGCGCTCAGGCAGGCCCAGGCGCTCGCCGCCGAGCACAGCGTGCCGGTGGTGGTCGAAGTGATTCTCGAGCGCGTGACCAACATCTCGATGGGCACCGAAATCGACGCGATCAACGAGTTCGAGGAACTGGCAGAAAAGCCGGAGCACGCCCCGACGGCGATCAGCGCCCTGAGCGCGCTCGACTGAGCGCATTCAACCGGGCCTCACCGCCCGGGCAGGCATCACGCGGCAGCGCGCGCAGCATCGGCGCGCCGCCGCGCGCCGGCTTCGCGCCGCTTCCCATCGTTTCTTTTACCGACCGACCAGCGAGACCCAGCATCATGCCGAAATTCGCCGCAAACCTGACCATGCTGTTCAACGAAGTCCCCTTCCCCGAGCGCTTCGCCGCGGCTGCGGGCGCGGGCTTCGACGCCGTGGAATTCCTCTTCCCCTATCCGTACCCGGCCGCCGAACTGGCCGAACGCCTCGAAGCGAACCGGCTCAGGCTCGTGCTGCACAACCTGCCCGCGGGCAACTGGGAAGCGGGCGAGCGCGGCATTGCCTGCCTGCCCGGGCGCCAGGGCGAGTTCCAGGAAGGCGTGGGCCGCGCGATCGAATACGCGAAGGCGCTGAAGGTGCCGCAGCTGAACTGTCTCGTCGGCATTCCGGGCGCGGGCATTTCGCGCGACACGGCGCTCGCGACGATCGTCGACAACCTCACGTTCGCCGCTGCCGCGCTCGAGCGCGAAGGCATTCGCCTGCTCGTCGAGCCGTGCAATTCGTACGACATCCCCGGCTTCGCGCTGAACCGTTCGGCCGAGGCGCTCGACGTGATCGCGAAGACCGGTTCGGACAACGTGTTCCTGCAGTACGACATCTATCACATGCAGCGCATGGAGGGCGAGCTCGCCGCGACGATCAGGAAGCACTTCGCGAAGATCGCCCACATCCAGCTGGCTGACAACCCGGGCCGCAACGAACCGGGCACGGGCGAAATCCACTACCCGTTCCTGTTCGACCTGCTCGACACGCTCGGCTACGAAGGCTACATCGGCTGCGAGTACAAGCCGCGCACGACGACCGTGGAAGGCCTCGGCTGGCTGCGCAGCGCGCAGCAGCGCTCCGCCGCGCTCGCCTGAGCGCACGGCCCGGCAACGCACTGAAAAGACTTAACGGAGAAACGCAAGATGGCAAAGATTGGTTTTATCGGCCTCGGCATCATGGGCGCGCACATGGCGCGCAACCTTCTGAAGGGTGGCCACACGCTGACCGTGAACGGCAAGTACCCGGTGCCGGAGGACCTGCGCACGCAGACGACCGTGGTCGCCGATTCGACGGCCGTGGCGCAGGCCGCCGACATCGTCATTTTGATGGTGCCGGACACGCCTGATGTTGCGAACGTGCTCTTCGCCGACGACGGTGTCGCCAAGGGCCTCACGGCCGGCAAGCTCGTGATCGACATGAGCTCGATCTCGCCGCTGGAGACGCAACAGTTCGCGAAGCAGATCAACGCGCTCGGCTGCGACTACCTCGACGCACCGGTTTCGGGGGGCGAGGTGGGCGCCCGCGAAGCGACGCTCTCGATCATGGTCGGCGGCCCGCAGAAGGCATTCGATCTCGCGAAGCCGCTGTTCGACCTGATGGGCAAGAACATCTCGCTCGTGGGCGACAACGGCGCGGGCCAGACGACGAAGGTGGCGAACCAGATCATCGTCGCGCTGAACATCGAAGCCGTGGCTGAAGCGCTGCTGTTCGCGGCCCGTTCGGGTGCCGATCCGGAGCGCGTGCGCAAGGCTTTGATGGGCGGCTTCGCTTCGTCGCGCATTCTCGAAGTGCACGGCGAGCGCATGACGAAGCGCACGTTCAACCCGGGCTTCCGTATCGAGCTGCACCAGAAGGATCTGAACCTGGCGCTCGACGGCGCGCGCAAGCTGGGCATCGCACTGCCCCACACGGCGAGCGCGCAGCAGCTCTTCAGCGTGTGCGCGGCGAACGGCGGCAAGGCATGGGACCACTCGGCCCTGATCCGCGCGCTGGAAATCATGGCGAACTTCGAGATCGCCGAAGGCGAGCAAGCGAAGGCGAAGGCTGCCTGAAGCGCGTAATCAGCGCGCCATCGGCATGCAGGCAGCAAGCAGAAAGTGACGCAGTAAACCGGGCGGCACAGCGCCGCCCGGCGAGCCACACACCGTGACAGTGCCGCAAAGCAGGCGGTCGCGGCAGATAGACGAATTCAGGCCGGCGCGTCATTCGCGACGGCCAATGGTGGGGCGCTCCGCGGCGGCGGCAACCGTCGCGGGGCAAATCGGGGCCGCTCTGGGCTGAGGGCGGCCAGTGGGGTCCGCAGCGGCGCCCGGTGACGACGGGGAAGCCTTGGTCGGTCAGACGTCGTCATCGGGTGTCCGCTTGTCGGATTGCTGCTTGTCGGATTGCTCTTCGTCGCTGCACACAGCCACTCTCATGCGCAAGCAGATCCTCCGCGCGACCTCTTCGTTTCACACTCCTTAACCCTTCCCTGCTGGACGCTGTCGGCAATCGCCCCCTAAGATCGCAGCTTTCATCCGCCTGTCATTCAGGCGGCGCAAGGTGGTCGCGACACGCGGTCAACCGTCAATCCAGCACGTATTCAGCACGTAAGGAGTGTGATCGATGGGTATCATCAACTTCATCAAGGAAGCAGGCGAAAAACTCTTTGGCGCCGCCACGCCGGCCGCAGCTGCATCAGCAGCACAGCCGGAAGCGGCACCCGCGGCGGACCTCGCGACGCTGAATCAAAAGGCCGGCGACGCCATTGCCGCCTACATCCACTCGCAGGGCCTTTCCGCCGACAACCTCGGCGTGACCTACGACGGCGTGACGCACGCCGTCACGGTCACGGGCAACGCCGCCGATCAGGCAACGAAAGAAAAGATTCTCGTGGCCGCCGGTAACGTGCAGAACGTGGACAAGGTGGACGACCAGATGACGGTGACGAACCCCGCGCCCGAAGCGCAGCATCACACGGTGGTGGCGGGCGACAACCTCTGGAAGATCGCCGAGCAGTATTACGGCAGCGGCGCGAAGAACGACGTGATCTTCCAGGCGAATACGCCGATGCTCAAGAGCCCGGACAAGATCTACCCGGGCCAGGTGCTGGTGATTCCGCCGCTGCAGTAACGCATCGGTACGACACAGTAGACGCGGCATCGTGAATGGCCGCGCTTCGATCGAACGCCCGCGCCACGCTCCCCGCGTGGCGCGTCGCATTTCTGCCCTGCCGCGCAATCAGTAGGTATCGAACAGACCTTGCAAGGCCACCCGCACGGCGGTGCCTTGCGCGAGCGCCAGGGCGAGCAGCACGCGCGCCTTGTACGGATTGAGCGTGCCCGCCGAGACGAAGCCGAGCCCATCGTCATTGGCGGCGCCATTGTGCATCACATGGCCCGAGCCCACGCGCGACGCGCGCACGACGGCCACGCCCTTCGCCGCAGCCTCCACCAGCGCCTGCTGGAGCGTGGCGTGGATCGAACCGTTGCCGGTCCCCGCCACCACGATCCCGCGCACGCCCGCCGCCACGAGCGCATCGACGGCCGTGCGCGAGACGCCCGCGTAGCTCGTCACGATTTCCACCTGCGGCCACGACTCGACGGCTGCGAACGGCGTGGCGACCGTATGCGGACGCAGCGCGCGCCGCTGAAACTCCACGCGCCCATCCTGCACCCACCCCAGTGCGCCGATTTCGGGCGACTGGAACGCGTCCACGGCATAGGTGCTCACCTTCACGACGTCGCGCGCGCAATGAATGCGGTTGTTGAACGCGACGAGCACGCCCTGCCCGGCCGCCGCGGGGCTGCCCGCCACCGTGACCGCGTTGAGCAGATTGAGCGGGCCGTCGGCCGAAAGCGCCGAAGCCGGCCGCATCGCCGCCGTCATGACCACGGGTTTCGCGCTCTTCACGGCCAGATGCAGCAGGTAGGCGGTTTCTTCGAGCGTGTCGGTGCCGTGCGTGATCACCACGCCGTCGATGTCGCCCTGCGCGAGCAGCGCGTTCACGCGTTGCGCGAGCGTGGTCCACAGCGCGAGCGCCATGTCCTTGCTGTCGATGCTTGCGACCTGTTCGGCCTGGATATCGGCGATGGCGCCCAGACCCGGCACGGCCGCCAGCAGTTGCGCGACGCCGATCACTCCGGCCTGGTAGCCGGCGGTGTTGGCCGCGTCGGGCGCGGCGCCCGCGATGGTGCCGCCGGTCGCCAGCACGGCAATGCGCGGCAGCGGCCGGGCCGCCGCCGGGGAAGAGGAAGTCGGAACGGGAGTATTCATGGCGGCGATTTTAAGCGATCCGCCGACCCGCGCCACCTGGCCGGAAGGCCAGGTGTAAAAGCGCGCGAGCAAAAAAGACCAAACGCCGTCAGGCCACTTCGCGCAGCTGGCTCGCGATCTGCTGCTCGGTGAGGTGCGGCGCGAACATCTCGATCAGCCGGTACGCGTACTGACGCAGGAACGCACCCTTGCGCAAGCCCACGCGCGTCGTGCTCGCCTCGAACAGGTTCTCGGTGTCGAGCGCGACGAGTTCCGTATCGCGCTTCGGATCGTAGGCCATCGCCGCCACCACGCCGACCCCCATGCCGAGCTCCACATACGTCTTGATCACGTCCGCGTCGATGGCGGTCAGCACGACGTCCGGCACTGCCCCCACCTTCGCGAACGCCTGGTCGATATGCGAGCGGCCCGTGAAGTCCTGGTCATAGGTGATGATCGGATACTCGGCGATCTCTTCGAGCGTGAGGTTCTCGCGCCCGACGAGCGGATGGTTCTTCGGCACCACCACCACGTGATGCCACGAATAGCACGGGAACGTCACGATATCCGGGTAGCGGTCGAGCGCCTCGGTCGAGATGCCGATATCGGCCTCGCCGTTGATGATCGACTGCGCGATCTGCTGCGGATTGCCCTGGCGCAGCGCGAGGTGCACCTTGGGAAACACTTCACGAAACTGGTGCACGACCTTCGGCAGCGCGTAGCGCGCCTGGGTGTGCGTGGTCGCCACGACGAGGTGGCCGCTGTCCTGGTCGGCGAACTGGCGCGCGACGCGGCGCAGGTTCTCGGCGTCGAGCAGCATGCGCTCGATCAGCTGGTGCACGGCCTTGCCCGGCTCGGTCAGGCCCGTGAGGCGCTTGCCGCGGCGGATGAAGATATCGACGCCGAGTTCGTCCTCGAGGTCCTTGATCTGCTTCGACACACCCGACTGCGACGTATAGAGCACGTTCGCCACTTCGGTCAGGTTCATGTTCTGGCGCACGGCTTCGCGCACGAAACGCAATTGCTGGAAGTTCATCTCTCTTGTCTCCGGAAAGGCCGAAGGAATCAGGTTGGTTTTATGAATGTCTCAGGCGTGCTGCGCGGGAAACACGCGCAGTCCGCGCGGCACCGCCGTCACGTTGTCGCCGACCGAAAGGCTCAGCGCGCGCCATGCCTCGCGGTCGAGCTGGGCTTCGAGCGAGCCGCCCGTGCGGCTTTCGAGCTCGACGCGCACCGAACCGCCCAGCGTGATCACGCGGCGCACATCGACGACGATGCCGTCGCGATGATCGGTCTGCTGAGGATAGAGCACGAGATCGTGCGGGCGCACATAGGCGAGCGCGCGGCCTTCGAAGCCCGCCTGCACCGAGATCGGCTGCGCGGCGCCGTCGGCAACGAAACCGCGTGCGTCCACGTGGCCGGACAGCCGGTTCGCCGCGCCGAGAAACTCGTACACGAAGGCCGTCTGCGGATGATCGTAGACGTCCTGCGGGCTGCCCACCTGCTCCACATGCCCGCGATTGAGCACGACGATGCGGTCGGCCACTTCGAGCGCCTCCTCCTGGTCGTGCGTGACGAAGATCGTCGAGATGTGCAGGTCGTCGTGCAGGCGGCGCAGCCAGCTGCGCAGCTCCTTGCGCACCTTGGCGTCGAGCGCGCCGAACGGCTCGTCGAGCAGCAGCACCTTCGGCTCGACGGCGAGCGCCCGCGCAAGCGCGATACGCTGACGCTGGCCGCCCGACAGCTCGGATGGATAGCGCTGCGCGAGCCAGTCGAGCTGCACGAGCTTGAGCAGTTCGTGCACCTTCTCGCGGATCGTGGCCTCGCTGGGCCGTTCGCTGCGCGGCTTCACGCGCAGCCCGAACGCCACGTTCTCGAACACCGTCATATGGCGAAAGAGCGCGTAGTGCTGGAACACGAAACCTACCTGGCGCTCGCGCGCGCCCACCTCGCCCACGTCCTGGCCCTGCAGCAGAACCTCGCCCGAATCGGCGTACTCAAGGCCCGCGATCACGCGCAAGAGCGTGGTCTTGCCACAGCCGGACGGCCCGAGGAGCGCCACGAGCTCGCCCGGCGGAAAATCGAGCGAGACATTGTCGAGCGCGGTGAAGTCGCCAAAACGCTTTTGCAGATTGCGAACGATGATGCCCATGATGACCAGCTCTCCCTGTCGATCCGGAGTGTGATTACGGTTCGAGCGCCTGCCGGGCGAGGCCCGACTGCGCGCTGTATTGCGTTTGTGCGGCGCCCGCCTGAGCACCGGCGAGCGCGGCCTGCGGCCCGGCGTGCGCCGGCGCGTCGCCGGTGTCGCGAAGCTCCGCGGAAAGATGACGCTCGGCGAGCAGCTTCAGGCCCAGCGTCACGAGCGCCAGCAGCGCGAGCAGCGACGCCACGGCGAACGCGGCCGCGAAGTTGTATTCGTTGTAGAGGATTTCGACGTGCAGCGGCATCGTGTCGGTCTGACCGCGGATGTGGCCCGAGACCACCGACACCGCGCCGAACTCGCCCATCGCCCGCGCATTGCACAGAATCACGCCATACAGCAGACCCCAGCGGATGTTCGGCAGCGTCACGCGGCGGAACATCTGCCAGCCGGAGGCACCCAGCACGTGCGCCGCCTCCTCCTCGTCGTTGCCCTGCGCCTGCATGAGCGGAATCAACTCGCGCGCGACGAACGGGAACGTCACGAAAATAGTGGCGAGCACGATGCCCGGCACCGCAAAAATGATCTGCACGTCATGGTCTTCGAGCCACGGACCGAGCCAGCCCTGCGCGCCGAACATCAGCACGTAGATGAGACCCGAGATCACGGGCGAGACCGAGAACGGCAGATCGATCAGCGTGGTGAGCAGCGCCTTGCCGCGAAACTCGAACTTCGCGATCGCCCACGAGGCCGCGAGGCCGAATGCGAGATTCAGCGGCACGGCGATCGCGGCGGTGATGAGCGTGAGCTTGATCGCGGAGATGGCATCCGGATCGGCGAGCGATTCGAAGTAGAAACCGATGCCCTTCGAGAGCGCCTGCCAGAACACGGCCACGAGCGGCACCACCAGAAAGAGCGCAAGAAATACGAGCGCGATGCCGGTGAGGAGCCAGCGCACCCACGGCGCTTCGGTCACGGGATCGGGACGGCGCGGCACGCGCGCGCGTTGTGTGCGTTGTGCCTGACCGCTCATTGGGCACCTCCCGCGAGGGCGACGCGCGTGGCGTCGTCGGTGCCGGGACCCGCGGCGGGGCCAGCCGAAGCGCCGCGACTCGTGCGCCGTTGCAGATACCACTGCAGCGTATTGATGAACAGCAGCATCAGGAACGAGACGCACAGCATCACGACGGCAAGCGCCGTGGCGCCCGCATAGTCGTATTGTTCGAGCTTGGTGATGATGAGCAGCGAGGTGATCTCGGACTTCATCGGCACGTTGCCGGCGATGAAGATGACGGAGCCGTATTCGCCGAGCGCACGCGCGAACGCGAGCGCGAAGCCCGTGAGCAGCGCGGGCAGCGCGGCGGGCAGCACGACGCGGCGGAACGTGAGCCAGCGCGATGCGCCGAGGCAGGCTGCCGCCTCTTCCTGCTCGCGCTCGAACTCTTCGAGCACGGGCTGCACCGTGCGCACGACGAACGGCAGGCCGATGAAAGTCAGCGCCACCAGCACGCCGAGCGGCGTGAACGCGACCTTCAGGCCGAGCGGCTCCAGAAATTGCCCGATCCAGCCGTTGCCCGCATAGACGGCCGCGAGCGAAATGCCCGCGACGGAGGTAGGCAGCGCGAACGGCAGATCGACGAGCGCATCGACGATGCGCTTGAACGGGAACGTGTAGCGCACGAGCACCCACGCGAGCAGGAAGCCGAACACGGCGTTGATGAGCGCCCCGCCGAGCGCGGAGAAGAACGTGAGCCGGTACGACGCGAGCACGCGCGGCGACGCCACGGCACGCACGAACTGGCTCCAGTCGAGCGTCGCGGTCTTGAGGAAGGTGGACGCAAGCGGAATCAGCACCACGAGGCTCAGGTAAGCCACCGTGATGCCGAGCGTCAGGCCGAAACCCGGCAGTGCGCTGGGCTTGCGTAATCGAAACGTCGTCATGCTCGTCGCTCTTTCAGAGTGCTGCGGCGCCGTGCGCCAAAAAGCGCGCCCTCGCGGGCGCGCTCGTGGGAGGCCGTTTCAGGCCGCCTGTCGTGTCATTGCGGCTGGTAGATCGAATCGAACACCCCGCCATCCGCGAAATGGATCTTCTGCGCATTGGCCCAGCCGCCGAACGTATCGTCCACCGTGTACAGCTTGAGCTTCGGGAACTTCGCCGTGAGCGCCGCCGGCACCTTGTCCGAACGCGGACGATAGAAGTTCTTCGCGGCGATCTCCTGGCCCTGTTCCGAATACAGGAACTGCAGGTAAGCCTCCGAGACCTTGCGCGTGCCGCGCTTGTCCACCACCTTGTCCACCACCGCCACCGGCGGCTCGGCCAGAATGCTCACCGAAGGCACCACGATCTCGAACTTGTCCGGACCGAACTCCTTGAGCGAGAGAAACGCTTCGTTCTCCCATGCGATCAGCACGTCGCCGATGCCGCGCTGCACGAAGCTCGTCGTCGCGCCGCGCGCGCCCGAATCGAGCACGCCGGCATTCTTGTAGAGCTTCGTGACGAATTCCTTCGCCTTCTCGTCATTGCCGCCCGGCTGATGCTCGGCGTAGGCCCAGGCCGCGAGGTAGTTCCAGCGCGCGCCGCCCGAGGTCTTCGGATTCGGCGTGACGATCGAAACGCCCGGCTTCACGAGGTCGTCCCAGTCCTTGATGTGCTTCGGATTGCCCTTGCGCACGAGGAACACGATGGTCGAGGTGTACGGCGAGGCGTTGTCGGGCAGGCGCTTTTGCCAGTCGGCGGCCACGAGGCCCTTCTTCGCCAGCGCGTCGATGTCGTAAGCGAGCGCGAGCGTGACGACGTCGGCCTGCAGCCCGTCGAGCACCGAGCGCGCCTGCGCGCCCGAGCCGCCGTGCGACTGCTTGATCGTGAGCGTCTCGCCGGTCTTCGCCTTCCAGTCCTTGATGAAAGCGTCGTTGATGTCCTGATAGAACTCGCGGGTCGGGTCGTAAGACACGTTCAGCAGCGACGTATCCGCATGGGCGGCCGGCGCCAGCGCAGCCATGCCGGCGAGCGGCGCGAGGCCGATGACCAGTTTCGCGGCCAGCGTCTTCAGCCAGCCTGCTTTCCCCGTATTCCTGTGACCCATCCACTTTCTCCGTGTTGTCGTATGTGGTTGCCGCTAACGATGAGGGGAAGTCTAACGATTGGCTTAAATCATTAAAAATAATGTTTGCTCATTTTTTAATACGTAAAAGTGGTAAGGGCGGACGGCGCGTCCGCGCAGACGCGTTTTCGTCCGTCTGGACGCCGGAGTGCGGCGTGTTAGCGTCGGCCAAATGGAGAAGTTCAAGTAACACTTGAAAAGCGCCGAATACTGTATAAAAATACAGTCACCTGTCTATCCATACAGTGGCGCCATGACCAAACTCACCGCACGACAGCAGCAGGTTTTCGATCTGATCCGGCGCGCCATCGAGCGCACCGGCTTCCCGCCCACCCGCGCCGAGATCGCGGCCGAGCTCGGCTTCAGCTCCGCAAACTCCGCCGAGGAACATTTGCGCGCGCTGGCACGCAAGGGCGTGATCGAACTGGCCGCAGGCGCGTCGCGCGGCATCCGTCTCATGCCCGGGCCGGACGACCTCCCGCACCAGTTCACGCTGCCGCACGCCAGCATCATGCAGCTCTCGCTGCCGCTCGTCGGCCGCGTGGCGGCGGGCAGCCCAATCCTCGCGCAAGAGCACATCTCGCAGCACTACGCCTGCGACCCGGCGCTCTTCTCGAGCAAGCCCGACTACCTGTTGAAGGTGCGCGGCCTCTCGATGCGCGACGCCGGCATCCTGGACGGCGACCTGCTCGCGGTGCAGAAGAAAAGCGAGGCGAAAGACGGCCAGATCATCATCGCGCGCCTTGGCGACGACGTGACCGTCAAGCGCCTGAAGCGCCGCCCGAACGGCCTCGAGCTGATTGCCGAAAACCCGGACTACGACAACATCTTCGTCGAAGCCGGCAGCGCGGAATTCGCGCTGGAAGGCATTGCGGTCGGCCTGATCCGCCCCACCGAATTCTGATAACCGAACGCTAAACGCTGTCTGGAGGGAGTTATGGAACGTCTTGCCCGTCTGCTGCCCTTTCGCCAATTTGGCCGCCTGCGCCATCTGCGCGGCCTCGCCGACTGCGCGGCACGCAATGCGCGCGCAACGGCCGCCGCGTTGTCCGGCTCGCTCTTCGAGGCCGCCGATCACGAATCCGCGGCACCTTCGGGCCCGGTCGATCTGCCGCCGCTGCCTTCCGCCCAACCGGCGTTCGCGCGTGTCTCGCTCAACAGCGCACTCAATCATGCGGATCCCGAGCGCCGGGCGCCGGTACGCGTCTATCACGGGCAATCGCGCCTGATCATGGTGGGTACCGTGGATGCGGTGTGCCGCATGATCGACCGCTGCATCGCGGAACAGCAAGCCGATCCGTCGGCACTCGCCCGCTAAGTGGAAGAATTCGGGATCGTTTCGGCGCAGGCACGGTCAACACGACGTGTCCTATTGCATCGGGCTGATACCCGAATTGAACGATGACTGAATCCGTTTCGAAGAAAAACTGGACCCGGCCCGTCGCTATCGTGCTGATAGCGCTGGCGATCGTGGCGGCACTGGGCTACGGCTATGCCTCGCCATATGTGGCGCTGAATCGCCTGAAAACGGCCGCCGACGCGCGCGATGCGGCCACTCTGAACGAATATGTCGATTACCCCGCGTTGCGGGCAAGCCTGAAACAACAGGTAGGCGAGCTGTTGCAGCGGCGCATCGAGGCGCAGCACAGCAGCAATCCGCTGTTGCTGTTCGGTGCGGTGATCGGCGCGGCACTCATCGGCCCGCTCGTGGACGCGTACGCGACGCCCGACGGCGTAGCGGCGCTGCTCAACGGCATGCCGCCCTCGGGCAAGCCCGGCGAAGCGCCGCCGCCGGCAGGGACCACGGACGCTAGCGCCACGCCGCCAGCACCCGCCCCCGTCAATACGCCGGACAATTCCGGCACGCCTGCTGCTTCGGCCACGACGGCCGCGCCGCCGGAAAGCGAACAACCGGCATCCCGGCCGCAAACCACGGCGGGTTATCGCAGCCTCAACGAGTTCGTCGTGACGTGGCAGCGCAGCGCGAACGGCGAACGTTATGCCGCCGTCCTGCAGCGCCATGGACTGTTTTCGTGGAAGCTCGCGGCCGTCGAACTGAACGATTCCGGTCAATGATGCCGAAAGTGCATTAGTCGCACGCGGCAAAGTCCGAGGTCGAACTCAGGCCGCCGCTTGCGCCTGCTGCTTCTGCTCCGCTGCCGAGGAACACGCCACGAGAATGCTGCACGACACCCGGTCGAGCAGCAGCGTGTTGCCCGCGCCCATCCACCAGCGCGAGAGCCCGGTGCGGCAGCGGTGACCCACTACCACCAGATCGGCATTCAACTCGTTGGCCAGATTCGCGATCTCGTCGATCGGATGGCCAAACGCGAAATGACCCTGCGCGTGCACGCCGCGCTCGGTCAGCCAGTCCACCCCTTCCTGCAGGATCTCCCGGGCTGTCTCTTCGAAGCGGCCGCAGGCCACGTCCGTGAGAAGCCCCGCGCTCTGTGCGATCGTCGCACGCATGTCGACCACCGAGAGCAAATGCGTTTCCGCTTGCAGATCGAGTGCGAGATCCGCCCCGCAGCGCAGTGCCTTGCGGCCTTCGCGCGAGCCGTCGTAACAAAGCAGAATTTTCTTGTAGCTCGCCATGATGTTTCTCCCCCGCCCGCTCGGAAGCGCGGGCCGTGCGACTTTATGATGGTGCGCCGCAATTCCACATGCAAGGGCTGGAAAACGCCAGGTCCGGCCCCCGTTGCGCAGACCGCACAGTGCCTCGCCATGTCCGGTGTCATTGCTGAGGCAAAGCTTGTCGCGGCAGGTTTCGCGGACAGCCCGCCGCCAGCCACCGAGGCAGGATTGCTCTAGAATAGGCCCCCTCATGGTGCATCGCGTGCACCGCTTGATCGACGGATCTTCCTTCACTGCCCATTACGGCCCATGCCCGCACCCGCCATCGAATTCGAGCAGGTCATCAAACACTATGGAGACAGGAAGGTCGTCAACGGCCTGTCGTTCGAAGTCATGCCCGGCGAGTGCTTCGGGTTGCTCGGGCCCAACGGCGCGGGCAAAACCACGACGCTGCGCATGCTGCTGGGCATCGTCGCGCCCGACGCGGGCCGCATCAGCCTGTGCGGCGAACCGGTGCCCGCGCGAGCACGCGAAGCGCGCACGCGGGTAGGCGTCGTGCCGCAGTTCGACAACCTCGATCCGGACTTCACCGTTCGCGAGAACCTGCTGGTGTTCGGCCGCTACTTCGGCCTCTCCGCACGCGAGGCACGCGACCTCGTTGCGCCGCTGCTCGAATTCGCGCGCCTCGAAAGCAAGGCCGATGCGCGCGTGGGCGAACTCTCGGGCGGCATGCGTCGGCGGCTCACGCTCGCGCGCGCCCTCGTCAACGATCCCGACGTGCTCGTGCTCGACGAACCCACCACCGGCCTCGACCCGCAGGCGCGCCACCTCATCTGGGAGCGGCTGCGCTCGCTGCTCGCGCGCGGCAAGACGATTCTGCTCACGACGCATTTCATGGAGGAGGCCGAACGACTTTGCAAGCGGGTGTGCGTGATCGAGGAAGGCCGCAAGATTGCCGAGGGCGCACCGAACGCGCTGATCGAATCGGAGATCGGCTGCGACGTGATCGAGGTCTATGGACCGGACCCCGCCTCCTTGCGCGACGAGCTCGCACCCTTGGCCGTGCGCACGGAAATCAGCGGCGAGACGCTCTTTTGCTACGTTGAAGATCCGCAGCCCGTGCACCAGCGCCTGCGCCATCGCGCGGACCTGCGCTACCTGCACCGGCCGGCGAATCTCGAAGACGTTTTCCTGCGGCTCACGGGCCGCGAGATGCAAGATTAGCAGCGACAGGACTAGAAGCAGCACGACCCAGCGCAGCAGAACGAAAAGCAGCCGAACCGGAAACGCGTATGTCCCGGCACGACGAAACCCGCGAGGACGCCTCCCTCCCCACCATGCAAGCACGCACCGAAGACCGCGCGGCCGCGCGCCCCGCCAGTTCCCCGCAACGCGAGCCGCGCGCGGCGCTGCCCTCGAACGCCACGCACTGGATCGCCGTCTGGCGCCGCAACTATCTCGTGTGGCGCAAGCTCGCGATCGCCTCGATGTTCGGCAATCTCGCCGATCCCATGATCTATCTGTTCGGTCTCGGCTTCGGGCTCGGGCTCATGGTCGGCCATGTGGACGGCGTCTCGTATATCGCCTTTCTCGCCGCGGGCACGGTGTCGTCGTCGGTGATGATGTCGGCGAGCTTCGAGTCGATGTACTCGGGCTTCTCGCGCATGCACGTGCAACGCACATGGGAAGCGATCATGCATACGCCACTTTCGCTCGGCGACATCGTGCTGGGCGAGATCGTGTGGGCCGCCAGCAAGTCGATGCTCTCGGGCGCGGCGATCATGATCGTGGCGGGAGTGCTGGGCTACGCGAGCTTTCCGTCGATGCTGATCGCACTGCCCGTGATCGCCCTCGCCGGGCTCGCGTTCGCGAGCTGCGCGATGATCGTCACCGCACTCGCGCCTTCGTACGACTTCTTCATGTTCTACCAGACGCTCGTGCTCACGCCCATGCTGCTGCTCTCAGGCGTGTTCTTCCCGATCACGCAGTTGCCGTCGGCCGCGCAGCACATCACGCTGATGCTGCCGCTCGCCCACGCCGTGGAGTTGATCCGTCCGGCGATGCTCGGCCGCCCGCTCGAAAACGCGGGCACGCATCTGCTCGTGCTCGCGCTGTACGTGGCGGTGCCGTTCACGATTGCGACCGTACTGTTCCGCCGGCGCATGATGCGCTGAAGCGCGGGCGCACACGGCGCGCGTGCGCGCCGGTCAATCTTCGTCGTCGCCCCAGGGAATATCGACGTCCGAAATAAAGGCGACCGTCGCGAACGGACCGCCCTCCTGGCGGCCGAGCTTGCCGTCGGCGCGATGCCATTCCACGCGGAACATCGTGGCCGCCGTTTCGGCGAGCAGACGCACCGTGCGGATCTCCTCAGGATCGGAGTCTTCCACCGGACCGTCGAGCGACACCAGCAACTGCTGCGGCCACAGGCCTTCGGAGGGATCGTAGATGCGGTCGCCGTCGGGGATGGAGGTGTGCGCCTCGACGCCGATCGTCGCCGACGCCTCCACGATCATCTTGCCGAGTGCGCGCAGCACCGCGGTGGCGCGGGCCGAATTGGCCTGGCGTATGGCGAGATCGCCGCGCGTGAGCGCCTGCTCGAGTTTCGGATTCGTCTTTTGCTGTGCCATGCTGATTACCGGGCCGAAGCCCCTCTCCTATGCGTACGGGCCGACGTGCTTCGCGTCGTCCGTCGTTGATGCGTGAATCCGTTGTGCTGCCGCCTGGCGTTGCCGACGCGCCGCGCCGCCGTCCCCGCCAGACCCACTGTACTTCAATACCGCTAAAACCCCAGCGCGACCGCGGCCAGCCCGGAGACGATGCCGAACAGCACCACCACCGCCGCCACCAGCGCCAGGATACGCGTGCGGAACGACCCCGCCAGCATCGCCAGCGAAGGCACGCTCACGGGCGGCAAGGTCATCAGCAACGCACCCGCCGGACCGACACCCATGCCGAGCGAGAGCATCGCCTGAATGATCGGCACTTCGCCCGCGGTCGGAATCACGAACAGCATGCCGGCCACGGCGAATGCGACGATCCAGCCGAGGCTGCTCGTCACCTCGGGACCGATGTGCGGGAAGAGCCACGCGCGCGCCGCGCCGAGCAGCAGCACGAGCACGATGTATTCGGGAATGAGACGCACCGCCATACGCGCGAAAATCTGCAGCCAGCGGACGAACATATTGCCGCCGCTCGCCTGCTGCTGCGCGAGCTCGGCAAGACGAGCGTCGGCGGCCTGCGCCTCCTCGCGCGTGACGAAACGGTTCGCGAGCCAGCCGAGACCGAAGACCATCAGCACACCCAGCACGAGGCGCAGCGCGCTCCACTGCCAGCCGAGCACGAAACCCATGAACACGAGCGTGGCGGGATTGAGCACCGAATTGCCGAGCCAGAACGCGATCGCGCCGCCCGCCGACGCATTGCGCGCGCGCAGGCCGGCCACCACGGGTGCGGCGCAGCAGGTGCACATCATGCCGGGCACAGCGAGCAATCCGCCCGCCGCCACGCTGCCGAAACCCTGGCGTCCGAGCACGCGCGCGACCCACTGCACCGGCAGGAGCGCCTGCACCGCCGATCCGAGTAGAAGACCCAGCACCATCGCCTGCCAGATCGCCTTGCCGTAGGCCCATGCGTAATCGAGCGCAGCGGTGAAGGACGGCACCGGCGGGCTGGCATCGGCGCCCATCAGGATGGACTTGCCGATCGAATGCGTCGCCTCCGCCGTGAAAGCGCGGTGGTAGTACGGGAACCACTTCACGTAGAAAAGCCCGGCCACCGCCAGCAGCAGAAAGATGGGCCAGCCGTACGAGGGCGTTGGTTGCGCGTCGCGTGCGCTCGTCATCGTGAAGGTTCTCCGGGAAGGAAATGGATAGGGCTGCCGGGGGTCGCCTCCGTGATGCGGCCCCGACAGTGCAAGCTGGATCGTAGTGTATGCGGCGAGAATCGCCAAACGGCTTGTGGGCGACCGGGGTGGCTCGGGGCTGCTCCGCGCCCGTCGAGTAAGGTGAAGCGGGGCCCCGCTTGCCGGCGCCTGCGGAGAAAACCGCACCGCCATTGCAGCGGTGCGGCCGGGGGATCAGGCGGTATGGCCCGCCATTACGAGACGAGGCGCCTCATGACGCCCGGACACTCAGGGTGCCGGATTGGGCTGGAGCTCGTGAAGCGCGTCGATCTGTTCCAGCACCTCGGGCGAGAGTTTCACGTCTACGCTGGCGATGTTTTCCTTGAGCTGCGCCATCGAGGTTGCGCCAATCAGGTTGCTGGTGACGAACGGCCGGCTGTTGACGAAGGCGAGCGCGAACTGCGCGGGCGTCAAACCGTGCTCCTTCGCGAGCGCCACATAGCGCGAGGTGGCCGCAACGGCCTGTGGCTTGCTGTAGCGCTGGAAGCGTTCGAACTTCGTGATGCGCGCGCCTTCGGGACGCGCTCCGCCCTCGTACTTGCCCGAGAGCCAGCCGAACGCCATCGGCGAATACGCGAGCAGCCCCACGCCCTCGCGATGGGTGAACTCCGAAAGACCGCCCTCGAATGTGCGGTTCACGAGACTGTACGGATTCTGGATGCTGACGATGCGCGGCAGGCCCAGCTTTTCGGCAGCGCGCAGGAACTGCGCGACACCCCAGGGCGTCTCGTTCGACACGCCGATGTGGCGCACCTTGCCGGCCTTCACGAAATCGGCGAGCACGGTGAGCGTTTCCTCGATCGGCACCGTATAGGCGTCGTCGATCCACGGATAGGCGTTGCGGCCGAACGTCATGGTGCTGCGGTCGGGCCAGTGCAGCTGATAGAGATCGACGTAGTCGGTTTGCAGGCGCTTGAGGCTGCCGTCGAGCGCTTCGGTGAGATTCTTGCGGTCGAACTGGTTGGCATCGCCGCGAATATGGCGCGGATTGTGCGGCTGGCGCGCCGGCCCCGTGATCTTGGTGGCGAGTACGAAACGATCGCGCGCGCTGCGATGCTGTGCGATCCACGTGCCGATGTAGCGCTCGGTCGAGCCCTGCGTCTCGGGCCGCGGCGGCACGGGATACATTTCCGCGGCGTCGATCAGCGTGACGCCCTGATCGAGTGCGTAGTCGATCTGTTCGTGCGCTTCGCGCTCGGTATTCTGCTCGCCCCAGGTCATCGTGCCGAGACCGATCAGGCTCACCTTCACGTCCGTGTCGCCGAGTGTGCGGTATTCCATCGAAGCGTATTCCATCGTCAGTTAGTCAGACGATGAAACTAACACGGCGGGACGGATTTTTCAGGGAATCGGCCATGTGGCGGGCATGGTTTCCACGGAAAACGGAGTTGGTCGTGAAAACCATGTCGGCGGCTCGCATCGGCGAGATACGCAGGGCGGTGATAATCGCGCCAATCAAGCCGCCACGGTGTGATTGGATACTGCGACTTCCCGCGCCGCACAATCTGCTCCGCTTCCCAACAGACGCGGCGAGCCGTACATTTAAAACAGCACGTCGAGACAAACGCGCAGGCAGAAGAAATAGACAGCAGCCAGATATTCCACGAGATGGAGGGGACGGGTCATGGCGCGAAGCGGCAAACTTCTTTACGTCTATGAGTGCGCCGGATGCGGCTATCGCGGCGAGGAGCGATTCGACGTCGAGTCGCACGACGGCGAGATATCGACTTGCCATGCCTGCGGCGCGGCGGTCATGCTCGAATGGGATGCTGGCGTGACGATGGAAGCGGCGGCAAAAAAGCTCGCGGCCGAGACAATAGCCCGCGCGCGAAAGTGATGAGGCGTTGGTCTGGCCGCAGGTTCCACGTCGCGCATCAACTACCCGGATTCCGGGTAGTTGCCGCCAGTCCGGCAACCTCTTCGACGTTAGAGAAGAGCCGTGCAGGCGGCGTGCCCTCTCCGACCTTTACAGCGCGGCATGCAGTGACGCCGCGAGCTGCGATTGACGAAATCCGGTTATATGACACCTACACGGACTCCAGAAAGCAAAAAGCCCAGTCGTAAAGACCGGGCCAAGTGCTTGATTCTGTTGGGGTGGCTGATGGGACTCGAACCCACGACGACAGGAATCACAATCGAGGCGTCAAACTCTCAATAAGTGTACTAAAACAATGACTTAGCTTTCCAATTTCGGAACACACTTCACTTTATCGCACCAGCACTGTTGCAGGTTTGCTGCGACACGTTCTGAAGTTTGCGCCCATTTTAGGCCAGCGACGTCCTGTACTGGACTGTATGTTTACATTGCCCATTGCATGGTCCTCCTTCAGTACACCCGATGCTCCCTGTGCAAGCTCATCCGGTCCATCCGCCTCTCCAATTGTTGCATCCCGCTCCCGCACGCCGTAAAGCGATCCTTGACTTGGCGTAACCGGAATTACGGCGGTACGGCTACAGTAAGGACTTCCATGTGAGCCGCTGGAGACTGAAGGAAGTTTCGATTTGCAGCCTGGTCGCGAACCACACGAGCGTTATACGATCGACGAGGGGACGAATGTTCCCGCCGCCGGCATGTGGCAACGTGCCGAACGCTACGTTAATGAAGTGCTGACGCGTGCGCGTCGGCGACTGTAAGGCCAATAAGTCTATCACTGGGGGGTGCGCAGCCACTCCGAAAGAGGGGCGCAACACGTAACCTATCGTAGTCGCCATAAGTTCTGAGGACTATCCATTCTTCACCTCAGATTATTTTTTATTTTTTTCGCTGCGGTTCATGTCTTCAATAAATTGAATCTTATCACTCGATGATTTTGCGAACATATCAACAACTGCAACCGGAATAAGCATCCACAAAATCGCAAACATTTGAAGTAGACATAACGCCGAAAGAAGGGAGAACGCAGCAATCCGGCATATTCCCTTGTGCGCAACAAAAAAAGGTATTTGTTTTGCAACGAGCGCAGCCCACGGAACAATAACTTCCAAGGCGACTATCAATGCCGCCAAAGAAAGAGGGTAAATCACCGATCGAAACCGACTGAGCTGGCCCGCATCAAACTGAATGGCAGATCCCGAGAACAATTTCGGCAAAACCTCGGGGAATATCACAGCAAGCCAAATACCAAGCACCGCCATTACCACAGCAGACGAATCACGCAGCCCCTCAAGCAAATGTGACTGCTGCTCAAAAGGAATCCCTTCGCCAAGCTGCCATCCGAGGACGGCAGATATGGCTACAATCAAAAGAAAAATGATCTTGATTGATATTGTCACGATTTTAGAAGAACTTTGCGATGTAGTTGAAGCAATCCCAGAAGATGTTCAGTATCAATGACATTATTTTTAACGACAAGTTCAACGTCGATCTTCTTTCTCGCAACAGTACCACTCAACCACATTGGCGACGCTCTTCCACTCATCAGAAAACCAATGTCATCCCATTGGGACGCCCCGAATTCTTCATATCTCTCCACCATCCTGTCAAATTCCGGCACATCGGGGCTGTACTTAACCTTATAGCTAACACGGTATTCGCTATCCACAGCTTTCGCCTTATTGACACCGAAGAAACCCAGCACGCCGTCCAGATGCGTCCTCCCGGCTGCGGTCGTCGCTTTAATGGTTTCCTTCCGAATGATAGTGTGAACACTATCCAATTCCCTTCTTATCTTCTCGACCACGCCAGAATTTCTAACCATCACGGAGTCGAATATTGGACTTGCATCTTTAATTTCATAATACTCCTCCGCATCTGGATTTTCTCGATATCCATCGATACATTTATGCGTTTCTGCGTGGAGATCCGCATTCTGCTTTGCAACAACATGCTGCGGATTGAATTTTTCCAGAAATGCGGTCGTGTACGCGATCAAATTCTGGCGGCCGTTTAGCGACCCCGGAAGCTGAACCGTAGAAAATTGATTTTCCTTCGGTCTGAACCAAAAATAACTTGGATAACCAGCAATATTACCCGGAGGAAGAATCGCAGAAGCTGCCGCAGCGGCGCCTACCTTGGCGCCCCCGGGAACTGAGAGGACATTTCCGCTCGCGTCGGTCGTTCGATTCCACGTACAAACCAAATACTCACCGTTTGACGATTTAACGTCCAACAGATAAGTCGGCAACATTTCGTCTGAGAAACCATAGGTTTGTGTGGTTACGAGAGAGCGTCCCGACGACCACGAAGCCAAGTCCTTTAGCATCGACTCCACAGATCCGAAAAGATGCGAATCCTTTCTAGCAAACGGTACGTAATAACCGCATTTTGTAATATCGAAATGCGTAACGGTGATTTCTTGTTCGGCCATTTTATTCGTCAGGTCTCAGGTCTCTCGGAGCAGCGCGTCAGCACGAAGCCGACACCCAACTATACGTCGGCAGGGGCCACGCTAGCAATCCTCTCTTATTGAGGTAACTGACGGGGCTTGCAGATGAATGTCACAGATAGGGACGAATTCTGACGTTCTGGGTGTGAATAGATGATTCAATTCGCATACACATCAAAATAAGACCGCTAGCAGGGTCAATCTACAGAGGCGGGCGGTGGCGGACTAGACCAATTCACAGACCTGACCACGGACGAAGCACTCGCCATCCCGCTGTACGGTGCTTACCGATGCGAGCGACAACAATGCTGCGTGCGAATGTCTTAACTCGGCTATCCGGTCACCGTCCGAATCGCGAAAATCCTCTTCGATCGTGCGCATGACCCCATTTTGGGTGATCGCCCTCAGGATGCCACAGCCTTCACCGCGCGCGGCGGCGCCGGGAATGGGCCGGCGTGCATCTTGTCCGCAGGGAACAAGTTCAGGAACGACCGCGCCTCGCCGGTTGTTCGGCTCGCGAGCCAACTCCCATATTCGGCCGGCGGCACGATCACAACCGAGCGCTTCTCGTCTCCCGGCTTGTGGAAGCGGTTCATGAGCGGATGCTCGGCTGCATTGACGTTCAGCATGGTAAATGAAAGCACCAGGCCCTCCGGCTCGCTCCACTCCCGCCACAACCCAGCTATCGCAAACGGTGATCCGTCAGCCATTCCGATGCGCCAGCGCACTGCCTTCCCGCTCTCGTAGTTCGGCTCATAGAACGCCTCCGCCGGGATTAGGCAGAGCTGCTGCTTTTTCCAGGCGCCGCTGAAGCTGCGCTTCCCACCCACGGTTAGGCCGTGCAGCGCTCCGCCTTAAACGGCAGACAGCAACGCCTCGGCCTCACTCGTTCGATACGAACTCCGAGTCAGTAAGTTTCATCCGATACGGCACCGTCCATTGTGTCCCGCACCTCTTCATTGCTGTTCGGTAGTTCGCAATCAACGATGCATCGGTATGCCGCCTTGCTCATTTCGTGCTGGACGCGCTTGACCAGCCACTCGCCGTTTATTTCGTCGCGAAAGCCCGTCACGTCCAGAGTGCTTTCGGCAGTCAGTGCGGGCACACCGGGTATATTCACACCGAGCGTATACGCTCCGCGCGCACGCCGTGCCAGTTCCGCTTTCGCGGCGGCCAGCGCCATATCCTCGCTCGGGAAATATTGCTTCAGGCGCTTTACCGGCTCCCCTTCCCCCACGCTGATTTCGACGCGCTTCGCGGCGCGCTTCGCGTGCCAATACGTCACTACGGTGCCGGCGGATTCGCGCGTGCTGGTGTTCCATTCATAGGCGCCACAATCTCCCTTATCCACGGACATGCGAGGTAGCGGCACACCGGAAACGGTGGTGGAGTCGCCACGCTTCGCAAAGATCAGCCTGCCTCCGGCGGGCTTCGCGATGGAGTCATACTTCTTTGCGATGCGCAGCAACAGGTTCATGTCCGATTCTTCGGATTGGTCGAAGTGCGGCAGCGGGACAGATGCAAGCGACGGCGCCACCAGCGCGGCCATGCCGTGTTCCTGGGCAATCTTCGCAACCATGGCGCCGATTGTCGTGCCGGCGGCCCACGAACGCGTCTTGTGTGATTGAAAGTCAGTTTTTCCCTTTGGCGTTTCATCCCACGGCGCAGCATGCGCGTGCAGCGTCATTTGCTCAGGGAAGCCCCCCACGCTCACGCCGTCGCACACGAACATGCCTTTGGGAACCAGAATGCCGTCATACCCTAGCGACAGCTTTAGCTCGGCACCACGCGGCGGTACCTTGATAGGGTGCGTGTCATCGTGGTCGGCCAACACGATTTCGAGTTTGTCCGAGTTGCTGCCGGTTTCGTCGGTAAGGGACAGCGACACGAAGCGATCGGCAATGATCGCCGTTATGTCGTTATCGTTCGCGGCGAGTAAGTAGGACGGCGCCATATTCATGACCACAGCGACACTTCGTTTTTCGTGGCCGTCTCGGTGGCCACGTCGATCACAGGAAGGCTTACGGCGGTGCCGACCGGCAGCAGCGGCCCAAGATCAGACAGGCCGGGATTCACGGCCAGCACCGCGTTAAGGATCTCGGGCGACACGTCGCCGTATTGCGCCCAGGCGACATAATCCAGCGTGTCGCCGTCGCGTGCGATATAAACCTGGTCCATTAGGTGTACGTGCTAATGAAAGATGAAATATCGGATTGCGCGCTGTTCAGCATGGCCGTGGCGCCGACAGTGGCCGCGTTCGCGGTCTGCAGCGCGGATTGCGCGGCCTGTGGAATGCCGCCGACGGCAGACGACACGTTGCCGATTACAGCGGTGGCGGACGTGGCCTGTATCCCCAGCGCTGATACCTTGCCCAGCAGCGTTTTCGCGCCGCTCAAAGCGCCCGCGACGTTGCCGGCGGCCTTAACCTGCTGCTCGATGTTCGTCGTGGCGCTCTTTACGTCGTTCACCATGGCAATGCTGCGATTCACGGCGCCCACGACGCTGGCCGCCTCATTTAGCACGGGCGCCACCGCGGTCTGCACTTGCTGCACCGCGCTTTTCAGCGTGCCCAGCGTGGCGGCCGCGGTGGATTGAATGCTGCTAACCATACTGGAAAATCCAGACACCGCGCTGGCATTCGCGCCCGTAGCCGCGCTGGCCGCGCTAGAGACTTGCGACAGGATCGCGCTGCCGTCGTCGGTGTCGTCGCCTTCGTCGTACAGCTTCAGCGACAGCGTGAATTCGACTTTCTTCGGCGTGCCGTCCACGTCGTGGAACTTCTGCGTTTCGTCCAGGCCTTCGATGATCCAGCGGCCTTGCGTATAGCCCATACTGTCGACGAGCTGATACGGCTGGCCAGCGTCGCCCATGGAACGCAGCGTGTCCAGGCTGTTGATATCGCCCTTCCAGCGCGGATACAGGACGCCAGGCAGGTCCAGCGTGTCGTTCTCGGGGCCAAGGAACTGCAGGGCATCGAACTGCCCCATGCGCTGCAGCGCGCCCCACTTCCACTTATTCTTTCGCGCCCACTCTTGGAACACGATAGTGTTAATGGAGAACTGGAAGCTGCCCAGCACCATCAGCGTGGGCATGTTGCCGCCGGCAGCCATGCCCGTCAGGTTGTCGAGTGTGCCCATGCTTTAAAACCCCGCGTCATACAGGCCGGAACCAAGGGCGCCACTGCTCGGCGCTCCCAGCTTCCGCGTTACGTCGTTCGCCAGCGATTCGCTGGACTGCCCAGGCTGCTGGTGAATGGTCACGTTGTACTGCCGATTGTCCTGCATCGGGGCCGGCGTCTTAGCCTGCGTCGCAGCCTTCGGCGTAGGAAGCGTTAGCGTGGCCGCTGCGGGGCTGTTGGCAGGCGGCTGGGGGGTGTACTGCGGCGAGCTACCGAAGCCGAAGAAAGCCCTGGTTTTCGCCCACGCCCGCCCTACCCACTGGAACTTTGATTCGAACCAATCCAGCGTTTCCTGGAAATCGTCCCTGATGCCCTTCCACAGCTTCCCGAACAGCGGCCCCAACGTGTCCCAGTTCTTCCAGATGAGGAACGCGGCGCCGGCAATCAGGCCGACGATGGCCAGCACAGGATTCGTCATCATCAGGCGCCCCATAGCCATTGCAGCACCGCCGACCATGCGGAACGTGGCGCCCAGCAGCTTGAACACGCCAATGCTCTTGCCCGTGGCCGCTTCCAGCTTGGCAACCAGCAGTGCATAGCCCGCATACGCGCCCAGCGACGCGCCCACGGTGCCAAGGATCGGCGCGATGACGGCCAGCGACGCGCCGATGCCCGCGACGCCGACCACCACGGCTTTCGTCAAGCGCGGATTGCGCTCCATGAATCCGTTCAGGCGTTCAAGCGCGTTGGCGCCCTTCTCCATCGCCGTGGCAAACATCGGCAGCAGCACGGCGCCCGCGCGCGACTGCGCATCGTCCAGCCGCGCGCGAGCGTTGTCCATCTTGCCGGCGGTCGACGCCTGGTTTGCCTTGTCGGACGCATCTACACCGTTTGCGATATCGACGTTATGCTGGTCCTTCGCGATGCTTTTGGAGAACCGCATACGCTGCGTAACGATGTTCGCCGCATTCGTGTTCGATGCGATGCTGTTCGCAAATTTCGCAATCTGCGCCGGGTCGTTCATATCAACGCCTTGGCGCTCCGCGAGGGGGATAAGGTACTTGTCCACCCACGCCTGCGGATCCTTCAAGAAAAGCTGGTTATCCACCAGGGCATTCGATGAAACCTTTTTGATCTTCCCGGTTTTGTCGAACTGCACATTGCCGTTCTTCGCGTCGAGAAGGCCCAGCTTGGCCATTTCATCGAACGCGCCATGGGTCTGGTGGCCGCCGATCCATGCGTTTACGAGCGTGCTGGACGCGGTGCCATAGCCGTTCGCGCCCATGGCTTGCATCAGGAACGTATCGCCAAAAAACGCGCGGTCGCTCATTGCTGAAACGGCACTTTTGCCGCGCCGTACTGCGGTCAAAAGATCGTCTGCGCTGATTACGCCATTGGAGCCCGTGAGCGCCTTGAACGCCCAATCCTGCTTCTCTCGCAGGGCTTCCGGCGAGGTAGCGCCCCCACGTTCCTCCGCGATCTTCGCGAGGCTGTACGCGGCATCCTCGCCAATCTGCGCCTTGTGGCTGCGGTTGTAGAGCTGCAGGCCCGACAGCGCCTTTAATGTCGTCGGCAACGCTTCGATGGCGTGGTGCGTATCACCCAGCGCCGTGCGCAGCTCAGAAACGGTTTCCGTCGCCTTCGTGACGCTAACGCCGAACTGCTTCGAACCGGCAGCGGCGCCGATCATAGAATCCGCTTCTTCCTTCGATACGCCAGAATTGCGGATAACATTTACAACGTTTTCCCGTTCGACGGCCTTGTGGATGCCAGCGTATGCCACAACGCCGATGGTCGCCGCAGCGGCGCCGGCCTTCATCGCTGCACCACCAAAGCCGTCAGCAGCCGCGCGCAGCGTTTTGTACCGCTCCTGCGCCTTGTTCAGCCGCTCTTGCGCGCGGCGCAGCCGATCCACGGTCTGCACCGTCTTGGCGTATTCGTCACGCAGGCCAGAAACGTCCTTGCCCATGCGCCCGAACGTCTGAATAGACTTGCCCAGCAGCACCTGGCGCTTATTCACCGCCTGGATTTCGCTGCCCATCTTCTTAAGACTATCGGCGGCGGACCCCATGGCGCTTTTCAGTGCGCCAGTGATCGTGCCGCCGATTACGATTGTTGCGTTTAGCCGCTTGTTAGCCATGCTTCGCTAGTCCGTCACTCCAGCCCTTCCATCCACCAAATGAACCGCGATACACGCATGGATAGAATTTCCGATTCGCCCCAGCCAGTATGACTGGCCAGGGAAAGCACACCGCTTCGGATATACTCGGGTGCTAGTCGAGAAAACCCATGTAAGCAGCCGACACGCGCCGATAGTCACGCAGGGGAAGCCTATGGATTTGCTCGGGCGACATTTCCAGCAGGTTGCAGAACACAGTCACTTCCTTTTCGGCATCGGTGCCGCGCGCCTTGTCGAAGGCCAGGTTGTCGCGCAACTCCGGTTCGCGCATGCGGACCGCCGAAACGAACGTGTCGCCGATCTTCAACGGACGCGACAACGTGATATCTGCGTAGCCTTCGCCGTACTGCACGAAATCTTCGGGACTCTGTTTCTTGTCGTCCGGTTTCGCTTCGGTGCGTGCCATGGTGCTGCTTCCTTATATGAAAATGATTTTCAGGCCGGCAACCGCCGGCCCGTGATGCTTAGATGCCCAGCAGGCTGCGAGCGTTGGCCAACAGGTCCGTGCCGTTTTGCTTGAAGATCATGTTGGCCACGTCGATTTCCCACACCGTGGTGCCGCCATGGTCCAGCCGGTAGTACACCAGCGACATGGTGGTTTTCAGCTTCGCGGCCTCGCCCGTCTTGACGGTGCCCTGGTCGATTTCCTTCACCTTGCCGCGCAGCGTGTGGACGACGCCCGTTTGCGTGCCGTCGTCGTCCTCCAGCACTTCACGCAGCGATGCAGTGAGGGGCGTACCCTCCACCACGCCGAACGTCGAAAGCACGTTTTTGTCGTATGCCTTCAGAGTGAAATCGGTCTCGAGCTTTTCCAGCCCCATGGTGATTTCGGCGGGCGCGAACATGCCGCCGCCCAGGTAATCTTCGAACTTGGCGGTGAGCTTCGGCGGGTTGAATTCCTCGCACTTGCCCGCCATGCCATAGCCGTTGTAGAACACGTTGAAATACTTGCGAATGTCCTGGATCGACATGGCGATTAGCTCCCTGCGCTGTTGCTGAAGATGCTGGCGATGTAGTCGTTCACCAGGTGGCTGCGGAACGTCACGCGTTCAGCCGGGTATGCCGGCGTGAAGTCGAAATCGAACGCGATCTGGCCTTCCGCGATCTGCGCCGCCGAATTCACGTCGGGGTCCGCCCAGCAGTCGCCGCCCAGAATCGCGCCCTTGGATTGCAGGCTCGAAAGGAACGCCTTCACGCCGTCCACCACGTCGTTAACGTAGTTCTTCGTGATGCCCCGGTCTACTGCCCACAGGTGCGCCGCTTGCAGGCTGTCCGCGATGATGTCAGCGGTACGCACCACGCACAGGAACGTCCATTTCGGATCGCTGGACAGCGTGCGATTGCCCCACAGACGGAAGCCGTTCTGGCGGATCACAGTGGCCACGTTCATGCTGTTCAGCAGATTGGCGCGGCAGGTGGTATCGCCCAGCACAAAATCGATGGGGCGCGACGTGCCGGTGATGCCGCTAATGGTCTGGTTCGACGGCGACCACCAGAAGCCCAGGTTGTTGTCCACTTGGGCAATCAGGCCGGCGACGCACGACGAGACGTAGGACACCACGTTATTGCCGTTCGAATCGGTTTTCGTGATCGGCGGATCAACCAGGTAGATGCGCTTGCTGCCGAAGTCGCCCGCATAGGCGATTGCGTCCGCATCGGTCGTGCCGGGACCGTCCGCCACCACGATGCCGCGCAGCGAATTCAGGATGGTCCCCTGCAGGACGCTCACCACGGCATTTGCCACGGTGCCAACCGTCGATTCGAACGTTGCCGGCGTCGTCGGCGTGCCGGCGGATGCGGGCATAGCGAACGTGGGCGGTGCGGTGAATTGATAGCCATTCTGAACGATTTCCGTGGACTGCACGACACCGCCCAACACGGTGGCGGTAGCCACAACGCCCGTACCACCACCGCCGCCCGTCGAAGTCAGCGTGTAGGTACCGTCCGTATAGCCAGCGCCCGCATTGTCGATGGACAGCGTGGAAACGCCGTCGGCGACACGCTGGTGCGTAAAGCCCGGCGCGATGATGATTCGCGGCTTGAATCCGAGAATATGCTCGGCTGCCACGAACGCCTGCAGGCCGGTATAGTTGCCGTTCACGTCGGTGCCGCCGATCACCAAAGCGCGCTGCGCGTTCGGGTCCGTGGCCACGTCCACGCGGATCACGACGATAACGGCTTTCGCTTGGTTCAGAATGCTGTCGATAGCGTCCGGCAGCGTGCCGTTGTCCTGCGACGTGGTGAGCGCCGTCAGCGGCGCCGCGTCGGTGCGCGAGCCTGCAATAAGGACGGGCGTATTGAGGGGAAAGGCGGTCGGGTCAGCGTTCGGCGCAGTGCCGATAATGCCGATCACCGAACTGGACGCGATGCTGATACTACGCGAGCCGTCGTCAATGTCGAGTACCTCGACACCATGCAGAAAGTCTGTGGACATAGGGCCTTTTTATGGCGGTCTGGTTTCAGATTGGCGCCATAATCGCTTCGCAGGCCCGCGCGTTCCACGTGGGGGTTTCAACGAAAAAAGAGCGCCCGAAGGCGCCCAATGGCCGCAGCAACAGCGGTTCTATTTCCGCTTGAAAGGCGTATAAGTGAAGCATATCGGCACGCGCCACGATGGCCCCCATGGGGTCGTGCGCCACGCGCTCGCGTTCCAGTAGTTCCACGCCTTCCAGCCCAGCTTCAGTTCCCCGAATCGCCCTGCGTATTCGATATTGAACGCGGGGCCGATGGCGAAGAAAAACGATAGCGTGTCCGTCTGGACATTTCGCAGCACGCGCCATTTCGATGGATCGAACGGGAGCCCCAGCACGAAGTAATCGAGCGCGTAACACGGGTTACGGTAGAGCCAGTAGACGCGCGCGAGGTAGCGGCGCCAGCCTGGTGTGCCCCACGTCGCTGCGATATAGCCATCCTGCCAGCCCGCGTCTAGCGTAGCGTCGAAGGTCTGCGCCCAATACAGCCAGCGCGGCAGGTTGCCCCCGCTGTCCGCGAACAGCGGCGCCCACCAGTTCACAAGTACCATGGCACCAAGGGTGATGGCCAGCGACGCCACCACGCCGAACGGATAGGCAACCACGCTGGCCAGCAACAGGAAAGCGGCCATCATGCCGACACCGCCGCGACGGCATCCGCCGTGGTCGCTGCGTTGACCTGGGCGACGGCTGCCGCATACTTCGACTGCGCCGCCGTGCGGAACGCCACCCAATCCACGTTCACCTGCGCCACCTGCGCAGTCGTGTGCGCCGTGTAGGTCCACGCGCCCGATTGATCCTCACACCACAGCGGCGTCGCCCACGTGTCGCCCTGCGCGGACGCCGACGCGACCACCGCGCTCTGCAGGTTGTCTTGATCGTTCTTCTTCGACGGGTACGTGTGCGCGGCGCCAAGCGCCGACGACACGAATCCTGTGACCAGCGCAGTAGCGCACGCGTCCTGCAGCACCGAAATTTTCGCAGCCTTGGCGTTCGCGAGAACCACCGCCGGATCGATAGGCGGCGCGGCGACGATGGCAATGGCCCCGGTGTCCACGACGTATGCGCTGGGATTCGATAGGCACGATTGCCACTGGTCGTTTGTGATTGCCAGTTTCAGCGTGCCGGCCGACGGCATGCTAATGCCATCGTCGTAAAATCCGGTGATTGCGCCAGTATCGGCGGCATAAGATGCGTATTTTTGACCCATGATTAGTATCCGAAAGCCACAAAAATGCCGGTGCCACTACCCACCTGCGTAGCGCCCTGCTTAACGACTACTTGGAACGCCGTCTTGGCGCCAACCCATGCGGTTGGTCCGTATGAGTATCCGGCCACGCCTGAATCCGACATGACCATGGCGAAACAGCCATTCGGAAATGCGACAGGGTACGTGGCCACTACCGTTGCCGTTGCGCTGGATGCAGGGCTGACGCCCCACTGGATAATCAAACCGCCCATCCACGTGGGGAACGCGATATAACCAGCCTGCCCTAGCGAGATCGAAAATCCCGCTCGCAGCTTCTTCGGCGTAACGATTGTGGTGTCATCCGTGCCCGCGTTGGCGATTGCCTGCGTGGCGACTTTGGCGGTGCCCTGCACCGTTTCTGCCGCCTGCTCGGCTTTCATCCACGCCGTGGTGGCCAGTGCGGTGCTGTTGTCGCCCAAAGCAGGCGTGGTACCGTTGACGATACCGGTTGCTGCTGCCGTCAGCAGCCGCCCAAGGGCGGCAAGATTCGATGCGAGAGACATGCGTTGCTTTCCTCAATATCCAAATGCCAACCAATAAATAGTCGTGCTTGCCTGGGTACCAAGGGCAAGCGTGCAACCACTGGCGGACACCAGCGTGGCTTGTGGCGGGTATGAGTAGTTGCTACTCGTCGCCAGAACGGACCGCGTCGCGGTCGGGAACGTAACCGGAAACGTGACGCCGCCGCCGGCGGTCGTGGTAGTGAAGCTCCCCCACTGAAAGATGACACCCCCCAGCCACGTAGGGAAAGCCGCGTAGCCCCCTACTCCCAGCGAAATTGAAAACCCTGCGCGCAGCTTCTTTGGCGTTACCGCCGTGGTGTCGTCGGCGCCCGCATTCGTCAAAGCCTGCGTGGCCACCTTCAGCGTACCCACGTTCGTTTCCGTCGCCGCCTCGGCCTTAAACCAGCCCGTGCTGGGCACGTTTTGGCTGTTGTCGCCCGCTGCCGGCGCCGACACCGTAGATCCGGCATACAGGGCTAGGGGGCCGCCCATCGTGTCACCCGACTTCTGGACGGCGTTGGACACGCTGAACGTCGAGAAAAGATAGATAGTCAGCGTGTCCGCTGCCACCAGCGCCGTGGTGAAATTAATGGTTTTTCCGTCCGTCGCCGTGAAGTCGGGGGATGCTGCCGTGCCGGGTTCAAGAATTGCCCCGTTCTTCTCGATCAGCAGCGCACCAGGCGTGTAGCCGCCCGTGATCGTGATGGACGTACCCGCCACACCGCTAACCGGCACCGCGCGGAAACCCGCCTGGCCGCCCGCGCTCGCGAACTTGATATTCGTGCCGTCCGACTGGATGATGACAGGCTGCCCAACCGGCAGCACGACGCCAACACCCACGCCGCCAGTTACGGCTGCCGTGATGTTGTAATTGCCCGTGGTGTCGTTTTCGATGATCCACTGGCCCGTCTGCGCCGGGAAAAGCAGGTTTTTCGAAGCCTGCAGCGCACCCGACAGCTTGAGCATACCCACGCCGTACTGCGACGCCTTCAGCGCGGTATCGGACGCTGCCGACACGTCCACGGTTTGCAAGCCGTTGAACGCCTGGAACAGCGCGGCCATGTTGGCCACCTTAGTGGACATGTCACCCACGGGCGCGGTCGGCACGCGGCCATAGCCGCCCGTGATAGCCATGATGACCCATGCGCCGCCGTTCGCGACGTTCAGCGCGGCGTTCAGGCGCGCACGCACTTCGGCGCCCGCCGGTAGCTCGCCGCCCGACAGCGCCGCGTGGTCGCCACCGTACAGGGGCAACGTGGGCAGCGCGGCGCCGCCCGCGTTCGTGAGCGCGACATTGACCGCGTTGTCGTTCGTCACGGCCACGCGGAAATTGATTTCCATGCCGTCCCGAAGCGCGGGGACAGGCTGCGGAAAGACCAGCGTGATAACATTTTTCGCACCGCTGTCGCCCACGAAATTCAGGAAACCGTCCAGCAGCCGGTTCAGCAGGTAGCGCGTGCGATTCGCAAACGACTTACCCGGCGTGTTCATCACGCCGTTTACGCCGCCCAACGCCTGGTCCGTGGTTTCCCACTGATAGACGCCAGCATCAAATTGATCGACTTCGGGCAGGATCGCCATTATTCAACAGTGCCAAGGTTATATGAGCCGTCCAGATTCACGGCCCCGTTCAGGATGAAAGCCGCTTCCGTAAAGTCCAGCGATTCGAGATAGCAGCGCGCGGGCGCCGTGTTAGCGAGAATCCGTTTCACCTGCGCCACCTGGCTATTCGCGATGGGGTTCGCCAGCTTCACGCGATACCACGCCCATTTCGTGCCGTCCGTGTCGCCCAGAAAGCTGGTGCCGTCCAGATTGCGCGAGCCGTCCAGGCTCCACGCGCCTGCGCCCTCCACTATTTCCGCGTTCGGATAGCCCGCAGCGGCCAAGGCCATCTTGATAGACGCTGGGGTGCCCTTGATGCGGTGGACGGCGACGCTCGCCGCGATCACCGCGCGTTTCGTCGCCTCGGGCCAGTTGCTATCCCATTCGCCAACGGAATACGTCCATGCGAGCCACGGCAGAAAATCGACGGGGCACGTCTGCACGTTGTAGAGTGTGCGAAACGGCACCGGCACGTCAGACAGGCGGGCGACGCTGTTCGCAATCGCGCGCTCCTGATTCGTCGCACTCGGCGGCAACAGGCTGGGGTCCGCCACTAGACGGCCTCCCCTGCAATCGTGATGCCGGTGCAGTAAGACGCCTCGGTTTTGTCGGCCACCATGTCGGCCTGAATGCCGCCCGCGTTCAGCACCACGTTCTGCACGCCAGTGGCCCACAGCGCCGCATAGACGCCCGCAAGCGTTGGCGCACCGCCGCACTTATGCACGCTGTCGGCATACGCCTGCATGTTCGACTGCGACATGGCCAGCACAGCGTCCTGGTCCACGCTCGCGTCGATTTCCAGCGTGGCGTTGACGGAATACGGCAGGATCGTGGCGAACGCCACCACCACCGTATCGCACAGCGGGCGCACGTTTTCCGCACTGAGCGCCGCCGTGACAGCGTTCAGCAGCGTGCCGTTCGGATCGTTGTCCGCGCCACCATCGCCATTCGCGTGCAGAAGCGTCACTTGGACGGTTCCAGGCGTCGGGCTTGTCACGCTCACGTCCAGCACGAGACCGGACGATGACAGCGCGAAGAATTGATACGCGCCCACCGGGCCCGCGCTGGTGAAGCCCTCGAAAGACTGCTGCACGCGAGCGCGCAGCGCGTCGTCCAATTCCATCACGGCGGGCGTGGGCGGTACGGTCGTATTGTCTGCCGGCGTGATCGTGAGGCGTTCCACGTCGAAGCCTGCAGCGATCTGGTCCAGGTCGCCATCTTCGGCATACGCGAGCAACAGCGCCTGCGCGGCCTCATTCACTCGCTGCCGCAGCAGCACTTCGCGATAGGCGGCCACCTGCAGAATCTTGTATGCCGGGTCGGACTCCACCAGCGCGGTAAACGTGCTGTCCAGTGAAATCAGTTGCGCCAGCATGTCCGCGAAAATCGTATCGAAGTCCAGCGGGTCAACGATCTGCGGCGCGGGCAGCGCCGAAAGGTCAACGGCGATATAGGCGCTCGACATTACGACACCTGGATACCGTCGATTTTCACGGGCTGGCCATCCGGCTTATAGATACCGTACAGGTCCAGCACGATCTGGCCAGGCTGGGCGCTGGTGGCCACAACCTGCTGGACCTGAAACCGCGGCTCCCACAGGCGAATTGCGTCGGCGGTGGCTGCGTAGATACGCGAGAGCGTGGACAGGTTCATGGGCGCGTCCACAAGCTTGGGCAAGTCGCTGCCGTAGTCGCGTCGCATGACGCGGCTACCTTTCGGAGTATTGAGGATATCGGTAATGGACTGCTTCAGGTGTTCAACACCTGAAAGCGGCTTTCCCGTGGTCGCGTCTGTGCCATTCATGGACCGGATTCTGGCTTTCACCAGTCTCCGGTTCCACGTGGGGGTTTGCTGTTACGCCTGCGCGTCGCTGGTGCTCGGGCCGTCGTGTTCGATATGGTGGTGCGACTTCACACCGATGCCGTCCACCACCACGTCGCCGTCCGTCACCTTGACGCCGCCGACGATGGCGTTAGCGCCGCCACCGCTCCCGGCGTTGCCGGCAACACCAGCCATCCAGGTAAGCAGCTTGGTGACGGTCGCGGCGCCCTTGAACGTGGCCGCGCTGCCGTCGTGTTCGACTTGATCCACATTAAATGTCAGCTTCCCATCCGTGAGCGTCATGGACGAATCGCCCACCTGCACCGTGAAGCTGCCGCCGCTGGGGATCTGCAGCAGGTATGCGTGGGCGCTCTTGTCGTACTGCTCCACCGCGCCGTCGCTGTACGTCCGGCGCCTCACGTTCGGATTCGTGGACGGCGCCGTGTAGGCGTCCTGATACAGCGACAGCACGATGATGGCCTGCGCCATGTCGCCATACGGCGCGAACACCAGCACCTGTTCACCAAGCGACGGCGCCCACCACTCCGCATCATCGCCAGCGCGCTGGACAGCCCACTGCATCGGATCGGACTGCACGCCGCCGATTTCAACGATTGCCGTGTCGGTGCCGCCCACGATCTGCACCACGGTGCCAATGCGCAGCATCTGCGATATCTGCCGCTGCAGCTCGCCAATGTCTTGCATCATGGGGCGGGCACTCCCGGCGGCATCACGGGTTGATAGGCGCCCTCGTTGCCCTTGCCGATATCGGGCGCGAAACTGTACGTGGGATTGCTCGGCATGGTGCCGTCGAACTCGCACGCCCATATATCCTGCCCAAGCTGCAGAACCTGTGTCCACTCGACGCGCCAAACCACATAGCGGTCACAGCCTGGCGCAAAGTCGTCACGATAGGCGCCGATCACCTGCGCCGGCTCGGTCCACACGTTGGCGCCCGTGAAGCGTCTCAGGCGAAGCCACGCGGCGAGCGCGCCGGCTGCCGTGCGGGCGGCGGTTTTCGCCCGCGTGGTGCGATAGCCGACGATGACGCGGGCCTCGAGCCTGCCGCGCATGGAAAGCTGGCCCGTACCGCGATCCTCCACGCCCTCGTTCTCGAATTCAGACAGGTCCAGCAGGATCGCCGGCAGGTCCGCCCCTTCCAGCTCGTCACGGTCGGTTTCCTCGCGGTCGAATGCCACCGTCACGAAGTCGGGGAACGTGGCCTGTATCTGCGCCACCACGGCGTCCTGATAGGCCGCAATGTCTACTACCGTTTCTGTCGCCATTCCAGTTCGTGTTCGAATATCTTGTAAAACTGAGTCCCGAAGTCGGAGCCACCCAGCAGGTGATCTTCGATGTAGGTTTGCGCCGGGTCGCCCAGCTCCACCGTAACTTTCTTGATCGGCAGGCGCGCTTTGCCCTTGCGGATGAAAACCTGCTTATTGCTCGATGTCGGCCCGTTGGCGCCCGCGCGCCCGTTCGCGATAAAGGCGCTTTTCACGAAGCGATCACCGTAGGCCGATACGCCCTGCTTCGTCTGCCTGGCGTTCAGATGGACCATCCCCATGGGATCCAGCCCGTACCACACACGCACGCCCTTGCCGCCTGCCGTGCGCGTAAGCCTGAATGTCCGAAGCCGGCGCCGCACTTCCTTCTGCGGCAGCATCAGGTGTTTCGCCAGCCCGCGAACGGATCGCGTCGTAAGCCAGCGCGCCATCTTTACGCAGGTGGTCGCCAGCGCCGCGTCCACCTGCTTGGGCGTAGCGGCTAGATACGCCTCGATGCCCTCGATGCCCTCGATGCCATCTTCGTGAATGGCTATCTCGATCACAGAGACGGCTCCAGATACACCACGGCCATGCCGTCGCCGGTACGCATCGGCGTTTTGTGCGCCTCGTAATTGCCACCCTCGACCACCAGCGAGTCGCCGCGCCGCATGCGCGTCACGTCGGACCATTTGCAGGTGAATGTGGGGCGCGTCGTGTCCTGTTCGAACGTCCCCAGCGTGGCGAACATGCCGGGTTCCTCAAAAACGCCCGCTACGCTCTCCAGCACGGTGCCATTGGCCAGCGTGATGGTGGCGAGGCTGGCGAATTCGTCAGGGTCCAGGAACGCGTCCAAATCGTCCCACGACGGCTGCGCCGGCATCAGGCGCCCTTACCCTTAGCCGCGCCGCGCGCGCCCTTCTCGGCGGGTTCGCGCGCGATCCTCCGTGCCTTCAGGTCGCGCGCCTCGCGCTCGGGCAGTTCCACAAGGTCGCCTTTCGCCATCAATTCCCCACCCACCCATACAGGGCGCAGGAATTCCACCACTTCGCCACGCTCGAAAGCCATTTTCCGTTCCTCTGTTACGAAACAGGCCGCATAAGCGGCCTGTCAGGTCTAGCACTACTGCTGGGGGTTAGCCCGCTGCCGGCTTGCGGCCAAGGCAGAACGATTCGACGCGGCGCAGGGCGAAATCAACGTCCTGGTGGACCACGACACGCACACCGCCCGACTTCGAAAGGCTGTACGGGTCAACCATCAGGTCCAAGCCGCCCCACATCGCAATGATGAGGTCCGCGAAGTTGCCGAAGAACACGTCGCCAGCGGCAAGCTGGTTCGTGACTTCCGTGCGGTAGCCGTTCATCGTGTCGCCCGGTTCCCACAGCGTGGCGCCGGTCGGAGTGCCGGGGAACTTCTGCGTGGTTTTCGCGCTGCCCTTCGTCTGCGCGTCCACGATGTAGCTCATGTTGCCCACAGCCGCGTTCTTCGCGGCGATGGCTGTTTCCATCGCCACCACTTCGGCGTATGCCGGGAATTCGTTGCCGAACGCCACGGCGCCGATGCCCGTGTAATTCGCGATGCCCAGCGGCTGGAAGTTGCTGCCTGTGCCGTAGTAGCCGGCATAGTCGATCGCCAGGCCGAGGGCTTCCGCGAGGTCGGCGCGCACGAGTGCTTCCACGTCCAGGCTGGATTGCACCATCAGCTTGCGCGAAATGTCGGTGTATGCGGCCACGGTCTTGGGCGACAAAGAAATCTGGCCCAGGTCCGGCTCTTGGGCCTCGGCGTCCTGTTCTTCGCCAACCCAGAAGCCCTGCGAGCGCGCCGTTTTCTTCGGGATGTCGATGTTGCCGACGAGTCCTCCCAGCGTGCGGCCCAGCCTCATGATCGTCGTGGCGTTGATGAGCATGTCAATGAACGCGCTGGCCATCAGGGTCGTGGCCACCGCGTTGCCGCCGGTATTACCCGGCGCCGGCTGCGCATTGGAACCCATGTTGAACGAACGCGACGCCAGGACTTCCGGCGGCACCATGATGCCCTGGGCTTCCTTGCCCAGCTTGTCTGCGGCAGCGCGCGAGGCATTGAATTCGAATGCAGCGTCGTTGCGCAGCTTCGAATCGTTCGGGTTCGCCAGCGCGCGCAGTGCCCGCACGAAGCTAAATTTGCGCACTTCGTCGTCGGTCAGACCAATGGACGCATCGCGCGTCTGATCGGTGACGGGGCGCGACTGGCGACGCTCGACGTGTTCCAGCAGGGCGCGCTGGAATTCGGCGACGGTCTTGCCGTCTTTGACGAACGAGCGCGCGAGGTCGTGCGCGCCGTAGGTTTCGCCCATCGTCAGGATTTCGCTTGCGCGCGTGCGCTCGGCGTCACCGCCTTCACGGCGCACCGCGCTGGTGTCGATCGTTTGCGGCGCGGTCGGCGCCGGGTTCTGCGTGGTCGGATCCATTTGGCGGGTGCCTTCCGTTGAAATATGTTCGGATTGTTGCGGATTCTGCGACGTTGCCGGCGTGGGTTCCACGTGGGGGTTTCCTGGTGCCAGCGAGCGCCCGACGCCAACGGTGGTATCAGCGGGAACGGCCACCCAGCTAATTTCGAATGGCATCCAGGACGTGACGGTGTACACGTCGGGGCCATCTTCGCTTTGCTCGGTCAGTACAACTTCCAGCACGCGATAGCCCACCGAAACGTGCTTGCGAATTCCGTCGATAACGTCCTGAAATATTTCCTGCGCGCGCACACTGCGGCTGAACCGGATCACCGCGCGCCCCACGCCATCTGAGTCGATGGTGGCCGATTCGATAACGCCCACCTGGTCCGTCCAGTCGTGATCCATGAGGTTCGCGCCGGCATCATTCAGGCGCGACATATCCACGGCGCCGTCGGCGTGCGAAAGCACCTCCATGCCATACCACTGCCGCACGGGCGTTTCCGACGAAAACGCCACCTGCACGGTGCGCACCTCGGCGTCGATTGCCCCCACTTCCATCTGGCGCACGAAGTCGCCGCGCCCATTGATTTCGCGGACTGACAGAGCCTGTTTGATCGTTTGTGCCATCGTCGTTAGCTGTTCGGTTTTGCGCCTTCGCTCGCGGTCGGATTCGCAAGCTGCTGGCCAAGGGTTGCCATGATGAAATCTTCAGGAATGCCGGCGCCTTTCATGGCCGCAATGTCGGCTGCAAACTCGGCCCATACCTCCACCGGATCACCGCCCCATTCGCGGATGATTTCGCCGGGGCTTTTCAGCAGCGCGTTTTTCGAATTCACCGCTGCGTCCACGTCGGCGGTCGGGTCGATCCACTGCCAGCGGCGCGGCTGCCATCCGCAACCCTTCTGCAGCTTCGAATACAGCGCGGCAGACAAGGGAGTACCGTTTGCCGAGACAATGCGGCCCTTCAGCAGACTGTATTTCAGCCACGCTTCGAACACCGGCTGTATCAGGTCTTCAATCAACCACTCCTGCAGTTCCTTCCAATGCTCGCGTTCGTCAAGCGTGCCCTGCCGGATGCTGGAGAAGTTGACACCCTCCAAGTCGTTCGCCAGATTGTTGTACGCCACGCCCATGCCGGCGGTCGCGCCGCGCAGCAGCGTTTTGTACGTCGGAAGAAACTCACCCGTGGGGTACTGAGGCAAGAATTCCTTCAGCTCCGCACCATCCGGAAGCACTGGGAAAGTCCCCGGCTCGGCGTCGATCTGCAGCGCACTTTCGCTTTCTTCGTCGTCCCAATCGGGGCCACGCCCTTCTGCCCACTGGACGAAACCCATTTTCGAAGCGCCCACGCGAGCATTGATGATCGCGGCATCTTCGAAGCCCTGCATATGACGCATGCGGAACAGCGCCGTAGCCATCCACGGCAGGCCTCGCTTTTGGCCCACCAAATCTTCCAGATAGCCGTGGATCATTTCATCAGCGGGAATGCGGATATAGCCCACACCGCCATACTGATATTCGGCCTCGCCGTCATCCACCGTCGTCAAGTGATATGCGACGGGACGCCCGTACTGCGTGAACTCGATACCGTGGCGAATGAAATTCTTCGCGTTGTATTTGTCCACGTTGTAGTCGATGGGAATGCGCAGCGGGTCGATCACCTGCAGTGCGAAGCCCCACGGGCCAGCGTCTGCGCCCATGACGATACGCACGAAGAATTCGCCGTCCTGCGCCGCGCTCTGCACACATTGGCGCTGGATAGCCTTCCACGAGCGCTTCCCCGTCACGCTCGCGTTTTTCTTGTGACCCCAATCCTCCCACGCGTCCTTCAGCGCCCGATTCGTTTCCTCGTCCATGCCGCCACGCGGCTTGCGCACTGCCGTTTTCAGCACGACACCGTTAGGCCCGACGACGTTCTGGCGGCACAGCCGCAAAAACGCCTTGGCGTAATCGTTGTTCATGCATTGTTCGCGCGAGCGTGCGACCAGCGGGCGCAGGTTGCGCGTGATGATCCAGTCTGCAGGGATCGCCAGCGCCGTCCAGTTGCCGTTCAGGCGCCCCGTGTCGGCGGCCTGGAACGCATAGGCAGAACGGACGGCACGCCCCAGCGCGCGCAGGCCTCGCGCTGGGCGGGTTTCCGGCATGGGCGGCGGTGCATTCTTCACGGGGGGCAGGAAACCGCGCGAGCGGATGAAATCGAAAAGCGCCATCAGAAAGTCACCTTCACTTGACGCCCGAACAGCGTGCCGCGTTGCACAGCCTTGAGGCGGCGCAGTTCGGCTTTGTAGTAGTCGCGCAGCTTCAGAAGGTCGCCTATCGGCGTGCGGTGAAGCTCGCGACTGTTGATCGTGTAACGCTCCTGGTCCTGCGTGGCGCGTTTCTCGATCACGGCTTGAATTGCATCCAGGACGCGCTGGGCGTGAATGCGTGCGTCCGTGCCATCTGCGATGGTGGACAGGTCCGCTTCCATCGTGACGATGCCGCTTTCGACTTCAACCACGGTGCCGCTCGACACGGCGCGAATAGAGAACAGATACTGGCCCGGCACCCATGCCGCCGTCGTGGTGGCGTCCACCAGTAGCTGGTGATAGCCGTTATCCAGCGGGTTGCTGGTGAAGTCGATACCATGCGCCCCACGCAACAGAACCTGCAGCGCCCACGCGGGCGCCGGGTATCGGTCCAGCTTAACGGTCAAATCGAACGTGACGCCCGCTCGAATGGTGCCGGGGAAATGGCCGCTCATGTCTTACCAGTTTGTGGCGAACCCCCCACGGCGACGGCCTGCGGTAAGCGTTTTCGCCCGCTTAATGGCCTTAGTTTCGCTTTGCGGCTTCTTTGGTTCCACGTGGGGGTTTTGTTCGATGCGGTTCGCATGCTCTCTCGCGCGCTCGCCCTCACGCACCAATGAAACTGACTCTTTTCCGGCAGTTTCCGATGTTCTCTGCGTTTCAGGTGCCGAAATCATTGTTTCGGATTCCAAAATTAACCTTTTCGCCAGCATTTTCATGCTGGGGTTCATGATGCGCAGCGCCGCGAACGCGTATACGCGGCAGTCCAACGCCTCGTTACGCGCCTTGTCGGGCTTCTGCCACGTGCGAACGGGGAAGCCGCGCACGAAGTTTGTCACCAGCTTTTCGGCGGTTAGCTGCTTGAAGTAGTCGCTTTCGTGGTCCTCATCCACGGGGAAGTGGCAGAAGCCGGGGCCATCCTTCTGCAGCGCGAGGCGCCGCATTACAACCAGCTTCGCTTCGTCCACGCCCACGTTGAATAGGTCCACTTTCCGGCTGCGCTTGCCCGACTGCTTGCGCTGCGGCTTCTCGACCACGGCGCGGCCCCAGCCGCCGATACCCTTCACCGCGAAGATGCGGCGTCCCTTGCGGGCGCGAATGTAGTCGTATGCCGCTTGGGTGTAGCCAGTTGTGCCGCCCGTGTCCACACACGTGGCCTGCACCGTCAGCGCCACGCCGCTTTCGTGCAGCCATTCTTCGGCCAGCAAGTCGTCCAGGTCGTCCCACACGTCGTTCGCGAGCGGATCACCCCACAGCACGCGATACGCGACCGACCACGAACGTTCAAACAGCCCCCACGCCACGATTTCGACTTCCAAGCGGTCGGTTTGCATGTCCACGCCAGCAGTCAGGTAAAGGGCGTGCATCGGTATGGGCGCGGTGTACACCTCGCGACGGTTATAAAGCGCGTCCGCGTCCGCTTTCTCGGCGGTTTCTTCGAACGTTTCGCCCAGCGACACGTTGATGAACGACTGCAAGTCGCCTGCGGCCAGCTTGTTCAGGTAGGACTGCACGATATCGCGCAGCCTGCGGAACGTCGAAAGCATTTCGGGAGCGTGGAATGAGGCATGACCTTTGAACGGCTTCGACGCCTTCCAGCCGCCGCCCTTCTGCTCTGCCGTGCGGATCGATGCGACGCGCTGGCTATCGTCCCACAGGCTGCCGCAATGCTCGCACGTGTAGCGCGCGGTTTCCGGTTCCTGCTCGCCTTCCAGATTGTCGCGACCGTTCCAAATCACCTGCGGCCACTTCAGGTATTGGTGTTCGCCGCAGTCGGGGCACGGCACGTAGTAGCGCCGCTGGTCGCCCGCGAGGTATGACGTTTCGATGCGCGATGCACCTTTGATGGTCGGCGTGCTGCTTTCGGTGCGAAGCTGCAAATCCCCGAACGTGGCCGCGCGTTGCGCCAGCAGTTCCAGTGGATCACCTTCGCCTGTGTCGGCCTGCATGCCGTCCACTTCGTCCGCCTGGGTGACTGGCGCGGAACGTCCACGGAGTGTGCGCGGTGAACCGGCCCAGCCGAACATAAGCCAGCCTCCGATATACGAAATGATGCGGCTATTGTTCGCGCCCTCGCGCCCTCGCGCCTTGGCCATGCGGGAGGTAATCTTCGGATTCGCGTCCAGCATCGGGCGCAGCTTCGTTTCCTGGAACGTCTGCACGTCCCCCTGCGTCGGCTGGATGAAAATCTGCGAGCGCGGATCGTGTTCGATGAAAAAGCCGGTAATCGCCTGCTGGACAGTCGTTTTCCCAAGCTGCGCGCCCGTCTGATACGACACGCGCTGTATACCCGGCTCTGCGATCACGTCCAGCATGCCGCGCTGGTAAGGGGCATTGTCGAAGCGGATCAACCCCGGCACGGCGTTACCGGCAGGGATTTTCAGGTTAGCTTCGGCCCACTGCGACGGCAGCATGTCCGCCGCCGGCACAAGGTTGCGCACAGCGCGGCGCAACGCGCGCGTGATTGCACCGACGTTGCTAAACAGGTGCTGCATCAGTCACGCAACCACGCTGGGCACTCGGCGCCCGGTTCCAGATAGCCGTACAGCCCACTGCGCAGGTTGCGCGCGAGCGGTGTCAGCAGCCATTTCGTACAAGTCAACACGCCACCGGCCCGCTGCAGGTGGTCGGGTTCGACGCCCAGCTTGTCCAGTTCGGCCTGCAGTTCGTCAGCAAGGCGGGCGGCCCTCTCAGCGTCGAAAGCCATCACTCGTCCTCGCTCCAATCAACGCAGCTACCACGCGACATTTCGCGCAGGTACGCCGCGCGCCGCTTGGCGTAGCGGCGGTCAGACTCACACGCGCACGCGGCCACGAGGAAAACCGAAACGGGAAATGTGAGCGTGACGAACAGGCAGAACAGAATGCACAAGATGCTGCCCAGCAGTGCGCGCACTTCGTCCAGCATGTCGCGCCAGCCTTCCCACATGAACAGACACACGGGTAGCGTCCGCGCCGCTTTCTTCAGATAGTGCCGATACGCTTTCAGCCAAGTTTTCATTCTTCGTTATCCTGTTCTTCTTCGTCATTGTCGAGCATCACTTCCACGTCCGCCGACGTTTCCAGCGCCAGCGCGATTTCGTCGCGCAACACCTTTTTGAAGGCGGTTTCGTTTTTCTCGCCCAACAGCCGCAGGACTGCGCGCTGGGGAATGTTGAGCATGTTTGTGCGGATAGCGGCCATCAGGCGACCGGTGGCCTTTTCGAACTCAGCTACAGGCGCCACCTCATCGCGGGCCTTGGCCAGTTCCAGTTCCGCGCGCAGCGTGTCGGCGGTGGCGCGGCGAATGTCAAGTTCCTCGCGCGTGGTCGGCGCAGCAGCGGTGGCCTGGCGTGCGCGCTCATCTTCACGCCAGCGGGCAACTTCGGCGGTATTGAACGACCACTCGACGCCACGCGCTCCGCGCTGAAGAACAGGACAATTTCCCCTCACCCAAGTGTCGATAGTCGTCAGCGCGACGCCGTGAATTTCGGCAAGCTCGCCGCGGTTTACAACCTTCCCGCGCCCCTTCGTTGACATACGTTTACTATTTCTCGAAAATGACTTTCGCGTTAACGATCAGACGTTTACGCCGAGGGATATAGTCGTAGTCCGCGCTGGAAAAACCCTCTCAGATTTTTATAGACGCGGTGCTTTGTACCCCGCACCCATCCCCGCCCCGGAAGGACCCACAGTTATGTACGGGCTAACTTATTCACAGTCCAATCATCTTCATCCATTGATAAGTCTGTAGTGCAGATCATTATTCACTGCACGATGTCAATACCGTGTTGCGTTTTGATTGCCTCGATCAAATCTGCTTGATGCTTGACGCACGACTGGTATTGCACTGCGCTGTCCACATGGTTCTGCAGCAACGTGATGGCCTTGGCGTCACTTGCTGATGGCAACGTCGGCGGACACTCCACTAGCACCGATTGCCGCACTTGCGGATGCGCTGCTGGCACTGCCACCAATGCCGGCGTTTGCGTCGTTCCAGATGCGCAACCCGTCGTCAGACAGGACAGCAACATCAGCAGCATTGACGTTTTGCCCACACTGGGCAGTTGCAAGAGGACGATTCGCATAGGCTTGAACTCGCTTGGTCAGTTGGTCATGCACCGCTGCCACGTCGGCCTGGTGCTGTTGAGCGGCTGTAGATACCACCCCCGCCGCAAGGGAATTCTCCATGGCGTCGCTTGCCGCCTTCGCAATCGCGTCCGTCGTCTGCTGGCTCACCTGAGCGATTTGCCGGTCCCACTTGTCCTGCACTTCTGCAGCGCCTCGCGTATAGCCGGCGCGATACTCATACCAGCCGAAAGCCGCTATCACGATGACGGCGACTGCAGCCGCTCCGATCTTTGCGGATTCGCTAATAGGCGTCATGACAGATACCCCACTTCAACGATTGCCTTGACAAGCTGAGCCACTGTCATGCCGATGAACGAAGAATTAAGCAGTTTTGCCCTCTCCAATTCATATGCAGTTGCCCGCTCCAGCGCACTGTTTGCGAGACTGGTAAGCCGCTCCGCTTCGGCTTGGAGATTTTTCGCTTCCGCCCGCGCCGAACTTTCGGCACCCGCCAAGTCCAGAAGCTCACGCACCTTGTCTTTTGTCATGCCCGATACACCCTTACGGAATGCCCACACTCGGGAGTTGTGAATGCTGTCGCGTCCACAGAAAGCCTGCGAACACGGCAGCCACGGCGATGAATGTCAGCAATGCTGTGGCGCGCGTCATACTGCGACCAAGCCACCCGCTTGCTGGTACGCCGTCGTCAGCACGCCAAGGTCGTTTTGGCGCTGGCCGTAGCTATTGCCCGGCAACGATGCCCAGCGGCTCGAACACGCAAAAACGGCGCTCGCGAACTGACCTGCATCGATCAACGGCAGCGCTTTGCATTCGCGGATCAGTTGCAGCGCCCACAAGTCCTGCGAGATCGGCCCGAAGTCGGGCAGGTTCAGTTGCGCTTGGTACGCCGACCAATAGCGCGAGAGAAATTGATAGCGCCCTGCTGCCGTCGAATTCATCGCAGCGTTGAACACGTTCGGATGCGTCGCATAGCTCGCGAACGTCAGCAGCGCAGCCGAAACGCCACGTGAAGGAAGCGGACCGTGTGCGCCGACCAGTACGTTATAGCCATCGTCGCTGTTGCTTCGCGTCCATGCGTCGATTTCGCTCGCGGCAATCATGTCGAGAAACGCCACGCGATTTGCACCGCCCGCTTGTTGAATGCTAATACGTGCCACTATTTCGATATCCTTTTGAAAATGTATTTACGTAGACAGCGAAGGTAGTAGTGCCGAACACCTAGCGCTGCGAAGCACACCACCAACGCCTGATACGTCCATAGAGTCGCACTGTTGACCACGACGGCCAGCGATAACAGCGCGATAGCCGCATAGATAGGCTTACCCACGATGCCGTCATTCACGCTTCGCGACAAACCACACCAGCACGCCCATACGATCAGGACGACGGCGGCCATCACGTTGATTGCGCTCATTGAGCCCCACCCCCGAAACGGGCACGAATAAGCGCCCAAAGATCCGCTGTTCGAATCGCTCGCAGCACTGCCGAAATCATCGAACCGCCGAAAGCACCCATCAGGAATCCCACGCCACCAGCTGAATCAGGATTGAGGTGGAAATAACGCATGATCGGAACCGTAAGGAAGTAGCCGCACACTACGCCTGTAAATACAAACATTGCGAATCCGCGTTTGGTTTTCAGTTCGTCATGAAACGGGAGAGCGACGACAGCACCGAACATTGCGGCTATCGCCCACTCCGCGGCTGGGAAATGCTTATTGATGAACTCAAGCACAGGAGGCCCCGTGCGCAGTCGTTTGCATGGTCAAAACCCCGTCGTGGATCACGTCTGGATTCTGTGCTTCGGAGTCCATCGTTTCCACCCGGGGGTTTTTCTTCGGACGCCCGCCCTTGTTTCCGGAACACCCAGCCGGCTGGAGACATTCACCACCGAAGTAATGGACCATCTTCGCAGCATCCTGGAAGCCCAAGAGGTGGACCAGCAGATGATCGTGGGTGATTCGCTTCGGAACATACAGCAGTGGACGGTGGTACTTCTTACCCGGCTTACCGGAATAGTATGTGGGCAGGTTTCGGACCAGATTTAGCGCTTTCTCTGCGCCGATCACGTCCGCTATTTCCTGAACACTCGCTGGCAGTTTCTCCATAGTCACTCCCTATTTCCATTCATCCTCACCGCTAGCGAAGAACGGCGCCAACGACTTCTTGTTGTCCGCGAGATCCGCGACACACCAGGCGTATTCGCCGTCAATCAATCGCCCCCTCACGCGCAGATGCGGCCGGAACACATCGGGTACGAACGCCAGCGCGCGCACGCTGGATTCCATGAACACGCCCTTGTGCCCACGCCGGCGCAGCGCGATTACCATCGTCTCGGCAAGTTTCTCGACCTCGCCAACGGCGGAGCGCCCCTTGATGCTGAAAACACCAATGGCCGGCATTCGAACCTGCAGGCGGATCGGTGTCACGCCGTCACCTCGACACGCCATTCGTTGTCTCCACTCGCCAGAAACGGCGCGAAGACCAAGGCGTTGGCGCTCAACGCCAACAGCGCCTCGACCCATGCCAGCTTCTCGGTGGCCCATTGGTCGCGACGCACGAAGCACCGGTATCCACTGGGGATGTCAGCCAACACGTGGACGATGTATTCTTTGTTCGCCCGATCTCTCAGGCGGCAGCGCCGGAACCCATACGCCATCACGCGCACCTGCTGCTTCACGCGCTCGCTGATATATCGGCCATTCGACCAGCGCTTGTGCGTCGCCGCCGGCATCGGCAAATTGATCTCCACTTTCACAGGCTGCACTCGACTTCCTCCGTAATACCCATCTTTCGTGCACGGACCGGCGCCCAGCGCTCGTACGCGCGATCCCATGTATCGAACTTCAACTGCTTAGGCGTACCCGCCCTGTTCTGGTCGATCCAGTCATGGCACCAGAAACAGCCAGGCACCGTTGCGCGGTTATCTGCTTTCAGTCCGCCGGCCTTGCCATCGCGCCCCTGATTTGAGTGACAAGGCACGACGGTTTCATCGCAAGGATTCAGGCGGCACACACCGGGTACGCGCAGATAGCAGGGCTCGTCGCGACACGCCGCCAGATACTTCGAGCCATCCGCCACCGTTGGTTTGCGCGACCAGTTGCGCTTCTTTGCGCGGCGCTCGGCGGTCGCCCGGTTCGCGAAGCTGCTGAACGGTGAGTCCGGCTTGCGCGCGAAGCCTGTACGCTTCATCGGCACCGAACGCTTCAAACCCCTACCCTCCCCACGCTCACCATGTTCCGCATCGCCTGTATGACGGTCTGGTCGGCCACCGGCCACCATGTGCTGGGCAACTGCTCCCGCCGCTGACGCAATGCCGAACGTGTGCGTGTGCGCGTGCGCTTCTCCCCCCTACGGCAGACAGCCTTTCGTGCGCGCCGCCGCGCCATGCCAGGTGCTCGCGCGTCCTTGCCGGCGCCGCATCGATAGAGGCGTTCGCCGTATGGCTCACGATAGCCCGCGATATGTACCGCGCCGTCGTCGTGCATCTTCGTCAGCTCCGCGCGAACGGTTTTCACGGGCCGCCAAATGACCGAAGCCACGTCAGCGACGGAGCGGGCTACGCCATCAGCCATGAGTCGATCAACTTCGCACCGGCATCGCTCCTTGCCGTTCGAGCGCACCCGCAACCCAATGCTCTCCGCGAACTTGAAAACCGCGAGTGGCGACCGCCCAGGCAATCTGTGGATTTCCTCGGCAAGCGTCGAGTCCGATTCAAAGATCTCGACGACAATCTCCACCTCATCGTCCGCCCATTGCACTGCCATCACGCCCCCTCGCTTCAAGCGCAGCACCCGCCGCGACCTCACACGCCGCCGCCGCCCATACTTCGACACCAGCCTCCACCGTCCACCCGTATCCGCGGGCAGCCGGCACCCCGTCGAGCGACATCGGCCACACGGCCCGCCACTCGTCGCGGTCGCGACGGTAGAACAACACCGGCACCTTTCCCTCTGCCGTAGCTTGCGCATTTGCCTGATCCCACCATGCGCGTATGTCGCTGCGTGTCGCAACAGCGTGGCGCTTCACTTCGACCGAAAAGGCCGGCACACCTTCGAGGTCGCTTTCGCCATCAAGCTGGCGCACCCTGCGGCGCACTTCCCAGCCGGTCAGGTCGCGCACTATCGCCGCTATCTCGCGCTCGCCATCCTTCCCCTTGTTTCGCGACTTCATCCCCATCTGTTCACACCCTCCGGTCTTTGCTCGATCAATCTGCGCCTGGCGCATCGTCCGGCATTTGCCCAATGCCGCCACAACCGCGTCCCACTCGCCCGGCGTTGCGTCATCGATACTCATGCTGGTTTCTCGCTATCCACGTAGTTGCGCAGTTCGCGCCGTTGCCTCTCTGCCGCCGCGTCTCCGTGCTTCTCGCGCACCGCGGCAATTAGCCTGTTGCCTGGCGCGTAGCTGCCAGATCGCGCGGCCCGCACCGCCTCTCGAAAACGTGTGAGGCATTCGTGCGCCGTCATGCCGCCGTCCCCTGCGTGACCCTCTCACGAGGAACATCGTTGAAGTAGCCGTACAGGGCTTCGTATTGCTCATCGCCAAAGCGTGCTGCGTCGCGGAGCATGTCCTCCATCCATTCACCGGGACCTGCCGCCTTTACCACGCGAGCTTTGAAGCGCATGAAAACCTCATCGGGCTTCTGCGTCACGGCAAGCTGCTTGCCGCGCTCCGTGACACCGGCAGTCGTCTTGTGCCAATCGAGTGGCACCGTCGAACCATCGGCTGCCTGGGCTGGCTCGCCCTTCACCGGAAAAAGGCCAGTCCATCCGCGCAGCACGGCCTCATCGACGCACGCTACTGGGTCGTGGCCAAGCTCGCGCAGCTTTGCGAGGCGCCGCAGAGACACCTTGGCCGCCGGGCGCGTCCATGGCGCCGACTTCTCCGCAGCTTTCGCCTCACGGTGTTCGCACCAATCGGCCCATGCGTCAGACGGCAGCCACTCGGGCAGTTCCATCGAGCGCAGTTCGCCATGCAACGCAACTCGCGACGCACGTCGCGCAGGTTGGTCGTTGCTTTTCTGTTCCTTTGGTAGTTCCTTGGTAGTTCCGTGTCCCAAATTTGGGACTGTTTCGACGGAAATTTGGGACTGTTTAGAGGGAAAAACGGTACTGTTTCCATCCAAATTCGGAACTGTTCCGTTTCTGGAACTGTTCCGTTTTTGGGACTGCTTAACTACCCCGTTTTCGGAACTGTTCCGATTTTGGGAGTGTTTGGACAGGGGCGGTCCGATCTCCATCACCTTGCCGTCGCGGTTCGTCATTTCAACTTTCGCCGCGTCCGCCGGCCGTGTCATCTGGTACACGACGACCTGCCCGGTACGCCCGGTGCGTTCGCCCGTGTCTTCAAGGTATCCGAGGTCCTTGAGGCGCTTAATGTTCGCGAGGATGGTCTTGCGGTCCTGCTCGATAAATTGCTCGATCGCCTCCATACTCGCCCACACGCGAAAATCTTCACCTGCGAAATCCGCGAGTGCGATCAGCACGGCCTTGGGCGAACCCTTCCCTACGCGCTGCGCGCGGACCCAGAAGGTAGCTGTGACACTCATTTGCGACGGCCTCTCAGTTCGTCGCCGGCAAGCCAAGCGTCTCGTTAAAAAAACCGGTATCCGCGCACTTCGGTTCGTTGCGCACAGCGAGCTTCAGGAACGGGATATGGAGCATGTCGGGGATCATTTGCTTTTGCGTGCGGCGCATGCCGCCGTCGAGCACATCGTAGGCCGCACGCTGCGTATGTGTGGTTTGCATAGGAATGGTTCTTTTCTTCAGGACTGCAAACGTGTAGTCGGATAACAGGAGGCGGGAAACAAAATGGTGAGGTCGTTGCTGACGGCTACCGCCGGTACTACTTCGGGCGGAAGCGCGGGGTTTGGCTTCGCCTCTCGTTCACCCGCTCCGCGTGGTGAAGCCGGGTGAACTCTATTACCGCCTCAAACCACCGCAGCAAGCTCATCGGTTGCCTCGCTACTGTTGCTCGCGATGCTCGCTGCCATGTTCGCCAGTCGCTTCAAATGCTCGTCGCGCGCATAGAGCCCCGCGACGCCCTTGCGGGTGACGCAGCGGCGATGCAGAACACTGGTGGCCGGAGCGTGCTGGAACTCGCGGCTCGACAGGGTTTCGGTCCCGCCAATCTCGATGTGGAAAGCGCTGGGGCGCTCACGACGAATCTGCTCGATCGCCAAATCGACGCCGCCACATTTCGCCGCGTTGCGCAGCATCTGTTGGTGTTGCGGAAGGTGCATATATGCTCCGTGGTTAATAGGATGAGGGCCCAGACCTTCGTCTGTAGAATTGAGAGCCCTTACGCAACTCTTTCTACGAAAGCCCCTCATGAACAGCGATAACGAAAAACTCTTAGTCGAACTGGAAAGCTTCCGATTCGGGATGCTCGCGGCGCTTACATCACTCAAGGCCGCCATCCAGGAATCGCCCAACTTCAACCAGACGGTGTTGGAAGACTGCGTCACCTACTTCCTTGCGTATCCGCCCGCTCAAGGTGATCGGGAGTCGTTCGAAGGGCCGCTGAGGGCGCTGTTCAACGACCAGATGCCGTTTCTTGTGGAAACGTTGCATCGGGCGTAGTTCCGATAGCTCACTCGCGCCCATTTCGGATGCGCTCCTGGCGCCGCGCCTCAAGATACTCGAGTGCCATATCCTCAAGCGCAGCCAGTTTGTGCTGACTGACCACAATCGAATCAGTGGGTGCGACCCGCAGCCCGACCGACGCTAGCAACTGCGCCCAGCGAGGCAGATCTTCAAGGGCACGACTGACGGTGCTAGGGGACACACCCATGCAAGCGGCTGCATGGGCCTGCGTAACGTGTGCAACGGCACGCAATATCTCAGTTTCATTGCGTGCACTCAGCATGCGTGTGTTTTCAATCTCTTCGGGCGAAACTTCTTCCGTACTCATTTTCGAACCATCGCTTAATAAATAGGAATCCTATATGGTTAGCCAAGAAGCGAATTATTAGCCTCCAAACAAAAATGCTTAATGAATCTATTTTTTGATATCAATGTGGCAATGTAAGGTCTAGCCGAGTATTCAACCAAAACACTAGCCGCCCACCACCCAACCAAGGACAAGACGCCATGCCGACAATGCCTTACACGATGCGCGTTTGGGAGTTCAAACAACGAATTGCTGACCAACTCAAAGATCTACCTCCCAATGCGGAAGTCTGTTTCGGGCAAGGAGATCTTGCGTTCTACCGTATAAAGAACCTTCGATACGTCGGCGATACCGACACGCCGCTACTAGTCCAGATCGAATTCACACAGACCTACCAGGTTACGTTCGATCCCGAGCAAGCTGATTGATCTATGCGCCGTTATTTCGTGTGATCGCCAGTACAGTCGGTTGCTCTCACGAACGCCTCCTTCACTTTATCGATTGAGCGAAGAAGCTATCCGGCGGACCATTCAGCGCGTCATGACACGCCAGCAAGCGACCATCTGGAGCGAAGTACAAATTGATCTGTCGCTCCGGGTTATCCGGGCTTCCGTTGCCTCGCATCGCCGTTAGGTAAATGACCTGAATCAGCTCAGCCCTGTCGGGCGGCAAATGACAAGGAACACTCATGAAGACCTCCGAAGAACTTCGCAAAATTGCCGGCGAAATCGAGCAGACTATGAAGGACAACCCGGACGCAGGCCCGAATCCCGATTCGTCACGCTACCTCCTGTTGTTGTGCGAGCTCGGGCCAGACCTTGACAATGACTGCGACTGGGAATAAATCCAGTCTTGTCACCTCGCGATTGGTCTCCCGCTCAATCGGGAAGCCAAACGGAATCGGAACCGGCCGCTCCCCGCTTGCCCAACGACTGACATCCGACGCGTGGGCGCCGATCTTGCGGCTCAGTGAGGCAAGGCGGCCACGCCTGGCCGAAATATAAGTCTTCAAGTCCATCCCTAGACTTTAGCGAAGTGCGAAATAATTGTCTATAGCACTTTGCGCATGTACGGGCTTAGCAACTTGCTATTGAATCTCGCCTATGAAGGAAATCGACGAAATCAGACGCGACAACCTGCGCCTCATCGAGGTTGGTTGCGGTAGTGCGACAGCGACCGCAAAGTTGCTGGATATGAGCCTTGCCCAATACATCAACCTCCGAGACGGAGCGCCCGATTCAAAATCAGGCAAAAGACGGGGGATGCACAAGAACACGGCGCGACGCATCGAAATTGCCGCCGGGAAGCCCTCTGGGTGGCTCGACGCTGACCATGCTAGCGGCGAGAGCCTTGCGGCCTCGACATCCGATCCGATGCCGACTGGTTGGGAAAAACTGGATGCGCTTGGCCGCGCCCAGGTGGCCGCCTTTATTCAGGGGCTGCTGGCGCAGCCGAATGATGCGAAGAATCAGGAAGATGAAGATCGGCCCTTAGGTGATTGACTGCCAACCGAAGCAGCACATGAAAATTGCCTATTGGCTCAAGTGATTCGTCCCGAAAGCTAAATTCCCGCGTTACTACCGTCCGGCCACTAATCGAAGCGGTCCCGCTAGCCGCACGATCAAGGAGAACATCCCAGCGACCATCGCTCCGCAGTCGCTGAACTAAGGCCATAGCCCCGCGCAATTCTGGTTTGGTTGACCAGGCCACGCTGACCACGTCCCCAGGCTTACACAACCGCCTTCCCGCATTCCTTACTTTAAGCAACACCGCCTCCCGCCAATCCCATAAATACTGTATGGATATACAGTTAAAAGTGTAGCGCTCCCCGATAGAACCCCAAATACATTTGAGCGAATCGCTAATCAGCCCCTCTCGCTATCGTCAATATTTCGCGTTTCGCTATATACATGGAGTTAGCGTTTTGCTAATCTTTCGCTTGTGCAGCACTCCTGCACCGCCCCGTGAAGTACAGCGGGCGCCTCTACCGAGGATGTTCTTTAGACGGATCGGCGCTGCGGCGCCGGCATCGTGCAGACAATCGAAGACCCTGGGCCTCCCTGACCGGACTCGCCCCGGCGGCCATAGCCTGGCCGTAACGTAGGTCGCACTCGCACTGCGAACCTACGATGGACCCGCGAGGCTCGGCATGCGCACACATCGCGCGCTGCCAAACTTCCGCCTGATTTCGTGCGTTGATCGCCCCCCTCAGTGTTCGATGACTTGGGGCGCGTCCCCACCTCGATAATTCTGTAGTACTCATTATTCGTAACTCCTCCATGACAGCGGCTGCGTCGCCGAGGCAGCGAATCGCACGACTGTGCGGCGTAATTTCGCCCGAAATGCCGAGGTTGTAAATAGCCTCTTAGCTAATGAAATTTGTTATTTAAATCAACAGCTTGCAACCAGAAAGGTTCTTTAACAAATCTGCTGTCAACTACAGGTTGAATAATTAGCCGCAGTGTCAACCTGTAGTTGACACGGTTTTATGCGTAGTGGGTGTATATTCCGTGATGCAATGAAACCCTTATCTTTATTTTTAAAAAATATAAGGGACGCACCAGCGGACTGACGCGGGGGCTTTTCGCGCATGGATACGCCATCGGAATCCGAACATGTAGATTGGCAGAAAGTTCACGACTTCTTCTTGGTCGTTCTGCATGCCAGCGTGACCGACGCAGCGCGTGCGAGGGGCGTTTCACGCACGGCAATCTACAAAAGTCTGCGTGAACTGGAGCGGCAGTTGGACACACCGCTCTTTCAGCTGCCCACGGGATCTCAAATCCCAACTGAGGAAGGCCAATTGGTCTTTACCGCGGCAAAGGCGCTTCAGGATGCCATCGCAGCCGTGCAGGCTGCGCGCCGCCGCCCGAACGCCGCAGCACTATCCACGCAGGTGGAGATACTGGCGGCCCAGCTTCTGGTCGTTTCGAAGCGACTGAAGCGCAAAAAACTGTAGCACCCAATCGGGAACCCGCCGGCTCTAATGCATGGTTTGCGCTTCCCGATGCGACTAGCGTCGCACGCTCACCATTAATTAAATCAGTATTGCTAATTTAATAACAGAGGCTGACATGGAACTGAACGAGAGGTACCGAATCGCCCGCTACGGCGCAGGTTGGTTGGACGCGATGCGCGGATTGCGCGCGGCGTCACTTTCACTTGACTATCGCCTCGGGTATCGCGATGCCAGAGGGTTTGCGCAATGACTGATTTTCGTATCTGGGCTGGCGCGCTCGTCGCAGTAGCGGTCTGGTTGTTTGCCTGCTCTTACTTGGACTCCCGCGAGGCAATGTTCGCTACCTGTGCCACAGTTCGCTGCGCCTGATCCTGAAAAGGTTCATCAATGAACATAGTTGAAGCAATTTGTGTAGTAGTCCCAATCAGCATCCTGGTTGGCGTAGCGGCGACCGTTGGCGTTTTGAAGCTGCCGAAGCGCGAGCGCAAGGCACCGCCGCCCGCCACCGCGATCATCGTCTACGACGCGGAGCCCTACCCGCGCGCGTGGGAGTGAGTGCGATGCGTTGTCACGTTCGATGCCGCCACTGTGCGACGCGCCGCTGCCTGAGGCAAAAGCTGTCCGAGTACCTACGCGTGCCCGCGTGCGAGGTCTGCGGCCAACGCAACTACCGCGTCGATCGCTGGATGAACCGCCGCAACACCACGCCCGTGACCTGCTCGTGCGCGGGCTACTGGTTTCCGCATCGGCAGGGTTCGCTATTCTGCTGGAGCCGCGCCGACGGCACCCCACGCTATCCCGGAGATCCGGATTTCGCGGATCGCAACCACGACGGCTTCGAGGCTGCGTAGCCAGTTATCGACGGCGGCAGTTCGCGCTGCGGCCGTGTCTCTTGGCCGGCGCCAGTATGGGTCGGTCCGTTTTCTCTAATGCACTGACGAACACGAATGCCGACAGCAACCTCCCGCCCGACTATCTCAAACGAGCCGCGAAAGAGCTTTCGTGGCCTCCTTGAGCGTTGCGACCTCCCCTGCAAAAAGGCGTCCAATCGTGATCCGCTGAGATTGGTGACCAGCGTCAACAACTTCCTCAGAGCCGAGTTTCAATCGAATTCGGCGCATTGCATCGGTTGCACGGGTGGTTTGCCGAACAACCTCCACCGAGTCAATCTCGTGAAGCGGAATCTTTGCAAGCGCTTCGTGTGCGTACTCAACTTCCGAAAAATCGAGACTCGCGAAGTGATGGAACGCGTCCGTAAAGTCTTCGGGTATTTCGAGTTTCTTTGTGACTGCTTCAACGGAGATTTCAACCAGCGCACATATGGCACGGATACGGTTCTTGCGCTGCAGATCGGCCTGATAGCGCAGGAGCAACGCGCTGGCAAAGATTGCCCCGATAGATCCAACCGCCTGCACCCACGAGGCGGAAGTATTGGCATCAACCGGCGGATGCAGCCAGCCCAACGTTGCCGCCCAACCGATGACGCAACCGGCACAGAACAAGCCAGCGCTGGTGAGGTATCTCATGCGTGAACGCCCAATTTTGTTTTCTGCCCCGATGGTACGAGCGATCCTCGACGACAGCAAGACGCAGACGCGCCGCCTCGTGAAGACGTCGCACGCCGGCTATCGTTGCCCGTTCGGCGGACCTGGCGACCATCTGTGCGTACGCGAATCGTTCCTCTTCACCAGCGATTTCGACGAAGATAGCCCGGCGCGCGTCGGCGAACGATGCCTCGATGCAGGTTACAGGACGGCACGGGCTCCGATCCAATGCGGCGCCGACGTTGCGAAGCGTGACTGGGTCTGGGTCGTCGAGTTTCAGCCCGTCAACGGAGTAACCTGACCATGCCTATGTGCGCTCTCCCGGCACTACTCGCAGTCGCGGCTACCGTGACGGCAGCGTGCCTCTCTGTAATGGCTGGATGGCAGCGTGGCGGCCTCCTGGCTGAACGCGTCCTGTGGATTGCAGTGGGCGTGGTGCTGGTCGTGGCCGCTCACCTGCTCCCCGCCCTCTGCCGCCCACATGGGCGGCGCCTGCGTGCCGTAGGCACCCTACTCTGGCTTGCGTGCATCGCCGCCACCTGCTGCGGTCACGCTGTCTTTTTCATGACCGCGGCCCGTCACGCAGGCGAACTGCGCGCCGACGAAGTTCCGGTCGCAAGCGTGACTGGTCGTGACCTCGTTGCGATTGCACGAGACCGCGCCGACGTAGTAACGCGCCTCGCCCGCATCACGGCGCGCCGCTGCGTCGAGCCGTGCACCGGTCAGCGAGTCGAGCGAGCCGCCGCCGCGGCGAAAGTGGATGCGCTCGATGTCGAGAGGAAGGAAGCGCTCCGCGTCGAGGCCGCACAGGACCGAGCCACCGCGGCCCGCGTCGCTGCCCGTGTTGACCCGGTGGCCGGCGCCTTAACCGCGTTCGGGCTGCCGACCGCGAGCGCCGACCTGATTGCAGGGCTTGCGTTCGCTGGCGTATTGGAAGCTGTCGCCTGCTTCGCTTGGCTACTCGCGCTGCGCCCGGTTGCCGTGACTACTCCCGTGGCCGAAACGGCGGGAACACCCGCACAGCAAGGGAGTCACGTAAAAGTAACGGCTCCAGTCACGACCGAGAGTCACGTTACGGCGCCAGTCGCGCTGCCAGTCGTAGTCGTGCAGACCGACGACCTGACCCGAGTCCGCGAAGCAGTCACCGCCGGCACGCTGCGCGCGACCGTGACCGAGATCCGTAAGTTTCTGTGCTGCTCGCAGTCACGCGCCGCAGCGGTCCGCAAGCAGCTTGAACCCGCAATCAACGCGACCTGAATCGGTCATGACCAATCGCCTATCCCTCGTTGTCGATCTCAGTTGCTGCCGTGGCGAATCCGAAGTCGAAGGCCTCACGCTCCGTATCGGAGAGGAAGCGGCCCTCGACCTTATGGCGCGAGCCATCGCGAGTGATGTAGATGTGCACTGGCCATTTATCCGACATCGCGTCGTATCCGGTAGCCACTTCGATAGTTCGCCCCTTGTATTCTTCGGTTTGTGCGTTGCGATGCCCAGTCTCAATCTGAATGCGCGCCATGTCGCCCCCCCGGCTTGATAGATGTTGAACAGCACAAGAATTCGGGGCAGAACTCACCCGCACCTCTGGCGCATGGGCGCCGCGCTACACCGCACCCGGCGCTCCTGCGGCGGTAGCGCCGGAACAGGTCGGCAAGCAGAGTAGCCCGACAAGCCTACAGCGTGGACCTTTGCGGATTAGTAGCGCCTAAGCATTGAGGGGAGGCAAATCCGAGAAGTTATAGCCCGGAACTGCAGAAATAGACGGCACAACGCGCTTTTCGCCATCGTCACCGTCCACGACAGTCAAAAGCTGCCCCTGAACATACTTGCCGTCATTGGTCGGAAAGCCGATCTCGACGCGGTAGTCATGCTCGATCGCCTCAATGACTTCCGACACATCAACGTCCTCCGCATCGGACAGTCGATCTCTCGTCTCGAAGTCGTACTTGATCCAACGGACTTTTGTCAAATGGGGATAGCTCGGATGAAAACGACCTGCGATGACCAAGAAAGCAATATTCAAGGTTGAACTCCTTTAGGGCGCTTAACTTCTATTTCCGATTGATGGCAATGCACGTGCACTATTTTAAGGCTAACTCATGCAAACCATTGAGACAGATAACCGATTTTCCAATAAGGGGAATCGGAACACGTCAACAGGGTAACAAAAGGAGGACTTCTGAGCGACTACCTGACCACCTCCGAACTCGCGGACCTCATCGGCTGCAAGCCGAACCAGCGAGCCAGCATGATCGACTGGCTCTCGACTAACCGCTGGAAGTTCGTCGTGGATCGCAACGGCATTCCCAAGGTCGCACGCGCGTTCCGCGACTTGAAGCTTGGCCTTAGCACCGACACCAAAGCAACGAAATATGACAATGGGCCGAACCTCCAGGCATTCGCATAAACCCAAGGGCACGAACGAGCCGACCGGCATCGACCGGCTGTACAAGCGCACCGGAGTCCGCAAGGTCTCATTCTGGTACAAGTTCCCTGATGGCCGGAGCGAAACGTTTGCCACCGCGCCACGCGGAGATCGTGCCGCAATCCACGACGCGGAGCGGCTTGCGAAGCGGCGCGCCGTCGATATACAGGAAGGACAGATCGTCGCCGGGTCGGTCGCCGATGCAATCGACCGTTTTAAGACGGATACCGACCCGATCCACTTCCGCGACCAGTCGCGCGACGGAAAGTATGTGCGCGACTCGTACTACGAGAAGCTGACCCGCTTCTTCGGCAAGATGGCGCCAGCTCGCCTTGAGACAATTCACGGCTACCAGTACCTCGACGCCCGCGCCAAGGCCGGCGCGCCTGCGGGCGCCAACAAGGAGATGGCACTCATGCAGACGATGGGCAACTACTGGATTCGCTGGGGCCTTATCAAGACGAACCCGTTCGTCGGCATGATGCTGAACCAGACGGACCCCGACGTCCGCACCGTGACCAAGAGCCAGATTGTTCCGTTCTATCTGTGGGCCGTGCGCCAGCAGCAGGCATACCGGACAATGGGCGTGGCCGCGATGTTCACCTATCTGACCGGCTTCCGTGCCGCCGAGGTGCGACCGTTCCACATGTCGGGCCTGGGAGACGACGGTGTGATCGTCGTTTCGGCCAAACGCAAGAAGGGAGACGCCAAGATCGTCAAGCTGCGCGAGTGGTCGCCGCGCCTGCGCGTAGTCGTCGAGCGCGCGAAGCGCGACCGTAAGGTCGCCAGCATCTACCTATTCCCGAACCGGCGCGGGGAGGCGTATTCGAAGAGCGGCTGGACTTCGGTCTGGCAGGACGCCATGTATGCGTACATTGGCGAATTCGATCCTATGATGGCGCGCGAATTCGAAGCGAAGTGCAAACGTGAGGCCGCGCAGCGCCGTGGGGAGAAAGCGGACGATGTAGAACTCAAGCTAGTACAGCACCCGGCGTATTTCGCCCTCTCGGACGTGCGTCCGGCCGCCATCACCGCGAAGCTAGAGAATCGCGATGCCGACGCCTACGACTTCGCCGCTCACGCGAACCCGAACACGACACACAAGCACTACGACCGGCGCAAGGTGAAGCGGGCAGCCGCCACCGAATAGCGCAAGGTGGCGCGCCCGCGCGTGTATCGGTCGCACACGGAGGTCTCCAGCGGATTGCCGACCCCATGATGCCGTCTTTCGCGCGCAGTTGTCACGGCCTCGATCCCAAAACGAATCACCCAATTCGCTTTGAATGACCCAAATGAAAGAGGCTCCCACGCTGGAAGCCTTTTAAATCCGGTTGCGGAGAGAGGGAAATTCGACCCCCCGATAGGCTATTAACCTATACCCGCATTCAGTCCTCCGACGATGTATCGTCCGATTGATCTTCAAGCTGCGGAATGGGGGCGTCGCTCGGAAGCTCTTCGGATCGCGCTTGAGTGCGCCACGTAATTGTTGTGATTTCCCTAACTCGATCGATGATCGGTTTTGCATCTTTGCCCAGCTTACCAAGCGCAACTCCAGCGTCGCCAACCAGCCCCCATAGATGGTCGAGATCCGACATCCGCTTGTGCAGCTCCGTTTGCAGCTTCTCCAAGCGCATCAGTAGGCGGCGCTGATGCTTCTCTTCAAAATTGTCCGATGCACTGATCAGCTCGCGCAGCTCGTTTACGAGGTGCTGAACGCGATCTAAATCGCCCTGCGAAAACTCATAGGCAAATCCCGCGCCGATCGTCGCGATCATCGAGCGTTGAAGTCGCGCGAGTCTCGCCTTGATTTCAAGTCGGCGACATAGTTCAGCGACATGGCCATAAAAGCCGAAAATGTTCGAGCAGTCCATCGCTATATCGCCGGTTACGACCGGCTCCGCAGGCAAGTCGAGATCCGGGAGCAGCGATTCCTGCAACATTCCAGACAGCAGTGCGTAGGCCTCGATCATAAATTTGTGATCGTCGGCGCTCCAGTCTCCACGTCCCCGTGCGTCCATATCGTCGTAGATCTCGATGATGGCTTCGACCGGTGCGTCCTTCACCTTGGCCAAAAACGCTGCGTCGATTTTCATTATTTCCCCCTATGTGAGTGGGAAGTTTTGAACGCAAAAAAGCCCACGTCAGTGCGTGGGCTCGATTCCGAAATTCTGACTTTCGTTCCGAATTTTGCTACGTGAAAAGCTGGATCACTCGTAAGTGCTTGATACCACTGAATTCTCTGGGGTGGCTGATGGGACTCGAACCCACGACGACAGGAATCACAATCCTGGACTCTACCAACTGAGCTACAGCCACCACTGCACAACTTTGCTCGACTAACGCTGCTTTGAAAGCGGCTTCAATCAAGAAGCAAGATTATATACACACCCTATTGCGCTTGCCTAGACCTTCATTGAAATATTTCAGCAGGCGCTTGCGGTGAAACCACGCCCGGCGAGGCATCGCCCGGCACGACATCACGCGCCGCCGCACGCAGATATTCGCGTGCCTCTTCGAAAATAGCGAGATCGGCTTTCGCGAGCTTGCGGTTATCCGAGAGCACCCGGCGCCAGCCGCGCGCACCGGCTTCGCCACGGTAGAGTCCCAGTGCATGGCGCGTCATGGCACCGAGATACGTGCCGCGCGCGATTTCGTGCGCGCAGTACTCGATGAACTTCGCTTCGACCGCTTCGCGCGTGAGCGCGCTCTCCGTTGCGCCGTAGAACCGCGCGTCCACATCGGCCAGCACATACGGATTGTGATAAGCCTCGCGGCCGAGCATCACGCCATCCACATGCTGCAGATGGGTCTCGACTTCATCGAGCGTCGTGATGCCGCCGTTAATGATGATTTCCAGATGCGGGAAATCGCGCTTCAGCTGATACGCGTAGTCGTACTTGAGCGGCGGAATCTCGCGATTCTCCTTGGGGCTCAAGCCTTTGAGAATCGCATTGCGCGCGTGGACGACGAACACCTCGCAGCCCGCTTGCGCAACGGTGCCCACGAAGTCGCGCACGAAACCGTATTCCTCCACCGCATCCACGCCGATCCGGTGCTTGACCGTCACCGGCACCGAAACCGCGTCGCGCATGGCCTTTACGCAGTCGGCCACGAGTTGCGGCTCGTTCATGAGGCAGGCGCCGAACGCCCCGCGCTGCACACGCTCCGAAGGGCATCCGCAGTTCAGGTTGATCTCGTCGTAGCCCCACTGCTCGCCGAGTTTCGCCGAACGGGCGAGATCGTCCGGTTCGCTGCCGCCCAGTTGCAACGCCACCGGCGCTTCGGCCGGCGTGAAGGCCAGGTGCCGAGGCACGTCGCCGTGGAGCAGCGCGCCCGTCGTCACCATCTCCGTATACAGCCACGTGTGCCGGGAAATGATGCGATGCAGCGAGCGGCAGTGACGATCGGTCCAGTCCATCATCGGCGCGACGGAAACGCGGCGGGGGCTGGTGACAGGATTTGCGGACATGGCGAAAGAGCGCGAAAAAAACGGCGTGCGTGGATCAACCTTCTATTTTAACTCATGCGTCTGACGGTGTTGCGCGCTGCGCAAATGCCGCAGGAAGCGTTTCCAGCAAGGTTTTCCCGCCTAAAGACCCTGCCCGGAGTATGTAATCCGGCGCCAGGATTTGTGCACCGCAAGAAAATTTTTGGGACACCTATTAGGGTCTGTTCGTCGCTCAGCCAAGCCTGGATTGGCTCACAGGATTGTTTCTGGATCCGGAATGGTAAATTCGGATTATCGCGATTATTTTCCGATAGTAGGTGTATACACTAGGTTCCGTTGACGCAGCTCATGGGCACATGACCTCCCAGATGCGGCGCCTCCGATCCGCAATTGAACCTGATATTGGAGTCCACCATGAAGACCAAACTGATCGCAGCGCTGCTGGTCGCAGCTTCCGCTTCTGTTGCCGCTCCGGCGTTCGCCAGCGGCTACGGCCCGGCACCGTTCTATCATCCGGCCGTCGGTGCGCCGGCTTCGCAGCAAGGCGTGAGCGCCCAGACCGTCGCCGCCGAGCGCGCCGAACAAGCCGGTGTCGATTCGTCGTACGGCGGCGTCGCCAACACGGTCTCGCAGTCGGGCGGCCACGCAAAGGCTAACGGCCCGCAGTCGGTGTTCTTCGGCCAGTAAGCCTCGCCGCAAGCGCAAAGCCGCCTCGCTTTATCGCCGCACAAGCGGCTTTGCCGGGCAAAACGCCGGGTGTCCACAAGACATCCGGCGTTTTGCTTTGGTGCATCGGCTTCCGATAACACGCAACGGTCAAGGGTTCGCGGCCACGCGCTGGTCGATGGCCGCGCGGATGCGGTCGAACGAGGCGTCGAAAGCGTTGTCCTGGGTCGAAAAGCGTCCCGCGGCGACGCCGTCGACGGGTACGTTTGCCGTCAGGTCTGCATCGGTCAGGCTGCGGATCGTCTGGGATGAGACGAAGAAGCCCTGTTCGTGATCGCCGTTCACGCCGGCGATCATGTCGAAGCCCATGTACTCGTATTTGCGCTGGTTTTCCATCCATCCTCTCCTCGGTGGCCTGCCCGATTCTGGCACGTCTTCGCCGTCGACCTTCGCACGCCGGGCAAACATCTGCGCGGACACGCTCGGGCCGGTCGGCATGCGGCCTGTACTAACATGGGCTGCACCGCACGTGCGCGTATCGCGCCGCGCGGTCTTTCACCGATGTTCGAGGCCGTTCCAGGCAACAAACCAGGAGGTGAACAATGAAGAAACGTTTCGTGCTTCTCGCCGCGCTCGCGCTTCCCGCTGTGTTCACGTCGGTTTCGGCATTGGCGCAACAACCGCCGGAGTGGCACAAGGGCGACAGGGTCGCGCCCGAATACCGCGACCGCCAGTACGTGATCGACGACTGGCGCGAGTATCACCTGAAGGCGCCGCCGCGCGGCTTCCACTGGGTCGGCGTGGGCGGCCAGTATTATCTGGTGCGCAATTCGAACTGGGCGGTGGAGCGCGTCGGGCCCTGACCGCCTCTTTCAGGTGTCGCGCGGAGCAAAACGACTTGCAGGCACTTGCGCAGCGTCACGCTCCGCCGGCATGCGTCCGGCTGCGCCAAAGCAGCAACAGCCACGCCAGAAATATCCCGAGCGCCGCCCCTATGAATTCGCATAGCGCCCGCGTACCGATACTGTCCGGATCATGCACTTCGGCCAGCGCGACGCCCAGCAGAAACGGCGACTGCAGGTTGGCATAGTTGAAATAGAGCAGATTCCAGAGATCGCCGCTGGCGCTGGGCAGCAGGGAAAGCACGTACGACACGCCGAGCTGGGTCCCGAGGCTCCAGGGATTTTTGCGGGTCAGCCAGTGCACCAGCAGCAGCATGAAAAACGCGAACACCGCCGCAATGGCTCCCGCCTGGACGCCGCCGACGATGCCGTAACCCATCCACGATTGGTCGAATGGCATGGCAACGCCTCCTGATCATCTATACCGCCCTATTATGCCCAAATGCATGCGCTCCGGGCAGATTCGCAGGCCGTGCCGTTCATCGACTACGTGAGAAAGAAAGAAGAGATGCGTCCCGATCCAGGCCGCGCCGCGCCCGCCGACCGTCATGCGATCGAGGTGATCGTTCGCGACGCCTGCTCGCCGTACATCGCGCGTATTGGGCTGCAGCCGGGACCGATGCTGGGAGATTATGAAACCCTGATTGGCGAGGGCCAGGCCTGGTATCGCGAGACGCGCCAAGCCGAGGAAAAAGGCCTAAAGCGGGTATTCGTGGTCAGGCGCCTCGCCTGACCATCAACTACGTCTGCCGGCGTTCGATGTAGCTAGGCCGCTTGCCCATCCACCCACACCCGGGCCGCCGCGAACCCCGCCTCTGCCGCCGCATGTTCGGTAGACCAAAGGCGGTCGATATGTACGAGCTGCCAGTCCTTAACCACAGCGTTGCCGCGCAGCACGCGAAAGTGCGCCTTCACGCCCGTGAGCACCTGCTCGACCGCCACCTCGATATCGAAGTCCTTGTAGCGCTCCTGGTAGTCGCCCATGTCGAGGCCCTTCGGCTCCATGATCCGTCCTCCGTCGTGGCTGGCCGGATCATCGTAGCACTTCCGGGCGCCTTACAGCCTCGCGATCGATACCTCGGTCGACTTCACGAGCGCCACGACCTCGGAGCCCACCTTGAGGTCGAGTTCGTCGATCGAGCGCGTCGTGATCACCGACGTGACCACGCCGAACGGCGTATCCACGTCGACCTCGGAAACCACCGGTCCGCGGATGATCTCCTTGACCTTGCCACGAAACTGATTGCGCACGTTGATGGCGGAAATGCTCATAAAAGTCGGCTCCAAAGATTCGAAGGGAACTGCCAGAGAAAAATTTCAGAACGCCCAGCGGACGTCGGCGGCAAGCCGCAAAGTCGGGACATCGGGTTCGCGCCCCAGCACGCGATCGAGCACGCGCGCTTCCAGTTCGGCGAAGCGCGCGTCGGCGCGCTCGCGCGGCCGGCCGAGCGGCACCGCTTCGTCGAGTGCGATCTGCCCTGCTTCCACCAGCAGGATCCGGTCGCCCAGCGCCACGGCTTCGTGCACGTCGTGCGTGACGAGGAGCGCGGTAAAGCGATGCTCGCGCCACAAGCGTTCGATCAACGCGTGCATTTCGATACGCGTGAGCGCATCGAGCGCGCCCAGCGGTTCGTCCAGCAGCAGCAGGCTCGGCCGGTGCACCAGCGCACGCGCGAGCGCCACACGCTGACGCTGGCCGCCGGAGAGGCGCGCCGGCCATTCGTCGGCACGGGCGAGCAGGCCCACTTCGTTCAGCACGGCGCGCGCATCCTCGCGAGCGCCGCGGCCAAGGCCCAGCATCACGTTCTGCAACACGGTCTTCCAGGGCAGGAGACGTGCATCCTGGAACATGATGCGCGTATCGAGCGGCGCGCCCGCCTCGCCGTTGCGGATCAGCTCGCCCGCGTCCGGCGTTTCGAGCCCGGCCACGAGACGCAGCAGCGTGGACTTGCCGCAGCCGCTGCGGCCGACGATCGACACGAAGCTGCCGCGCTCGATCGACAGATCGAAGCCGTCGAGCACGACGCGCTCGCCGTAGCGCTTGCCCACGCCGCGCAACTCGACCGCCGGATCGACGGCGCGCGGGCCGCTGCGCAATAGCGTCACGGACGCCGCATCGCGCGGTTCCGGCGCGCTGCGATAGCGCTCGCGCCGTCCATCCTCCTCGCCATGTTCGCCGCGCTCGCGCTGCCGCTGCGCCTCGATTTCGGCCTGCAGGTCGCGGCCCGCAATGCCGCCATAGTTCGGTGCAAGGGTCGTCGCGCTCATGCGTCGCTCCCGGTTTGATAAGCGGGGTGCCAGCGCAGCGCGGCACGCTCGAGTCCCTTGGCGAGCACATCCGCCAGCTTGCCGAGCAGCGCGTACAGCAGGATGCCGACCACCACCACATCGGTTTGCAGGAATTCGCGCGCATTCATCGTCATGTAGCCGATACCCGATTGCGCGCTGATCGTCTCGGCGACGATCAGCGTCACCCACATGAGCCCGAGCGCAAAGCGCACGCCCACGAGAATCGACGGCAGCGCGCCCGGCAGGATCACGTCGCGATATAGGGCGAAGCCCCTGAGCCCATAGCTGCGCGCCATCTCGACGAGATTGGCGTCGACCGAGCGGATGCCGTGGAAGGTATTCACGTACATCGGGAAGAACACGCCCAGCGCGACGAGGAAAAGCTTGGCCTCTTCTTCGATGCCGAACCAGAGGATCACGAGCGGAATCATCGCGAGCGCGGGGATGTTGCGGATCATCTGCACGGTCGAATCGAGCGCAGTCTCGACCGGCTTGAAGAGTCCGGTCGCGAGCCCGAGGATCAGGCCGCAGCCCCCGCCGATGGCGAAGCCCGCCAGCGCGCGCCAGGTGCTCACGCGCACGTCCTGCCACATCTCGCCCGACTGGATGAGACCCCAGGCGGCCTTGAAAACCGCGAGCGGCTCGGGCAGCACGCGCGACGACAGTGTGCCGGTGCGCGCGGCCAGCTCCCACGCCGCGAGGATCGCGAGCGGCACGATCCAGGGTGCCAGCTTCGCGAACACGGCACGCAGCAGCGGGCCGAACGTACGCCTCTCACGCGGCACGGCGACCGCGGCAACAGCGGATTGACTCATCACATCCTCTCCCCGACCGGTTCAGAGCGCGCAGGCGCTCAGCTCGCGCTCGCTCTCGGCAGATACTGGTTGCCCACCACCTCGCCGAACGGTCCCGAAAGCGGGCCGTTCGAGCTTTTCGCCTGGCGTCCCGGCAGCAGCGGGAATACGAGCTCGGCAAACCGGTAGGATTCCTCAAGGTGTGGATATCCGGAGAGAATGAACGTCTCGATGCCGAGGTCCGCGTATTCCTTCATGCGCGCCGCCACCTGCTCCGGATTGCCGACGAGCGCCGTGCCCGCACCGCCGCGCACGAGACCCACGCCGGCCCAGAGGTTCGGATACACCTCGAGATCCTTGCGCGTGCCGCGCTTGCCGCCGTGCAGCGCGGCCATGCGGCGCTGGCCTTCGGAATCCATCTTGTTGAACGCACTCTGCGCGCGCGCAATGGTCTCGTCGTCGAGCCGGCTGATGAGGCGCTCGGCATCGGCCCACGCTTCCTCTTCGGTCTCGCGCACGATCACGTGCAGACGGATGCCGAAGCGAATCGTGCGGCCACGGTCGGCCGCGCGCTTGCGAATGTCGGCGATCTTCTTCGCCACGGCTTCGGGCGGTTCGCCCCAGGTGAGATAGGTGTCGATATGCTCGCCCGCCATGTCGTGCGCGGCGGGCGACGAGCCCCCGAACCACAGCGGCGGATGCGGATGCTGCACCGGCGGATAGAGCGCCTTGCCGCCCTTCGAACTCAGATGCTTGCCGTCGAAGTCGATCGCTTCGTTCGTATGCGAAGCGGCCAGCAGCTTGCGCCAGATATGCAGGAATTCGTCGGTGATTTCATAACGCGTGTCGTGATCGACGAAGAGGCCATCGCCTTCGAGTTCGGCCGAATCGCCACCGGTCACGACGTTGATGAGAAGACGCCCGTTCGACAGCCGGTCGAAGGTGGCGGCCATGCGTGCCGAAAACCCCGGCGACGAGAGGCCCGGACGGATCGCCACCAGAAACTTCAGGCGCCGCGTGGCGGCGATCAGGCTCGATGCGACAACCCACGCGTCTTCGCACGAACGGCCCGTCGGCAGCAGCACGCCTTCGTAGCCCAGCGTATCGGCGGCGACGGCGACTTGCTGGAAGTACGCGAGGTCAGCGGCGCGCGCGCCCTCGGACGTACCCAGATAACGGCTGTCGCCATGGGTCGGGATGAACCAGAACACATTCATGCATAGCTCCTGCGTGTGCGAGACGAGAACGGGCTGAACGGGGGCGCGCCAATGGCAAAGCGCGGTCGCCCGCCGACGGCGGGGGCCGTCTTTCTTCATGGGGAATCAGTCTAGGGAGGGGGGCTACGCTTTTGAACGATTTTTTAAAGCTTAGGTTTTCCACTTTCGTGATTAGCCCGACGCTTTAACATACGAGAGCGCAACCGCGCGGGCGCGGCGCCGATATAATGGCGCACACCGACAAAAAGCCCGGCAGGCCGCGCGGGGAGCCGAAACTGGTCTCACGTTCCACGCTCTTTTGCGCGCCCCATGCCAAGGCCCACGCACTCTCGCCTTTCAAAGTTAAATGCAAAAACTGATCCTGCCGTTTCTGTCCGGCTTTCTCGCTTCGCTCTTCTTTCGCGAGGCAACGCTGGCGCTCCTGCATGCCGCCCAGGTCATCGACGCAACGGGTTTTTCGACCGAGCCCTTCCTGCCCTTCGGCCTGCCCGAGTTTCTCGTGAACGCGATCTGGAGCGCCCTGTGGGCGGTGCCGATGGCGTGGCTCCTGCGCGTGTCGCCCGCGCGGCCCGCACCGTGGGTGCAGGCCTTCGTGTTCGGCGGCCTCGTGCTCACGGCCGCGATGGTGTTCGTGGTCGATCCGCTGCGCGGGATCTGGCCGAGCGGCAACATGCTGCCGCGGCTCGCGCAGGGCTTCGCTTCGAATGCGGTATGGGGCTGGGGCGCACTCGTCTTCATGCGCGCCTTCATGAGCGAAACGATCGACGACTGATCCCGGCGTCAGTCCTTCAAGGTCAGTCCTTCAAGGTCAGCCCTTCAACGGGTCAACCCGTCAAATCGCGCAGCGGATGGCTCGTGGCCGGCCACGGGCTCTCGAACATCCGCTCCACCTCCTCGCGCGGCACCGCCTCGATGCAATCGAAGCGCCAGTGCGGGCGATTGTCCTTGTCGATGATGCGCGCGCGTATGCCTTCCATCACGTCGCCGCGCGCGAAGCTCGAACGCGTGAGATCCAGATCGCGCCTCAGCACGTCCGCCATCGTCCCTTCCGCACGCGAGACCACATCGAGCGACACCGCCATCGAAAGCGGCGAACGCTCGCGCAACACGCCCGCGGTCTGCTCGGCCCATTCGGACTCGGGCCCCTGCGCTTCGCGCTGCACCGCCTCGAGCGAGGCGAGGATGGCGGGCACGTCCGGCAGCGAAAAATGGCGGTCGATCCAGGTGCGCGCCTCGGCCAGCACTGAAGCGTCGGCGGGCGGCTGCGTCTCCTCTTTCGCCGTCGCGTCGCGCCGGATGCGGGCGACCACGCCCTCGCCCGTCGCGAACGATTCGGTCTCCAGCGCATCGATCAGCGCGGGCCACGCGCTCTCGTCGAGATACGCGTCGGCGAGTCCCGCATAGAGCGCGGAGGCGGCGTCGATCGTCTCACCCGTCACGGCCATATAGCGCCCGAGCGCGCCCGGCGTGCGGGCGAGAAACCAGCCCATACCCACGTCGGGAAAGAGGCCAATGCGCGTTTCGGGCATGGCGAGGCGCGTGGACGCCCCCACCACGCGCAGGCCGCCCGTGCGGTGCGCGCCCTGCGAGATCCCCATGCCGCCGCCCATCACCACGCCGTTCATGAACGCGATATAGGGCTTCGGATAGGTGAAGATCGTGTGATTGAGGCGGTATTCCCCGGTGAAGAAGGTGTCGAGCGCGGCCTGATCGCCTGCTCGATACGACTGGTAAAGAAAGCGGATGTCACCGCCCGCACAGAACGCGCGCGCGTGGCGCGAGCGAACGACCACGGCGAGCACGTCGGCATCGTCGCGCCAGCAGTCGAGTGCCGCGAGCATCGCACGGACCATGGCGGTCGAGAGTGCGTTGAGCGCCTCGGGACGCTCGAGCTCGATGAAGCCGATGCGATTCGCTACGCGAGTGACGACCTGCTGGCCGACCTCGACGGCGGCTGAACGGGCGGAAGCTTCCTGTGGCATGGCAATCGAAATGATGGAAAACGGACGTGTAAGCACACTGAAAAGACGCCACTTCGCGCGCGCTGCCAGAACGAAAATGGCTGCCGTGCCGAGCCTATCACGTCGACGCTGCCCGGGTCGGCTTCCCGGCGCGCTTGCGCCCGGCCGCCGCCGTACCGAGCCATGCCGCGAGCGCCGCCTCGACTACCCGTTCGAGCGATGGACCGGCAAAACCGGGACGCGTGAGCGCCAGCATCACGATGCCGTGCAGCGTCGCCCATAGCGCGGCGGCATGGGGCGCATCGGTCGTGGGCCCGAGCGCGGCGAGCGCTTCGGCGAATACGCGAACCACGGGTTCGGCGTCCGGGCCCGGCATGCCCTCTTCTGGCTGCACCGTCGGCACGTCGACGAAAACGAGGCGGTAAGTCTCCGGATGCGCCTCGCCAAACGCGACATAGGCCTGCGCGAGCGCGCGCAGCCGGCCCGCCGGATCGACGACCTGAATCTGAGCATCGAGCGCCTCGCGCAACTGCGCGTAGCCTTCGGCGCCCAGCGCTCGCGCGATCTCGTCGCGGTTTTCGAAGTAGAGATAGAGGGAAGCCGGCGAATAACCGATCGCATCGGCAATCTTGCGCATGGAGAGCGCCGCGAAACCGTCGCGCACCACGATGCGCCGCGCGGCATCGAGAATGCGTCCGCGCTGTGCCTGCCGCAATGCCGGCCGCTCGGCCTCGCCTGCCCGGCCGCCGTGTGCGCGGCCCGGTGTCTGTTCCATCTGTACGGTGCGTCCCATTCCGGCGATTGTCGCGGCCGGGCGCTCAAAAGTCGAGATAGACGCACGCCCGAGGCACGCTTCGCCCGCCAGGCGCGATGTGAAACCGTGTCCTCTCGCGCGCTACGAGGCGAGCCGCCCCGGCGGAAAATGCCCGCTCTTGAGTAAAACGGGCGTGCCGTTGCTGAGTTCCAGATGGGTACGGGCCACCTGTTCGATGCGGGTGCGGCCTGCATCGAAAGCCTCCATCGAGGCATCGCGGTTCGAAGCCCGCGCGCCGAAATGGTCCTCGAGCGCTTCCACGGAAATCGCACACGGCACCCGGGCACCATCGACAAGCGCCGCGAACACGATGGTCAGATTCGAATCCCGATAGACCGGTGTGTCGGAAAGAAAGCGGATGTCCATCTCCAGCCTCATTGGACAATTGGTCGGAAGAACCGCGCCGGCGGACGGCGGGACAGCCCATCAATGTTACGCCTCGCGAGCGCACGACGTCGCGAACGCGCGTGCTTGCGGGGGGCGGCACATGGCGTGCGAGGACGGTGGACGAATGCCCCCGGACCCTGCAACACTTGCGCTTGCCCATGCCCGGGCGCAACCGGGGGCCCATCTTCCGTTTCAATACACAGGTTTTCACGCACACCATGGACGCACAACTCACCGGCCGCTATTTCATCGACGAGAAGGAAACGCCCGAGCCGCAAGCGGCAAAGCGCTGGTTCCGCTATGCAGAGGAACACGGCATCGACGTCGCGCGGGCGATCAGCCTGTGGGAAGACGCCGCGACGCCCGAAGGCGAGAAGAGCCGCGGCACCGTGGCCGCAGCGGGCATCCGCATCGTGCCGCCTACGTCACGATAAAGGCGATCGTCACGGCAGCAGGCGCAACGCTTTCAGTGCGCTTGCATCTTCGAGAACAGGTTGAGCACGACCACGCCGGCCACGATCAGACCCAGACCGAGCACGGCCGGCAGATCGGGTATCTGGCGATAAAGCGCCATGGCGACCAGCGTGATGAGCACGATGCCCACGCCCGACCACACTGCATAGACGATCCCGACGGGAATGCTGCGCAGCGTGAGCGAGAGCCCGTAGAACGCGAGCCCGTATCCCAGCACGACGATGGTGGAAGGCACGAGCCGCGTGAAGCCGTTCGAGGCGCGCAATGCGGAAGTGGCGATCACCTCCGCGATGATGGCGATGACGAGCCAGGTCCAGGGAGTCAGCCGCATCGTCTCACGCCCTCGCGAGCGTGAGCTGGCCAAAGTCCGCGCCGAGCTGCGCGCACAGCGCCTCGACGACGAGTTCGTGATCCGCGCGCTGCGGCAGCCCCGACACGGTGACGGAACCGATCACGCCCGCCCCGGCAACGGCGAGCGGAAACGCGCCGCCGTGCGGCGCGAAGTCGGCAACGGGCAGCCCGTGCTTTTCGGCGAGCGTCGTGCCCGCCTGCTGCATGCGCAGGCCGATGGCATACGAGCTGCGGCGGAAATGCTCGACGACGCGCGACTTGCGGCGCACCCAGTCCACGTTGTCGGGCGTCGTGCCGTCGAGCGCGCTGAAAAAGAGCGGCTGGCCGAACGTGCGCACGTCGATGGCGATGGCGAGCGCGCGCTCGCGGGCAAGTTCGTGCAGGCAAGAACCCAGTTCCCAGGCGCGGGCGGCGTCGAAACGGGGGAAGACCAGAGCCGCTTCCTGCGCGGCGATCGATTGCAGATCCTGTGCGATATCCATGGGGCAAGAACGGTAAAAAACGGTAGAAAGTGAAGGTGGCAGCGGACTGCAAGCGAGTCCGCTGCTGGGGCCATGTCAGGTCCCCGATTCTAGCCCGAGGCCGCCGGCAAGCGTCCTGCAAACGGTTCGAAGGCGATTCGTCATTCTCTGTTGCAATGCGAAAGCCAACGCGCTATAATCTTTTCTTCGACGGACGCGGGGTGGAGCAGTCTGGCAGCTCGTCGGGCTCATAACCCGAAGGTCGTAGGTTCAAATCCTACCCCCGCAACCAAAGCCCAGTAAGGGCTTTGCTCGATTTACCCGGTTATCTGAGCAGATAGTTTTTTTGCTTTAGGACAATCTGAGAACGAGTCGGGCACGAATCAGGCAAATCCGTCACGACATCAAACCCGCTTAGGCGGGTTTTTTTGTTTTCCGGAGCTGTGACAGCTTCGCAACCCTTCCCCTCCCCGACGACGTACCAGCCTGAGCGAGCGGCACGGCGTGTCGGAATTCAAGCGCGCGGCCCCGCTATCATGACGCACCACCACCGGGACCGCGCATGAAAAGAGCAACCGAGATTGCCGAACTTGCCCTGAAGGTGCTTTCGTGCATTGCCATCGTTGTCGCGGGTACATGGGCGCTTTGGACCTTCTGGCCTGGTGGCGCGACGGACTCGCCATAGAAGCGCAAATCCTCCCCTACAGCGACGATATGCGCTTGCTCGTCGTGCATGTACGTTCAAAAAATCCCCGTAACACGACCTTCGAGCTTTTCAGCAAGGAACACGACTCGTTCGTGCGTCGCGTGCGCAAGCTTGCGCCGGACGCAAAGGCGGAAACGGTGTTTCCCGAAGACCAAGGCGACCTTCTGGCGACTGTCGATATTCTGGCCCGCGCGGGCGGCGACTATGAGTCCGTGCCGGGCGCGGAAATGGACGATATGCAAGCCATCGTCGTGCCAGGCGGCGCCACCGTTTCCCTGACCGCCGACATGGAAATGCACACGGGAACGCTGAACGAACACGGCAAACCCGATACGGAGACGAATGGCGCATCGGCTATCGTCCATGTTGGCCCGTAGAGCCGTCAGCGGACAAAAAAACGCCCGCACAGGCGGGCGGAGGTGAGGAGACCAAGGGCGCATCGGGGCGACCCTCGCGATGACTTTAGCGCGCGCCCGGTCGCCGTGCACCTATCCGAACGGACAGGTCGCATGATGCGTCGGCGCAATAAGTCACCGTATAAGTGGGGTACGATATGAACAAAACGGGCCTCCCTTTCCCGTGCCGCTCGAAGCTTTAAGCAGCGTATTCCGCGCTGGCCAAGCTATCCGGATTCCGACAAATGTTCACTGCCGAGCAAACAACGGATGAATTTGGCTCGCTTTTTGAGACCAGCATGGAGCTTTGTTCAAAAAAAACCGTATATGGGGTTGGGCCCCACTGCTTTTTCTGACAGGAATCGTTGCGCTACCAACGAAGCTTGCAATAATTTCGGGGCCTTGTTTGGCGCCGGTGCCTCCCTCTTGGGAGCGTGGATAAACGAACTAAACACGCGGCGTTCCAAGGCCGAAGAAAAGGCGCGAAACGAAGCGGATGCGCGTCGATACTTTGCCGCAGAACTAAACCGCACCATCGAGCGGGTTTTATACATAAATAGTCGTGCCTGCCCGAACTATATGACAGCAGTGGCGAAATATATTTCTGGGCCGGACGAGAACAGGGCTAAACCGAATGACCTTCAGGTTGACTTCCTTCCTGAAATGCCCGTGCTGTATTCGAGCGCGCCACAATTCCGCGAATTGTCCGGCGACGACGGGACGGCTCTTATCTCCTTTTATGATTCACTCCATGCGCTGGATAGCTTCGTGACGAACTGGTGGGAGAGAGAGGCAATTACCAGTGAGCCTCTTCAAACAGATGCTCCACCTTAGCAAAAGGAGTTTTACTCTTGCGCTAGTGTGTATCCAGCGGTTCGACTTGGAGACGTTGTGTCCGCCGCGCATGAATCATAGGGAACGCCGACATCCCGCATCGAGCGCTCCCTGTCTTTCGCAGAAGAAATGCTGAAGAAGCACATCGTCAAAATCAACCCCCATCATGAAAAGGTTAACGCGCCGGTCGCGGCAGGAAAGCCGGTGGGTCAGCAACCCGAACGCGCGATCTGAAGTGCGGCCATGCGCACGAACGCGCTCACGGTCAGGTCCATCCGCGCAGCGGCGGCGGCGATGGCTTCGAGGTGCGCGGCGTTCACGCGAATCGCGATGCGTTCGCGCATGTCGAGTGTGAAGCGCTTGCGCGTGGCGGTCTTCTTCGTGGCGCGTTTCGTGCGGGGCATCGTGCGCTCTCAATTGAAAACATCCACGGTAGCGTTGTGCGGCTCGCCGCGCAACGGGCGGCCCTACCTGCTCGCACCCGATGCGATGGAGTGAGAAAAGCACGGGAAAACACCTGGCGTTCGGGCGAGAACCTGCGGCGAATCCCCTTGCTGAATGCGCCCGGTTACGGTGCCACGCCGCGCGCCCCGTGGCTTACTCCATTCGTGCGCGGGCTTCGGCTTAGCTGGCGTACAGGTCGAGCGTGGTAAGCCTTCACGGGGATGGTGCGGTTTAGAAACGCAAAAGTCCGCATTGCGCGGGCTTGTCGATTATTCGGGGTGATTTTGACCATCTAAATTAGTCGCGATGTTAGACGGAAATTGTCGAATGTCAAATTTTAAAAATTCTATGCGCGCCACATCGTTCCGTAACTAAATTTCAGATTTATCAGCTTCGCACCCGAAAAAATACGGGGAACGATAGGGGTTATCGGGCGAATTGCGCTCAACTGTCGCCACACCGGTCGTTTTCACCCACTCAGTAGAGGTATCGGGATGCTTGAAAAGCAACAACGTCACGCGGGGGGCTTTGTATGAAGCGAGCCATTCTCCTACTGGGGGACAAGTCCACAAACGGCGGTATAGTCACTGAAGGCATGGATTGCTGTACGCACTACGGAACACCAATGACCTTCATTGGCGCAAAGATCTGGTGCAACGGGTGTAAATCCGAAGGCGTGATCGGCTGGCAGGGGCCGCACCGCAACGCAACCATGATGGGCAAGCAACAGGCACTAGACGGTGATATCTGCCTCTGTAAATGCACGCCGTCTCCCGTTATGCTCGCTTCTCAGGACAGCGCCTCGCACAGCTTCGAGGCGGACCAACTGCACGCGATGGGCTTTGATGCTTTCGGACGGTCGATGACGAACGAACATCGCGGCGCATTCGATGAACGTGTGCGCGTGCTCGATGACAAGGGTCAACCGATATCGGGTGTGCCGTACCACATAAGCAGCGCCAATGGCGCGGTCTATAAGGGGACAACGGACGTTTCCGGCTTTTGCCCTCGCGTATATAGCGACGGCGTTTCGCGACTCGACATCGCTATCGGTATCCGCGCGCTCGAACGTTGGAGTTCCCCACTCTGAGGGCGCTTGTAGCGAAAGCTGATATCACCACTACGTCCGGCGACGTGTTGAGCGGATCGTCAAGTACGTGTGAAAAAACGTGTCGTAGTCGTCGTTAAAGCACTGGGGTGCCGGAAATAATGGGCAACTACGTTTATCAGATCACCACAAACCAGACACCGGATTCGAAATATGACGTACTTGGGCATCTTATGCCCGCGAAGGTTTTCGTATTTGTTGTCGTTGATGAGCCGGGCCGCGATGGGTTTCTCGTTCGCAAGTGCTATACCGATGTAGATAACCCATACTTGCAAACGCTAGAGCTTGGCGAGTTAGGCAACTTGCGTGAGGTCTACCCTGAGCAATACGGGCTTTGGAGTAGAAATCCCGACTCGAGTGCGAGCGTCGCCGAGCACGTCATGGGTTCAGACAGAGCAACTAGCTATCAGTCTGTAAGCACCAACTTTCCCGACGGAGCAACGCGCTTCGACGGAAAAACAATTTATATCGACATCGCAAAGGCGAAGCGATCAGGCGCGCGCCTTGTAGCGGGAGCGGAAATCCGGCAGGCACTTGACGAGTACGAGAGGCAGAATCCGCACCTAAAGAAGCGGATTGTGCAGATACGCAACTATTCTGAGGCGCTTGATAAGGAAATCTTGGTTCAACCACTGCCGAGCGTTCCGCCATCGGGCATCTTTACGCAGCGTGGACTAGCTGTCTCAATGGGCATCGTAAAGTACGCGCGTGTTGTACAGGTGTTCGGCATAGCCTTCACCGCCTATGACCTCTCGATCGCCACCGAGAGATCTTACAAGGCGAGGTCAGTGCGACCAATAGAGAAAGAAGTCGTGCGGCAAATGGGCGGCTGGGGAGGCGCGGCGGCGGGCCTAAGGGTTGGCGTAGTCCTCGGCGCAATGGTCGGCATTGAAACCGGGCCGGGTACCGTTATCACGGGGTTGGTTGGCGGGATAATCTTTGGGACAATGGGCTACTTAGGGGGGAGTTTCGCTGCTGCCCGGATACCCGATACGCCATGACAGGGAGTACGTGTGTTCTCGATACAAAAAATGCTCGATGACATTGGCCGCAAGCGGCAGGAACAGCGCTTTGTGTCGCAGTCGAAAGACAGATTAAAAGAGGCGCTAGAGCAGGTTTACGGTGCGAAAATCGAGAGGCTAAGGACGATCTTTCCTGCTCATCGCGCGGATACGGTACCGGGAGAACTACCGCGATATATAGAGGTGCACAACCTGAAAGACATTGGCGTTAACGCCTTGCTGGTGTGCCAAACGATCGAGGTTGCCCAGGTTCCACGCTACATCATGACGATCCGCGAAGGCCGCGACGAAACAAGCTGGCAGCACTATGAGAAGGGAGCATTACATACGTTACTCAAGCACGATCAAGAGCTCTCAGGAATGAATATGCGGCTTTTGACGAATGATGTTGAGCTAGTGTTCCATCTCGCTAACGCCGGCTTCAATCCGCCTTGCCCGTGGGTTGCCTTCTATGAGCTTGGACCGTTCGTCGGCTCGATGCAGGGAAATGCCGAGTATTGGTATCGCCACATATGGGATCGCTTCTGGGAAAGTCTAAGCCTCGCGGACCAGATTGAATTTCTCGAACGGCAACGATACGAAAACGAAGCGTATATGTCGGCAGACGAATGGCAGGATTGGGTCGACGGGGTGCGGTTCCGCGATGCAAGAACCCGAAATTCTGTTTCATCGGGTGAAGCATGAAGATAAAAATGTAGTACATTGCGCACATTTCTCTTTGGCTCATCGTACAAAAACGATTTACGAATATTGCTCATCGTGGTCGATGATCTCGCTTTCACGCTTCACTCGGTGACGTCGCGGGCCGGTAATTTTCCGTTATTTCCGTTTGAGTACGATGCACTAACCTGTTTCAAATATAACTTGCAGCATCATGGCGATTGTCTTCTCGATTTTGTGAACACGAGAGATTACGAAAAAGTTGGTGACAGGATGAGATCGTATGCGACATCAAAGGAACATCCTGTTAAAGGTTTTCAGAAGAGTCACCATCGTGAAGCAGAAATATTTGAGTCGGGATTTATGATTCGTCGCACTAGAATTTTCTGCGTGCTTGCGCTCTTCCCCGTCCTTGCAAATGCAAAGACTATATATTCAGGGGAGTTCGATTACCACTATTTCAAATCACCTGCAGCGTACTTTTCGGGGGGATCCGCCGCCGAGGTGTCGCGTATGTGCGACACAGGCGAACACGCGAGTAACGAAGATTTGGCGCAATGTTCGCATTTGAAGTTCAACAAGGCGAGTACCCAACTCAACAAGAAGCTTGACGCGGTACGCTTGATGAACGAAAAAGGCGACAAGTCGCTTAAAAATGAAGGTAACCCGTTAATATCGCCTTACTTTGAAAAGGCTCAAAGCGCCTGGTCAACGTATCGTGACAACGAATGTTATAGTGAGACCTACGCAATGGGTGAAGCGGCCGAGCGCGAAATATACTTTTGGGAGTGTATGGCAGATATTACAGATAGCCGTGTGAAGGAGTTAGGCGAACTACTAAAGAATTGATTGATGCTGTGTGAGCAGGGTCACGCATCGGCGGGGCTTTTCGTTCGGATGTCAACTGTGCTTGTTTGCTCGCGTCGTTTGCATAGCTGAATAGCATCACGCCAAATGCTGCCACCACCAGTTGGCGCCGCTAGCACTTGGCACATCGGGTTACCGGACGAGAGCGGAGAACGGCGAACATTTGATGGCCTACGGCGCGGGGCAAGAAATTCTTTCGATTTCAAAAGATTTTTGTCAACTATTGCTCTGGTGCGACCCTTTTTGAGCATCGCCGTGTGAGTCGATTCGACTCGCGCTTTTCCACTTCGTCGAATCAATCAAGGGTTACAGCGCATCAGCGTGAAACCCTTTTTTGTTTTCCGCGTGTACCCGCCCCACCGCCGCTTTTCACCCCTCCCGGCACGACACCACGCGGTGATACACTCGCATGACTCTTCCCCCAATCGTGCCCATGAAATTCTGCTCGATCTGCGGGCAGGCCGTCAGCCTGCTCGTGCCGCCCGGCGACAATCGCGAACGCTATGTCTGCTCGGCCTGCGGCACCGTGCACTACCAGAATCCGCGCAATGTGGTGGGCACCGTCCCTGTGTGGGAAGACAAGGTGCTGCTCTGCCGCCGCGCCATCGAGCCACGCTACGGCTACTGGACGCTGCCCGCCGGTTTCATGGAAATGGGCGAGACGACCGCCGAAGCCGCCTCGCGCGAAACGCTCGAAGAGGCTGGTGCGCGCGTCGAGGTGCAGAACCTCTTTTCGCTGCTGAACGTGCCGCGCGTGCATCAGGTCCATCTGTTCTACCTCGCGCGCCTGCTCGACCTCGACATCGCCGCGGGCGAAGAAAGCCTCGAAGTGCGGCTCTTCGAAGAGCACGAGATTCCGTGGGACGAGATTGCCTTCCCCACGGTCGGGCAGACCCTGCGCTTTTTCTTCGCCGACCGTCAGTCGGGCAGCTACGGCCTGCATACCGGCGACGTGCTGCGCTCGCTGCGCGACGGCTGATCCGCTCAGCGCCGATGGTTCCCTGGCTCGGGCCCGAAGACCCGTTTCCCAGCGTGGAGCGCGCGCTCGGCGCGTCGAGCGGCGCGCCCGGGCTGCTCGCCGCCAGCGCCGACCTGCTGCCCTCGCGCCTGATCGACGCCTATCGGCACGGCATTTTCCCGTGGTATTCGGACGGTCAGCCCGTGCTCTGGTGGAGCCCCGACCCCCGCATGATCCTGCGGCCCGACGAGTTCAAGGTCTCGCCGTCGCTCAGGAAAACGCTCAAGCACGTGCTGCGCGACGAGGCGTGGGAAATCCGCGTCGATCACGACTTCGCCGGCGTGATGCGCGCCTGCGCGAACGCCCCGCGCCACGGCCAGCGCGGCACCTGGATCACGGGCGACGTAATCGACGCGTATTCGTCCCTGCACCGCATCGGCGACGCCCACAGCATCGAGACCTGGCGCAACGGCGAGCGTGTGGGCGGCCTGTACGGCGTTTCGCTCGGCAAGATGTTCTTCGGCGAATCGATGTTCGCCTCGGTCACGGATGCCTCCAAGATCGCGCTGGCGGCGCTTGTCGCCCATCTGCGGCGCCACGGCGTCGCGCTGATCGACTGCCAGCAGAACACCGCGCACCTCGCCTCGCTCGGCGGCCACGAGATCGCGCGCAAGGCCTTCATCGCCCACCTGCGCACGAGTGTCGACGGCGCGCGCATTCCCTGGCGCTTCGACAAAGAGGTTCTCGCCGACCTGGTGAGCCGCCCGGGTGCGGCGCCCGCGGACTGAACGCTCGTGCCCACGCCCCTCAGCCGCGCCCGGCGGGCGTTGCACCCGTGTTGCGGCACCGTTCAAACCGATAGATTCCGGTTCGGGCTCGATGTTAGACTGAATGCAGAACACGTCGCCTGAGCGGCTGGGCGCAACGCCCGGCGCACGACGGCGACGATCCGAACTGCTACGAGAGCTGCCAACGTGACGCATCCGAACGAGCTGCCGCTTTCACCGCTTTCCGCGCTGCAATTCTATGCAACGGCGCCCTACCCCTGCAGCTATCTGGAGGGGCGCATCGCGCGCTCGCAGGTGGCCACGCCCAGCCATCTGATCAACTCCGACGTGTACACCGATCTGGTGAAGGCGGGCTTCCGGCGCTCGGGTGTTTTCACTTACCGTCCCTATTGCGACGGCTGCCGCGCCTGCGTGCCGGTGCGCGTGCCGGTGGCGAGCTTCGCGCCCAACCGCACGCAGCGCCGGGTCTGGAAGCAGCACGGCGAGCTCATCGCCACGGTCGCCCCGCTCCATTACGACGAGACGCACTACGCGCTCTACATGCGCTACCAGTCGGCGCGCCACGCGGGCGGCGGCATGGACCGCGACAGCCGCGACCAGTACGAGCAGTTCCTCCTGCAAAGCCGCATCAACTCGCGCCTCGTCGAATTCCGCGAGCACGACCCGAAGGACCCCGAAGGCAGCGGCACGCTGCGCATGGTGAGCATGATCGACATCCTCGGCGACGGGCTCTCTTCGGTCTACACCTTCTTCGAGCCCGACGCCCCCCACACGAGCTACGGCACCTACAACATCCTGTGGCAGATCGAGCAGGCGCGCAGCCTGCAATTGCCTTACGTCTATCTGGGCTACTGGATTCGCGAAAGCCCCAAAATGGCTTATAAGGAGCGTTTCCGGCCGCTGGAAGGCCTTTTCGACGGCGTCTGGAAAAAACTGGATCCCGCGCTCGCGAATCAAGGCCCGAGCCGCGCCTGAGCGAGGATTCGCCCTGAGGCGAGACCCAGTGCGGCGCAAAACGGCAGCCCGCGCCGGCCGCCATGCTGGGACGCGCAGCCGCCGGGGCGCACAAAGCCGGTAAAATACCGGGTTCCCATTTCCCGGCCGCCGCGCCCTCTTCCCGTGTTCAGTTCCCTCTACCCGATTCTGCGCGACCAGCTCTTTCGCCTCGACGCGGAAGACGTCCACCACATGACGCTGCGCGCCATCGGCGCCGCCGGCCGTACCGGCATGGCAGGCCTCCTCGCCTCGCGCGTGCCCGATTCGCCGCGCACGGTGATGGGCCTCACGTTCAGCAACCCCGTGGGCCTCGCGGCAGGACTCGACAAGGAAGGCGCGGCGATCGACGGCTTTGCCGCGCTCGGCTTCGGTTTCATCGAGGTGGGCACCGTCACGCCGCGCCCGCAGCCGGGCAATCCGCGCCCGCGCATCTTCCGGCTGCCGCAGGCGGGCGGCATCATCAACCGCATGGGCTTCAATAACCAGGGCGTCGAGCAGTTCGTGAAGAACGTGCAGGCCGCGCGCTATCGCGGCATCCTCGGCCTGAACATCGGCAAGAACGCCGATACGCCCATCGAGCGCGCCGCCGACGACTATCTCTTCTGTCTCGAACGCGTCTATCCGTTCGCGAGCTACGTGACGATCAACATCTCGTCGCCGAACACGAAGAATCTGCGCCAGCTGCAAGGCGCGGGCGAGCTCGACGCGCTGCTCGCGGCGCTCAAGGACAAGCAGCAGCGCCTCGCCGACCTGCACGGCAAGCTCGTGCCGCTCGCGCTGAAGATCGCCCCGGATCTCGACGACGAGCAGATCAAGGAGATCGCCGATACGGTGCTGCGCCACCGGTTCGAAGGCGTGATCGCCACCAACACCACGCTCTCGCGCGCCGCCGTGCAAGGCATGCCGAACGCCGACGAAACCGGCGGACTCTCGGGGCGCCCCGTGTTCGAGGCGTCGAACGCGGTGATCCGCAAGCTGCGCGCCGAACTGGGCAACGACGTGCCCATCATCGGCGTGGGCGGCATCTTCTCGGGCGAGGACGCGCGCGCGAAGATCGACGCCGGCGCCTCGCTCGTGCAGCTCTACACGGGCTTCATCTACCGCGGCCCCGCGCTCGTGGGCGAATGTGCGCGCGCACTGGCCGCGAGCCGCGCCTGAAGCTATAGTTTCACGCTAGTCACGGGCCGCTGCCCGTAGAACGACAGGAAGCACTACCGGAAGCACCACAAGAGGAAAACGATGAAACTCGCCCTGCTGAAACAACTCCTTGCGGCCGCGCTGATCGGCACCGCCTTCGTCTCGGCCAGCGCCCACGCCGACGATCTGCTCGACCAGGTCAAGGCCCGCGGCACGCTGCGCATCGGTCTCGAAGGCACCTTCCCGCCGTTCAACTCGAAGGCGCCCGACGGCCAGCTCGTCGGCTACGACGTGGATATCGCCAAGGCCGTCGCCGCGAAGCTCGGCGTGAAGCCCGAATTCATCACGACCGAATGGAGCGGTATCATCGCGGGCCTGCAGGCCGGCAAGTTCGACGTGATCGTCAACCAGGTGGGCGTCACCGACCAGCGCAAGGCGGTGCTCGACTTCTCGCCGGCGTACACGTACTCGGCCGCGCAGCTGATCCAGCGCAAGGACGACACGCGCCAGTTCAAGTCGCTCGAGGACCTCAAGGGCAAGAAGCTGGGCGTGGGCCTCGGCACCAACTACATGGACATGGCGAAGTCGGTGCCGGGCATCGACGTGAAGACCTACCCGGGCGCGCCCGAGTATCTGCGCGATCTCGCCGCCGGCCGCCTGGACGCCGCGCTCAACGACCGCCTGATGCTCGCCTACCTGCTCAAGAATTCGCAGCTGCCGCTGCGCACGGGCGCGATCGTCGGCAGCGGCAATCCGTCGGCGATTCCGTTCAAGAAGGGCAATCCGCAGTTCGCGAAGGCCATCGACGACGCCATGACGCAGCTCGAAGCCGACGGCACGTTCACGAAGATTTCCGACAAGTGGTTCGGCATCGACGTGAGCAAGCCGGTTGCGCCGGCGCAGTGACCCCGCGGCAAGCCGTTCTGTGAACCATCGCCCCGGAGGCCCCGGCCGGCCCTGACACACGGGGCGGCATCGCACGATGCCGCCCCTTGTCTTTGGGTCGCGTCTTTGGGTCGAGCCTCCGGGTTGCCGCCCTCCTTACTGGATCGCCCGCAGCGTGCGCGGGCTCCCTTGAACCTCCTTCCCCACGCCCATGCCCATCACAACGCTCCTCCTCCAGTCGCTGCCGGTGCTCGCGCAGGGCGCGGTGCTGACGGTCAAGTTCGCCGTGCTCTCGATGATCTTCGGCCTGGCCGGCGGCGTCGTGCTCGCGCTCATGGGTATCAGCACGAGCCCCGTGCTGCCGAAAATCGCACGGGTCTATGTGAGCCTCATGCGCGGCACGCCCCTGCTCGTGCAGATCTTCGTCGTGTACTACGGACTCCCGAGCATCGGCATCTCACTCGACCCGACGCCGGCCGGCGTGATCGCGCTCTCGGCCAACGTGGCCGCGTATCTATCCGAAAGCATGCGCGGTGCGATACTCGGCATTCATCGCGGCCAGTGGCTCGCCGCTTACAGTCTCGGCCTCTCGCGGCGGCAGACGCTGCGCTACGTGATCGCGCCGCAGGCGCTGCGCATTGCCGTGCCGAGCCTCTCGAACAGCCTCATCAGCCTCATCAAGGACACCTCGCTCGTCTCGGTCATCACCGTGACGGAGCTCCTGCGCAGCGCACAGGAAATCATCGCCTCGACCTATCAGCCGCTGCCGCTCTATCTCGCCGCCGCGGCCGTGTACTGGGTGCTGTGCCAGGTGCTGGAATGGGCGCAGCACTGGTTCGAAAAGCGCCTCGCACTGCCCTCACGGCACTAAACACCGGGCACCGGGCCTCGCAAGAACGCTCACTCGCAGGCAAAGCGCAGGCCGAGCGCGGCGCGCGCCGCATCGGCCATTGCCATCATGCGGCGCGAGTGCGCATGCGTCATCACCGGGCTTTCCAGCGCGCCTGCGCGCAGCAGTTCGCAGAAGTGCGCGGTCTCGTAGTTGAGGCCGCCGCCTTCGAAGGGTTCGTCGAGCTCCACCGTGCGACCGTCGGCATAACGAATCGTCGCGCGCACCGGATTCCACCAGTTCTCGTGGATCGTCGCGTGGCCTAGCGGGCCGGCAAGCAGCGCGTCGCCGCGGCCATGCAGGTCGAGCCCGCAGAACAGCTGCGCAATGCCGCGTTCGTGCTGGCTATTGAGGCTGGCAAACGTATCCACGCCCGTGGTGCCGAGGCGGCCCAGGGTCTGCACGTCGAGCGGCGCGCCCAGCCAGTCCACCGCCAGAAACATCTCGTACACGCCGATATCGAGCAACGCGCCGCCCGCATGCTCGAACGAGAACGCCGGATGATCGGCGCCCACGTTGGCCACCGAGCACCCCGCCCGCACAAGCCCGATCCCGCCGATGGGATCGGCCGCAAGATGCGCGCGCAGCGCGCGGTAGAGGGGATAGAAAGGCGGCTTCATCGCCTCCATGAAGAGGCGCTGCGCCCCGCGCGCGGCGTCGAGCACGCGCTCGAGCTGCGCCGCGTTCACGGTGGCGGGTTTTTCGCACAGCACGGGCAAGCCGGCTTCGAGTGCGGCGCACGCGTAGTCGGCATGACTGTCCTGAAGCGTGGCGATATAGACGGCATCGATGCCGCTGGCAAGCAGCGCTTCGAAGCTCGGGCAGGTAGCGGCCGAGCATTCCTGCGCGAGCGCCGCCGCGGTTTCCGGGCGGCGCGACCAGACTGCGCCGATGCGTGCGCCCTCCACGTGCGCCACGCCCTGCGCGAAGCGCCGCGCAATGCGGCCCGCGCCCACGATGCCCCAACGAATCGTTTCAGTCCCGCTCATGCGCTGCGTGCTCCGTCTGCGTAAAGACAGGCACGATACCCGCTCGCACGCGATGCCGCAACGCCGCCGCACAGCGTGTGGCGGCGTCGACTTCAACCGCGCGCCGACAGCGCGCGCTAGCGTTGCGCGAGCGCTTCGGGCGCGGCGAGCGCGCGCTGCAGTTCCTCGGCGGTGAACTCGATCATCGCGGCGGCGGCGGCTTCCGCCTCCTTCGCCTCGCGCCGCTCGATCGCATCGACGATGCGGCCATGCGCACGCACGATGTTCTCCCAACCATCCGAGCGCTCGTTGAGAATCGGATTCACGAGCGACAGCGCGCCACGGATGATGGCCGCCATCTGCTGATAGAACTGATTGCCGCTCGCGGCCAGAATGCGCGTGTGCAGAAGCGCGTCGGCGGCCTGGCAACCGGTGTCGCCCGGGCTCGTCTGGCCGAGCGCTTCAAACGCGTCGCGTATGCCGGCGATGTCGGCGGCACTCGCGCGCGTGGCCGCGAGCCCGCAGGCGGCAGGCTCGATCAGCGCGCGAAACTCGATCACGTCGCGCAGGAAAATCTTGTCGGGCCTCGCGCGAAAGCGCCAGTTCACGACGTCTTCGTCGATCATGCGCCAGTCGTGCATCGGCCGTATGCGCGTGCCGATCTTCGGGCGCACGTCGAGCATGTGCCGCGCGAGCAGCATGGAGAGCGCTTCGCGCATCACCGTGCGGCTCACGTCGAATTCCTTCGAGAGCACATCCTGAGGCGGTAGCACCGCCCCATAACGGTCTTCCACAATGCCGGCGATCAGGCCATCCATCACCTTGCTCACCAGCGATCGTTCCTTGTTCCCCAGTTCCATGACATTCCCCCCCGATCCGGCGTTGTCGCCCCACATTGCCTGTTACTGCGGGCCCTCGTGCGTCGTCGAAATTTATGTTGTACGTTGCATGCTCATTGCATATCCCGCCACCCAGGATATCTCCTGACGTGAACTGCGCGTGCCGACGTGCAATCGGGACTACCTGGTGTTTCCGGATCCTTTCCGGGTCGTTTCCGGGTCCCTTCGGATTCCCCAGGGTCTGCCGCCCGCCCAGTTCTTTACGTCTGGCTTTCTGGCGCTTCGCCCACCCGCTACGGAATGCCGGGCTACCGTTCACCGCTTCGCGTTCTTCGCTGCTTCTTTCACCCCTTCCCGCTCCCGCCAGCCGTGCATATGCATGGCTCCATGCCCTGCAAATGTCTCTTAACGTGGCGCCTGCACGCGGCCATACTGATCGTCGAAACGCACGATGTCGTCCTCGCCCAGATAGCCGCCCGACTGCACCTCGATGATCTCGAGCGGCGTGATGCCGGGGTTCTCCAGGCGGTGCTTCACGCCTAAGGGGATATACGTGGACTCGTTTTCCGCCAGCAGGAACACATCGTCGCCGCGCGTGACGCGTGCCGTTCCGCGCACAACGATCCAGTGTTCCGCGCGGTGGTGATGCATCTGCAACGAAAGCCGTCCACCCGGTTTCACCACGATGCGCTTCACCTGGAAACGCTCGCCTCGATCGACCGAGTCGTAGCAGCCCCACGGCCGCTCCACGCGGCGATGATTGCGGGCCTCGTCGCCGCTTTGTTCTTTCAATTTGCCGACTATCGCTTTCACATCCTGTACGCGATCCTTGGCGGCCACCAGCACCGCGTCCGCGGTCTCGACCACCACCACGCCGCGCACGCCCACGCACGCCACGAGACGCCCGTCCGAGTGAGCGAAGGTATCGCTCACGTCCTCGAACAGCACGCGCCCGCGCGCAACGTTGCCGCTCGCGTCCTTATTCGAGACTTGCCACACCGCATCCCAGGCGCCGACATCGGACCAGCCCGCAACGAACGGCACGACGACGCCGGCAAGACGCGCATCGGCGCCGATCGATTCCATCACCGCATAGTCGATCGAATCGGAAGGACAGGCGGCAAGCGCCGCTGCCTCCAGATGGACGTTGCCCTCGGCATCGAGCCGCGCGCGCTCGAACGCCTCGGCACAACGCAAGGCGATTTCGGGGCTCGCGTGAGCGATCGCGGCGAGCCACACGGAAGCCCGAACCACGAAGATGCCGCTGTTCCACAGGAAATCGCCGGAGGCAACGTAATGCGCCGCCAGTTCGGCATTGGGTTTTTCGACGAAGCGCTCGATCATGCGCGCGCCGTCGGCATCGAGCACGCGGCCCGCGCCGATATAACCAAAACCGGTCTCCGCACGCTGGGGCGGCACGCCGAGCGTGACGATCGCGCCGCGCGCCGCGTGCATCACGGCCCGCTCCAGCGCGCTCGCAAACGCACCGCGGTCGGCAATCAGGTGATCGGCCGGCATGGCGATGAGCACGGGATCGTCGTCGATCGCCGCCATGCCGCACGGCACCTGCCCCTGCCCCTGCATCTGCCCCTGCACCTGGGCGGCGGCAGCCTGCGCCGCAAGCGCCGCCACCGTCAGCGCGGGCGCCGTATTGCGCGCAACCGGCTCGAGCACCACGCGCGCGGCCAGACCGCCGCGCACAAGGCGATCGACGGTCATGAAATGGAGCTCCTCGCTGCTCACCACGAGCGGCGCCACCTTGAACACCGGATGCCCATTGGCGGCGTCGCCGGCATCCGCGTCGGCAAACACGCCGTCGAGACGGCGCACCGTCGCTTCGAGCAACGATTCGCCGTCGAGCAATTCGATCAGCTGCTTCGGGCAGTGCTCGCGCGACAGCGGCCACAGGCGCGTTCCGGATCCCCCTGCCAGGATCACCGGTTGCACGACGAGCGCCGATTCGATTTCGTTTGCCGCGGCAATCAGGTCCGCAGGCGGCACTACCTGGTTCATGCGCGCTACTCCCGAGAAAGAGTCCGGTTACGCATGCCGCACTGCGTCGTTCAGGACGTGGCCGCACCCGCTTTGGCCATCATTGGAGCAAACCTCGAAGGACGACTCTGTGCGCATGCACACACTGATCGTGCGCTGTTTCACGACCGGCCCGGCAGCCCGCCCCGGCTGGCCTGTCAAGGGGAGATGCGCGGCCGCATGGTTCATCGGCGTAACGTGACGCGACGTTACACGACGATGTTTCACGAGCCGAACGTTTCCGGACACAGCAGGTGCGATGCGTCAGTTCTGTATCGTTTCCGGGAGGCCCTTTCTATGGAGCCGTGCTGCGGCGCGAAATGCGCCCCGGGCATGTTTCAGTCTGGAGTCAACTTCGTACACGGCCGTTCAGGCATGAAATAACACATAAAAATCAATGCGTTAGACCCACTAAAATTCATCGGACATGATCCTGGAAGGCAAAAACCATCGTGCAGAAGTGAAACAAAAACGCTGGGTTTTGACGGGCCGTCACCCCGATTCGACCCGCAACGATACGTCTGGCAGTGTTTTGCCCCTGGCTGGCACACACCCTGCTAAAGAGGTCACGCCACACTAGCGAAAACGCCTGGACCGAAACGAAACGGCGAACGCGCACGGGACTATGGGGCTGGCAAGACGAACGGACAGCCGTACGGGAAACGGCACATAACTACGGATTCGCCTGCTGGGATGAAAGAACAACGAGGCTGCGTTAGCGACCTCGCACGAGGACCAATCATGTTGACCCTTCAATCCGATCTGCACGGCAACCATTTGCTGGGAGCGTTGCCGTCGCACGAATGGCAGGCGCTGGCACCGCATCTCGAACTCGTCCATCTGCGCACCGAACAATTGCTCTGCGATTCCGGCCAGCGCATTCATCACGTGTACTTTCCGACCACGGCCATCATCTCGATGCTCTCGACGATGGAAGACGGCAGTTCGGTCGAAATCGCCGCTGTGGGGCGCGAAGGCATGACCGGCGTGCCGGTGCTCACGGGCGGCGAAACCATGCCCAACCGTGTCCAGGTCCAATGCGCGGGCTTCGCGTATCGCATGAGCGCGCAAAGCCTCAAGCAGCAGTTCGCCCGCTCGGACTTCCTGCGCCGGCTCATGCTGCTCTACATGCACGCCCTGCTCACCCAGGTGGCGCAGACCGCCGCGTGCAACCGCCATCATTCGCTCAGCAAGCAGCTGTGCCGCTGGCTCCTGATCGAGGTGGACCGCGTGGCGTCGAACGACCTCACGGTCACGCAGCAACTGATCGCCGACATGCTCGGCGTGCGCCGCGAAGGCATTACCGAAGCGGCGGGCAAGCTGCACGACGAAGGGCTGATCCACCACAGCCGCGGCCATATCCGCGTGCTGGACCGCGAGGGCCTCGAAGCCCGCGCCTGCGAATGCTACGGCCTCGTGCGGCGCGAGTTCGACCGGCTGCTGCCGCGCCTGCGTCAGGCCGAAACGGTGGAGTGAGCCGTGCACGTGGGGTAAGGCAGCGCCGAAGGTTGCGCGCGGGACGAGTCCCGCGCGCGAACGTTTTTTGGCCGGTTACCAGCCGGGCTTCGCCGTGCGAACCCGCGCCAGATCCCCTGTTTTTTCGTGTCTTTTCGCATGGCGGCACGCTCCGCATCGTTCAATGCGGAGCGTCCTCCAGAACAGGGTTTGAAATCCGGACCCTGAAAAGAGACGGTCCCGTGGCGTTGCGCATTGCTACGCACTCCGATGCATTCTTGTCGGGCGCATTCTCGTTGAAACGATATCGGTTCATTGTTATCTCCTCCCCTTGTCCGGCTCGCTTCGAACCTCCCCTCAGGTCCGCCGGCCGGTTATTCGCGCACGCGCGAGGCACCGCTCCCTGTCCGCCTTGCCTGGCCAGTCGGCTTTGTGTCGTCGGACAATGAATTTATAGCTCAGATGATCTGCAGAATGCTACGGCAACCGCACGTGTTGTGTGCGGTCTTCAACGTAGCCCTGAGAGGAGGAAAACGAGCGGGCAGAACGCGCTGCGCGCCTGCCCGAAGCGAGCGGCGGCGGCGCGCGTTCATGCCGGCGTGGCATGCGCGCGGGCCGCGCCGGGTGGAGGTATCAGCGCTTCGGGTAGGCGACGCGCTCGACGCCCGTTGCCGCGCCGAGGAGGCACAGGTCGGCGCCGCGCTCCGCGAAAAGACCCACGGTCACGACGCCCGGCCACGCGTTGACCTGCGCCTCGAATGCGCGCGGCTCGCTGATACGCAGGCCTTTCACGTCGAGGATCTCGTTGCCGTTGTCGGTGATGTAGGGCGAGCCGTCCTTCTGCACACGCAGAACGGGCACGCCGCCCAGCGCGCTCACGCGCCGGCCGATTGCCGTGCGCGCCATCGGCACGACTTCGATGGGCAGCGGGAACTGGCCGAGCACGTCGACGCGCTTGCTCGCATCGGCAATGCAGACGAACACGTCGGACACCGACGCCACGATCTTCTCGCGCGTGAGCGCCCCGCCGCCGCCCTTGATCATCGCGCCCTGCGCGTCGATCTCGTCGGCGCCGTCCACGTAGACGGGCAGCGATTCGATGTCGTTGAGGTCGAAAATGCGAAAGCCGTGCGACTGCAGGCGCGCCGTGGTCGCCACGGAGCTCGACACGGCGCCGCGGTAACGGCCCTTGCTGGCGGCGAGCGCGTCGATGAAACAGTTCGCGGTCGAGCCGGTGCCGACGCCGATCACGGCGCCTTCCGGCACGTTCGCGTTCACATAGTCGGCGGCGGCCTGGCCGACCAGTTGCTTGAGTTCGTCTTGGGTCATGAGGGAACAGCCTGAGGAGAGAAAAAGCGGGAAAACGCCTAGTTTACCGGAGTCGGCCGCGCTGCCCTCGCGGGCGCCGCCGGCACGGCCCCGGCATTCAGCGCGTGAGGTCCGGTTCGCCCGGCTGGGCGGGCAGGTACTTGTCGAGGAGCGCCTGCGCGATTGCATCCGTTTCGGCGTCGGGCGTGCCCGAATAATCGCGCGCGCGAAAGTGCATCTGGAAGGCGGCGATCACGCGGCGCGTGGGCCCGTCGAGCACGCCATCGGTCGCGACGTCGTAGCCATAACGCGCGAGCTTCAGTTGCAGGCCGCGCACGTCCACCGGCGAGTCCGGCGCGCGGCCGGCCAGATCGGCCTTGACCGTAGCGTCGTCGGGCCATGCGCCCACGCCTGCGTCGTAGAGATGTTTCCAGGGGAACAGCGGCCCCGGGTCGGTCTTGCGCTGGGGAGCGATGTCGCTATGGCCCACCACGCGCGTGGGCGGAATGCCGTAGCGCGTCACGATGTCCTTCGCCAGGCGGATGATCGCATCGACCTGCGCGGGCGGCCACGGCGCCCATACGCGGCCCTGCGGCGTATCGCGCGGGCCGGCGTTGACGTTCTCGATGCCGATCGAGGCCGCGTTCAGCTCCGTCGTGCCCTGCCACTCGCTCACGCCCGCATGCCAGGCGCGCTGCGATTCCGGCACCAGTTGCCAGACCACCGGCTTGCCGTTCTGCAGCGGCGGATCGGCGGGCACGAGATAGTGCGCGCTGACCGCTTCGGTCGTGAGCACCTTGAGCGATTCGGCTTCGTCGATCTCCGTGTAGTGCATCACGAGAAAGCGGATGCGCGAATCGGCGCTCTGCGCGTGGTAGTGCGTATCGGCGACATACGCGCCGCGATCGACCATCGTGCTGCTGGCGCAGGCGGCCAGCGCGAGCGTCAATGCGACGGCGGCCGCGCGCGGCGCAAGGCGGAGCGGAATCATGCGGGCTCGCGGCGCGTCGTCGGGGTCGTCCGGGTCGTCCTTCAGCGCGCGACGGCCCGCTGACGCACGGCTTCGAACAGGCACACGCCGGAGGCAACGGAAACGTTCAGGCTTTCCACCGTGCCCGCCATCGGAATGTGCATGACCTCGTCGCAGGTCTCGCGCGTAAGACGGCGCATGCCCTCGCCTTCGGCGCCCATCACGAGCGCAACCGGGCCTTCGAGCTTCGTCTGGTAGAGGTTCGCGCTGGCGTCGCCGGCCGTGCCGACCACCCACACGCCTGCATCCTTCAGTTCGCGCAACGCGCGTGCGAGATTCGTCACGGTGATATAGGGCACCGTATCGGCCGCGCCGCTCGCCACCTTCGCGGCCGTCGCGTTCAGGCCCACTGCGCGGTCGCGCGGCGCGATCACGGCGTGGGCGCCGGCGGCGTCGGCCACGCGCAGACACGCGCCGAGGTTATGCGGGTCGGTCACGCCGTCGAGCACGAGCAGCAGCGGCGCACCGGAAATGCCGTCGAGCAGCTCGGCCAGATTCTGCGCGAGCGGCAGGTCGTGCACGCGCGCGACGACCCCCTGGTGGCGCTCCGTGTGGGCGAGCCCCCACAGGCGCGTTTCGTCGGCGGCGATCAGGCGCACGCCGGCGTCCTTTGCGGCGTGCAGGAAATCCTGCATGCGGCGGTCGCGCCGCGTCTGATCGTAATAGACATCCTCGACCGTGGACGCGTCGTGCCGCAGGCGTGCGGTCACCGCATGAAATCCGTAAAGAACCTTGAGACGTGACATGACTTCGAACAACCCCTGATGAACGGTCTGCAAAGTGTCGCGAGGCAAGGGCTGCCTCGCGACACTTCGCAAACGACTGAAACTTCCCCGGCCGCGGGCGCGGACCGGGCATCGCGGCGCACGTCCCGGACACTGCGGGGAACGCGCGCCGCGCCTTGGCGGCCCTTATGCCCTTAGCGCTTCTTGCGCGGAGCCGGCTTTTTCGCCGCCGACTTGGAGGCAGCGCGCTTCTTCGCGGTCTTCGCCGCGCCGCGCGCCGCGCGCGCTTCCTTCACCGCTGCGCCCGGCGCGGGGGCGGCCTTCTTGCGGCGCGGCGCCTCCACGGCCGGCAGCGCGCGCACGCGCGGGCCGCCTTCGACCGAACCCTTGTCCATGGACGCCGGACGGTTGCCGGACGGCTTGACCGGCGTATCGCGCACGAGACGGAAATCGATCTTGCGCGCGTCGAGATCGACACGGCTCACCTGCACGCGCACGCGGTCCGAGAGGCGGTAGCGGATGCCGGTGCGCTCGCCGCGCAGCTCGTTCTTGATCTCGTCGTACTGGAAGTAGTCGGAACCCAGTTCCGTCACGTGCACGAGACCTTCGATGAAGAGCGAATCGAGCTGCACGAAAATGCCGAACGACGTCACGCCGCTCACCATGCCGCCATACTCCTCGCCGAGCTTGTCGCGCATGAAGTAGCACTTGAGCCAGGCCTCGACGTCGCGCGAGGCTTCGTCCGCACGGCGTTCGTTGGCCGAGCAGTGCAGCCCCAGCTCCTCCCAGATCGCCGTATTGCCGCCGCGCGCGCGCTTGCCGCGCTTTTCCTCGTCCTCGGCCTGCAGCGCGCGGGCGCGCGGCGAGAGCGCCGTATTGAGCTCGACGCCGTGGGGCGCGACCGGCTGGTACTTCTTGCCCTGCAGTATCGCGTAGATCGCGCGGTGCGTCAGCAGGTCGGGATAGCGGCGAATCGGGCTCGTGAAGTGCGCGTAGGCCTCGTAGGCGAGACCGAAGTGACCGATATTGTCCGGGCTGTAGACGGCCTGCTGCATCGAGCGCAGCAGCATGGTCTGCAGCATCTGCGCGTCGGGCCGGTCGCGGATATGGGCCATGAGCGCCGCATAGTCGCTCGCGTGAGGCGTGTCGCCGCCGCCGAGCGTCAGGCCCATGCCGCGCAGGAAGGTGCGCAGGTTTTCGAGCTTTTCGGCGCTCGGGCCCGCGTGCACGCGATAGAGGCCCGGATGCTTGTTGCGCTTCATGAAGTCCGCGGCGCACACGTTGGCCGCGAGCATGCATTCTTCGATCAGCTTGTGCGCGTCGTTGCGCTGGCGCGGCACGATCTGCTCGATCTTGCCCTGCGCGTTGCAGACGATATACGTTTCGGTCGTGTCGAAGTCGATCGCACCGCGCTTCTGGCGCGCGGCAAAGAGCGCCTTGTACACGCCGTAGAGGTTCTGCAGCTGCGGCAGCAGCGCCGCACGCCGCGTGGCCTCGGGCCCCTTGGTGTTCTTGAGCACCGCGGCGACCTCGGTATAGGTGAGCCGCGCCGCCGAGTGCATCACGCCCGGATAAAACTGATACGCCTTGATCTCGCCGCGCGCGGTGATGACCATGTCGCACACCAGCACGCAGCGGTCCACGTGCGGGTTGAGCGAACAGAGGCCGTTCGAGAGCTTCTCCGGCAGCATCGGAATCACGCGGCGCGGGAAATACACCGAGGTGCTGCGCTCGATCGCGTCGACGTCGAGGCCGCTGCCCGGCAGCACGTAGTGCGAGACGTCCGCGATCGCCACGATCAGGCGGAAGCCCTCGCCGCGGCCCACCTGCATCGGCTCGCAAAAGACCGCGTCGTCGAAATCGCGCGCATCTTCGCCGTCGATCGTCACGAGCGGCACGTCGCGCAGATCCACGCGGTAGCGGATGTCCGTGGGACGCACGGCGTCGGGGAGCTTCGCGGCCTCGTCGAGCGCGGCCTTGCTGAACTCGTGCGGCACGCCGTACTTGCGCACGGCGATCTCGATCTCCATGCCGGGGTCGTCGATATCGCCCAGCACCTCGGCCACGCGGCCGAGCGGCTGCGAGTGGCGACTCGGGAAATCGGTGAGCTCGACCACCACCACCTGCCCGACCTTGGCCTTCTTCGGGTTCTGCGTAACGAGGATGTCGTGGCCGATGCGCTTGTCTTCCGGCGCCACGATGAGCGCACCGTTCTCATTGAGCAGACGCCCGATCACGCGCGTGTTGGCGCGGTCGGTGACCTCGACGATATGCCCTTCGGGCCGGCCGCGCCGGTCGTAGCCGACGATGCGCGCAAGCACGCGGTCGTTGTGCATGACCTTCTGCATTTCGCCCTGTGGCAGGAACAAGTCGTCCTGGCCGTCGTCGCGCACGAGGAAGCCATAGCCATCGCGGTGGCCCTGCACGCGGCCCGCGACGAAACTCGACGGATGCGCCAGCTGGTAGTGGCCGCGCGAATCGAGCCGGATCTGCCCGTCGCGCTCCATCGCGGCGAGCCGCCTGAAGAACCCTTCGCGCTCCTGACGCTTGATGGCGAGCGCCTCGGCGATATCGTTCGCGGTGCAGGGCGTTTCGCTGGTCCGCAGCACGCCGAGGATCTCTTCGCGGCTGGGAATCGGGTACGGATATTTGCTCAAGGGCTTGTCGATGGTTGTTCTCGTTGCGTCGATATCGGATTTGCCGCGTCGCCCGAAACATGCAGGACGGCGCCCCGGTCTTCGAGTGCTGCTTACAGCTTGCCAGGCGACGCCTGGCGAAGGGACATACTGCGAGGCATTCTAACACCCGTGTCGCACCCCGCTAACGCGGATCGGGCCCCGCGTTTGCCTTGCGGGCGGCCTGCGCAGCACGGTTGATGACGCTGTTGTGACGATCCGCTATCGGGGCGATGGCGCTGGGGTGCCGATGCCGGGGCAAGTTTGCCGCGTCATTTCGGCGCGAACGCCGGCGGGACGTCGCCGTTCGCGCTTTTTTCAAGAAATGCTTGACAGCCAAAACTGGCAGGCTATAATCTTCTTCTTCGCTGCACGACACACCGCGCAACGAGCGACACCTTGCCCAGGTGGCGGAATTGGTAGACGCACCAGGTTCAGGTCCTGGCGGTGGCAACACTGTGGAGGTTCGAGTCCTCTCTTGGGCACCATCAAGCTGTTTATGGTCGTATGAAGCAGTTCAGCAAGACCCCGCAAAGCCTTGTCGCAGCGGGGTTTTTTGCTTTTGTGCTCTAACGCATGCGTCATGCGTAATAGCCCTCTGCGATGAGGGGTGAGCAATGACAGCGGGAGAGGCCCCATCAGCCGACCGCGGGGGCGCCGATCAGTGCGAGCGCTCATCCCGACGACTTGCGCACCGGCCGGCTCATCAGCTGGCAAATATACGCCTCGTATTTCCGCACCACCTCCTCCGAATCGGGCGCATAACGGCCAATCAGGCGACGCTGGCGCAATCGATAGGCGTCGGAAACGTCGTGATGGTCCATAGCTTCGCACACCCGCGCAGCTCCTCTTTGCGCATCGTTCCCCTCGTAGTAGTAGCCAAGGTCCGCGCACAGCGTGGCGTTGTGGATCAACGGGTAGCCTTGCCAGCACACCTCGAGATAGAAATAGTTCAGCGGGTTTTCCAGCTGGTGCGAAATCACAATGTCCGTATTCTGCGCCAGAAACGTCGGCGTTTCGTGACGCCCCGTAAAGACGGCCTTATGTCTGCGCACGATGTCGAGATGATTCATCAGCGCGATAAAGTCGGGGTGCATCTGGGCCATCGACAACGCATTGGTCACCTGGAGCAATTCGATATCGTCCGGGCGCGCGCGGTATGCGAGTTCGGCGATCAGAATCGGATACAGACAAAACTTCACGATGTTGATGTTGGGCTCCATCACCGTGAGCCTGCGCGGCAGATTGCGCGGCTGGTAAATGCCGCCATGCGGAAAACCGCGACTGCGCGCTTCGACGAACTCCGGGCTCCAGACAAACGGCACGACGCGCCCCGTCTGCCGCCTCATGACCTCAAGGTAACTCTGCGTGTTTCCCGCGACCTGCGGGATGAACCAGAGATCGTCGTAGCGGTCGTTGACGAAGAGATTTCCCCCCCACAACGACTTGCCGAACATCATGGCTTCTACAGCGAGGATGTACTCGGAGCCGCAGCAATAAGAAACCAGTCTTGCGCCGCGGGACTTGAGGTAGTCGGTGCGTGCGCCGTCGATCTGACCGCCGAGTTCGATCAGGATATCGAGCCGGTCCTTCACGTCGTCGAAGGACCATGTCGGCCATCGTGCGGCGTCCCACGGCAGTGCGAACGTTACCGGCACCGACGTCGTATTGACGAGCACCACACTTTCGACACTCGGGCAGCGACGCAAGGCATCGGAGAGAAAAACGGCGTTCTGCTTGATGCCGTTGTTCCATAGCGTTTCGTCGGGCTCGCGCAGTCCGATGGTTATGCCGACTCTCAAGCCGCGCATGAGCGGCCCCCGGCAAGGAACAGCGCATCGATCGCCGCGCTGTACGCCTCGACGTTTGGCGCATGATCGGGCGCCAGCGTGCGCAAGAAAACGCGCGCCGCATCGCGGTAGCCAGCCAGATTCGCATCGTGCGCCACGAATGCGCGCAACAGCACGAGACCGCCCTCCTCGCAGTCGAAGTCGCGATAACGATAACCACATCCGCCCACCAGATGCGAGTTGTGCAGCAGCGGATAGCCGCCGTAGAGCGCCTCGTAGTAAAGATAGTTCTGCGCGTTCTCCCACTGGTGCGCCACCACCACGTCCACGCAGCGAGCCATCATCTGGTGGAACGGGAATCGCCCTTCAAACGTCGCAATGCCGTGCTTCACGATATCGAGACTCGCCGAGAAGTTCGCGAAGCCCGCGTGCTCCTTTTGTTTGAGCGTGCTGTAAACCCATACATGCTCAAGCACTTCCGGATTCAGTCGATGCGCGCTCTCGCAGCACAGCATGGGAATCGGGCTCGTCTTCACCATGCAGATGTTCGGTTCGAAGATACCCGCCCGCCAGCGGCGCCGTCCGGGCAGATAGCCGAACGACGCTTGAGTTTGCGCGTCGCGCCCTATCGCGCGATCGAGTACGAGCGGGCTCCATATATGCGGCACGATACGCACCGGCACGCGCATGGCGCTGCTGTAATACGGTGCACAGCTATGCTCGTACTGCGGCAAAGTCCAGACTTCATGATAGGGCGCCCCGCTGATCAGCAGCGCATTGGGCAGGTCGAAGGTCATCCGCTCGACATCGATTACATAGTCGTTTCCCACGCGCATCGAAACGATTTTTCCGCCGCGCGCCCGGAAATCGACCACCCACTCGCGGTCGAGCTGCGCACTCATTTCGATCATCAGATCGAGCCGCTTCGCAGCGTCCTGCAAGGTCAGGACCGGCACCGCCACGTCGGCCACGACGCGCCGCGCGTCTTCCTCGCTGCCATCCCCTCCCATGACGATGAAGACCTGCTCTACCGAAGGCACGAGCCGCAGGAGCATCACGAGAAAGAGACAGTTCTGGAAGATTCCGTTCTCCCACAGCGACTGGCCACCCTTGCGCACGTATAACGACACGCCGACCTTCAGCCGGCGCGGCGCGGCTCGCTTAATGTGCATCGCACCCCTCCTCCTGCGCGACTTTTCCGGCCAGCGCAAGCAGCCGCCGGGCATACGCATCGAGATTGCGCGACGCAAAAGGATCGACGGCGTCGAATATCGCATGCGAGCGCCGCCGATATTCGCCGAGTGTCGCATCATGCTCGCGCAAGGCGCGCAGCAGTTGACGCCCGCCCTCCACCATGTCGAAACCCGGATAGTAGTAGCCGGCTTTCGCGAGCCACGGCGAGTTGTGCACGAGCGGGTAGTCGCCGTACAGCGCGTCGAGATAAGCGTAGTTTTGTTCGTTTTGCCATTGATGCGCGACCACCGCATCCGCATACTGCCCCATGAAGCCGACGATGTCGTGACGTCCATGAAAGCGGGCTCGATGCCGGTGAACGAGATCGAGAGAGTTGGCCAGATGCAGCATCGTTGCGTGGTCCTTCATGTGCAGCGTGTTGAGTACGTGCATCTCCTGAACGCTTTCCGGCGACTCGCGCGAGGCCTCGTCGCATACGAGCATCGGCACGCTGCACGATTTCACCACCGAAACGTTGGGCTCGAAGATCGCGACACGCAATCCTGCTCCTGACTGCCGGTTGTTCAGGTAGCCGAACTGCACGCCATGTTCACGTGCCTGCTCCATGCGTAACTGTACGAATCCTGCGTGCCAGATGAAGGGCACTTCATGCACCGGACAGCGATGCAGCGTGCGCATCATCGGGATCATTGACCGGTCCTTCCCGAACAGCCAGACCTCGTCGCAGCGATCCGGACGCGATGCGCATCCGGGACGCCCGAATATTGCCGGCTCGACCAACGCCGCATACGGCTGACCGCAGCAATAGAACACGACTTTGCACCCGCGTCGGCGCATGAGATCGAGCCACTTGTTGTCGAGGTTGCCCGCCGCTTCGACGACGACATCGACGAGATCGGTCGCTTCGCTCTGGTTCACGACACGCAAGCCGTTGGCCACGGCATCGACCTCCGGCGGCATGGCGCCCTCGCTGCCCACATCGATCAGTACAACGGATTGGACGAACGGCAGCCGCTGAAACAGCTGGGCGAGAAATACTACGTTCTGGCCGAGGCCGTTCTGCCAGATGCTGTGTCCCGCACGACTCAGCACCGAGATCCCGATACGCATGACTCATTGCTCCGCAAGCGGCGAAGCGGGAATTCGCGCGCGAATGCCCGCCTCGCCGACACGACTCAGGACGCGCCCGTCACCATTGGTACGAAGCGCCCACGCCCGCCGCCGTTCCGGCACTGCTCATACCGACCCCGACGCGCATCTTGAGGTTCTGGGTAATGCGAGCAGTACCGCCGATCGCCATGGCCTGATAGCCGTTGTACGTCGCCGCACCGACACCAAGGGACAGCGTCTTGCCGGGATCGACGTCGGGGATCATCGTCAATGCGGTCGCGGCCGCGACGCCCGAGTACGCGTTGCGCGCGACCTCGTTGACCTGGTTGTTGACCGCGCCGATGGCATTGCCCAATTGCCCCATGTTGACCGCATCGGTCGGGGCCACGCCCGCCGCTACGTTGGTGAGGCGCCGCTCGTTGCCTTGGGAGCCCACCGAAACCGTGTTGTCTTCGTTCGCGACGGACCCCGCTCCCAGCGCGACGGCGTTGTTGCTGGTCGCTTGTGCGCCGGCTCCGAGCGCGACGGAATTGTTGCCGGTCGCCGCCGAGTTTGCACCCACCGCCACCGTGGGGTCCCCCGTGGCCTGGGCGTTATAGCCGATCGCCACGGCCCCCGCGTTGCCGGCGCTCGCGCGGAAGCCGACCACGGTGGTGTTCGCTGCCTTTGCCTGCGCGTTCGAACCGAACGCCGTCGCGCCGTTGCCGTGGGCCTGAGCGCACACGCCGGAAGCCGTCGCGTCTACGCCCGAGGCGGAAGAGCACGCCGCGGCATCGACGCTGTGGACAGCCTGGCCGGTGGCGCCTTGCGTCTGCATGGAGCCGTCGGCGTTCCGGCCGCCCGCCATCGTGCCGGTGAATGCAGCGCCCTGCGCGTTGACGGCTTGCACCATCTTTGCAAGCGGCATAACCGACGACACGGTTGTCGAAAGCGAACCCAGGCCGGTAGAGAGCGACGCATAGCCCGCCGACATCGAACTGTAGCCGCCGGTCACGTTGTTGACGGTGGTGGATAGACTGGTGAGAGCCGTGTTGGTCGTCGAGAGCCCTGTCGACAGGGACTGCATGCCTTGCGAGGTGGACGTCGAAAGGCTCGTGAGCTTGCTGCTGGTCGTGTCGATCGTCGTGGAAAGCGCGTTCAGGCTCGACGAGGTCGAAGACGACAGCGTTGCGAGACTGTTGTTGGTCGCGTTGATGCTCGTCGACAGCGATGCAGCACTCGAAGACGTCGAAGCTGACAGGCTCGCGACCGTGCTGTTGGTCGTGTTCAGACTCGTCGAAAGCGAAGCGTTCGATGTCGAGAGGCTCGCCACATTGCTATTACTCGTGCTGAGGCCCGTGGAGAGCGATGCGAGGCCGGTCGAAACGGTCGTCGAAAGCGTGACTACGTTCGTCGAAAGCGAGACGAAGCCCGTGGATAGTTGACTGAGCCCGGCCGAGGTCGACAAAGACAAGCTGCTGAGATTGCTGTTGACGGTGTCGATACCGGTTGAAAGTGAAACAAGACCTGTTGATGTCGAGGTGGACAGCGTAGTAAGCCCGGTCAACAGTGAAGCTTCGCTCGTGGAGGTCGATGACGAGAGGCTCGCGACCGTGCTGTTGGTCGTGTTCAATCCGGTCGACAGCGAAGCCATTCCCGTTGATGTCGAGGTCGACAGCGTCGTCAGGCCGCTCGACAGTGAGGCTTCGCTCGTCGATGTTGACGATGAGAGGTTCGCGACGCTGCTGTTCGTCGTGTCCAACCCGGTTGACAGCGATACAAGACCCGTTGACGTCGAGGTCGACAACGTTGTCAGCCCACTCGACAGCGAGGCTTCGCTCGTCGATGTCGACGACGAGAGGTTCGCGACGGTGCTGTTCGTCGTGTCCAACCCGGTCGACAGCGAAGCAAGACCCGTTGATGTTGAGGTCGACAACGTCGTCAGCCCGCTCGACAGCGAGGCTTCACTCGTCGACGTCGACGACGAGAGGTTCGCAACCGTGGTGTTCGTCGTGTCCAACCCGGTCGACAGCGAAGCAAGACCCGTTGACGTCGAGGTCGACAGCGTCGTCAGCCCGCTCGACAGCGAGGCTTCACTCGTCGACGTCGACGACGAGAGGCTCGCAACCGTACTGTTCGTCGTGTCCAATCCGGTCGACAGCGAAGCAAGACCCGTTGATGTTGAGGTCGACAACGTCGTCAGCCCACTCGACAGCGAGGCCTCACTCGTCGATGTCGACGACGAGAGGTTCGCAACCGTACTATTCGTCGTGTCCAACCCGGTCGACAGCGAAGCAAGACCCGTTGATGTCGAGGTCGACAACGTCGTCAGGCCGCTCGACAGTGAGGCTTCACTCGTCGACGTCGACGACGAGAGACTTGCAACCGTACTGTTGGTGGTATCCAATCCGGTCGACAGCGAAGCCAGCCCCGTTGACGTCGAGGTCGACAGCGTCGTCAGCCCACTCGACAGCGAGGCCTCACTCGTTGATGTCGACGACGAGAGGTTCGCAATCGTACTATTCGTCGTGTCCAACCCGGTCGACAGCGAAGCAAGACCCGTTGACGTCGAGGTCGACAGCGTCGTCAGCCCACTCGACAGCGAGGCTTCACTCGTCGAGGTCGACGACGAGAGGTTCGCGACCGTGCTGTTCGTCGTGTCCAAACCGGTCGACAGCGAAGCCAGACCCGTTGACGTCGAGGTCGACAACGTCGTCAGCCCGCTCGACAGTGACGCTGCACTCGTCGATGTCGATGACGATAGATTCGCAACCGTGCTGTTTGTCGTGTTCAATCCGGTCGACAGCGAAGCCAGACCCGTTGACGTCGAGGTCGACAGCGTCGTCAGCCCGCTCGACAGCGAGGCTTCACTCGTCGACGTCGACGACGAGAGGTTCGCAACCGTACTGTTCGTCGTGTCCAACCCGGTCGACAACGAAGCCAGCCCCGTTGACGTCGAGGTCGACAACGTCGTCAGCCCGCTCGACAGCGAGGCTTCGCTCGTCGACGTCGACGACGAGAGGTTCGCGACGGTGCTGTTGGTCGTGTCCAGCCCGGTCGACAGCGAAGCAAGACCCGTTGACGTCGAGCTCGACAGCGTCGTCAGCCCACTCGACAGTGAGGCTTCGCTCGTCGAGGTCGACGACGAGAGGTTCGCGACCGTGCTGTTCGTCGTGTCCAACCCGGTCGACAGCGAAGCAAGACCCGTTGACGTCGAGCTCGACAGCGTCGTCAGCCCGCTCGACAGTGACGCTGCACTCGTCGACGTCGAAGACGAGAGGCTCGCAACCGTACTGTTCGTCGTGTCCAACCCGGTCGATAGCGAAGCAAGACCCGTTGACGTCGAGGTCGACAGCGTCGTCAGCCCGCTCGACAGCGAGGCTTCACTCGTCGACGTCGACGACGAGAGGTTCGCAACCGTGGTGTTCGTCGTGTCCAACCCGGTCGACAGCGAAGCAAGGCCCGTTGACGTCGAGGTCGACAACGTTGTCAGCCCGCTCGACAGCGAGGCCTCACTCGTCGACGTCGACGACGAGAGGCTCGCAACCGTGCTGTTCGTCGCGTTCAATCCAGTCGAAAGCGAAGCAAGTCCGGTGGACGCCGAGGTCGACAGCGAAGCGACGCTGCTGTTCGCAGTACTCAAACCCGTCGTGATCGCCTGGTTCGTCGCATAGAGTTCCGAACCATTCACCGCATCGGTGGACGTCGCGCTCACCCCGCCTGCGGCCACGTTCGTCAGCGTGCGTTCGCTCCCCACGGCGCCTACGCTCACCGTACTCTTCGGGGCCGCTCCGGCAACCGCATAGCTCGTCCCGTTGACGGTCACGCTGGACGTCGCGATGGTTGCGCCCGTCGCCGAACCCGCGCCAAGCGCAACATCGTTGGCATTCTTCGCAGTCGCGCCCGAGCCGAGGGCCACGCCGCCCGACGCGGAAGCCGTGGCTGTGGCGCCCATCGCGACGGCCTGCGGGCCGGCGGCGGTCGCCAAATTTCCCATCGCCACCGCGCCGGCCGAACTGGCCGCGGCGCCCGCACCCTGTGCGATCGAATTGCCGCCGGTCGCTGCCGCCTGATTGCCCAACGCGAGATTGCCGCCCGTTCCGGTGCCCGTGCCGGCCGTCGCGCCGACACCCATCGCCACGTCGCTGGCATCCTTTGCGACGGCCTGGCCGCCGACCGCCACCGTGTTGGCCCCCTGGGCGACCGCGCCTGCCGCGGCATTCGAGCCGATCGCGGTGGCGCCGGCGCCGGTCGCCTGAGCGCCGAGATTGGCGCCGTTCGAATTGCCCCCGATCGCCGTTGCATTGGCGCCAGAAGCTTGCGTATTCGCGCCGATCGCCACGCCGCTCACCGAACTCGCGTTCGCCAGCGTACCGAGCGAAATCGTATCCGTTGCGCTCGCCGACGCACTCGTACCGAGTGCCAGCGATCCCTGACCACTCGCCGTGCTATAGAGCCCCATCGCAACACCGCCGACGCCGCTCGCCGCCGTTCCCCAGCCGATCGCGGTCGAGCTCAAACCGGTGGCGTGCGCACCGCAACCGACCGCAAAGGAGTTCATGCCGAAAGCCTGCGTAAAATTGGCACTCTGCGTGCCATTACCCGCATAGACGACATTGCCGAAAGTCTGGGCGGCGCTTTGATAAGCAAAGATGCCGGAGTTAGCACCCGCATTGCTTGCGGTGCCGTAGCCTATACCTGTCGTCTGCGCACCAAAGCCGAAAAGGCCGTTCAGATAATTGCCAGCGCTCCCTTTGCCGTATATGCCTGCATACGAGCCGGGTCCCGACGTCAACATCGAGCAGTCGCCATCGCCAACGAAAGCGACTCCGGAGTCGCTTGCCGTCGCACCGCCGCCACCGCTCGAACCTGCGATCGAGTAGGCACTTCCACCGCTGTAGTCGGTACCCTTGTCGGACCCGACCAGGGTCGCCTGCGCACATAGAGAAAATGTCAGCAGAACGGCCGCTGTCAATCCGGAAACCGCCGTGCCGGACATCCAGGAGGTGGACGCACACAAGCTCGCCGAAAGCCCCAGCTTATCGGACGCGCCATCGCTCACCGTAGCCTCACCCGAGCGGGAATGACCGGACGCCAGTTCCGAAGCTACCACCCACTGCCCGCGCAATTTATTCCATACGGTACGATAAATCTTGTTCACAATATCCTCTTGGTTATCCTTTGACGGCGCCGATAAATGTTCGCCAGACAGCGTCATGACGCCTCTCGTGCCGACAATCCCATCTCATTCGGCAGACGCAAAAATCTGGTGTAGCTGCACCGGCGACACACTCCGGTAATTTCGATTTCAGCCTGGGAATTCAATTCGCCGATTAGCTGTTTTTCTTTAAACGCTTCTTTATATCGAGCGCAATAGTCGCCAATCGAACCACGTCCTCGAATCAATACTCGCCATGCTGGCGCGCCATACCGGTGACATGCGCCCGGCCGCTTCTTTCCAGCGAGGCGATAACTGCCAGCCCTATCGAATCGTCGCTGGGTACGATTAACGAACGGCATGACAAACGATGTCACTGCAAATCAAGCGAATTGCCGGTCTGGCAATCACTATCGCCTCGTGCCAGCGCTATCTGAGCTCTTTGAATTGAAGAGCCCCCAAATCGGCTCGACAACTAAACCTGGTATACCCGGGAAAAATCGCCACCATTCGCCACTTCGATAGTGGGCATGGCCGATCTTATATTTCGGAAAAATTCTACATCTCGACAATAAATACAGGCTTTCCGTTCGCGCTAGAGTCTCACCCGCAACACGACCCTCCGGCACTACGAATTGCATTTGCTTACAAACGCAACTGGCTTACCACCGGTTCGGAATTAGCTTATTCGTTTTTCAAAATCGAATACGTGCGGAGTACCTTGCATCCAATTCAAAACCGATAGCTCACACAAGCGACTCGACAACCTTGTGGCCGCTTCTTCAAGCTTGCATCGGGAAGTCATACGTCGGCTTGCCTACGTAATAGCCCTGCAGACGGATTCCGGGGTACTGCGACAGCCAAACTCGCTGTTCCCGCGTTTCCACACCTTCCACGATCGTCTTCAATCCGAGTTCGTCGAGCAACGTGATGATGTTTTTCACCAGACGCATAGTGCGGTCTGATCGCTGTAACATGGCGGGGCCGAGGAATTCGCGTGCCAATTTGACCGAATCTATAGAAGCGCGCGCGAGAACTGCCAGCGAAGAATATCCCGTACCGAAATCATCCAGCGCCAAACCCACCCCGATATCACGCAAAGGTTCGGTAAACTGTCTCAGCATCAACAACTGCAATGCCTCCTCGTTTTCCACTATCTCCAGATTCAACAATGACGGTTCAATGCCATATCGGCCCGTTGCTGCAACGATCTGATTGACAAGCTGATCCCCCAGCAACTGCGACGGCTGAATATTGATTGCAACAGACGGCAGCGGACACCCTGCCTGCTTCAATTCGCCGAGCTGACGACACACCGTATCGAGAACCGAGCGAGTGACTTCGTGCGCGACGACCGGATCGTCGAAAGCATCCTTGAACGTATCCGGCAGTAGCAACCCATAACGGGGATGCTGCCATCGCAACAGACATTCAACACTGTCGAGCATCTGTGTCTGCGCATGAATGATTGGCTGGAACGCAATCCGAAACTCACCAGCACACAGCCCCACCCGGACGGATTCAGACAGCCTGACACGGTCGCCGCACGACGCCGCTTTCACATTGGCCGCCGCACAGCTCACCCGAACCTCGACGCGACTGTTCGCAAGTGGACGGAGAGCCGCCATTTTTCACCCACGGGCCCGCGCTTACCCAATCCGCACCAGACACGGAGAAAAGTAAAAATCGTCGAGCAGGAAATTTGCACACGTGTATAGCCATATCCCCCCGGAATACTGGCTTTAACTGGAAACAAAACCCCATGCAGTCTAATTTTCATCATTCAATTATCTTATATTCAAGTAGCAATGATTGCGCCAACGGCGCCAGCCAGATATTTTATTTCCTTTCTTCACCCTGACCAGCACGGGTGAATTTCAAGATAAGAAAATCATTTCAAGATGGTAACGGTCTTTCAAATCCATGTTTGTCCAGATTGGGACAAAGAATATTGAATTCACAATACTTAACAATCTCACTTCAATAGTGAAATTTCCCCTGGGTAACGTATTTCCTTATGCGGGATGTTAAGAAACAAATTACCCCAAGCCCGTTGAAGATCAACTCGCGCATACAAGAATAAAATTACGGAGCATCAGGTTCAATCGAGAAATTTTGAAGACTGACGGCGTCAAGCACCTTGATGGCCCGGTAGCTATTCGTTATCCAGCCCGCCGCGCTGAAGTATTGCAGCGCCGCGTTGACCTGTTTGCGCGATGCATTGGCCATCAGGCCCAGTTCCGTCTGCGATAACGGGACATTGTCCTCGCCGCTCCAGTTCGCCCGGTCGAGTACCGCCGCAATCCGCCGGGTCGTGTCCCGTATCTGCAGGTCGTGTATTACGTGGATCATGACGTCGACCGTCATCATCAGAATAAGCGACACATATCGGACGACCTCCGGATCGTGTGCCGCCATTTCGTCCATCACACTTAAAGGCACATGCAGCATCAATGTGTCGGTCACCGCACACAGTTCGATGCGACGCGGCTGACGCGCCAGAAATCCTCCCTCGCCGGTCCATGTGCCGGGGACACCCAGATGAACCAGTCGAGGCGCCTTGCTCGACGGAGCCATATTGACGGTGACTGTGCCGCTGACCAGACCATAGATGCCTCCGGGAGGATCGCCGAAGCGATAGATCGTTTCCCGCGGCGAGAAACGATACACAATCGCACGAGCGAGCACTTCCCGCTGAAACTCAACGGGCAATCGCGCCAGCCAGCCATTGCGCGTCATGATCTCCGCGACGTCGAGCTTGTCCAGTCGAGAATTCAAGCCCAACCAGGCGCCGAGAAACCTGAAAATCGTCGAGCGGGAAACTTGCATACGCGTACAACCCACTTCCCCGGAATAGTGACTTCGACTGGAAGCCAAATCCCACAAAACCCCATTTCCATAATTGAATTTTCTTATATTAAAGTGCCAATGACTGCATCAATCTTTCCGGCAAATAGTTTATTAATTTTCGCACTCTTTCCGGTATGCAATAATTTAAAAGCAAGAATTTATTTCAATATGGTAACAATCTTTCAAATCCATGTTTGTCCGGAACGGAACAAAGAATCGCGAACTCATCATATTTAACAATTCAGTCACATCACCGAAATTTCCGCAGGATCACGCAGCCCTCTCTACATGATGTAAAGAAACGAATTACGCCGCGCCGGTTGGAAATCAACTCGCACGCACACGAATAAAATTACGGAGCATGGGGCTCAGTCTCAGTTCGCCCGGGCGAGTACCGCGGCAATCCACCAGGTCGCACCCCGTATCTGCGGGTCGTGTATTAGGTGGATGATGACGTCGATGGCCATCATCAGGATGAGCGACGCTTAGCGGAAGACTGCGGATTTCAGTTCGCGATGTGGGGCATTCGCCGGCGCAGTTTCGCGTTGCCACGATCGTTCCAGCCTACGGCCGCAACCTGACCCGGCCGATGCGCGGATGCAACCGCCCGGACCGCTGGTGCTTCGGTCCGGGCAGGTTCGATGTAGTGCTCGGCCATGTGGAGTGGGCTCCGATCGGCCGTGGTGTCTAATTTTCAAACCCGCCATGCGAGGAAAGCATTCGGGTCTCCAGGGAACACATGCCCCGGACGCGATGCACGCTCAATCAGCTACGAACCTGCACCCCGGGATTGGACCACTTCCCGGCCAATACTTCCGGCTTCGGAAGATAAAGCCGCATCACGAGATTGATGGGCCCGGCTGCGCCAGGAAGCCAGTTGGACTCAAGCTGGGCGCCAGGCGAATCTTTCTGGATGTAGATCACGATGTCGCCGTTCGGCTCCCTCGCGAGCTGCTTTTCCATCGACGAATTTATCAGGTAGCGCTGAATCGGATTGCGCGCCAGCAGCTTCGTGACCCCGTCGTACAAGGTCAGTGACCAGAACGCATTGACCGGCGGCAGTACGCCCCCGGCAAAACGCATCACATAATCATGCTTCGACGTATCGAGACGCTGTCCGTGGTTATCGACCGTAATGATTGGATAATACGTTTCATCAAGATCGTTTCCATAGAGCCCCCCCTTTGCTGCCAGCGCGCGCTCCCAGTACTTCCCCTTCATTTGATTCGGCGTGCCAAACAGTCCCTTCGACGACGTCAGTCGCGCAACCCCTGCATCGATCTCCTTGCGCGTCTGATCGCCAGTCGAGCGAATGACGTCTGCCTGTTCAGCCGGAAAATCCCCGGGTGGCCATTCGTGACCAGCAATCAGACCCAATTCCCCGAATCGGGCGCGAGTCTCGGACTCCCACGGAAGCGGCGGAGCGAACTGCAGCAAAAAAGCGGCGTACGACCAGAAGTCGGTCTCCGAGGTCCTGCGGTCGATTGCCGGCCATGCGATAGGCGCCGCAGGTGCGGGGGCGCTCACGCCGAGGAACGCGCTCAACGGCTCGACCTTGTATCGCTTCTGTATCGCTACGACGTTGGGCAGATCCTCCGGATCGAACAGCTGCGTTCGTATCAACGTGAATCCGATCGAGGTCGTGAAGCGTACTACCCTTCGAATGCCGGCCGGCGCGTCACCATTCCAGTCAGGCCCGGCGAGCAGGAATTTTCCACCACCGTTGCCGTCGACCCGGGTGCCGAGATAGCCAATATTGTGCGTATAGAGATCGACGAGTTGCATCGAATAGTATCGATTGGCTTCGATCTCCGGCAGCGTGACAACCAGCGGCTCGGCCCGCAGGTCTACCATCATGAACGAATAGGGAGTGTCCGAGTTCGGCGTGACCACGGCCGTGTCGTCAGGGGTAAAAACATGCGCGACATTGCCGATATGATTGAACAGTGCCTTGAACTGACTGCTTTTCTCATCGATCGCGTAGTTGTAGATGCTGTAATAGTTCTCCACCATCGGCAGTGCATAGATATACGCATCCCGTGCGAGCGTCGCGACGCGTTCGTCGGCGGGACGTGCCATAGCCAACGCCTGCGCCGCGCTCCACGAACCCAATGCGGCCGCAGCCATTCCGGCCTTCAAGGTCTCTCTACGATTCATTGCCTGTTTTCCTGTTCCGATGCGCCCGGTTGTTCGGTTGCCTTACCGGACGTGACAAGTTGCGCTTGCGGGAATGTCCAGCTTTTATCAAGAATTGCCTGTCGAGGTCGATAGAGCCTAACCGTGTAGTTCCATCCGGGAGGGGTGGGAATACAATTGACCGTCTGGTTGTCGCATCCGCCAAATTGCACGTTGACGCTGCCATCCGCCTCTTTTCTGGCCACGACGCTATTGAGGGTGTACGCATTCAGTGCGTTCGGCTCGTAATACCCATTGGCATTGTAGACACTGATCGACCAGAAACCGTCGACAGGAACCTGCCCCACGTGCAGCCGATAGACCGCGCGGCCATCGTTGGATTTCGGCACCACGTTCAGATAGGTCGCCTCCTTTTCCGGGTTGCCGCCCCAGCCGAACGCCGTCCCCAGCAGATGATGGATCGGTGTGACTTCCTCCTTCGAACCAAACATGTCGTTCGTGTCTGGCAACATCGTCGCAAGCGCGACCAGATGACCACGGACCTTGTCGCGCGACACGCTGTCCCAGTCGGGGATATCGAACACGCCGGAATGGGCCTGATGGACCTCCAGCCGATCCTGCAGTGCATGAACCGCATCGATATCGCGCGGGTCGTTCGCGTTCACCAGCATGCGTACGGCAAACAGCACATAGCGGGTGCCGACTTCCTTGCGGGAAAACCGGTATGTCCCGCCCTCGTGAATCAGGCCAACTGTGTAGTGATCTTCGTTGATCACCTGCATCGAGAGAAACCGTTCGCCAGCGGCCGGCACAGTAACGGTCGCCGGCCCCGCGTCGAGATCGACCACGGCTGCTGAATACAATGTATCGCGATTGAGACGGATAATCAGCTGATTGTGAACATCGGGCAGATTGCGCGCATGATGAAAATGTCCGAAGCCGTCGTCTTTGACAATGCGGCTGAAATAGAAGTCGCTTTCAGCGCGGACAAAGTTATCCGGTGTGACCGTAATCGCCGCCGATGTTGCCCCGGCGGCCAACGCCAATGATGTCATGACACATGACATCACGACGTTAGCGAGGTGCCTGCCCATTCGCATGATTTCTCCCCGAGAGTGACAGGAAAAAACGGTATCGCACCGGTTTCCCAACATAAAATACCGCGGCCGCTAGCCGTATCGTTCGCGTGTACATGCGTCGCCCTTCCCGACATGTCAGTTATTGGTGGTAGAAGAAAGCGGAATCGTCATGGTGACAAATGCGCCGTTACCGCTGGCGCGGTTCTGCACGGCGAAGTCGTGGAATACCTTTATGCGCGCAGTAATCGGAATGCGTCCGGGTTTGAACACGTATGCCGCCGTCAGCCCGACTGCCGCGACGCGTCCCTCGAAGTCGCCCGCCACGGCACCCGAGCCGCTGTCGGGCGTGAGCTGCTTGTAGTAGAAACCCACCAGGCCCGCCGAAAACCGACGCGTGAAGTACTGCGATGCCGACCATTCGAAGTGCAACTCCGTGCCGGTCCGATAATCGGTGTCGGGGTTCTCGCTATTGAAAGTCGCACCAATCGTGCCGGAAAGATCGAAACCCGTTTGAGGATCGAACCACGTGCCCGAACTCGTCAGATCCAGTCCCCAGTGGTGAAAGGCCAGATTCGCGAGCGCGCCGCTGTGGTAGTCGCCCACCGGAACATTCAGCGACGCACCGCTTTGCCAATAAAGATTGCCAGCGTTCCAGCCTAGCGTCGCTCCGACGGTAGGATCGCCTACCGTGAATACATCGTCCGAAACCGAATGACCGGGCCCCACTCCAATGCGCGGCCCGGCGAGTTGCACGCCCGCGTCCACTGTCTTGTTGCCGATCGGTAACGTGGTATTAAGACTTAGCCGACCACCCGCCAGAGTCCATGGCGTCGACCATAGGAACGTGGAGAGATTGACGACCGCGTCGGCATCGACATTTGCAACGACCTTTCCACCGGTTGGCAAACCTCGACCGCCATCCAGACTACCCGAGTAAAAATAAAGATCGTTCTGGTAATAGAAGCCTTCCGGCGGCGTAATCGCCGCGCCCGGGTTCTTCATACCGAGCAGATAAACGCCGGTCCCGCCCTCCGCAGCAAACGCATTCACACACACCAGCGTCGGCGCAATCGACAGTAAAGCGGCAGCCCATCTCACCGCTTCTTTTTCCATTGTTCCGGCACGGCGCTTCACTGCGCTATCACACGTATTCTTCAGCACCACTTAATTCCTTTTGAATGTCTACGAGCGGGTCAACATGCCTGGCCCTCACCAACGGCGAATTCTCTTGTTAGCGGGTGCCGAACCATTTGTCGTAAATCCGCTGATACGAACCGTCTTCACGCATTGCCAGCAATACGCCGTTTACCTGCTTGCGCAACGGACTGTCGACCGGAAAAACGAAACCCACGTCGTTTGACTGGAACTCGGGGCCGACCATCATGACGCGATCCTGGCCGTCGTGCGCCGCGTAGTAGTCAAGCCCCGCCGAACCCTGCACGACGGCGTCGACCTCGCCGCCCAGCAGTGCCTGAAAAACATCGCGGTTCTGCGCATACTGGCGTACCTCGGCACCGTGTCGTTCGAGATACGCGACCGCAGAGCCTCCCGTAAGCGTCGCCACGCGCTTGCCCGGCAAATCGTCGGGACCGTTGATCGACCCGCGAATGTGCTGGACGGTCAACGCGGTCGTCAGTTGTGCGGTGTAAGACGCAATGAAAATAATGCCGATGAACATCCACATCACGGCCAGCAACCGTGCGAACCATTGCCGGGGCGGTTGATCCCCCTGGGACATCAGCGTGGTCGCCGCCCAGTACATCGTGCGAAACACGCCTGGGTAATAGGGTTCGCGCTGGGCGGCATCGACCACCTGCTTACGCTCGATCAACCACACCAGATGCCCGATGATCACGACCAGCAGCAAGGCGACGCCGAGCCATATGGCGCTCGTGCGCGAAAACAGCGACGCGATCACCCCGTCCAAAGGGTTGGCGGAAGTGGTCTGTCCACTATCGCGCACCATCACGCGAAGTCCCGCTTCCATGATCGGATACGAGAAGTCGAACTCCCGATCGCGCTCCGCGCTATAGAAAAGGCCCGACACCGCCACATCGGCGCGCCCCGTGCGCAACGCCTGGAAGGTCGCGTTCACATCGGGCGTTATCCGATAGTCGCTTTGCACATGGATACGGGCAGCAATCTCCCTCCAAAGCTCGACGCTGAAACCGTTCAATCTACCGTCCTGCTCGATGACGAACGGTTCGAGGACGAAGGTGCTGACATGGATCACCGGGAGACTCGGCTGCGCCCATGCAACCGGGCAGATGAACACGATCGCCAGTACGAATGACCGCAGGATGGACCGCCCGAGTGGATGCAAGATATCAAACGCGAAAATCAGCCGCCATGTCCTCGTCGCTTCTCGCTTCGAGCTTGCCGGAGCGGCACGCGCGCCTGAATTCCTCATAGTCTTTTTCGTTCTGGTCGGCATAGGCAAAGGCGTAGGCAATCAGCGCCTCGGTGAATTGATGACCGCGACCCAGATAGGCCGCGATCTCGACAGCCTTTGCGCCGGCTTTGGCATGCGCGCGGGCCAAAGCCCAGCCGCAGGCGCGTGCGTAGCCGTTTAACCTCGTGTTGTCCAGTCGCTCCACGTCGACCGACACCTTCATGTCACGCAGTTGTCGAAAATAAAAATGCCGGCCGGCTGGCCCCGTGGCCCAACCGAGAAACGGATCGCTCGCCGCCTGCAGCAGACGTTGCCCGCTAACCACGCGCTCACCTTCGTGATCGCATGCGTGGGCACCGAAAAACTGTGTAACCACCGACCGGTTCGCTTCCTTGATCTGCAAAAAGAGGGGCTTGTCGTGACTGTCGACCGCAAGCAACACAAGGCAAACGGTGCCTACACTGCCCACACCCACCACCTTGAACGCCACATCCTGAAGCTGGAATTGCCCAAGCAGCGCACGTCGCTCCGGCGCCAATGTACGGAGATACCTCTCGAACGTTCGGGCGAGCCTGCGGGTCCATGCGTCGGAATTGGACCAGTCGCTGCGCTCGCCCAACAGCGAATTTGGTCCTGCGGGATGGAAGAGCGCAGGCGGTGCGTCGCGCATCGACCAGCGCCCGTCGACTCTGTACGCCATCTTGCTCAGCACGCTTTCGTGGGTCCGACGAGCGGCTTTGCTTTTTCCTCTCGTCAACAGACTGCGCCCTTTGGCGGTCGCCGCCGCCTCAATCATCCGGTCTAGCGTCACCAGTTCGTGCCAGACTTCGAGGGTGCTCTGCTGCGCGTACTCGCTCATCCTGTCGCGGTACTCCATGATCGCCGTCGCAACGAATCCGGCGATCGCGTTGCGGCTCGCGTTCAAATGTCCACCGGCCACGGCCAGGCTCGCGGCAAGACGCTTGACGTCCCATTCCCAGGGACCCGGAGCCACTTCGTCGAAATCGTTCAAATCGAAGACGAGTTGCCGCTCCGGTGTCGCGAAGCCTCCAAAATTCAGCAGATGAGCGTCGCCGCAAATCGGAAACGCAATGCCAGTGTTTGGCGTGTCCCGCAGATCGTGAGCTTGCAGAATCGCGCTGCCACGGAAGAACGTGAATGGCGAGACCGCCATACGACCGTAGCGCAGCGGGACGAGCGCCTCCACACGCCCCACGCTGCTCGCCCTCAGGAGTTCGATCGGGTCGCGCTTCACACGGCCGATCACATGGTGTGCCGAGCGTTTTGCGCGCTCGCGCAATCTCCGGCCCACCTCCTTACGCGCCTCGACGCTTTGGATGCCGGAGACGATTGTGCGCTTCATCTAATCTAATCAGCTATTTTGATGTAATCCGATTTCACGATCGTAAGCAGATCGTCACTTTTACTACATATTTATCCAGCCCATTCCGTCTATCGGCTCACGCTATACTAAAGGCCGCCTCAAATTAAGTTTGCTCCCAATCGGACAATCGGGTTCATTTATGATTGAGCTGGATAGACTCGACGCGGCGCAAATCATGACGCGCAATGGCTGGCTGGCACGATTGCCCGTTGAGTTTCAGCGGGAAGTGCTCGCTCGCGCGATCCTGTATCGTTTTTCGCCGCGGGAGACGATCTATCGCTTCGGCGATCCTCCCGGAGGCATCTATGGTCTGGTCAGCGGCACAGTCACCGTCAATACGGCTCCGCCGACCAAGGCGCCCCGACTGGTTCATCTGGGTGTCCCCGGCACATGGACCGGCGAGGGAGGATTTTTGACACGCCAGCCGCGCCGCATTGAACTATGTGCGGCAACTGACGCGCTATTACTGCACGTGCCGTTGAGTGTGATGGACGAAATGGCGGCACACGATCCGGAGGTCGTCCGATATGTGTCGCTCATCCTGATGATGACGGTCGACGTCATGATCCACGTAATACACGACCTGCAGATACGGGACACGACCCGACGGATTGCCGCGGTACTCGCCCGGGCGAACTGGAGCGGCAAGGGCAATGTCCCGCTATCGCAGACGGAACTGGGCCTGATGGCCAATGCATCGCGCAAACAGGTCAACGCAGCGCTGCAATACTTCAGTGGGGCGGGCTGGATCACGAACAGCTATCGGGCCATTACGGTTCTCGACACCGATAGTCTCCGGGATTTTTCAGTCGACCCCGACGTTTCGTAATTTCATTCTTGCGCACGTGGAGCTACCACTGGCCCGGAAAGCCGCTCCGTCCAAAACTGAAGCATTCCGGTTCGCCTAAATAGGATCAAAAAAAACAAGCACAAGCACGGCAAATATCCTTCGGAGCCCAGCGCCGCTTTCGTGCCACATTCAGTGAATTTCCTGACGACCCGTCAAAAGATGGTGCGCAATCTCGTCCGACAATTTTGAAGCGACATGCTTGACGTCGCTATCGCTGTCTGCACCTGCGGCTACGAAACCTCCCGCAGCCAGAAACGGATTAAATCCCAGCGCCGCTCCCGGTACCTTGCCACTTCTCGCATCCATCGTGATGTCGAGCATCGGCTGTGCCGCGGGGCTGTCAGCCAGATTGCTGACGTACATCCTCACCTTGAGATTGGTATGGCCCGCGCCGAAGCCTATCAATGCGCGCTTCATGCGATCGCCTTCATCGACAGACAGAAATTGGCCGCGCACCAACCAACCCGTCGATGGCCTGGGGGCTCCCGGAGCGAGACGCTCGACGTGCAATCCGTCCTTCTTCAGGTCGTCCGCAATCGAACTCCCCATTAACGATGCCAGATGATCGGCCCTGTCCTGCCGTGTCACATGAATCATGAACGGAGAGTCGGGAAACACACGCGCCAGCAGCGCCCGGCGATCGATATCGGAGTCCGGCCCTTCCGACTGGATGGCATCGCCTTCGAGCTCGAAATCGGCGACATACACCTTCTCGGGCCTGGCATTATTCTGCACACCAGAAGATAGCGTACTTGATGTAACCGCAACGCTTCCGCATGCCGATAGCCAAAGAACGAGCGCGACGATAAAAACCCTTCTTTTCATGTTCCCTCCCCATACCGATGAAGCGCCACGCATCCCGGAACCCGTCTTGACGACGACTGCCGACCCGCCGGCAGAAGGACATCCTTGCGCTGAACATAACGATAGCTTAAACTATCGTTATGTCAATGACAAGGTCAGGTTTCCCACATGCCGGACACGGTATGCTCTGCCTAACTCAAGGAGGCTAGATGGCCAGCTCAGGCAAAACACACCGAACGGCAAGGAGAAGGATGCCGGCGCTCGACACGAAAGCCGAGCCGACACAGTCCCGCAGCCAGGACACCTACGAACACATTCTCGAAACGGCAGGGAGGCTGCTGGAGCATGTCGGCTTCGAGGAGCTGTCAACCAACCTGATCTGCCAAAAGGCGGGCATGACGCCACCCGCGCTATACCGGTACTTTCCCAACAAATATGCAGTCCTCAAGATACTGGGTGAGCGTCTGATGGCAGCGCAGGATGCCCTGGTGGATCAATGGCTCATCGCCGGCACAACGGAACCCGCTGGGGCAGATGGACCGGTCAACAGAATCGCATCGTTACTTCGCAGCCTGATTACCGTTACGAAAGAATTTCCCGGCGGCATTGCCATTAGCCGCGCCATCCACGCCGTGCCGCTGCTGCGGCAACTTCATATCGAATCGCGAGAAGCCGTCGTTACCCAGATCTGCGGCATCCTGCAGCCGCAAATCCCCACGGTTCCTCCCGCCAGATTGCGTATGGCGTCGCGAATGGTTTCGCAACTGACTTCGGGTGTTGTCGAGATGGTGATTGAAGAGCCCGGGCCAGACACCGACAGCCTGATTTATGAGGCTGCGTTTCTCTTCGCTTCTTACTTCCGTGCGATGCAGGAATCGACAGTGACCTCTTGATCCAGACTGGCAATCGGCACACGGCACGTGCCGAAGAGCCGGGCCGGGGGTGTCTGTCACAGGCACGGTGCAATGAGGGAACGGCGGCCTGGAACGGATGCCCCGTGCACCCCGCGTCGGCTTATGTGCAATCTTTTAAAACATCTGTTGACAGCTTCCGTCGGACCGCTATAATTGCGGCCTAGCTTGAAGATGTGCCCAGGTGGCGGAATTGGTAGACGCACCAGGTTCAGGTCCTGGCGGTGGCAACACTGTGGAGGTTCGAGTCCTCTCCTGGGCACCAGAAAGCTGTTCAAAGTAGTACGACGCAGTTCAAGCAAAACCCCGCAAAGCCTTCCGCAGCGGGGTTTTTTGCTTTTCTGCGACCCATCTTCAGCTTCTCGCCAAGCGGATCATCGGCATTCCCGCAGATCGCATCGCACTGCGTAACAATGTCCTCTACGTCAACGCGTGGACATTGTGCCGTTTCGCGCCTCCTGCACGCGCAAATGCGCACTCACATCGACCGCAGCAGCCCCCCGTCGCATGCAATCGCCTGACCCGTGATGTAAGCAGCCTGCTCCGAGGCCAAAAAAGCCGCGAGGGCTGCAAACTCCTCGGGACGCCCCAGACGTCCTGCCGGTACCTGGCTCGCGACCTGGGCGTCGCCCACACCGATTTCCTGAAGTCGCTCGGTGGCAGTAAAACCCGGTAGCAGGGCATTGACCGTGATTCCATCGGCCGCTACCTCCCGGCTCAAGGCATTGATCAGACCATGCAGGGCCGGACGAATGGCATTGGAAAGGATCAAGCCCGGGTGGGGCTCGCGTGCTGCGACGGACGTGACGATCATGATGCGGCCCCAGCGGCGCGCCCGCATGCCCGGCAGGCAACCCCGTATGAGACCGACGGCGCTCAGCAACAGACCATCTATGGCCCTTTCCCACGCAGCGTCGTCAACCGACTCGAACGTGCCGACCGGCGGCCCGCCCGTATTGACCACCAACACGTCGATACCGCCCAATACGCCGATTACGTCATCTGCAAGGCGGGCCGCACTTCCCTTGTGCGCGAGATCCGCTGCAAACGCCTCTGCGCCAATTTCGGCGGCGACCTTCGCAAGCCGGTCCTCATCCCGTGCGCACACGGCCACACGGGCGCCTTCGTTCCTCAACGCGCCCGCGATGGCACGCCCAAGACCACGCGAGGCACCCGTCACGAGCGAGCGCTTCGATTCAAGTCCAAGCTGCATTTCTCTACTCCCGATGATCTAACGAAAGCGGCAAGTCAACGTCGCATCAAGGTGCCACCACGCCAGGCACGATCTCGAAGACAGCCTCGACAACAATGACGCCATTGAACGGTAGCGAAGAAACGCCCACGCAGGTCCGCACATGACGTCCCCGTTCACCGAAGATCTCGACCATCAGATTCGAGCAACCGTCCATCGCGGCAGGCTGCTCCGTGCAATCCGGCATCGAGTTCACATAACCGGTCATGCGCAAGCAATGCGTCACGCGGTTCAGCGTCCCCCCGCACGCATTGCGGACATGGGCCAGTATGTTGAGCCCACAAAGGCGCGCGGCTTCCCTCGCGTCCTCGAGCGTTGCACCGTCACCCAGCCGGCCGCGATGACGCAGCGCTCCGTCCTCGAAGCTGAGCTGCCCGGCGACATGAACGTGATTGCCCGACACGAGTGCCGGGACGTAGTTGTAGAGGGGCTTCGGCGGAGACGGCAGGAGCACGCCGAGTCGCGCAAGACGTTCATCGAAATCATGGGTCATCTGGTTTCTCCACTGGCACCGGCCGGCATCCCTGTCACCCGCAGCAAGTCGTTGCGGGCCCCACTACCGAGGCCGCACTACCGAGGCCCCACTACCGGGGTCACGCTTCGAAGCGGCAAGTCATGCATCCGAATGCACCGTAATCGACCGTCACTTCATCGCCGGGTTCGACACCGAGCGGCGTCATGCACGTCCCAGTCGTTACGAACTGATCGGGCATCAAGGTAATCCGCAAGCTCGACAATTCGTTCACGAGCCATGTCAGTGCAACATACGGATCACCCAGTACATTGGCACCCTCGCCCTCCCGCTCATATGCCCTCGCGCTGCCCGTAACCATCGCGCGAACGCGATGTGCTGCAAGATCGATCCCTTTCCACGACCCCAACACCTCTGGACCCAACACGAACTCGTGCGCACAGGCGTTATCGGCAATCAGTTGAGCCTCGCCGACCGTCACGAAATCGAGGTAGCGGGAATCCGGGAACTCGATGCCAAGGTTGAAACCATCAACCACCTTGACGACCTCATCGCGCCCGTATGGCTTGTCGCGGGGGGGCAGCGGACGCCCCACGCGAAATACGAACTCGGGCTCCGCGACCCTCATGCGGTTGCCTCGCATCGAGAGGCAGGCACCGTCGGAGTGGACGCGCCCGGCCAGAATGCGCCCGGCCAGCGGACCGTCGACATTGATATGACGCTGGCCAGCACCGCTCGTAGCCGCAATTTTCCAGCCGGCCGGCGACGCAGCAGACCGATCCGCAAAGCTGGCCTGCACGGCGTAACCTTCGCTGCGGGAGCGAGGGCGCAGTTCGTCCGGCAACGCGTCAATCACGCGTCCATCGTGCCACGCATTCCACAAAAGACCGGAAGCTGCCTGAATATCAATTTCCATGCACGTTTTCCTCCACCACAAAGGAATCCACCGCACACATTCTCGTCCTAACATCAATCAATAAGTTATACGAAACAAATTGATTAAACCTTTACGTTCCTCCGCGAAATGCGGGTTACACGTGAATCTCCCCGGCCATATAGGTGGCGGCGTAACCGCTGATGAGGACACGATTTCCCGTCACCTCGCAGCCGACTTGTCCCTTGCGGGTGCTGCCCTGCTGTGCGGTCAGGACAGTTTTGCCGAGGCGCCCCGCCCAATACGGGGCTAACCACGCATGTGCCGCCCCCGTGACAATGTCCTCGTCGACACCGATCCTGGGCCCGAACCAGCGCGAAACGAAATCGAATGCCTCGCCACGTGCCGTAACGCTCACGCCGAATTTCGTGCACTCGCGCAGCGCCGCAAAGTCGGGGACGAGCCGCGCAACCTCCTCCTCCGAATCGACGACAACGACATAATCACGCGCTTCGAGCACCTCGGCACGTTCGATGCCGAGCGCCGGCAGTAGCGCAGCAGGCGGAGTGCAAAGCCGAGGCATCGTGCCAGGAAAGTCCATCGCCAGCAGCGCGCCACTACGGCGTACGCTCAGTTCGCCGCCGCGGGTACTGAATCGCAGCCTATCCTCCGGCACGGAAAGCTCATTGAACAGCACCCACGATGTAGCCAACGTTGCGTGACCGCACAGGTCGACTTCCACCTGCGGCGTAAACCAGCGCAGTTGATAGCGACCGCCATGACCGACGAAGAAAGCGGTTTCCGCCAGATTGTTTTCCGCCGCAATTGCCTTGAGCATTTCGTCGGGCAACCAGTCGTCGAGCGGACACACTGCAGCGGGATTCCCCTCCAGCGTCCGTGAGGAAAATGCGTCGACCTGAAAGATCTTGAGCTTCATTCCTGTTTCCTTATGAACGGGCGCGCCAAGGGCGATTGCAATCGCGCTCCATGCCGAATCACGGATTTCGAATAAATTCTACAAATTGTAGAAATACAAGTCAATTTGTATAATTCGATGCATGCCCGAGGTATACCCTTAGCGTCGCCGCACCGGAGCGCGGCCTTCAGCGATCGAGCAACGCCAGATTTTCGGGGTTGTAGCGCAGGCCCGCCGTACGCCCGGGTGGCATCGCCGCGTCGAGCACCGCCATCTCTTCCGGACTCAACGCGAGCTGCACGGCGCCGAGATTTTCCTCGAGCCGCGCGATCTGCCTCGTGCCGGGAATCGGAACGATGTCGTCTGCACGATGCAGGAGCCAGGCAAGCGCGATCTGCCCGGATTTCACGCCCTTCGCCGCGGCAAGCGCATGCACGGTCTCTGCCGCGCGCATGTTCGCGTCAAAGTTCTGGCCTTGCAGGCGCGGGTCATTGGTACGGCGGAAGTCGCCCTCGGGCCACGCCTCGGCCCGCTTCGCGGTACCGGTCAGGAAACCCCGCCCAAGCGGGCTGAAGGGCACGAGTCCGACGCCCAGTTCGCGCAAGGTCGGCATGACCTCGGCTTCGATGCCGCGCTCCCAGAGCGAATATTCGCTCTGCAGAACCGATACGGGATGCACCGCATGGGCTCGTCTCAACGTCGCCGGACCAGCTTCCGAGAGCCCGAAATACCTGACCTTGCCTTCGCGTACGAGCGCCGCGACCGTATCGGCTACGTCTTCGACAAGCACAGCCGGGTCCACGCGATGCTGATACAGCACGTCGATGTAGTCGGTCTGCAGACGGGCAAGCGACTCGTCCACAACCGCGCGAATGTGCGACGGACGGCTGTCGGTAGCCCCGCGCTCGGGGTTTTCGATCGCAAAACCGAACTTGGTCGCAATCTGGACCGCGTCGCGTCTGCCCTTCAGGGCCCGGCCCAGCAATGCCTCATTGGCATAGGGTCCATAGACCTCTGCGGTGTCGAAGAACGTACATCCTAGTTCGATGGCGCGGTGTATGACCTTGATTGACGCGGCCTCGTCCGAGGTCCCGTATTCGCACGACATACCCATGCAACCGAGCCCGATGGCCGAAACCTCGAGTCCCTGTTGCCCCAGCCTGCGGCGTGGAATCGCCATGTTGCGTCTCCAGGAATGTTGGCCGGCGAGAACGAAGCATGTGTCCCCGCGCAGAGCCGTTGGTGAGTCGAAATGCAAAGACACAGTCTAGTTCGTGCGAAAAAGGGATATTGACCAAAATGACGAGTCAATCCGGCTTCCCTTAGTGCATTTGAACCACGACGTTCTCGCGATCCCCCGTTTGTGCACCGCCAGGCGCATTGCGCCAACCCATCCGGCTCCTACGAAGCACCTGTCCTGGGGTTAATCCTGTATTTCTACAAATTGACTAACATTTCGACGATTTATAGAATTTGGTGAAATGAGGCCGACATCGGCCCCGACGTCAACGGTTTTTGCCAACGCTCGTAAGTGGAGATCCGAAATGAAGACACACGCACGCCTGCAGTTCGTCGCCGGAACGTCCCTGCTCGGACTCTGGCTTGGAACCGTGCAGGCGCAGGAAGTCGTGACCATCGGCGCGGCAAATCCGCTGACCGGCAGTCTTGCGGCCATGGGCAAGGACGCCGAAAACGGCGCGCGCCTCGCCGTCGAGGAAGTCAATGCTTCCGGCCTCACGATCGGCGGCCAGACAGTGACGCTGAAACTCGACGGCAGAGACGATGCGGCCGACCCGCGAACCGCGACCACGGTCGCGCAATCCCTTGTGGACGACAACGTGGTCGCCATCATCGGGCACCTGAACTCGGGCGCCTCCATTCCAGCCTCGCGCATCTATAGCGACGCAGGCATCGTGCAGATTTCGACGGCCACGAACCCTGCCTACACGCAGCAGGGATTCAAGACCACGTTTCGCGCGATGGCGACCGACGCCCAGCAGGGTCCCGCGCTGGCTGCCTACGCTGCGGATACGCTGAACGCGAAGCGCGTCGCCGTGGTTGACGACGCAACCACCTACGGACAAGGTCTCGCCGATCAGTTCAGCCAGGCCATCAAGGCGAAAGGCGTGGAAGTGGTATCGCGCGACGCGACGAACGACCATACCGTCGACTACCGGGCCATTCTCACGCGCATCAAGGGGGAAAAACCGGACGTCATCATGTTTGGCGGAGCGGACGCCGGCGCAGGTCCCTTCGTCAAGCAGGCGCAGCAGTTGGGGATAGCGGCGAAGATCGTCGGCGGCGATGGAATCTGCACCGAAAAGCTCGCGGACCTGGCGGGCGCCGCGTCGAGTAACGTCGTGTGTTCCGAGGCCGGTTCCGCACTCGACAAGATGCCGGGCGGCACAGCCTTCAAGGCGCGCTACGAAAAACGCTACGGCCAGCCCATCCAGGCCTACGCACCGTACAACTACGACGCCGTATACGTGGTTGTCGATGCGATGAAGCGGGCCAACTCCACCGACAAGGCCAAAATACTCGCGGCCATGCCGTCGACCGATTACAAGGGCGTGACCGGGAACATCTCGTACAAGCCCAACGGCGATCTCAGGCACGGGGTGATCTCGATCTTCACCTATGAAGACGGCAAGCAAAAGCTTCTCACCGAACTCCAGCCGCAGTAATTCATGGAAAACGACATGAGTATCGAACGTTATCCGCACGCACTGCCTCTTCCGCTTTCGGAGGCGGTGCGCGCGGGCGGCTTCCTGTTTCTTTCGGGTGTCGTTGCGCTCGATGCCGAAGGGAAAGTGGCAGACGGAGACATCCGGGCGCAAACGCGCATCGTTCTCGCGACTATCGATCAGACGTTGCAGGCGCAAGGACTGACTCGGGAAGATGTTGTGAAAACAACCGTCTGGCTCGCCAATATCAGTGAAGCAGCAGCGTTCAACGACGAATACGCGAAAGCCTTCGGCAACGCGCCGCCGGCTCGCTCTGCTGTGGAAGCACGGCTCCATGGCGGAGCGCGAGTGGAAGTCGAGGTGCTGGCGTGGGCGGGATGAGCGGGTGCTTGCGCGACTGGCCTAACTCGCCGGGTCGCCGCGACGGCGCAGTTCTTCGAGGTAGTTGTAGATCGTGTGCCGCGACACGCTCAAGGCGACAGCCGCACGCTCGACCCCACCCTTGACGATGAAGAGGCCACGGCGCGTCATCACCTGGACCGCGTAGATCTTCTCTTCCTTGTTCATCATGGAAATCGGCTTGCCGAGCTTGTGGACCGCATCGTCGATGATCTCTTTCATCAGGACGTCGAGCTGCGGCTCGGACGTCGAGACGGGCTCCTCGGCAGGCTTGCGATTGAGGATTCGTTCGAGCCAGCCATGCGCCATCTCGAACATCGTCATGTCGGCATTCAGGCAGAGCGCGGCGAACGGATAACCCTCCGCGTCGCGAAAGACGACCGTCGACGAACGCAAGGGCTGGCCCGAGGCATTCTCGGTCGGATAGTCGCCGATGATCGCATGCCCCGGCTCGCCACGTGCGGACCGCGCATCCATGACGGCAGCGTACGATACGTCGCCCTTGGGCCCACGCAATGCCGAGCTTCCGATGGAGCGGCCCGTGACGTGCCCGTTCACGATACCGATCACCGAATCCTCGGGATGGGTGAGATCGTGCAGCGCCACCTCGACGTTCGAGCCGAGCACGCTGCCGAGCAACTGGACGACCGGGCGCAATGCGTTCATCACGGCCGAGCGCTCGGCCTGAATCTCGGGCGAAATTGCGCGGCGGCGCCGGCTTGCGGACGTGGAAGAAGAAGCGGGTCTCGTGGGCATCGCTGACGTATCGGAAAGGACCTGTCGGTGCGAGCTATTGTAACGCCGACGCACGAACATCCGGTGGCGGGACGCGTCGCCGGCCATCGCATTCGGGAGACGCCACGTGCACGACGATGAGCTGGACCGCATCGACCGCCGCATCCTGCGCGAGCTGAGCCTTGACGGAAGGATGAGCTGGCGGGATCTCGCGGAGAAAATTCACCTTTCCCTCACGCCTACGCTGCGCCGCGTGCGTAACCTTGAGGAGCGGGGCTACATTCATGGCTATGTGGCCCAGCTCGACGAGGCCCGGCTTGTCGGCAAGATGACCGTGTTCGTTTCCGTCACTCTCGACAATCAGTCCGAAGCCACGATCGCGCGCTTCGAGGAACAAGTCGGCCTTGCCCCGGAAATTATGGACTGCTTCCTTGTCACGGGCGACGCCGACTACACGCTGCGCGTCGTAGTCCGGGACCTGGATGCCTACCACGCCTTCCTCACGCGCTCCCTCACCCGCATTCCCGGAGTCGCACACATCAAGTCGAGCTTCGCGCTCAAGACGATACTCATGCGCAGCACTCCGCTGATCTGAGCGGACAACATCGAGCCGTCGGCTAGCGCGGCGCCATGCGCAGCGCCCCGTCAAGCCGGATCACCTCGCCATTGAGATACGTGTTCTCGACAATATGCGCGACAAGCGAAGCGAACTCGGACGGCTGTCCGAGCCGCTCGGGAAACGGCACGCCGTCGCCGAGCGAGCGGCGTACCTCGTCGGGCATGGCGAGCAGCATCGGCGTTTCGAAAAGTCCGGGCGCGACTGTCACGACACGGATAGCCCGACTGGCCAGCTCGCGCGCTGCGGGCAGCGTGAGCGAAACGACACCGCCCTTCGAAGCCGCGTAGGCGGCCTGTCCGATCTGTCCATCGAAAGCGGCAATCGAAGCCGTATTGACGATCACACCCCGCTCGCCGCTCGCAGACGGCGGGTTATTCGTCATCGCCGCGGCGGCTAACCGCATCACGTTGAACGTGCCAATCAAATTGACCGAGACGACCTTTGCAAACAGATCGAGCGGGTGCGCCCCGTCCCGGCCGACGATGCGTCGAGCCGGCGCAATGCCTGCACAATTGATGGCCCCATGCAGCGCGCCGAAACGGCTGACGGCAAGACCGATCGCAGCGTCGACGCTCGCCGGGTCGCCAACATCGGTGCGCACGGCCAGCGCGCGCTCCAGGTCGCCGTTCGGCTCGCGCTCGTTGATATCGGCGAACACGACATTCGCGCCACGCGCAAGCAAATAGGCGCCGACAGCGGAACCCAACCCCGATCCGCCACCGGCTACAAAGAACGTACAGCCGTCGATCAACATATCCGCTTCCTCCAAAGTTCGAGCGCGCTCAAAGCGCACCTTTGGTCAGACGATCGCGATAGCGTTCCCGCACCGCCCGCGCGGCTTCATGGCTGCGCGCCTTGACCACGCCGAAACCGCGTATCGAAGCAGGCACGTTGAGCAGGGCAATCGCGTCGTCGAGCGTACCCGGCACCAGACGGTCAATCACCAAACGAACGTCGTCTTCGAACTCGCGGATCAGCGCGCGTTCCAGCCTCCGGTCTTCCTGACGGCCGAATGGGTCGAACGGCGTGCCGCGCAGCACCTTTCCGTAGCTCAGCAGACGCAGCAGCGGCGTGATCCAGAGACCCCGGAGCGCGATCTTGTTGCGGCGGCCCGTACGCGCATCGCGGCGCGTAAGCCATGGCGGAGCCATATGGAAGGCGCGGCGCCCACCAACTTCGAAAATCTCCGCGAGATACGCATTGAAATTACCGTCGGTATGAAGCCGGGCCACTTCGTATTCGTCCTTGTAGGCGAGCACTTTGAAGTAATGGCGAGCCACCGCTTCGGTCAGTGGGGCGCCCTTGCCGCCCATCCCCCTCCCGGCCTCCTGCACGCGTGCGACCAGCGCCGTGTAGCGTCTTGCACAGGCTGCGTTCTGATAGCGCTCGAGGTCGCTGCGGCGCGCGGCGACGAAACGCTCGAGATCAAATACGTCGTCTGGGTCCGCCACCTTCGCGCTAACTCGCCGCAGCGCATCGGGATCGTGTGCAATCAGGCGTCCCCACAGAAACGCGCGCTCGTTCATTTTCACCGCCGCGCCGTTCAGTTCGACGGCACGCATGATCGATGCCTCCGACAACGGCAAGAGTCCTTTCTGGAACGCGTAGCCGACCATCAACAGGTTCGAAGCAATCTCATCACCAAAGAGAGCCTGCGCAGCCGCCGTACAGTCCCAGAACGATGCACGCTCCGCTCCCGTCGTGCTTTCGATCGCGGCGCGATAAACCGATCCGTTCATCGGCAAATCGACGTCATGGACGAATTCCGCGGTCGGCGTCAGGTGTTCGTTCACGACTGCATGAGCGGCACCCGCTGCAACGCGCGACAACGTTCCGGCCGATGCGGCAACCACCGCATCGCAACCGAGCAACACGTTCGCCGAGCGTGCGGCAATACGCGAGGTCAAGATCAGCTCGCGTCTTTGTGCAATCTGCACGTGGCTCACCACTGCACCGTTTTTCTGGGCAAGACCCGTGAAATCGAGTGTCGACGCGCCGAGTCCTTCGAGATGCGCCGCGATAGCGAGTACGGCGCCAATCGTGACCACCCCGGTTCCGCCAATACCGGTCACGACAATACGCGCGTGTTGCCTTAACGCATCCGGTACGGGCTCGGGCGGCGCAAGCTTCGCCCGTAGCTCCGCTTCGACCTGCTCGATACGAGCCGCTTCCGGGCGCCTCGGTACGGCGCCCGCCACGCTGACAAAGCTCGGGCAAAAGCCCTTGATACACGACATATCCTTGTTGCAGCTCGACTGATTGACGACACGCTTGCGGCCCAGCGGCGTCTCCAGCGGCTCGACGGCAATGCAGTTCGATTGGACCGAACAATCTCCGCACCCCTCGCAAACAGCAGGATTGATGACGACACGCGTCGGACGATCGACCAGCTTGCCGCGCTTGCGACGCCGGCGCTTTTCCGCAGCACAGGTCTGGTCGAACACGATCACCGATACGCCCTTGTACTCGCGAAAGCGCCTCTGCAACGCATCGAACTCGTCGCGATGCACCCGTTCCACCCCCTTCGCAAGCGCGTGGGCGCCGTCGTATTTCTGCGGTTCGTCGCTCACCACCGCAATTTTTCCGACACCTTCCGCGAGCATCTGGGAGACGATGCGATGCACGGTCAGACCGCCCTCCGCCGGCTGGCCACCCGTCATCGCCACCGCGTCGTTGAAGAGGATCTTGTAGGTGATATTCGCCTTCGCGGCCACGGCCTGACGAATCGCGAGACTGCCGGAATGCTGGTAGGTGCCGTCACCGAGATTCACGAACAGGTGAGGCAGTTCCGTGAACGTCGACAGGCCCACCCATTGCGCCCCCTCACCGCCCATCTGGCAAAACGTGGACGTGTTTTCGACCTCGCCGAGCGCCATGATGTGGCAGCCGATACCGGCCGCCGCGAAGGAGCCGTCCGGCAGGCGCGTGGACGTATTGTGCGGACAGCCTGCGCAAAAAAACGGCTTGCGCGTGAGCATTTGCGCCGTTGCGGAGGCCGCCACGGACACGATGCGGCGCGACCCAGGACCGCTTTCGCGATCCACCGATGGCAGATCGACGCCCGCCTGGCGAAGAAACCGCTCGAACGCCACCGCAAGTTGCTCCGGCGCGAACTCCAGCGCCGCCCCAAGCAACGGCCCGGCCTCCCCGAGCATCTTGCCGGATACGACCGGGCGCCCGGCCGCAGGCAGGTTGAACAGCGCTTCCTTGATCTGCCGCTCGACGAACGCACGCTTCTCCTCGACGACGAGCAGCGAGTTCATGCCCCGTGCAAATGCCTTCACCCCTTCCGTCTCCAGAGGCCAGATCATGCCGACCTTGTAGATCGCGATACCGAGACTCTCGAGCTGTTCGTTCGTGAGTCCGAGCAGCGCAAGCGCCGCGAGCGCGTCATGGTGCGCTTTGCCCACGGTGACAATGCCCACGCGTGCATGGGGTGGCCGCACAACCACCTTGTCGAACGGATTGGCACGCGCAAATGCGAGCGCGGCGGGTAGCCGCTCGTCGAACATGCGGCGCTCGAGTTCCGCCCGCTCCGCCGGCCAGCGCAGCCGTGCATCGTAGTTAAAGCCGCGCTGCACGGGCAACGCGATATCATCAGGTATGCGAATCGGTTCTCCACGTTTGGCGACCACTCTTCCGACCGGCACGGAGCGGCCGCTTTCGACTGTCTCCGTTATGGCTTTGAAACCGACCCAAAGGCCGCTAAAGCGCGACAACGCATAACCGGCCAGACCGAATTCGACATATTCCTCAACCGACGCCGGAAACAGAATCGGCATCATCGCGCCTTCGAATATGTGATCGGTCTGGTGCGGAAACATCGAGGACTGCGCCGCGTGATCGTCGCCGGCGACCGCAAGCACGCCGCCGTGCCGCGAGGTTCCAAGGATATTGGCATTGCGGAAGACGTCCCCGGTGCGATCCACGCCGGGCCCCTTGCCGTACCACATGCCGAACACACCCTCGACCCGCTTGCCAGGAAATGCGTCGATCTGTTGCGTGCCCCAAACCATGGTCGCGCCGAGGTCTTCATTGAGGCCCGGCTCGAAACGTATGTCGAACCCCGTCAGCAAAGACTTCTGCCGCCACAGCTCCTGGTCGAGACTGCCCAGTGGAGAACCGCGGTAACCCGACACGAAACCCCCTGTCCGCAGGCCGGCCAGCCGGTCGGAACGCGCCTGCTCGATCAGGATACGGATGAGGGCCTGTGTACCGGTCAGAAAGACAGTGCCTTCTTCACGCAGATAGCGGTCTTCGAGACGATACTCCGTGTCGACAGGGTGCGTGCTCCCCACCTCTCGCATGTTCATTCTGGTCTCCGCCTGTATGGAATCTCAATACAAACGGATTCTAGGTAGTCACTGCGAGTGATATGTACCAAACTGAACCACGGCCCAACGGAAATTTGGCAATATCCGCAAGAAAATAGCTTCGCTTTGGCGCAAAGGCTTTCAGTTGGTGCCCATCCAGAATACCGGGCTCCGAAATGCGCCGCCGATCCTCGTTTTCTCAGCAACCGGCAGATACGGTGCAGTAGTACGAATACCCCACGAACAAGGTAGCCGATCGATCTCACATCCCAACATATCTTCCTGGTTTGTGGTTGAGGGCAACGACCAGATTCAGCGTGATCGCGCCGAGCACAGAGGCGCAAAGCAAGAGCGGCGAAACGACGAACATGGATGCGAGAACGACTGCAACATCGACTGCCATCTGGACCTTCCCCGCGCGCACGTTATGGCGTTCCTGCAGGAACAAGGCGACTGCATTGACGCCGCCCAGACTGGCACGATGCCGAAACAACACCACAAAGCCCGTTCCCATTAGCACGCCGCCCAGCACTGCCGCATAGAACAGGTTGAGGTGATCGTAGTGAATGAATCGCGAGTGCAATCCAGAAAACGCCGAGACCAAAACAACGGCGCAAACCGTCCTCACTCGAAACTGGATGGGCATGTGCCGGATGGCAAATAAACAGAACGGAAGATTGATCAAGAAGTACGCCCCGCCGAACGAAATGCCGCAGGCGTAGTGAGCCAAAAAGGCCAGCCCTGCCGTTCCCCCCGTCAACAGTCCTGCCCGGCTATACATCGATGCGCCTAACGAAACTAGCAGCGTTCCTACGGTTAGCGCGAGAATATCCTCGGAAAGCCGATGCCTGAGCTGCGTTGCCGGATCGCGCAGCGTCTTGGGAAAGTCATATCGGAACATGTTTCGACCTGTTCCGGAGCGCGGTCACTCCGCCTACCCATTGGGAAGCTCGATTAAACGACAAGATTGGCTGCCCGTCGGAGCGTCCCATAACGTCACTTCAAACAAGCGCGTCCAGCCACTCGTTGAACATTGCCGTAGCCGCCAACTCGAGACCGCCACAATAGCGGATCGCATCCGCTCGAAGCCCATTGATCGAAATCGAGGGGATTCCAGAAAGCTCGCCGGCATGGCCAATCAGCCAGCGCTCAAAGTCAGGCTGCTGAACTTCAACGTGACACTGCAAACCCAGGAGGTTGGGACCTCGACTGAACGCCTGATTCCGGTATGCCTCGGTCGATCCGAGCAACGTTGCGCCAGGTGGCAAATCGAACGTTTCTCCATGCCAATGCAGAACCGGAGCGTTTCGCGCCGAGAAGTGGCGCATCGGAGATCGCAGGCCGGCCTCGGTCAGGGTGACAGGCGACCAGCCGATCTCCTTACTCTGGCCGACACGAACCGCAGCGCCGAGTACGCGCGCCAGAAGCTGGGCACCAAGACATATTCCCAGCGTTGGTCGATTGACCGCAACACGCTGCTCGAGAATCCGCAGCATAGGCGTTAGCCACGGATACCGATGCTCGTCGTTTGCACTCAATGGACCGCCCATCACAACCAGCAAATCGGGAGGGTCGTCCCCGATCGAGGTAAGGTCGTCGATGCCCGCATTAAGGTACCGAATGGCACTGGATCGAGCGGACAGAACCGCTTGAAGACTCCCGAGGTCTTCAAAATGAACGTGCCGGATTACATCGACTCTTCGAATCATCACGCTGCTGCCTGTGGGATGTTTACGTCTAAATAAAACAGGTTCGCCAGATTGCGGGCCAACCGAAGCCTGCTTACCTGGCCACAGTCTTTTCATCGGCATCCCGGCACTCAGGTTGAGACGGTGAAGACCTTGTGAACGGCAGATTCCGATATGGCGTGGCGAAGAATGAAGTCGGCGACGTCGGCGCGTGAGATTCGCGAGAGCCAGCCGAGCTGCAATTCCGGACCAAAGCGATAGTTTTCGGTACGTTTCCCGTTGGTCAATGCGGGCGGTCTAACGATTGTCCAGTCGACCCCGCTGTTGCGAATCGCCGCTTCCATAGCGTCTTTGTCGCGCATCTTTTCAGCAATGACGCTCCTCACGAAGCGGATAAAGAGCGAAGCATCGTGAGATTCAGCCGCTCCATGCGCGCTAAGCGCGACGATCCGGCGAACGCCCGTGGACTCCATTGCCCTGAGGATACTCGTGGCACCGTCCGTGCAGACGGTCGCAGGACCACCCTTTCTTACTCCCAGCACGCTAACCACGGCGTCCTGTCCTGTGACAGTCTGCGCTACAGCACTGTGATCGTCGAATGATCCAACGACGAATCTGGCGCGGGGATGTCCAAATCCAGGAAATGACGGATTCCTTACCATGGCTGTAACTTCATGACCCGCAGCAAGCGCGAGGTCAACAAGATGACGGCCCGTCGTACCGGTGGCGCCGAAAATACCCAGTTTCATCTACGTCTCTCAGGTTCGGATTTGAACGCTCAGCGTCCGCTTGTGTGGGGTCGCAAACCGACTCGAAGTTAGACCGGCACAGCAGCCGCTGGACTGCACGAGGAAATACAGTCCCGAATGATAGAGGTCGAGCGTCAGTTTTTGTACTCGCAAACCGTCTTCGCGCCCGGGGTAAAGAACGATAGGTGCCAGCTACCTTCAAGCCGTCATAAGTCGCGGCATTCGGTGAAACACGGAGCACAAGCTCACATTTTTCGGCGAATCGCCGGTCCTCCAGGCGTCCGCCCTCGTTACCCGATGACTCGTATGAGCTGGGTTCTGTTGTTGACGCCAAGCTTGTGAAAGACATGCTTGATGTGGGTGCGGACGGTGGAAAACGATATTCCCAGGCGCGTGGCGATCTGCTTGTCGCTCAAACCCAGGGTGACCATGTGAGCGATTTCCCCCTCCTTCGGCGTGAGGCCGAGCCTGAGTGCATTGTTGGCATCGGCGATAACCGGCATCGACGGGGAAGCGCAATCCCTGCACCGGCTTAGAGCCGCGCTAAACGCCGGGGCGACGATCGAGAGGAGTGCCAGGTCGGTCTGATCGAAATTGCCTCGTCGCCGGGTTCTCCAAAGCCGGATGTCGCCCGTCGTCTCTCCGCCGACGTGAACATGCACGTTGACGCCCCAATAGAGCGCGTCGCGGGCAAGGAAGTCGTTAAAGAACTCTGTCTTGACGAGTGCGGCCTGCGCCATGATCTCCGTAACCAGAGTCGCCCTTCCACGAGCGCGCAACGGGTGGGTGATGGGATCGTGGAATTGATAGTACGACTCGTATTGGCGGAGATTGTCATCGGACATATCGATTGCCACTCGTTCGCCAAAGCACTGCTGTCCGGGATCCCATACATAGGAAACAAACTGGTCCGCTTGCAAAAGGCGCATCAACAACTCGCCGAGCCTCAACCTCAACGTCGCTTCGGGCTGCGGCTCGGCGAGCACGCGAATGACCTGAGGCAGCACGACCGCCTGTTGAGTGGTAAGAAACATGGCAGACCTCCTTTGTCCGACGTGTCCGGCCTTTGTGTCCGGCAGTGAAACCGTCCCCGGACGAGCACTCGTCTTTGCTTCGACGATTGCCCATGAATGCGCGCTCAACACCGCAATTAGAGCCGCGACATGTGATCGTCCGCTACACCCGAGCCCCGCTACAAGACACCGACATCACCAATCCTGGGGATCCCCGCGAATTATGTCGTGCGTACTCTGGCTCCCGGTAGTCAGGTTGCGGCCGAAACATTAGTCGCAACGCGCGCCTTCCATTGACTTCTTTCGAAGCAAACGGATTCCACGGCTACATGACGAAAACCGTCGAATTCAATGGAAGGTTAGTAGGCCAAATATTCAATGACAAGGAGACTCCCTCATGAAAGTTCGTCCCCTCGCGGCCGCAGTGGCAATCGCCGCTGCCGGTACACCACTCACGGCGCTCGCTCAATCGTCGGTCACCTTGTATGGAGAGATCGACACCGGAATCCAGTACCTGACCCATGCCGGCACAAATGGCGGTAGCCAGCTGGGGATGAGCACGGGGAGTCGGCAGCCGACCTTTTTCGGAATTCGCGCGACGGAGGATCTTGGTGGCAATACGAACGCGGTGGTCAACTTGTCTTCCGTATTCAATTCGAACGACGGCAGCCAGTTCATCCCGGGGGTGGAGTTTTCGAACGAGGCATATGTCGGCCTGTCGAACCCCACATACGGTACGCTCACCGCCGGTCGGCACTTCAGCGTATTGTTCGACAACACGATCATCTACGACGCGTCGTACTTTGCAAAATATTCCGTCTTTTCCGACAACTTCATCCCGGCGGAAAACTTCTGGGTCGACAACTCGATCAAGTACAAGTCGCCGGAAATTGCCGGCGTAAGCGGCGAACTTCTCTACAAGTTCGGAGGTGTCGCGGGAGACAACAAGGCCGGCCGGGTGATCGAAGCTTCGCTCAAGTATGCGTCCGGCGGCTTTATGGCAAGCGCGACTTATTCCGGCTCGAATGGCGGTGCCGGAATGTCGTCCGGGAGGGATACGCGGGCCGCCATCGGCGCCAAATACAGCTTTTCCGGATTCACGATCTCGGGCGGCTACGAGAACATCTCGGGATCGCTTCAGCTCAGTCCCGCTGGCTGTACCTACTTTGGCGGCGTCGGATATCAGGTGTCCTCTGCATTGAACCTGAATGCCGAGGTCTACCGATACGACTATCGGGGTAGCAACGCGTCGGCAACGGGCTACGTTGGATCGGCCAGCTACTACCTGTCGAAACGCACGTCGCTTTACCTCCTGGCGGGCTACGTGGACAACCGTGGAGCAGCCAACTTCGGGCTGAACCCCTACACCACGACGGGTGTGGGCCAAGGTCAGCTGGGGGTCACGGCCGGCATTCTGCACCTCTTCTAAATCCAAGAACCACCACGTCGATCGGGCAACCCAAAGCGGGGAGCCCCACCCACACATCAAGGACAACATGGATCTCATCGACCTCTCCATCTCGGCCGCCCGCGACGGGCTCCGATCCCGCCAGTTCTCGTGCCATGAATACGTGAGCGCGCTCCTCGACCAGGCAGCGCAACGCTCCAACCTGAACTGCTTTGTCGGCCTCGATCCCGACAAGGTTCTCAAGTCCGCCAGACTCTACGATGCGCGCCCCGACGACCGCATGCTCGGCGGTGTCCCCATCGCATTCAAGGACAACATCGACGTTCGAGGCACAGCAACCACGGCCGGCTCAAAAGCCTTGCGGTTCAACTTTGCAAATGCCGACGCAGCGGTTGCCGCAAGCCTTTTCGGTGCTGGCGCACTCTTCTTTGGCAAGCTCAACATGCATGAACTTGCCATGGGGATCACAAACAACAACGGCTGGCTCGGGCCGTGCCATCATCCGTTCGACGCGCGCTACTCCCCCGGCGGAAGCAGTGGCGGCTCTGCGGCCGCTGTTGCCGCCCGGCTGGTTCCCGGCGCCATCGGCACGGATACGGGCGGCTCCGTGCGCCTGCCGGCTGCGCTCTGCGGAATCGTCGGTTTGCGGCCTTCCGCTGGCCGATATCCCCAAGCCGGGATCGCTCCGATCTCGCACACGCGCGATACGGCAGGCCCGATGGCACGCACGGTTCGCGATGTTTCGTTGCTCGACAGCGCGATTACGGACCACCGCGAGGAGGTCCCCGTTGATATTCGTGATCTCCGGCTCGGCGTCGCTCCACGCGAAATGTGGAGCGATCTCGAACCTGAAGTCGAGCGCGTCTGCACCGAGGCACTCGACTTCATGAAGCAAGCAGGCGCGACCCTGGTCGAAGTAACGTTCAATGGCTTGAAGGAACTCAACGATTCGGCCGGGTTCCCCGTTGTCCTGTACGAGTTGATACGCGACCTGCCCTCCTACCTGAAAGCGTGTGCAACACCGCTTTCGATGGCAGAAATCGCGGCCGAGATCTGTAGCCCGGACGTCGCGCATCTCGTTCGCCTCGCGCTCGATCAACCTGTACCGGACAGTCTCTATGCAGCGGCGCTCGCTTCGCGGCAAAACCTTCAGGCGGAGTACCGTCGCGTCTTCGATTCGAACCGGATCGACGCCCTTGTCTTTCCGACAACACCGCTCACCGCAAGGCCGATCGGCGAAGACGAGACGGTGGAGTTCGAGGGAAAACGCGTGCCCACCTTCGCAACCTTCATCCGTCACACCGACTACGGCAGCAACGCCGGGCTCCCGGCTATCAGCATACCTGCCGGTATGACGCGCAACGGGATGCCGGTCGGAATCGAGCTCGACGGCCGCGAAGGCGACGACCGGCGTCTCCTCGCGATTGCTGCGGCTATCGAACGGGTCTTGCCGTCAACGCTGCAACAGTAGCGGTATGTCGATGCCGTACCGTTGCCTGATCGAGGTGGCGGTACGGTCCAACCGATCATCAACCGCCATCGAGATATCCGAATGCCGCGCGCGAGATGCGTCTCCGGAGCGCGTCGATATTCGTGTCGCCACGTTCGCTCGCGGCATCGCTGAGTGTTCGCGTCAACGCCATCAGGTCGGATGCAACCGCTGCAGGGTGATCCGCGTTTCTCGCGCTACCCGTCGATACGATACGTGTGATGAGTCCGTGCACCTCCCGCGCGATATGACCGTCCCGACCGGCGATCGAGAGGCGTCCCTCCTCGTAGTCCAGGAGCCTCGCGAGTTGCGGCCGGGCAAGCTGGTGCTCTGCGGCGACATCGATTACATGTCCGAGTGCGCTTCGCCAGTCCGGGCCGAAATCCCGCTCTCGAATAGCCTGAAGAATGCGGCGGTGGCCACGCTCGATGAGCGCGGCAGTGATCGCATCCTTACCCGGAAAGTACTGATACAGCGACCCGATACTGACACCCGCCCGGTCGGCGATGATGTTGGTGTTGTAACCATCGAGTCCCTGCAGGTCGAGCACATCCGCTGCGGCATCGAGGATCACGTCGACGGTACGCGCGGCGCGGGTCTGTCCAGGAAGCTTGCGAGGCTTTAATGGATCGGAAAGCTGATCGGTTGCCATCTGGATCCTCACTTATCTCTGCCGGCATCTTGATTGCCCGGGAAGTTCAGCATCCCGCTTACTCTTTGCGGACCGACGCTGGGTGTGTGTAGCGCTTCATGTGCGTCCGCTTCAAGGAGTTCGAACACCAGTCGTCCCAGGGGGTCTCTGGATGGGACCCAATTGCGCTTCTACGGCGTGGCCCAACGACAGCAACCGGCGGTCCTCGCCCCAAAGCGAGACGAACTCGATGCCGACAGGAAGGCCGGACCCGGCGGCGCAACCGCCAGGCAGCACCAGGCCGGGAATGCCCGTTGCGGGACTCAATGCGGTGTTACGGCCCAAAGCCTCGAAGAAGGACACCATCTGTCCGTTAATCTCGAGCTCGCCTTCCTGCCCGATAAGCGGCGCCACCGCGGCAACTGCCGGGAACGCAAGGGCCTCGATTGAATGCCGTTCGAAATACTGTCGCACTGCGGCCTTGAGATCGGCCCGCTGCTTTAGCCTCTCCACGTAGATCTCGCCCGATGGCCGATTCGGCGGAAGCATGACGTGGCGAATCAGATCCTTGATCCCTGCCCCACACTGCTCGAAGAGCTCGACGAACGACAAGGGAACATGGTTGCCGATCAGAAATCGCTCGATCCCGTCAACGGCCTCGTACAGCATGATGGTAGCCGCGATGTCGAACGCCTTTGTCATTTCAGCCGGGATATCCGCGCGCACCAGAATGACACCCGCCTCTTCCAGACGATTTAAGGCCTCAAAATAGACTTTCCCGACTTCCGAATCCAGACCGTCTTCATAAAAGGCTGCTACGCCAATGCGTTTTCCAATCAGGGAACCCTCGAGGGAACCACATCGGACGTTCGACGCACTACCCGTGTATACGGTGTCGAAAAGCGCCAGATCTTCGACGTGTCGGGCCATCGCGCCGACCTGGTCCAGCTTCCCGGACGTTAGCGAGAATGCTCCGTGATTCGGGTAACGTCCGAACGTAGGGCGTAGCCCTGCAATGCCACAAAAGCTCGCTGGCACCTGGATCGAACCCAGCGTATCCGCACCCACTGCGAGAGGCGCAATACCGCCCGCCACTGCAGCCGCAGCCCCACCGCTACTGCCACCGGGGATGCGGGCAAGATCGTAAGGATTGCAAACAGGCCCGAATGTCGCGTTATTGCTTGTCCATCCAAGAGACAATTCCGTGAGATTTGTCTTCCCCATCACAATCGCGCCGTGCTGGACCAGCGCCTTGACGAGCGCAGCATCCTCGCCCGGGTGGAACTCCCGAAGGGCATGCGTGCCGTTACTGGTCGCGTAGTCCACGGTGTTCACGCTGTCTTTCAGCGGGATCGGCAACCCGTGAAGTATCCCGAGCGGGCCGCCGGCTGCGCGCTTCAGATCGGCAGCACGCGCAGCATCGAGCACCCTGTCCGGTTGCAGCGAAATAAATGCGTTCAACGCGCGCTGGCTATCGGCACGATCCAGAAGAGCCGATGCATACTGCTCTGCCGAGATGTCGCCTCGAGTCATCGCATCGATCGCGGCCGTGGCACTCAAGTCGCAAAGCGATTCAATCGCTTCTTGCATGTGGCGTCTCCCTACGTTTTGTCGGCACGTTAGCCTCGGTGTTTCGCGACCAAAGTCGGGACTACGATTCCAGCTTGATCGACAACTCGACATCCCGGCCGACTCTGGCGGAATGGTAGCGGCCATCGCGGCGAAGGACCTCGAGATACTCCGGGCTTCCATCCGCATTGTCCGCAACGACAATGGCGCCGACTCGCAGGTGAGGCTCAATCATCCGGAAAATCGTTGCGTAGAGCGGTTTTGCCCCATCGAGGAACAGAAAGTCGACGACTGCAGGCAAGTTCGCCGGTAGCGTAGTGACGGCGTCGCCCTCGAGGATCTGGCAAAACGAAGCGAGCCCCGCGGAAGCGAGGTTCGCCCGTGCCTCGCGTGCCTTCGATGGCTCGGACTCCGTACCGTAAACCATGCCGCCACCGCCGTCCTTGACCGCCGCCGCAAGATAGATGGTCGACACGCCGAACGATGTGCCGAATTCGACGATCGTGCGCGCATTAGCCAGGCGCGCGAGCAAATACAAAATCTCTCCCGTTGCAGGGGAGATCGCCAGATGCGCCGTGCGAGCGTAGCTGTACAGTTCTTGATGACTGGCGTCGTCGAATAACCGTTGCCGCTCCGCACCATGCAATGCCGCAAGTTGGCGGGACAATTCGGTCTTGGTAATCTCCGAAGCACGAAAGAGCTCGCCGAGGAGGCCCGTGACCTGAGGGGTATCAAGGGTATTCACGTCAATGTACCTGTTCAATGCCTCGTAAGCAGCACCGTCATTGCTGCGTAGTTGATGACGTCCGCCGACTCACCAGCAGCACGCCCCCGGGGCATGGACTCGTCGCGGCATACGAGAGGTGACTGGCGGGATGGGCTCCCTGCTCCACCTCGTGGTAAGGAGTTTCCGAAAGCTATTGAATCGTCGAAAGAACCGAAACCGAGGCACTATGAAGGGCCGGCGCGGAGGCGAGAAAATTCGGACTGCAAAGCTGCCACGGACGTCCGTTCACGTCCGTTACCGCGCCTCCGGCCTCTTGAACCAGGAGCGCCCCCGCGACCAGGCCGGAGCGAACGGCACTAAACTGCCAGAAGACATCCATGCGGCCGGCGGCGACGTGGATCAGTTGCAGCGTCGCGGGAACCGAGACCCGAACGACGAGTGCGGCATTGAGCATGGCCGTTACCGATTCGCCGATGCGGCGGAAGGTCTCCGTGCTTTCGCCAGGTCTCGCCTGGCCGGTCCCGACGAGTGCAGCGTCGAGTTCCGGTTTCGCCGAAGGCACGATTCGCTCGCCATCGAGGAAGGCTCCACCGCCGCGCGTCGCAGTGTAGGTGTTCCCGGTGAGCGGAAGATAGACGACCGTGAGTTCCGGCACATTGTCCTTGACCAACGTGGCCGTCACGCACCACTCGGTCATTCCATGGATATGGTTGATGTTGCCTTCAACGGGGTCCGTCACCCACCACTCTCCAGCCGGGAGCTCGCCGCTCTCCAGCTCGTCTTCCGCCCAGCCTGCCGACGGCCGGGCCTCGAGCAACGCCGCACGCATCACGCCGAGAGACTCGGCATCGTTAGCGTGAATCGCCTTCACGAGTTCCTTCAGATTCCCTTGCCGCCGATCGGGGGTAAAGAGGTGTTTCATGTGATCGCCGGCAGCGCGAACCGCGGCAAGTGTGGCACGCATCAGGGTGCCATCTTCTGCAATCGGAATTTCGATCGGGGTACTCAATTTTTTCTCCAGCTTTGAAGAGGGTTGAATGGATGGTAAGCGTGACGATAAGCGCCGGCAACTCGCTTTCCAGGCGCCACCGGCACATCGGTCGTGACCGCTCGAGCCAGTCCTGGCAAGGGTTTCACGCCAGCGGCCGTATTTGCGTTGAGCTGTTGCTCACATTTCGGCGTAGTGGCGACACGCCGGCCGTCAGTCACTTCATATTCATCTGACTATTGGTTGCGCACCTGATCGAGCAAACGGCCCAGCTCGACAATCGCTTCGCCGGTTAGCTCCTGAAGCGGCTTGCGCGGCGCACCAACGTCGAAACCTTGCAGCCTCAAACCCGCTTTGATCGTTGCCGGCAGCCCAAGACTCAGGATGAATTTGAGCATCGGAAGTTGCCGGTAGAACACTTCGCGAGCGATGTCCATCTGGCCCGCGGCAACGGCGTGATAAAGATGCAGGTTCAGCTCGGGAATGAGATTCGGGGCGGCCGTACACCAACCGGAGGCTCCGGCTGCGAGCGCTTCAAGAGCAATCGGGTTGCAGCCGTTATAGAAGGGAATTGCGCCGTCGGACAACTGGCGCAACTCATGCATCCTTTGGACGTCGCCAGAGCTTTCCTTGACCATGGTGACATTGTCGATATCACGAACAAGGTCGGCGATGAAGCGCGGGCTCATATCGATACCGCTGGTCGCAGGGTTGTTGTAGACCATGATCGGGATGTTGATCGCTTTCGCTATCGCCGCGTAGTGGCCTCTAATTTCCGCTTCAGTGAGCTTCCAATAGGAAACCGGCAACACCATAACCGCATCGGCACCGGCTCGCTCGGCGAAGACAGCGCGCCGGATCGCGTTATGCGTCGTCAGGTCGGAGATTCCAACGACAACGGGAACCCTGCCGCTCACCGTTTTCGTGGCGCATTCCGCAACTTCGTCCCATTCATCGTCAGTGAGGTAGGCGCACTCCCCTGTGCTGCCGAGCGGGGCGATGGCGTGAACGCCATCTGCGATCAGTCGTTCGATAGAGCGCCGCAGCGATGAGACATCGACGCCACCGGTTTCCCGGGAAAACGGAGTAATTGGATATGCGATGATTCCCTTAAATTTCGTAGTGCTCATAAATTATCCCGAGATTTTTGAATTTCCAGACATAGCGAATCAGGACAAGCAGTCTATGTGGGTGCGAAGTGCACGCCTTGCGAAATAAGCGAACGTCACCGAGCTACGCTTTGGCGTCAGGATCCAGTCGTGAGCCTCGCGTCCTAATGCGGCCGGGATCTCTTTCACAGTGCCAGCCGCCATGGCCAGGAGTTGCATTCTGGCTGCCCGCTCCATCAGAAGCGCAACCACACAGGCCTCTTCAACTGTCGTCCCGGCCACGAGCATCCCGTGATGGGAAAGAAGAATGGCGCGTTTCTTCCCGAGCGCCCTGGATATGATTTCCCCTTCCTCATTGCCGACCGGGACACCCGGCCAGTCCGCAAGGAACGCGCAGTCATCGTAAAGAGGACACGTATCCATATGGGAAATTGTCAGCGGAACCTCGAGCATCGAGAGCGCGGAGACGTGAGAAGGATGGGTGTGGATAATGCAATTCACGTCCGGTCTGGCGTCATAGATCCAGGTATGGAACCTGTTGGCAGGGTTAGGCATGCCAGATCCGTCCACCGTGCGAAGATCGTGATCGACTACAAGCAGGTTTTCCTCAGTAATTTCGTCGAACCCCGTTCCGAACGGTTGCGTCAGGAATTGATCCTGGTTGTTCATCCGCGCAGTGATCTGCCCAGCCAATCCGGAATCATGGCCACCGTCGAAAAGCACCCGACAGGTCAGAGCCAGTTTTTGTCGAAGAGTGAGGGGCTCGGCGTGAAGTTCACGCTCCATTTGCGACAGGGACCGCGTAACCAGTTCGGACTTCGAAAGCGATCGTGTGGTATTCATTTGTCGATAGTTCCGTCAGTATTGGTCGGTATCGACACTACCGCGAGATCGTGAGTGCGAACGGACGGAAACCAAACTGGCGCAGCACAAACGGCACGACCGAGAACATCGCCTCGGCGCCGCGAGCCGATGTCATGTCACCGAGATCCTCGATCCATTCGCTCGGCCACCCGAGATCCTCGAGTACCGACGCTACAGTGGACTTCGCTTCTTCGTCGTTGCCGGACAGGAAGGCCGTGGGACGCGTCGCGAGGCATTTCGGGTCCACCATGACGGTAAACATCATGGTGTTCAGCGTCTTGACGACTGACGTTTCGGGAAGCGCTGCCTGAAGAAGTTCCCCGAGGCTTTCATCAGGATACAGAAGCGACATGCTTGCGCCCGTCGCATCGCGTCGAGTTGCGTTCGACACATCGATCAAGACTTTCCCGCGAAGTTCGGACTTCAAAAGACTCAGTCGCTCGAGACTGGTATCGCCGGGTGTCGCATTGATGACAATCGGATTCTGGCGTACAGCACTCGCATGATCGGCGAATGTGACTTCGGGTCCCGTCCAGCCGGGCAGCGGATTTTCAACCGATCGAATTCCAACCGTCACCCTGTATCCGGCCTGTACAAGCCCGGCGGCGAGTGCCGAGCCGACACGGCCAGCACCGAGAATGGCGATTTGCTTCATGTGATGCTCCCAATAATAAATAAGGCCCGCGCGGCGGCGGAGAGCGGCAACACGTGCGCCAGCGCCGCACGCTGTGAAGCGCCCGAGTCGAGCCACGCGGAGTCTCAATGTTCAGTGCAGGTCGGTGATTTTCGGCGACATGTCCGATGTGTCACGTCGTGGAAATCTTATTTGCGACGCTACTCGGTGGCAACTCGCATCCTAAGGACGCTTCCGGTGCATACGTCCCCGTCGTCGGGCCCCGCCGTGCCGGCAATTCATCCATAGCTGGAGCTTGCGACGCCGCTCATTGCGAGCGGCGGCTCACATTCTTGCTTCGCAACATCCTTGCGATGTCGCGGTGCGGGACGCGCAGAATAGTGAATTGAGCTGAATTTCCCGGTACGCGACCGATGACCGAAGAGAGCGGAACGGTTTATACGACGAGGCTTACCTCTGGGCAAGCCACTTCATGGCAACGACTGGCCGCACTACCACGCCGGCTCGCCATCGGGCGTCGTCGCACCAATCTCCCCTGTCGCCAGCGCAAGCGAAGCCGCCGCCGAAAGCGCGGCGCTATAGCTATCGGCATACGCGTTCTGCGCAGCGATCAACTGGTTCTGCGCCAGCAGCGCATCGGTGATGGAACCGACGCCATGCCGGTATGCCGCAAACGCCGCGTCGTAGGTCGTGCGCGCAGCGTCCACGAGCGCCTTGGCGGCGTCGTTCGAAGCCAGACTCGTGGAAAGCGCGTTCTGCGCCGCCACGACTTGCCGCACCGCTTCGTCCTTCGTATGCGTCAACTGGGCGGAAGCGCTGTCCGCATCGTTGCGCGCCTGCATGAGCACGGCAGAGCGCAACCCACCGTCGTACAGCGGAATCGTCACGCCGAGGAACACGGCTCCGCTGCGGCGGCTGCCACTCAGGTTCACGGTGGCCGCCTGATCGCCTACCGACGGAATCGCGGTGATCGCCGTGGAGCCGGTGCCGTACGCGGCCGTCGCCGAAAGGAACACCTTTGGCATGAACGACGCCTGTGCGGCGCGAATCTTCGCCTGGTTCGCCTCTTCAAGGGCATATGCACCCTGCACGTCCGGGCGTCGCGCAATCGCATCGGCCACGATCTCGTCGACCGACTGGTGCAGCGCCGGCGACAGCGTGCGCGGCGGCAACGGGGCGATCGTCGGCTTCGACAAGGGCGAAATACCGAGCGCCGAAACGAGACTTAGATAGCTGTCGCTCAAGGCACCATCGGCCTGCACCTTCACGAGATTCGCCTGGGCCTGGTTCTGCGTGGCCTGCGCGACTTCGACCACTGTGCCCACACCGCGCGCGAACCGTGCGCGTGCAGCGGCGCGAATGCCGTTCGCGTTATCGAGCGCCTGCTGGGCCGTTTGCTGCCGCTCGCGCGCGGCCTCATAGCCGTAGTACGCCACGCTCACGTCGTGAATCACGTGCTGGTGAACCGCTGTGAACGCGACGTTCGCCGCCACCGAAAGCTGCGAGGCGGCCTCGACGCGCGCACGCCGGCCGCCGAAGTCGAACAGCAGCCATTGCAGCGCGAGCACGGACACCGTGCCGTGTATGTCCGAATTGGTCACCACGTTGCCAAGCAGCGTGGACGACGAACCGCTCGACGCCTGATAGGCGCCCATTGCCGTCGCGGTAAGTTGCGGCAAATACGCCGCCTTCGCGATACCCGTGGCAAGCGCCGCATTACGTGCGTCGTTCCACGCAATCCGCGTGAGCGGGTTCGACGATTCGGCGAGATCGATCAGTTCGGGCAGCGTGTAGGGATGGTTCGCGTCGAGGGTTGCCGCGGGTTCGATGGACGCCAGCGCCGCGCTGCGCGGCAAGGTATAGCCTGCGTTCGCCGCACCGGTCGCGTTGCCCGGCGGCCCCGGCACGATGTTCCCTGCCGCGTCCGTCTGGGGCTGCCACGGACGGTCGGGCTCAGGCGGCGCGAGATCGAGAGAAGACGTCGCGCAGCCTGCCAGCCCGGCAGCGCCGGTAATGGCCAGCGCGACCACGGCGATCAGCCAGCACGTCGGTTCAAGGGCGCGCATCGATCGTCGTCTCCTGGGGTTGGGCTGCACGGGCAGCGGTAGCGATCTCGCCGAATCGCGCATCGATCACGCTTGCGAGCGCGCTCACTTTGGAGTCCATATCTCTCCCAGACTCCCCTTCGCGAGCGGGCGCAACGCGACCTGCATGAAAAAGTTTCGCGTGCGGCGCCGAGTCCCCATCTGCATGCGGATCCTCGCTCTGCTCCATGCGCCGCTTGACCTCGTTCAACCGCGCATCGGCCACCGCGCTCGCCCGCCCGGCCGAAAGGAAAAGCGGCCCCTCCAGCGCGCCGAGCTCGGCCAGCACGCGCCGCCGGCTCGCGACCCACGCGGGTTCAGGACGCACCCACGAAGGTTCGTAGTGGATCATGCCCAGATCCTGCCGCAAGCCCCCGTACTGCGCGAGCGCCGCCGCCGCGAGCGTGCGCCGCACACCGTCGTCGGCCGCGCGCGCAATCTTCGACCACTGCCCGACGAGCGCTTCGAGTGCCGTATCGATACGTTTCGCAATACTGACCGGCCACACGCGCGTGAATACGATGTAGGCCACCGTATTGCCGATCAGGATGCCGATGGCTCGATCGCGTGCGATCGTCAGGTCGAATGCGGGCGCCGCGCCTTGAATCACGCAGAGAAAAAACGCGAAGGAGATCTGAAAACCCACATACGAAATGCGCGGCGATCCGACCGCGACCCATCCGGAGAGCCACGCGCCCACGAACACCAATGCCATCAATTCGCCGATGGTGGTCAGCGCGGGTGTCACGAACACGATCGCCGCCGTGCCGAGCGCCGCGCCAATGAGGCAGCCCGCAATGCGCAGCGTGAGCTTTTCGACCGACTCCGCCGTCGTGCCGAGCGATACCAGATAACAGGTGAGAAAACACGTGTGGATGCTCTGCCAGTCGAGTTGCTGGTACAGCAGATAGCAGAACATCGCGGCCACCGTGGTCTTCAACGCATAGCGAACGTGGTCGGGATTGGTGAACGCGTCCGCGTTGAAGAAGCCGCCTCGCGCGGGGGCACGATCTGCGGGCGGCGGCGGTGCCGTCTGCGCAGGCGGCACTGCAAAGCCTTCCAGCGCCGCGCGCAGGTCGGCCAATACGAGCGCCGCCAGCGGTGGCAGCGCGGACGTCTCCGGCAGGTCTCGCACATCGACCACCACATCCAGCGGGTAGCCGCCGGCGTCGAGCATCGCGGCCATCTCCTCCATCGTCGCGGCGAGCCGCGTCGCACAGGCGGCGGGAAGCCGGGCCCCGGGTTCGCTGCCGGCCAGGTCCGCTGCGAGCAGGATGGCCGTGGACGACGCCGTCGCCTGGCGCAGCGCCGCTAAATCGGCACCGGTCGCCGTGCCTTCGAGCTTCGAAAACTTGAGCCACGCGAACATCTGGTCGTCGCCCTCGCGCACGCATGCGTCGAATTCGGCACGCCCGGCATCGGTTTCGGTACCCGTCAAGCGCTGCGCGGCGAGCCTCAGTCGCTTCGCGAGTTGCGCGCAGGCGAGCCGGCGCGGGGACGGCGCGAGCACGAGATTCACGACGATCGCCACGCCAATCGGAATCGCGACCAGGAGCCAGGCATACAGGAGCCCGCGCGTGGCCGCCTCGCCGATCGGTGCGAGGCCCAGTTCGTCGAGACCATAACCCACGATCATCGCCACGATCGCGCCGACGGGCCGCAGCTTGCTGGCCGATGTGACGAATAGCAGTCCGAACGACAGTACCGCCATGCACCCCACGCGCAGCGCCGATACGTCGATGCAGAAGATCGCGAAGACCATGACGATGCCGATGATCACGGTCACGAGCAGCAACAACACGACCGAGGTCACGATGCTCGTCACGCGGTCGGGCTTGTTGAAGAAAAACACGAGATAGGCCGAAAGCGCGGCCTCGGGGGTGCCGTATGCGCTCGTGATGAGCGTCGTCAGCGCGCACATCAGTGCGATGCGGGTGACGAACGCCGCGCGCCCCGGAAACGGCGCGAGAAGTTGTGCGATCTCCCGCAGGCCGGGCGCGCTGACGTCACCGGCAAGACTGGCCATGCCGGACCTCGACGATCGCGCTTGCCCCCACCCGCACCAGCTTCACGGCCGGCGCGTCGATCCGCACCCGCACCGGGAAACGCTGCGAAACCCGCACCCAGTTCACCGACTGCTGCACAAAGGGCAAACCGTGCGGCACGTTGATGCGATCGGTGTCCGCTATGCCAGCGCCGATGCCGATCACCTTGCCCTGCATCGGATGGGTGCGGTCGATCATCGAGTACACGGTCGCGCAATCGCCCACGTCGATGGCGCCGAGCGCCGTCTCGCGGAAATTCGCCACGGCGAACCATTCGTCCGCGTGGATCAGCGTGAAGATGGACTGGTTCGGCGCCACCGTCTCCCCTGCGAGAATCGAGAGGCCCGTCACATAACCGTCGAACGGCGCGCGCACGACGGTATCGTCGAGCAGATGCTGCGCGATGGCCAGCGCGGCTTCGCGTGCATGCAACGTGGCGATGGCGTCGGTGTCGTCGCCGATCGTCTGCGCCGACGAGTGCTGCAGTTCCTGCGCCTGGGCGAGCGATACGTTCGCGTCGCGCTGCGCGACGACCGCCTGGTCGAACTGCTGCGCCGAGACATAACCCTGCGCCGCGAGCGGGCGCAGCCGCTCGACGCTGCGTGTCGCGAGGTCGTAGTTGTGGGTGGCGCGGCGGGTCTGGTCGGCGGCGACCGTCGCGTTCGAGGTTTCGCCGATCACCGTGCGGCGGCGCGTGGCCAGCGCCGCGCGGGCCAGCTCGACGTCGGCCTGCGCCTGCGCCACCGCGAGCCGGTACGACGTGGGATCGATTTCGAACAGCACGTCGCCCTTCGCGACGCGCTGGTTCTCCTCCACGGCTACCCGCACGATCCGGCCGCCGACGGGCGACGCGACGTGAACCACATCCGCGTCGATGCTCGCATCGTCCGTGGATGGAAAACGCGTGGAGCGATCGTAGGCGTACCACAACGCCGCGACACCGAGCAGCACGATCACCGCTGCGATGGCACGGCCTTTCCAGGCAGGTTTGGCGTTCACGCCGGCTAGTTTCATCTCAGAGCTGCCCCGTTCCTGACAACCATACGAGCACCCCGACGACGACACCAATCGCGGTGCAGACAGAAAGCTGGTAAGGCACCGCCCTGACCCAGCCGGTCGCGACGAACACGCGATGGGCGACGATGGCGCCCACGACGCCGGTCACGGAACTCAGAAGCCAGAACGGAAAGTACGCGCCGAACAGCGCAAAGGAAGGGGCGCCGCGGGTAACGCAACCCGTGAGCGGCACGAATGCCAGAGGTGAACATGTGGCGGCGAATCTGGACCATGTGCGTTGTTTCATCGCTTTCGTGACTGGAACAAAGACTGGTATCCCACTGGTAAGAACAACCCGTGCGTACGCCGATGGGTTGCCCTTCCACCTTTTACTTTTGCCGTCCGTTGGCCGCTGCCTGCCTTTTGCACAGCCGCGCAAGCCGCCCACGCAGCACAGCTTACAGACTGCCTGGCGCCGCGCTCCTCCGGCAACCGCCTCGGCGCGAGCCGCGTATCCTCGCGCCCCTGCAAGGCACACCATCATAGCGCGGATTGCGGCAGGCCCGACAGCGTACTGTCCGGCACCCGGGGGCAATGGGTTTCCCGACCTGCCGCAGGCAGGATCAGGTTTGCGACTTCCGGGGATGCGAGATCAACGAAACAGGGTTCGTCGGGACCCCTATCATATGAGCGGTCCGCAGCATGGCTAGAACCTGCCGTTGCGGTCCGGGACGGTATAACTGGCAGAAACCGGCAGAAGCGCCGCCCCGGCCAGCGGCGCTTCAAGAATTTTAGGTCAGCCGGTCAATATCGTCCGGCTCTCACGAGGACCGGCCGAAAAGAAAGGGAATAGCGGCTCGATAGCACTTTAATCGACGATCGCCCACTTGCCCTGGTCCTTGACCATGCGGATGCTCTTCACGGCGCCACTGCCATCGCCGATATCGCATTGATACCCGCCGGCATCCGCCGTCTTGCAGCCGACGATATGCACGTTCTCCACCGCCTTCTGCGCGATGTCCGCCATGGGAGCGGTGAGGGCATTGGCGCGCAGCTGATCGATTTGCGTCTTCATCGCGTCCTTCAGGTCCGAATCGCCCGGTGCGCCGCTACAGGCGGCGAGAATAAAAGGAATACACAGGACGGCAATGGTCTTTATTTTCATAATCATCTCTCTTTGAATGGTCCACTCACGCGGCTTTAAAACGCGGCAATAACGGCTTCACCGTATCCCCTCGCTTCAGCGGCAAATCATACCTGAATCGCTATTTGCGCGAATCGGAATCAATGACATCAATGAGATTGTCCGGACGCGCTGACCGCGGCCGTCGCGTGCGAGAGACGCTCGATCACAAGCTTCATCGCCGATTGCATTTCGTCCTGGCTGTCGCCCTGCCCGCGCTGCGCGCGCAGTTGCATGAGGTCGAGCCGCGCGCGCGTCAAACCCGCAGAGGCAGCCCGCGCAAGCAGCGGCTCGGCCTTGTCGAAATCGCGCGGCACCAGCTTGCCTTCCATATAGGCTTCGCCGAGCAGTGCCTCGCCAACCGGGAAATGCTTCGCCGCCGCCTGGCGGTAATACGCGATTGCCATACGTTTGTCGGCGTTGCTTTGGCCGCTGGACTCGTAAATCAGCCCTAGCGTCGTCGCAGCGCCTGCATCGCCGCTGCGCGCGCGCGAGCGCAACTTCGCAATCGATGCGGCATCGGCACCGCGTGCATCGGAGTCGATGCGTGCGTCAAGATCGTCCCACGCGTCGGCACGCACATCGTCGTCGGCTGCGCCGCCCGCAAGTTGGGCGGTCTGTCCGTCGTTTCCGGGCAGCGGCCGGATCCCGCGTGCAGCACCCACCCGCCCGGGACTCATGGCAAACGTGGCGCCACGCTCGGGCGCCGGATCGGCCAGCGCAAGATCCCCGTCCAGCCCGCTCACGATCCACGGCTGCTGGTCGCCCGCGCTCAATTCCGCCACCTGCTGCTGCGTATGGTCAAGCGCCTGTTTGAGCGTCAAACCCCGGGCCTTGAGGTTCATCGCGAGGAACCATGCGAACGGACTGTCGTCGACAGGCTGGCCGAACGTGCGCATCGAGTCGTAGGCGATCTTGTTGTTACCCGTAGAGTAGGCAATCAGTTCGCCATGCGCGGCCTGCTCGTGCTTGAGTGCCGTCATCGGCACGCTGCCGCGTGACGGCGTGCGGCAGGTGTCGAGAAACGATATCGTCACCGGCGGCTCGCCGTGCCGGATCATCGCGCGAATGGCCGAGAGCTTGATCCCGCGCTTGTCGAGCATGCCATGGGTCAGCGCACCGATCGGCGCGCCCACGTTGACCGGCACGAGGAAATTCTCGCCGCCCGATTCGAAGCCATGGCCCGCGAAGTAGAAAACCACAACGCCGGCCGTTGCGCTCTCCCGTTCCAGCCATTCCGTCTCGGCCTTGAATTCGTCGAGCGTGAGATTGGTGGCCACGTGCGTTTCGAAGCCGTCGCTGCGCAGCGCTTCGCCGACGAGCCTCGCATCGTTCACGGGCGTTTGCAGGCGGTCGGCACCCTCGTAGGAGGCATTGCCGATCACGAGCGCCACTTTGGCGGGCGCCGCCTGAACTGCCGCGGCATCGGCGAGCGCCGCGAGCACGAAGACCGTACGCAGCAGCGCGCGGGCAATACGCCGCGGCGCGTACGGCAATGCTGTGCTGCTCACTTGCGCGCGCAGCCTTGCGGCGCATCGATGTGCGAAGCAAGGCGCGCGGCCTCGTCGCTGTGGAGCCATGCGTCGCGCGAATCCGCGTCGTGCGTGCTGATGCGATAGCGGCCAGATTCGTCCGGACCTGCCGTGATATTCGCACCGTAGAGCGTCAGCCAGTTGCGCAACTGCTGCTCCGTCACGCCGTCACGGAAGGTCACCCAGACGTCGTCGCACGAGAGCGCCGCGCCGCGCGTCACAATGGCCACGCTCTCGCTCTCGCGCGACGAGGCACTACCGACGTAATGGGCAATCACCCCAGACTGTACGAGCACGAGTGCAATCAGTGCGGGCTGCAGCACATTGCCGTGCGCCGTCCACCACTCACGCAGGCGCACACTCCACGGCGCCCGGGCACCCCGCACCGCAGCGGCAGGATGCGGCCGCTCCATACCGCCTTCCGGCGCGGCGGCGTCCGGCGCGGTTGCGTCCGGCGTGGCTGCGTCCGGCGTGGCTGCGTCCAGCCCCAGCGCCGCCGCGAGCCGCGCGAAGGACGCATCTGCCGTGGCATCCGCGCGCGCCTCCTGAGCGATCTGCGCCGCCGCTTCCAGCGTTTCGAGCTCGCTGCGCAACGCGGTATCGTGCACGAGACGCTCCGCCAGCACGCGGTGCTGTGCGGGATTCAGCTCGCCGCGCATATAGGCCAGCACCAGGTCTTCCGGCTCGTCCGGATAGGGATTTCGCTCCTGGGTCATGGCCGGTCCCCCGTTTTCCTTTCCACGCACTCGATCACGCGCGACTTCGCTTCGGAAATCCGTCGCCGTACCGAAACGGCCGAACCCGCGTTGGTGTCCTTCTGGATGACGACATCTTTCGCACCGGCAAGCGCCATCATGAAGGTCTTGCGCGCCGTTTCCGTAAGCCGCGCAATGCACTGCTCGACAGCGTGCCGCCGGCGCGCCAGCTGCATTTGCGCTTCGGGTCCGGGCTCGATCTCGCCGAGTTCGAAGAGCAGCTTGTCGAAGAGCGCCTCGTCCTCGCGCAGCACGTCGAGCGAGGTCATTCTGAGCGAGTCTTTGCCCGCCGCGCGCAGGCGCGTAAGCGCCTGCTTGTACGCCGCCCCCAGCAGATAGGCGCCCAGCCGCGCCTCGAAGCGGGCCGCGTCGGCGGCATCGTCCGGCGCCATCGCAATGCGTCCGGGTGCCTCGAGCACCGCCAGAAGACCGGACTGCCAGGCGTCCCACAAATCGGCATCGTCGACCCAGGGAAAGCGGTAGCGCACGCGGCACGCGAACTTGCGCCGCAGCGCACTCACGAACGGCTTGAACCGGCTCGAGTGCGTAAAACGCCGGATCGCCTCGGCAAGCGGCGTTCCGTTCTGGTCGGGTTGAGCGGCGTCGCGCGCGGTCATTGCCTTGCTGCTCCCCGGAGAGCGGCCTTGGTGTTCGCGCGCGTGCGCGTGTTCGCGAGGACGTGAATGAAGTCAGGCATCGGTGCGCATTCAACCATGCGTGGTTCGTTTGAGGGGCGCGTGCCCAGGCGTTGCACGCGCTGCCGGTATGGGCACCGTGCTATGCCGAGCAGCATTATAAGCGGCGCCTTGCCCAAGCCGCACGCGAAAAACCACTTGAAAAAAAGAAGCGAACAAACGGTGGGGCACGGCAAATACAAGAACAAGACGAGCGTCACGACCCGGGCTGCGCAGCCCGGGCAACCCGGGACGTCGTCCTGCCGGCCGCGCGAAACGTCCGGCACCGATCCCGTCCATAAGGAAAATGCGTCATGAATAAGAACGTCTTGAACAAGATCGCGACGGCCATGCTGGCCGCGGGGCTCGCGGTGGCACTGGCGGCCTGCGGAGGCGGCAGCGGCAACACGTCTTCCAATGCCGGTCCGCCCGCGGCATCGGGCTCGGGCAACGCCGCGCCGCTTTCCGCCGCCCAGAGTTACGTGGGGACCGTGAGCTTTGGCGACACCGTGCGCATCGACATCGACCAGCCCTCCGCCGGCCAGCTCACGCTCACGTTCCTCGACTCGCAGTTCGGCCTCGCGGGCACCCTCGTCGGCCCCTACAAGGCAAGCGGCAACACCTATGCCGCCGGAACGCTGAGCGCCGGCACCGGCGCGCCCGCGGCACTTTCCACGGCGGCAGCGGGCATTCAGCTCACGCTCCAGATCGCCACCGATGCGAGTCATCACGGCATCATGACGGGCACGCTGCAGAACGTGCCGAATCTCAAGGCGAATGACGGTTCGCACCTGCAAGGCCAGGTGCAGGCCTCCAACAACGGCGTCACGACCGTAGCCGCACTGGCCGGCACCTACAGCTTCGTCAAGCTCTCGGGCAACTACACGGCGGGCGGCGTCCCCCAAGGTTCCCAGGACGCCGAGGCCGGACAGATCAAGATCAATGCGGACGGTACGATGCGTTTCTGCTCCGGGCAGCCCTGGTCGGACAGCTGCACGAACTACGATCAGGACACGGGCACGAGCAGCCCCACCACCGGCACGATCGCCGTCGATCCGAACCAGACGCTTTATCCCGGCGCATTCGACATCGTGCTGAACGGGAGCCCGCTCGGTCGCGCCTTCGTGAGCACGAGCAACGGCCGCACTTCGCTCTTCGTCGATCAGGCGGGCACGAACAGCGACGGCACCTTCCGCACCGGCAGCTGGGTGCTGACCACGAGCACGGCGCTGGCCGCGGGCGCCGCGGACGGCACGTGGACCTGTTCGGAGCCCGGCGTCGCCGACAACAGCAACCAGCTCACCGGCACGACCCAAGTGAGCACGGAACGCTTTGCCGGCACGCAGCTCACGCCGCTCAACGCGAACGGTTCGATCGACGGCACGCAGCAGCCCGTGCCGCTCTTCTACAACCAGACCTTCGATCCGAAGGCCTCGCAGTCGCAGCTCACGCTCGCCTCCTCGCCGGTGAACGGTCTGATCGCAGGCGAGTGGATCGGTAGCTTCCAGAACCAGACCGTGACGGGCGCGCTCATGTTCCTGCCGATCAGCGCCACGCAGATCGCCTACCTCGACGAGGTGAACGCGAACGGCTTTTTCGTCATGGGTAGTTGCACGCAGTAAGCGCAACTCCGACACACCTCCCAAGCCCTGAAAAAACCCGGGGAATGCGAAGGCGCGCCGCGTCGCGCTTTCGCCCCCCTTCTTCCGGAGATCGACATGTCGAATTCCTGCCTCCAGTGCGGCGCTCTCTTTGTCGCCGACGCATCGTCGTGCCCCGCCTGCGGTTCGCCCCGCAACGCGGCACAGCCCGCCCACACGAGCCGCGTGCCGGCCGCGGCCATCGCCACCGCGGCGCCCGTCACGCTGCGCGCCCGCGTGCTGCGCGACGCCGCGACGGGCACGGGCCTCATTTCCGCGCAAGGCCGCCAGTACGCCTTCACGCTCGAAGACCACTGGCGCAGCGATGTGGCACCCGCGGCCAACATGGTCGTCGACGCACGCTTCACCCCCGCAGGCACGCTCCTCGACGTGCAAGCCGTCCCGGATGCCACGCAGAATCAGGAGAAAGTGAAAGCCGCCGTGGACGACGCACGCGAAATCGCTACACAAACGCTCCATCGCATCAAGACCTCGGGAACCCCGCTGGTCGCCGCCGTCGTAGCGAAGATGGGCTACGCCAATCTCGCGGCACTCGGCCTGCTCGTGATCGGCTGGTTTTTCCTCAACACGGTCTCGATCCAGGTGACGGCGGGCATGAATACCGGCCTGAGCTTCTACGACATCCTGCGCGCACTCCATTCTCTCGACAGTGTCTACGCGCTCGGCAGCATCCAGCAGGCAAGCGCCGGCCTTTACGGGTTCCTCTGCTACGCGACGCTCGCCCTGTGCATCGCGCCGTTCTTCGTTGCGTCGAGGCCGCTGTGGCTCGGCCTCGCGAGCCCGCTCGCCTTGTTCCTCGCCGTGTTCGCCGGCCTCTACTGGAAGATCTCGTCGGCCGTGGGCGCACTCGCGGGCAGCGGCGACGAAGCCTCGCAGATGGCCGGCAGCATGGTCCGCGAAATGGCCGGCGAAATGCTCAAGGCGCTGTCGCCCGGCCTCGGCTTCTATCTCTCGCTTGCGGCAGCCCTCTTTCTCGCGTTCCGCGGCGTGACGCGCTACCTCGCACGCTGAGCGTCGCTGCACAAGCCGGTTCACGACCAACCCATTCGCTTCGCACTCCGATTCATACTCGATAGACCCATCATGAAAAAATCGCTCACTGCCGTTACGATCCTCGCCGCCATCGCTGCCCTTGCCACCCTCGGCGCCTGCAGCAAGTCGAACGACACCGCCACGCCGGCCGCGGCAAATGCCACCCATGCCGCGCCGCCCGCAGCCAACCTCGCCGACATGGCCTCGCCCGCCGCACAAAAGCAGCTGGCCGAGAAGGCCCTGCCCAAGGGCGACCCTGCGTACCCGCTCGCCAGCTATCGCGGCGTGGATAGCGGCAACGACCTCATGTTCCTCTTCTACGGGCTGTCCAATCTGCCCGTCGATTACGACAAGATCGCCCAGTCGTACTCGCGCGACTACCAGAGCACGTCGGACAGCTTCAAGAAGCAGGACCTGCTCTCGGCGCTCAAGCCACGCATCGACAATGCGATCGCCTCGGCGAAAGACAGTCGCTACATCGTGCTGACCACGCCCAACGCGATGCTCGACGCCTACGACTTCAACAAGAAGGGTTTCCAGCTCACGAACGTCGCCCAGCCGGGCTCGTACCAATACTTCTTCGACAACTCGAACTACACGATCGAGTACACGAACGGTCCGGACTACACCTTCCTGAAGATCGGCGACGAAGCCACGGCACGCTCCATCGAGGACATGCGCAGCCACTTCCATCCGCTCACGATCCGCCTCTACGCCTACGCGCAGGACGCCGACCCGGCTACCAACCGCGTGAAGCTGCAGATCGTCCACGAGCAATTGCTCGACAGCGCGGGCCGCGTACTGGTGCAATCCTGAGCGCGCGGCCGGCGCCGGTCACACGACACTGACGATGTCCGCGGCCCCTGCTACGGAAAACGCCAGCAGCGCCGCGCGCAACTCCTCTTGCGCGGCGCTCACCGTGAAGTGCAGCGCGATGCCCTGCGACGCGAGCTGCGCGCCGAGCTGCCGCAGCGACCGGCACGCCGAAGCGTCGAGTTGCGACGCGCCGCGCAAGTCGAGCTCGATGGCGCGGCAGCCCTCGTCCGCCGGGCGCGCGAGCAGCGGCGCAACCAGCTTGCGGTCGACGAAGAAGCAGTTCAGCGCGCCGCGCACCTGCACGCGCAGCCGCGCCCCGGCCGCATCGAACGCGACCCGGAGATTGCGCGGGCGGCGCCACAACCCGAAAAGGCCAAGGACAAACCCGACGCCAAATCCTTCACCCGGCTGCCCCGTCGCCACCGTGGCGAGCACCACGGCGAAGAACAGCCACGCCGCGCTCGCGACGATGCGCCGGGGCACACCGTCCGCGAGACTCAGGCGCGCAAGCTGGCGAGACCATTCGTCGATCATGTCGAGCGCCATCGCGATCATCACGGCGGCCGCGGCGAGCTTGGGCAGCAGACCGAGAAGGCGCGTGCCGGCAACCACCAGCAGCAAGAGCATCGCCGCATGAAAGACCGAGACCCAGCGTGTGCGCGCGCCGGCATTCCAGGCGAGCTTCGAGCGCGTGAGCGAGCCCACCACGGGCAGCAGGCCCGCAAATCCCGCCAGCACGTTAGCGACGCCATGCACGCCCAGATCGCGGTTTGGCAGTGCGCGCCGGTTGCTGTCCGATTCGACGCTGCCGGCCGCGATGAGCGTATCGAGCGAAGCGATGAGCCCCACCACCATGCCGAATCCCGCCAGGGTCGCGAGCGTCATCGCATCGAGATGTGCGAATACGCGCGGCCATTGCAGGGCGCCGATGCGGCTTAGCATGGAAAGATCGAGACCGACCGTGCCGAAGGTCCGGCAGGAGGCAACAGCGTGCGCGTGGGCATCGACGGCATAGAACGCCACTGTCGAACCCGCAAGCGCGGCAAAAAGCGAGAGCCCGCGCGGCAGCGCAAAGCGGCGCGCGCACGCCAGCCACGCGAAGTGCATTCCTACCCCGACGCCGACGACGGCAAGCGCAGGCGGCCACGCCAGCGTGCAGTGCGTCACGGCTTGCGCCTGGCTCGCCACGGCGAGGATGGCCGAACCGAACAACAAACCCGAGAGCACCGAGGCCGGCACCATGCGCACGATCGAACCGCCGCGCACGGCGGCGAGCACAAGCTGCGTGAGCCCCGCGCACACCACCGTCACGGACGCGCAGGACAGCACGCCGAAGAGGCCCAGGGCGCCGATGGCAGGTACGGCGAGGAGCCGGCCCACCAGTTGCGACATCAGCACCGTGGCCGCGATGCGCGGCCCGGACACGAGCGGCTGCGTGCCGCCGCCGAAGGCCACGATCACGAGGCCGAGCACGGCTGTCATGAGCCCCACGAGCGCGCCGATGGCCGCCGCCTGGGCACCGTGCGCGGACGCCAGCGCCTGCACGCCAAGGCCGATATACTCGGCCGCCGAGGAAGCGCTCAGAAGAAAGGCCGGCACGAGATCGGAGCGCAGCGCGCCCAATGTGCGCCGCCCGCTCGGGCGGGAGGACGAGATCGGGATGCTCATCGGCAGATCCGCTCGACGCGCAGATCGGCGACCACGGGAGCATCATGCAGGGCCTGCAGGGCGGCCGGCCTCAGATCCGCTTGCCCGACGCGCACGAGGTAAGCCCCGTTCTCGTCCGGACCATAGACGATCGACGCGCCGTATTGCGTAAGCAACAGGCTGATGTCGCGTTCGGTGGCCGTGCGCTGGAATACGACGGCCGCATCGGCGCAACTTGCCGCTCCCGCCCCGCGCGTGAGCGCACCGCTCCCCGCGCCGGCCTCGTGCAGGTCGCGCGCGGCCTGCGCGAAGCCCAGCACGAGGCCGCCTTCGAGCAGCAGCAGCATGAGAACGAACGCGCTGCGGTCGCAAAGAAATGCTGCAAGGAGTCCGAACCCTCTCGCGAGCGGCGAGCGCACCGGTGCGCCTTGTTCAGGTTGGTTCATCGTTTGATCGCCGTATAGTCGAAGTCGTGGCCATAAATGCGCCGGTATTTGGCGAGATACATCCCGAGATTGCCGTCGCCCCTCGCCGTGAGAATGGCGATCAGATGCGGCAGGCTTTCCGCGTAACCGTGATCCACCGCTTCGCGGAAGTAATACGTGGCCTGATCGACGTCCTCGGGCAGCTTCGCGTGCGCGAAGATCCAGCCGCCGCGCGCCGCCTCGGCCATCGGGTAGTGTCGGTCCGACGCCCCGTTCAGATAGAGCGTGCCCTCTGCAATGCGTGCCTGCGCTTCGTCCTCGGGCGTGCCGTCCGGTACCGCGAAAAGCGAGAGCGCAAGCGTCGTCATGGAGAACAGATCGCCCTGCCGCGCGTTCTTGCGAACCTGGTCCGCGACCTGCGGATTGACCACCATCTGAATGAAAAGCGCCTGCATGCGCAGCGATTCGGCGCTCCAGTGACGCGCGAGGGCCTGTTCGTCGGCGGTCTGCGCGTCGTCGCCGGGTAGTGCCGGCAGCGCCGTCTGCGGCGCGGCCGGCTGCGGCTGGGCGCCGCGCGCGCCCTGCGCGCTCAAGGCGGGCTGGCGTACATTGGCGTCCGCGCTGGGCGCGGTGCTGTCCGCAAGGCGCAGGTTGCCGATCAGTCCGTTGTTGAACCAGGGCCGCTGCGCGTCGCCGGTCGCCACGGACACGTCCACCTGGGTCTTGCCGAGCGCGGCCACGATATCGCCGCCGCCGGCGATCTGCTGACTCAGATACCACGCAAAGGGGCTGTGCTGATGGAGGATCGATCCGACCGAAAAGCTGTCGAGCGCAGCGCCGCCCGGCTGCGTCGCGAAAGCGATCAGCGTGCCGTGCGCGGCCTGCACCGGCGCCATCGAAGGCGTGGCGCCACCGCGCACGGCGCCGCTGCGGCAGGCGTCCAGCAGCATGAGCAACGCGCGCGGCTCGCCCCGGCTCGCGGTGCCCAGGATGTAGCGCAGCGGCAACGCATAGCGCATCAGGTCCGCCTGGGCAATCTGGCCGACGGGCACCGGCATATCCACGGGTATCAGGTAATTCTCGCCGCCCATCTCGAAGCCGTGCCCCGCGTAGTAGAGGAGCGCGATGGACGCATGGGCGGCCGTACGGCTGAAGGTATCGAGATCGCCCAGCATCTGGGCCCGCGTGCGGTTTTCTTCGAGGTCCACCGAAAAGCCGATGCCGCGCAGGCTCTGCGCGATCAGTTCGGCGTCGAGAGCCGGCGAGACAAGCCGGTCCGTGCCGCGATAGTCCGCGTTGCCGATGACGAGTGCCACGCGCGGCGCGCCGCCGGCATGGGCCGAAGCACTGCCCAGCAATACGCAGGCGGCGAGCAACGCGCAGGCCCACCGCCACGCGATCGGCGCGCGCGGAGCACAGGCATGCGTAACACCGCAGCGCATGGCGAACCTCAATGGAAGACCATGCCGCGCGCCTTCATGTCCGCAGCCTTGCGCATCGCGGCGTTGACGTCGCCCTGAATCACCGTGCCGTCGGCGAACAGGAACGACGGCGTGAGCGCATTCGGGAAAAACAACTGACGGATATCCCACCAGGTCTTGACGTCGAAGCGATCACAAGGCTGCGAGCCCCCCTGGCCCGAGCGCATGAGGCGATTCCAGCTCGCGAGCGGATCGTCCTCGCACGCGAGATGCGCAACGAACGGCATCGAGGCGGGATTGAGCGTGACCGGCATGATGGCGAAGCTGAACGAGCTCTTCTCCATCGCCGCCTGATCCTTCTTGCAATAGGGGCAATCGGGTGCGGCATAGTAGACGAAGACCGGCGCCCCGGAGCCCTGGTGCATCAACTTGTCCACCGGAAAGGTGCGCAGCATCTGCTGGCTGATGGGATCCTGCAGCGACACCTTTTGCCAGCCCGTCCAGTGGGTCGTGTCGCCCACGAGCCAGTGGTCGGCGAAGTTGCGCGAGTTGGTCTGGTTGGGCGGCGTGAAAATGAGAATCCACTTCGCGTCGCTGTCGAACAGCATTTCCGGCATGCCGACGAGCGGAGCCGGTGCGCCGCCGCGGCCCGTGAGCCGAAGTTCATACACGCCGGGAAACGCCGACGTATCGTAGTCCTGATCAGGTGCCGCCTTCATCGCGTCGGGATGGGCGAAGCGGTTGGCGACGGCCTCGTAGCGGGCCTGCACGTCCGGCGGGATTTCGGCATCTGCGCTGCAAGCCGCGATCAAGGCAAGTGCGCCGCACAGTGCGCCGGCGAAAAAACGAAGCAGCATCGGGATCCCCTGAGGTTGTGTCGGTGGAAACAGCCTGGGCTGTCCACCTTGTATTCGCCGCTCGCCGCGATTTGTTCGCCTGTTTTTCCGGGATGAAGCGGACCGCGTGTCCCGCAACCGGACTACGCGGCTCGACGCAGACAGGCATGATCAGGTCGACAAGCGTCCAGATGCCCACGCCGCCGAGCGTGAGCAGCATCAGAATGCCGGTGCCGATCTGCCGACGAAAAAACCATAAAAACCCGGGCTGCCGAGGAACAGGCAGAGCAGGAACGCGGGCAGAAGCAGTTTGTCGGGCTTCATGGCATGCGCTCCTGTCGTTGTGAATCGCAGTTGATTCGAAAATTACCAGGAAACCGCGGTCACGAGCGCAGGCGCGCCGAATTCGACGAGGTGTGCATGAGAGGACTCGAAGTAGCCCTGCCAGAAAGCCTGGAGGTCGTGGATGGTCTTGATGTCGCGATATCCGTCGCGCTCCGCACGCGAGCCCTGGGTGGCGGGCGGCATCATGGCGCCGCCGAGCACGAAGACTTTCGCGCCGGCAAGGTCGGCGAACATCTGGTTCGACTTCACTTTGCCGAGCTCTGCCGACGGGTTGATGTCGCGCACCGAATTATGCGCGTAGAACGACGTAACGCGCGAGTTCTCGAGACCGTCGCTCACGAGGAAAAGCACCTTGTTCGTGGCCTGATCGGAGCGAAGCGCGAGCCCGACCTCGTCGATCGCGCCCATGATTTCCGAGGCGTTGAGCGACGACGTGGAGGCCTGCATGACCTGCTTCGCCGTGGTTTCGGCCATCTTGCGGGCGAAAGCCAGTTGCTGGCCGAAGCAGGACCTGATCTGCGGCGCCTTCGTGATGGGAATCGAAGCGTAGGCGTCCTCGGGCAGCGGCTGTTCGACCACGCCCGTATGGAGCACGTCGAGATAGTGCCCCTGGCTGAACGCCGAAAACTCGGCAATGACGAACTTGGAGCCGGGCTGGATCATGCGATCGAGGTTGTCGATCACCGACTGCTGCAGGTTCGGATCGAGCAGCACGGTCTGGTCGATCAGCACATACACAAGGTGATCGGGCGGCTGCGGCGCCGCCTTCAGGTGATAAGCCCCGTAGCAGCTCGGCACGTCGTTCACGAGACCGGCGTGCGCAACCGGGGCGACCTGCAGCAAGGCGAGCGCCAGTAATCTGGCAAGATTCTTGATAATCTTCATGGTAGAACGAAATTGTTTGCGCTTCACGCAGCGGGCGCATCGGCTTGTCGCCATGCGCCCGCGCCACTCAGTCGCCGAGCAGGTCGGCGTATTTTTCCGCCGATTTGGCAAGTTTCTTGCGGCGCTTGACTTCTTCGCGTAGCGCATTGAAGTCGTCGTCCGGGAGTTTTTCTGCCTGCATTTCGAGGAATGCGCTGCGGGCGGCATCGTCCTTGAGTGCGAGGAATTGCTGGGCAAGCGCGCCGATATCGATCTCCGCCGCCTGCCATTGCGGCACTTTCACCTGCTCGGCGAGCGGCGAGGCCACCGGCGTTTCGGCAGGCTTCGCAGCCGGAGGACTGGTCATGGCTTCGTGAATTCCGCCCCGGATCTTGATGTTCTCGCGGACCCGATTCGCGAGCGCAAGCTGCTCGCTGGACGTGAAGCTGTAGTTCTTCACGGCCAGTTCCCATTGCAGGTTGCGCTCCTCCTCCGACTTCGTGTGCGCGATGCTGGAAGCCGCCTTGTCGAGCAGCGTGTCGCGGGCGCTTTCTTCGCGCTTTTCCCCTTCGGCCAGGAAGTCCACGAACGACCCGGAACCCGTCCGGTGGTTGCGCTTCTTGCGCGCCTGACGCAACTGGTCGAGCAAGCCCTCGACCCTGCGGATACGCGGTTCGAGATACTTGCGGCGGAACGTATCGAAGGACTGCTCGCTGCGCGTGAACGCAAAGGCCGCCTCGCCCTGGCCGCTGAAACTGGACTTGAACGCAACGAGAAATGCCGTCAGCTGCGTGACGAGATAAATCAGCGCCAGCATCGAAGAGGCGGCGAGACCCTGCATCTTGTAGTTGCCGCCCAGACTCTCGGCAACGGTATTGCGGCTTTCCTGCTGCGCAGTCGCCACGCTCGGCGGCACGGCGGACGTACCCGCACTTTCGAACGGGCTCGCGCCGCCCTGATCCGACACGCCATTCGCTTCCATCGAAACGATCTGCTTCGTCGTTTCGCTTTCGACACCGCCGAGGCGCACGAGGAAAATCAGCACCATGAGGCCGACGATCACGGCCACCGCGGCGCCGAACTGCACCGGCCCGCGAACGCCCGGATCCTCGATGCGATTGAAGTAGCGGCGTGCGATCGGATTCGGGCGCACCGTTTGCGTGCCCGGATCGACGTAGAACGCGTCCTGGTCCTGGTCGTCGCCGAGGCCGACGGGGTCTCCCGCCCCTTCGGTGCCGGAGTGCTTGCGAAAGTGCGAAAACTTCGCCATTTCGGAACCCACGTGATGGGTCAGCAGCGCGAGGATGATCGCGACCGACAACGCGAGAACGCCCGCGGCGAGATTCGCCTGCGCCGGCGTGATCTCGGTGGACATCCACGGTGCGAGCACGTAGCCGGTACCCACCGACTCGGCGAGAATCAGCACGAAAAGACCGATATGCGCGAGCTTCGAAGGCGGCCGGATCGTGGACTGCTTGGTGAGTTTCAGATACGTCTGCGCACGCTCGAACTGGGTCTTCGTCACTTCCGCATTGGGTGCACCGGCAATGGCGGCCTGGAAAGTCGTGCAAAGCGTTTGCTCGGCGTGGACGAGCTTGTTGGCCCCCATCGGCGTATCGTTGCTTTCCTTCGAAAGACGCTGGAACTGGCCTGCGTGATCGTTAAGGAATACCCAGGGCCGCTTGTAGGCGAAGACCGTGAAGCGGAACGTGTCCGCCTTCAGCCAGAACCCGAAGGCCGTCAGGATCGCGGCCATGACCATGCAGATCAGAAACGGCCACGAAGAAATGATGGAAATAATGGTGTGTTGCACGGTGACTTATCCCTTCGATGAAAAATTGACGAGCGCCTTGTATTCCTCGTCGTTCCACGGATAAACGACCAGACCGTTCGCATTGGCCGACCGTACAGGCACGCGCAAATCCACACATTGCGCGCCGTTGTTGAGAAAGACCCGGTAGAGCGTGGCATGGGTGCCGCGATAGACATTCACCGGGGCATCCTTGTAGCGGGCGAGCGGCTTGCTGTCGAAAGCGCCATTGCCGTTCGTGCGGTAAATCTCCGCCGTCACGGGAGGAATCGGCGCGGCGCCGTCGCTCGGCACATAAACGTGCAGGAGTGCGATACCCGCATCGCCCTGGCTGCCGAGCCAGGGCTGGCCGTACAGGCCGGGCAGCGCATCCTCCAGCTTGAGCGGCTGATTGTTGGCAAGCGAGCGGATCGGGCTACTGACGTGCGGATGATCCTGCAGGCACGAGCCAATGATGACGGGCGTGTCCGCGTGGGCCGCCGTGATGAAGCTGAGCATCGACGACTTTTCGGTCGATGCGCCCAGATTGACCTGATAGCCGTTCGCGCCGATGGGCTCGCCGTTGAAACCGGACATGGCCTTAGCCTGGGCAGAACTGGAGCTCGCACGCGAGACCGGCGAGACCGGCGAGACCATTTTGGCCGGCAAGGCAGCCTGATCGCCGCCCGACGAACCTCGGGCGACCTTCGTCTTCTCGGCAGGCGAGGCCGTCGCCGCTTTCACCCCGGGCTTGGCCGCTGCGCTTGTCTCAGGGGCTGGAGCGGGCGCGAGCGACGCCCCATTCGCGCCGGCTGTTTGCGCAGCCGACGCAGCAGCAGCGGGCACCGTCGTACCGGAACCCGCGGCCACGAGCGCGTCCTGCCCTGCATCGCCTGCCGGCACCGCGCGCGCAACGGAGAAGTTCGCCGGATTCGCCGTGCGGGTGCTCGCATAGGCCTTCAGCGCATTCACGGTGGGAACGTCCACGACTTCCACGCGGTTATTGTCGCTGCGCCCTTGCTGCGTACCGTTGGATGCGATGGGTAATGCGTCGCCCGCGCCTTGATAGGAAATATTCGCGGCCGGCACCCCGTGCTGCCGGAACACCTCGGCCACGGCTCTCGCACGCGCTTCGGAAAGGCGCGCGAGGTCGACGCCAGAAACGCCGTCGCGCTCGTCGGTATGGCCCACTACCAGCAGTTGCCGCGTTTCGACTCCGCTCTGGCCCGCCGGAACCTGGCTGCCGAGTTGCGCCTGCATGGCTTTGGGGTTGTACTGGTCCGCGATCTTGCCGAGGTATTCCAGGGCCTTCGGCGTGAGGATCGCCGTGCCGGGAACGAACTCGTCGTCGGGGTTGCCCATCTGAACATCGAGACCGACCGGCTGGTCCGCCTTGCCGCCCTCCGGTGCCGGAACATCGAGGCTCGCTGCCGTGATGGGCGCGCTCACGAGTTTCATCTGATACTGCTGGGCGATGCGGTACAGGTTGCAGCGGCGCTGATCCATGGCGTGGCCGATCAGCATGCCCGCCAGTCCGCCTGCCCCGGCACCGAGGATGGTCGTTGCCGTGCTCTTGCCGAGGTAATGGCCGAGCAGTGCGCCCGCCCCCACGCCCAGTACCGTGCCAATGTTGCGATCGTTGTTGGAGCAAGGATCGGAGCTATCGAAGACGCTCTTGAACTCCGCTTTGGCAGCGGGCGAAAAATCGGGTTGTCCGGTTTGAGGATTGATCGCGCATCCCGCGATCAGAGTCGTGGAAATGCCCACCACCAGGCTTCGCTTCATCGGTAAATCCAGTTCTTGATCTATTGACACAGCGCGTGCAGCGTTTTCGCCTGCCTTACAGACGGATTGCGCCACCAGAATGGCATATCGGCGTAACACGCCACTTCTTTAGTACTGTTTTCAATTGAAAATCAAATGGCCCGGCAGGCAGCAGGCCACGATGCATTTTCTCGAGGCGAACAGGATCAGCACGCTTTCGCGCGCAAACCGTCCTGCCGCGATATATGCGGCATGAATCGCCAATAGCTCATGTAAAACGTTTGGCAAACGCCTTTTTCGTCATGCTCCGCATGGAATCTCCGTTTTAAACCGGATAACCCTGCGATCGCGACAGGACGTTTGCGCTGCCGCCATGCGTTTAAACCGGATTGCCCCGCCGATTCATTGCATGACAGCTGGCACGCTCAATGCGGTGCTGTGCTCATTTTTTACCCCGGTTCATTTATTCGTTCTGGTTGACAGGTTCAAACTGTATCAGGAAAGAATCATTTAAAGCATCCCCTTCCACCGATTTTTCGCCCGTCCACCCCGTTGTGCGCGCAACATGACCCGCCTCCCTCTATTCGTAGACAGCGCAGATTTGTTCGCTTCTTTTTTAGCCCGTGCCGACCACCACTCCCGCCCGAACCAGGCGGGAGTGGTGGTCGTCTGTGACGACACTTACTGCGGGCACGAGAACCGCACCAGCTCGACGTGAGTCGTCGTCGGTGCGGCATGCGTTGCCTGATCGACGAAGTCGGCCTTGACAATGCGCCCCACGGCGGGTGCGTACCAGTCCGTCTCCCGCGTGCTCCCCTCGCCGCGGCCGCCGCCTCCGGCGCGCCATGCGACAACCTGCTCGATCTTGTAGGCATCGAAGTGACCCGCCGCCGTATCGACGCCCTCGAAACCGACGACGCTCGTCTGGCGCTGACCGATCGACTCCCAGGAACCGGTGTGATACGTGTATGAAGAGGTCCACTTGTCGCCGACCCGCATCGGGAAGCGGAGCTTGCCGTCGCTGGGCTCGTACGACGCGTCCCCGATCTTCACGAGATTGCCGTTTGCGTCGAGGACGGATGCCCCTCTGTTGAGCTCGGCGCGATCGCCGTCGATGCGCGAAACAGTTTGCGTGTAAGTGGCGTTTTTCGCGGGTTCCAGAGCGTTTTCATAGTGGAACGTCCATTGCTCGCCCACGATGTAGGTGGCTGCGCTGGCCACGCGTTCCACCGCGGGCTGAACCGCGGAAGCCGGCACGGTGGGCACCGTTTGCGCATACGCGCCGCCGCAGAGCAAAAGCACTGCGGCGGGCGCGAGCGCGGCGAGGTCGTGCGCAATGCGTTGTTTCATGTCTTATCCCGGTTCGTCAGGCTCAGTTCAGGAGGATCTGGCGGGGCTGCACCTGCCTGAACGCACGCGTCGCGCTCGTGGTGGGCGCGCCGATCGGCGTATTGGCAGCCGCGGCCGTCGTGAACGACCAGCTCACGGAGAACGGCGTCGCGCCGAGCGACGTGTTGGAGAGCGATCCGGTCACGTTCACCTTGTAGGTCATGCTGGTCTTCAGCGGGCTGAACGGCACGCACATTGCCTCGCGCGTGGCCTCCGCGTTGTTCGAGCTGTCCGTCTCCTGGCAGGCGACGGGAGCGCCCGTGGCGTCCGTGATCGCGAACTTGACGTTCGAAAACGCTGCGTTGTCGCCGCCCGAAAGGGTCACCGGATAACCGACCACCGTGTCTTCGTACGCAGGCGAGGCGGCCATGGGGTTGGGGCTTTCGTTGGCGAACCACGACGTGTCCACCCCGGTCATGCTGTTGTAGGGCCACGCAACCAGTTGCGGATCGGCGATAAACGGCTTGTAGCTCGCAAAATCGACGGTCAGGGTGGAAAGCTGCGACGTGGTCGCCGCATTCGCCACACCGACGCCCGCATAGACCGAGTCGAACAGCATGACGGTGCGATGGAAAGGCGCGTCGAAGAGGGCCTCGATCGCCTCGGTGGAACTTGCGAAGGGCCCGGAAAAGCCGGCCGTGACTTCGCCTACCGAGTCGGTCGAGTCGTACAGATTGACGCGATCCAGCGGCGAATAACCCGTATAGCCGGGCTGGCCCGAGGTTTCATAGTGGCCGACCGTATTGTTGTCCTGCTCCCAGAGCGAATGATTCGTGGCCGCCTGAGCAACGCCTGGCTGCGACGCGAGTGGCGGCAGGCCCACCTGCGCGCGCATGTTGTTGATGTACGCGAGCGTGTCGGTGACGGTGTCGCCGGTCGGCACGAAGGTGCCGGCGCCGACCACGCCCGGCGCCGCGATCAGGGCAACGGCGGGCGCCTGGCTCGCGCTGCTGCCCGGCCCCGTCGTCGTCGATGACGAACCGCCGCCCCCGCCGCAGCCCGCCAAAACCCCTGCGGCCACTGCCGCGATGATTGTTTTTTTCATGTTGTTCTCTTTATTAATCGTTATACCGGTGACCCAAGGACAATGCCCTGACACCCCGCCCCAAAGATGAATTCAGGGGGCGAGAATAATAACTGCCTATTTCTCGATGCGGGCCGGTGGAATCGGAAAAGCGATACAAGCCGTCGCTTTTTTGCAGCAACAACGACATAACGGTGAAACGAATGAGTGAATCGCGCTGAATCCCGGCTTTCGCAGGGATCGATAGGGGTTTCATACCCGCTCTCCTCTCTCGGAAACAATTCGACGAATGAGATCGGCCAGCGCAAACACGCCTCACGCTCGCCGACTTGCCTTCCTATTCCTTTGCGGAAGAGATTTGTTCGGTGTCGACGAGAATTTTTTTAACGCGAACGTACGATTAGAGTCCCGGTTCGGTTTTATTTTTCTTACGAAATGCCTTCACGAAAACAGGAAGTCCGATTTTAAATGTCGGATTCGATGTCGATGCATGAAGAAAGAGGAGAAACGGCCGCTCGTTCTGGTGGTATTTCAGCGGCCGGATTCGCAGGCTGCCGATATGGACTGGCGCGCGGTCACGAGGTGCTTTGCGGCAGGATCGGCCAGTAGTGTGCGCAATGCGGCGGGATCCGAAGCGATGAGCGTGAAGTGTCCATTCGCGTCTGGCCCCTGCAGGGTCGCGTCGTTCATGCCTAGCCACGCGATTAGATCGTCCACGCTCGCACCAGGCGCGAGCGAGACGACCGCCCGCTCGCAAGGGTTTGCGCCACCACGCCAGACCGGCGCCGCCCCGGCAAGCGTCGAATCGCGATCATGCAGCAGCACGCCGATCACACCGGCCTGCACGAGCGTCAGCGCGACGAGCACGGGCCGCAGCCCCGCGGTCCCGCCCGCGAGCCACGCACGCCAGGCCGACTTCGCGCGGTCGCGCCATCCCATGCGCGCGCTTACCGGGGCCGCACGCGGCGCCGCCGTGCCCGAGGCTGCCTGCGGACCGCTTTCACCGGTTGTTGGGTAGGCACGCGCCGCCGCGAGACGCAACTCGAAAGCCGCGAAGGCATCCGCGCGCGTGGCCTCGACGTGCTCGTCCACAGCAAGCGTTGCGAGCGACCGCCAGTCGGCGAGACGTTGGGCGATTGCGGGATCTTTACCGGCATCGGCCAGCAGCACGTCCAGTTCGGCGCCCGTCATTTCTCCCCGGAACAACGCAAGCATGGGTTCATCCTCGCCACCCGGGCGGCCCGCTCCGGGACCCGTGGACGGGGTGTCTCGCTCGCTCATCAACGGTCCCCCAGCGCGGCTTCGGCGCATTCGGTAACGCGAGATTTCGCGTCGAAGATCCGGCGGCGGACCGAAACGGCCGATGCCCCGCCGAGCCGCACGACGATCTCCTGATCGGTGTACCCGCGCAGCGCGAGCGACAGTGTCTGGCGGGCCAGTGCCGTGAGCTTTTGCAGGCATGCCTCCATAATGCTCGCGCGCTGCCGCGCATGCGCCTGCTGTTCTGGCGTAGCGGGCCGCTCGCGCTCACGCATGACATGCCCGTCGATGCTCTCGCCCAGCGCTTCGAGGCGCTCCACGGAATCGAACAGCCGGGTTTCCGTCCCCCTGCGCGCGAGCAGGCTCATGAGATTGTTGCGGGCGGCCGCAAGCACATAGGCGGCCAGCGCCTCTTCGAAAGCGCTCTTGCCGGCATCGAAGGCAAACCGGCCACGCCGCTCCAGAACGATCTCGATCAGCGTGTCGGTCAACGTGCTCTCGATCTCGTCTTCTCCGGCCCACGGCACCGCAACCCGGCAGCCTCGGTGAAAGCGCCGGCGCAGGCCGTGATAGAACGCTTCGAAACGCGCGGTGTCGTTGCGCAGCGTTGCCAGATCGTCGAGGACGTCGAGGGTCATGAAATGGCGAATGAAAACGAGATAACGTATTCTACCGAACAAGGCTCTTCACCATAAAGCCTTCACGAGAATAACGCCCAGGGGAATGTTCGTTGCGTCGTCCATCGAATTCGTCTAACGCCTCCGTGCCACGCTGGGTGCGCCGGATTGCCAGCCTGTTTGCGACAACGCTCGCCGTGAGTACCCAGATCGCGCCGCCTGCCCGTGCAGAAACACCGGACGCGCCGCAGCGGGTCGCACTCGTGATAGCCAATCAGGACTACCCAGGAGTCGATCGCCTGCAGACGCCCGTTTCCGACGCCCGCCTCATTGGCGCGGAACTGGCCACTATGGGCTATAGCGTCGACCTCGAAACGAACCGCACGCGCGCGCAGATGGCCGACGACCTCGCCCGCTTCTCCCGCATGGCCGCTGGTGCGCGCGTGGCCGTGCTTTACTATGCCGGACACGGCTTCGAGGTGGGCGGCGAGAACTATCTGATTCCCGTCGACGTTGCTTCGGTGCGCAATCTCGACCAGGACGAGGCGCGTGCACGAGGCATTCCGCTGCGCTATGCGCTGCTGCGCGCCGGCGAAGGCAACCCGCAAACTCTCGTGGCCTTGCTCGATGCATGCAGGACGCCCCCGGCGCGCGGCGCCGGCCCTGCACGCGGCTTTGCGGCCGAACGGGCCGCAACCGGCCGCTTCGTCGCTTTCTCGTCGAGCTCGGGCGGCGAAGCGCTCGACTCCATGCGCGCGCTCGGCCAGCCGATTGACCATAGTCCGTTCGCGTGGTATCTGGCCCAGCACATCACGGACCCGCGGGTTTCGATCGTCGACGTGATGCAGCAGGTTCAGGTTGATGTTGCCGACGCAACGGATGGGGTGCAGCGGCCGTGGTTCACGAGCGGGCTTGCAGGCTGGCTCAGTCTCGCGGCGGTACCGCAGAAATACGACGCAAGCGCTCGACCGCACTGGACGGGACTCGTGCGCGGCACCGCCGCGGACGCCGGCGCAGTTGCAAGCCCGTCAGCCCGCCCGGTCGCACTCGCGGGTTTCGGCACTCGCCTGCCGGCGATCGGCACGAACACCCCGAAGCGCTGGCTCGATGAAGAAGTGCTGGTGGATCATGCGGCACTCACGCTCGACGCCGCCAGCGCGGCCGTCCTGCGTCTCTGGTCCCAGTCCGGCGACACGCGCGCGACAACGGCACTCGCGCTTGCCTACGAGCGGGGCGCGCCCGGCGCCGCGATGACACGCGACGCCGCGCAAGCCGCAACGCTCTACGCACAGGCAGCACAGGCCGGCGATGCGCTCGCCGCGCTGTGGCTGGGCCAGATGCTTGCCCGCGGCGACGGCGTGCCCCAAAACGCCGATCGCGCCAAAGACCTGTTGCGCGAGGCCGCCGATGCCGACGTGATCGGCGCCGCCGCGGCGCTTGACCTGCTCGAGCACCAGGGCACCCTCGCACCGCGCTACACGGATAGCGCGCGCGACGCGAATCTGGGTATTGCGGCCGAACTGCGCCCCGATCAGCTGGGTGACTGAACCGCCACTGTGCCTATTCGTGCGACCCCAAAGGCGACGGCGTGAACACCCCCTCCGGCACCGCAGCCGGCTCGGCCGACTGGAAAATCCAGCGCCGCCGCATCGGCTGCAAGACCAGCTTCGCGCTCACGCCGGCGATCATGGCCACACAGGCCGCGAAATCGAACACGGTGTTCCACCCGCCATGCACCGAAAGCAGCGTGGCAACCGGAACGAGCATGGCCGCCGTGCCCTTCGCGGTATAGAGCGTGCCTGCATTGCCGGCCGCATAGCGTGCGCCGAAGGTATCGGCACAGGTCGCCGGAAAGTTCGAGAAGATGTCGCCGTAAAACAGGAACACGAGAGCCGAGAACAGCATGAAGAGCCATGGATCGTGACCGAAGGTGCGCAGACCGAGCAGCGCGAGCCCCTCGCCGAGAAACGTGATGAACATGGTGTTCTCGCGGCCGATGCGATCCGAAATGAACCCGCATAGCGGCCGCGTGAAGCCGTTACAGAGGTTGTTGATCGAGAGCGTCATCGTGAGCAGGGGCAGCGTAACGCTCATCAGCGTGACCGGCATCGAGGAGAACCCGTAGGACTTCGCAATCGGCCCGATCTGTGCCGTGGCGATGATGCCGCCCGAGGCCACGCACACGAACATCGCGTACATCACCCAGAAGATCGGCGCGCGTACCATTTGCCGCGTGGTGTAGTCGGTCTTCGTGGCCACCACGCGCCGGATGCCGGCCGCGTGCGCGGGCGGCTTCGGCCGCACCATCAGCGTGGCCAGCGCCATGATGAATATCCCCTGCAGGAGTCCGAAGAACACGAACGCGCGTTCGTAGCCGGCGTGCTGGATCATGTTCGAGATCGGGATCACGGTCAGGGCGGCGCCCGCGCCGAAACCCGCGGCGGTCATGCCGGCCGCGAGGCCGCGCTTGTCCGGAAACCACTTGAGCGCGGTGCCCACGCAGGTGCCATAAACGCAGCCCGCGCCAATCCCGGAGATCACGGCCGCCACGTAAAGCACCGGCAGCACGGGCGCCCATGCGTCGAGCACCCAGCCCAGCGCGACGCAGCACGCGCCGCCCATCACCACCGGGCGCGGCCCGAAGCGGTCCACGAGCCAGCCTTCCACGGGCACGAGCCACGTTTCGGTGACGATGAATATCGAAAACGCCAGTTGGATAGCCGCCTGGCCCCAGTGGTGACGGGCGTCCATCGGGACGACGAACAGCGTCCACGCGTACTGCAGGTTCGCGACCAGCCCCATGCAGACAATGCCCGCCACGAGCTGTACCCAGCGGTTGTGCCGCCGCGCCGTATACACGGCGTCGATGCGATCGGTGTGTGCCACGTTGCCTCTCTCCATTCGTTAAATACCTGCGCCTGCGCGAAGCTAGGCAGCTTCGATATGCCTGAGCAACGCATCCACGCTGCCCTTGGCGTCGCCGAACAACATGCGCGTGTTGTCCTTGTAGAACAGCGGGTTGTCCACGCCGGCGTAACCGGTTGCCATGCTGCGCTTCGATACGACCACCGTGCGCGCTTTCCATACCTCCAGAACCGGCATGCCCGCTATCGGACTCGATGCGTCCTCCTGGGCACCCGGATTCACGATGTCGTTCGCGCCGATCACGAGCACGACGTCCGTATTCGTGAAGTCCTCGTTGATCTCGTCCATTTCCAGCACGATGTCGTAAGGCACCTTGGCTTCCGCGAGCAGCACGTTCATGTGGCCCGGCAGACGTCCCGCCACGGGGTGAATGCCGAAACGCACGCGCACGCCGAGCGAGCGCAGCCGACGCGTGATTTCGCTGATCGTCCCCTGTGCCTGTGCGACGGCCATGCCGTAACCCGGCACGATCACCACCTCCGCAGCGTCGCGCAGCAGTGCGCCCACTTCGTCCACGGTGGTCGCGACCACTTCGCCCTCGGGTGCGGTGCCGGATGCGGCCGTTACGGCACCGAAGCCGCCGAGAATGACGGAGACGAAGCTGCGATTCATCGCACGGCACATGATGTAGCTGAGAATCGCGCCGCTCGACCCAACGAGCGCCCCCGTGGTCACGAGCAGGTCGTTGTCGAGCATGAAGCCCGTGGCCGCGGCCGCCCAGCCCGAATAGCTGTTGAGCATGGAGACGACCACGGGCATGTCGGCGCCGCCGATCGCCATGACGAGGTGTACGCCCAGCGCCGCCGCCAGCACGCACATGACGAGCAGTGCATAAAGACCATCGCCGGCGCCTGGGCTGCTCACGAAGCGATAACCCAGTACGACGCATGCGACCATCACCACGGCATTGAGCAGATGCCGTGCGGGCAGTACGAGCGGCTTGCCGCTCAGCGTGCCTTGCAGCTTCAGGAAGGCGATGATCGAACCGCTGAAAGTCACCGTGCCGATGAAAGCGCCGACGTAGATCTCCGTATCGTGAATCGCCTGTTCGACCGGGTTCGCCGTTATCGATCCGGATAGATAATTCGCAATACTGATCAATGTTGCGGCGAGACCGACAAAACTATGCAGCACCGCAACCAGTTGCGGCATCTGCGTCATCTCCACGCGTTTTGCCAGCGTCGCGCCGATCCCGCCGCCCGCCACCGCGGCGATCAGCGCGATCTGCAGACCCGCGCCGGCCGTCACGAGCAAGGTGGCCAGCACGGCGATGCCCATGCCGAGGACACCGTAGAGATTGCCGCGCCTCGCGCTCGCGGGGTGACTGAGGCCTCGCAGGCTCAGGATGAAGAGCGTGGCCGCACCGAGCCACGCCATGTTTCCGATTCCGTTCATCGTGCTGTCTCCTCAGGTGCGCTGGAACATCTTCAGCATGCGCTGGGTCACGAGAAAACCACCCGTGATGTTGATCGTCGCGACCACGAGGGCAATGCCGGACAGCACGCTCACGATCGTCCCCGGACTGCCCGGATGCAGCAGCGCACCCACGACGATGATTCCGCTGATCGCATTGGTCACGCTCATGAGCGGCGTATGGAGCGCGGGCGTGACGTTCCAGACCACCTGGTAGCCGACGAACACCGCCAGCACGAACACCGTGAAGTGCGCGACGAATGCAGGCGGCGCGACCGCGCCCAGCGCCAGCAGCAACAACGCAGCAGCCACGAGGGCGGCCAAAGGCCAGAGGCTCCTGCGACGCACGGCGTCCGCGCTACCTGCCGTACCTTCCCCGCCATGGCCGTTTGCCGCTACGGCCTTGTGCGGTATCGCAGCGGCCGCGGCAGAAGGCGAAGGTGTCACGGGCGGGGGCGGCCAGCACACGCTGCCGCGCTGCATGACCGTGGTGCCGCGTTGCACGACGTCCTCCATATCGATCTGCAACTCGCCGTCCTTTGCAGGCGTGAGGTCGGTTAGCAGATGGCGCAGATTCGTGGCATAGAGCTGGCTGGACTGGTTCGCCATGCGGCTTGGCAGATCGGTGTAACCAATCACCGTTATGCCGTTCGCATCGATCACCTCCCCCGGACGTGTCAGTTCGCAGTTGCCGCCCTGCTCCGCGGCCATGTCCACGATCACGCTGCCGGCGCGCATGCAGGCCGCCGTCTGCGCGCTGATGAGGCGCGGTGCGGGTTTGCCGGGAATCAGCGCCGTGGTGATGATGATGTCCACCTCGCGCGCCTGGGCTTCGAAGAGCGCCATTTCGGCCTCGATGAACTTCGCGCTCATCTCTTTCGCGTAGCCGCCCGAACCGCCCCCCTCTTCCTCGATGTCGACGCTCAGGAATTCGGCGCCCATGCTTTCGACCTGCTGCCCCACTTCGGGCCGCGTATCGAAGGCGCGCACGATCGCCCCCAGGCCGCGGGCCGCGCCGATAGCGGCAAGTCCCGCCACGCCGGCGCCGATCACGAGCACCTTCGCCGGCGGCATCTTGCCCGCCGCCGTGATCTGGCCGGTGAAGACGCGGCCGAAGTGCTGCGCCGCCTCGATCACCGCGCGATAGCCGGCCATGTTGGCCATCGAGCTCAGTGCATCGAGTTTTTGCGCGCGCGAGATGCGCGGTACGCAATCCATGGCGAGCACGGTGGCGCTGCGCGTGGCGAGCACATCGAGCAGCGCCGCGTTCTGGGCGGGCCAGATAAAGCCCGCAAGCGTCGCGCCGGGTTTGAGCCAGTTCGCTTCTTCGAGGGTCGGCGGGCGCACCTTGATCACGAGATCGGCCGTGCTCCAGAGGGTCAGCGGATCGTCCACGATCTGTGCGCCAGCCGAGCGATAAGCTGCGTCGCCGAACGATGCGCGTACGCCAGCACCCGCTTCTACGTTGACCGCATAGCCGAGTTTGATAAGTTGTGCGACGCTTTCTGGCGTCGCCGCCACGCGGCGCTCGCCCGCATGCGTTTCGCGCGGAACGGCAAGGATCATCGCCATGACGCACCCCGGACGAACGAGGCGATGACGAGGGAACAGCCAATTGGCGGCGCGCCAAGGAACCCGGCGCGCCGAATGCGTAGCCACAACTTCATGAAACGTCTCCTGTGTCGGCCGGATTGGGCGCTTTGGCGCCTGACTCGGGCCCCATGGGGAATCGGTGTGCCGCGGTCTCTTGCCGGGCATCGTGTTGCTACGCGTGGAGGGCAACCACTCAGCGCTGCGGATTGCCCGACTTGAGAAACGCGAGCGCCACCGCACGCGCGCCCGCCAGCGCGGCGGCCTCGCTCGCGTAGACGGTTTCGTCGCCCAGCTGCTGCCATACAAACCCGGCCAGTTCGCCGCCGCGCGTATCCTCGGCAAGCTCGTGAACGGCGGCGAACGCAGCCCAGCCGCCGTTATGTATCAATTGACGGGCCGAGAGTTCGACCTCGTAGTGCCCGAGCGTTTCGGTATGCATGATCGGCTCCTCCTGAGTGTCAGGATTGCTGGACCTGCGCTTCCAGTTCCGCAAGACGCTTGCGCAGTCCGCGCTCTTCCTGAAAGCGCGCCGTCTCGTCGCGAATCACCGCCACGATGCCCGTCACGGTACCATCGGGCGAACGCAGCAACGCCACGGTAAAGGCGATCGACAGCGCGCGCCCGGCCTTGTCCACCGCCGGCACACGCAGTACGTCATTGCCGTAGCGCGTTTCGCCGCTGGCCATGGTCTTGTGATAGCCCTCCCAGTGACGTCCGCGCAGGCGCTCCGGAATGATGAGGTCGAGCGTATTGCCCATCGCCTCGTGCTCCGTATAGCCGAACATGCGGGTCGCAGCGGGATTCCAGAACGTGATGTCGCCGGCGGCATCGGAAATGACGATGGCGTCGCCTATCACGTCCGCAAGTTGCGCAAAATCGATGGCGGATGGCATGGGAAGGGTTCTATCGTTGAACGGACATTGGGCGGCGAGCCACGGCGTACCCAGGCGACGCCGCCCTCGCACGGAGGGCGGCGCATGCCGTGACGATTGTCGTCAGACCGCGCGGACTTCGTGCAGCGCGGCGATCTGCTGCGCCGAGTAGCCAAGATCCGCCAGCACTTCGTCGGTATGCTCGCCCAGCAGCGGCGAACCCTTGACCTCCGGCTTGAGCTCCGAGAATTTGATCGGACTGCCAACGGTCAGATAGCTGCCGCGCTCCTTGTGCGGCACTTCGACGATGGTGCCGCTCGCGCGCAGCGACGGATCGCCCGCGATCTCCTTCATGCTCAGCACCGGCGCACACGGAATGTCGAACTTGCGCAGGATGTCGATCGCCTCGAACTTCGTCTTGTCGGCGAGCCACGCTTCGATCGTGTTGAAGATCTCGAAGATATGCGGCTGGCGCGCCTGGGCCGTCTTGTAGTCGGGATCGTCGATCCACTCCGGCTTGCCGAGTGCATGGCAGATCGGCTCCCATGCGTGGCCCTGGATCGTGAAGTAGATATAAGCGTTAGGATCGGTTTCCCAGCCCTTGCACTTGAGCACCCAGCCCGGCTGTCCGCCGCCGCCCGCATTGCCGCCGCGCGGCACGACGTCGCTGAAGCTGCCGTGCGGATACTGCGGATACTCTTCCAGATAACCCACGCGGTCGAGACGCTGCTGGTCGCGCAGCTTCACGCGGCACAGGTTGAGCACGCTGTCCTGCATCGAAACAGCCACCTTCTGCCCCTTGCCCGTCTTGTCGCGGCCGATCAGCGCCGTGAGAATGCCGATGGCGAGATGCATGCCGGTGTTGCTGTCGCCGAGCGCGGCCGCACTCACGGTCGGGGGGCCGTCCCAGAAGCCCGTGGTCGAAGCGGCGCCGCCCGCGCATTGCGCCACGTTTTCGTAGACCTTGAGGTCGTCGTAATGATGGCCTTCGCTGAAGCCCTTCACCGAAGCGACGATCATCTTCGGATTGAGCTCCTTGATGCGCTCCCACGTGAAGCCCATGCGATCGAGCGCGCCGGGACCGAAATTTTCCACCAGCACGTCCGACTCGCGAATCAGCTTCTCCAGCACTTCCTTGCCTTCCGGCTTCTTGGTGTCGAGCGTGAGCGAACGCTTGTTGCTGTTGAGCATGGTGAAGTACAAAGCATCGACATCGGGAATGTCGCGCAGCTGCGAGCGCGTGACGTCGCCCGCGCCCGGACGCTCCACCTTGATCACGTCCGCACCGAACCACGCGAGCAACTGCGTGCAGGCAGGGCCGGCCTGTACATGCGTGAAGTCGATGATCTTGATGCCGTCGAGGGGTTTGCTCATTGCCGTATCTCCTGATTTCCGATAACTGGACTTATGTGTCCTTCTCGCCTGAATGACTGGATCGAACTTATTTCTTCATGGCCGCGCTTTGCGGATTCAGATTCGTGAGACGCCCGCTCTCGGTGCCGGCGGCTTCGTCGATGATGGCATTGATGAGCGTGGGTTTGCCCGACGCAATCGCCTCGAGCAGCGCGGCCGTGAGTTCCTCGGGGGTGGTGGCGTGATGGCCGATACCGCCGAACGCTTCCATCATCCGGTCATAGCGCGCGTTCTTGACGAACACGGTGGGCGCGACATCTACCCCACCCGTGGGGTTGACGTCCGTGCCGCGATAAACACCGTTGTTGTTGAAAACGATCGTGCAGACGGGCAGGTTGTAGCGGCAGATCGTTTCGAGTTCCATGCCGCTGAAGCCGAATGCGCTGTCGCCTTCGATGGCGACCACCTGCGTGCCGCTCGTCACGGCCGCGCCGATGGCGAAACCCATGCCGATGCCCATGATCCCCCACGTACCCGAGTCGAAACGCTTGCGAGGCTGATACATGTCGATGATGCTGCGCGCGTAGTCGAGCGTATTGGCGCCTTCATTGACGACGTTGATGTCGGGCCGCGTCTTCAAGACGTCGCGAATCGCGCGCAGCGCGCTATGGAAGTTCATCGGCGTCGGGCTCTTATCGAGCGTCGCCGCCATCTTTTCCAGATTCTTGCTCTTGCGTTGCGCAACCGCATCGAGCCATTCGGCGGGCGGCTGCGGGAAATCGTCGCCGATACCTTCGAGCAGCGCGTCTACGCATGATCCGATATCGCCGATCAGCGGCGCTTCGATCGCCACGTTGCTGTCGATCTCGGTGGGTGCGATATCGATCTGCACGAACTGCTTAGCCGCCGGCGCGCCCCAGGTCTTGCCCTTACCGTGCGAGAGCAACCAGTTCAGGCGGGCGCCCACCAGCAGTACGGCGTCCGACTCGGCCAGCACGAACGAGCGCGCAGCCGAAGCCGATTGCGCATGCGTATCGGGCAGGAGACCCTTGGCCATCGACATCGGCAGATACGGGATACCCGTCTTCTCGACGAGCGCCCGAATGGACGCATCGGCCTGGGCATACGCAGCGCCCTTGCCGAGCAGGATCAATGGTCTTTTTGCATTCCTCAATACATCGAGCGCGCGCTTGACGGAATCGGGCGCGGGAATCTGGCGCGGTGCGGCATCCACCACTTTCACGAGCGACTGCTGGGCCTTGACCGCGTCGATCGTCTGCGCGAGAAGCCTGGCCGGCAGATCGAGATACACGCCGCCGGGACGGCCCGACACGGCGGCACGAATCGCCCGCGCCACGCCAATGCCGATGTCCTCGGCGTGCAGCACGCGATACGCGGCCTTCGCGTACGGCTTCGCTGCGTTGAGCTGATCCATTTCCTCGTAGTCGCCCTGCTGCAGATCGACGATCTCGCGTTCGCTCGAACCGCTGATGAGGATCATCGGAAAGCAATTGGTCGTGGCGTTGGCGAGCGCCGTGAGGCCGTTGAGAAAGCCCGGCGCGGAAACGGTCAGGCAGATGCCGGGCTTCTTCGTCATATAGCCCGCCACGGCCGCGGCGTTGCCCGCGTTCTGCTCATGGCGAAAGCCGATGAAACGCATGCCCTCGGCCTGCGCGAGACGGGCGAGATCGGTGATGGGGATACCGACCAGCCCGAAGATCGTGTCGATATCGTTAAGTTTCAGCGCGTCGATGACGAGATGAAACCCGTCTGTCGTTTGCTGTGCCTCGGGCGCCGGGCTGTTTTGCGCCTCGTTGATGCCTGCTTCTGCCATGACGTCTCCTCGTTGGCGGGGCGTTACGTGAGTCGTGATATACAATATTCCACACACAATATTAGTCAAGACGTTTTTGACGGCCGAGATGTGCTTCGTTATGCGAAGTGCCTCTGCCCTTGCCGGTCGGCGTTCCGGCGCATCATGACCACCACATATTTCTCAATTCTTACGCAGTCCATACAAATTATCCGGTTACCGATAATTTCAACTCAGACCGAAAAATTATGGATACCTACCTTTAATACCCGTGCGGCACAACCTTCACTCACATCATCAGTCGAGAAAGTCGCAGTTCGCTTCCACGAACAGCGCGAGATCGATCGAATGCTGGCGCACGAGCTGCTCGACGCGCTCCGTGTCGCGTTGCTCCAGCGCTTCGATAATGCGCATGTGATCGACGATGGAGCGCGAAGCACGATCGCTCTGCGCGATCGTCATGCGCCGGATCGCGCGCACGTGCATGAAAATGTTCTTGATGGTGTCCACGATGATCGGCGACTTCGAAAGCTCCACCAGCGACTGATGGAACATGATGTTCGCCTCCGAGTACTCCTCGATATGGTCCGAGGGCGTGGTGTCGCCGAAGTCCGAGAACATGCGACGCAGTCGGGCGATGTCGTCGTCGGTGGCGCGCTGGGTCGCGAGCCGGGCAGCGATGCTTTCGAGCGCGGCCCACATATAGATCATCTCGACGATCTCCTTGCGCGTCTTGCGCAGGATATACACGCCGCGGCGCGGCACCGTGCGCAGAAAGCCCTCCTGCTCGAGCAGCGTCATGGCCTCGCGCACCGGCGTGCGGCTCACGCCCAGCTTCTCGGTCAGCTCCTTCTCGTCCAGACGGATCTCGTTGCGCGAGCGGTAGATATCGGTCTCGGCAATCGCCTGCTTGAGCCTTGCGTACGCCTGGTCGCGCAGGGACGCGGCGGCGTTGATCGGTTCGAGCGCGAGGGTGAGCGGGAGCGCTTCAGCTTCAGCTTCGGCTTGTCTATCGGCGGACATCGGTCGTTTGTCTCCAACGTTCGTTTGACCGGCTCTTTAAACATTCCACATGTCACATACAATATATCAGCGAAAGCGACGTAGCTATGGAGGGTTTACGCGCAGCCCGGCAGCAGGTTCGCTCTTCCGATTCAATCGATAAACAATACCGAATACAAATCAGAAAAAACTTTAACTATCGTTTATTCATGGGTGCTCCTACGCTTGGTTCACGCCATCGCCATTCAGGAGACTGCCATGAGCCAACCGTCCACCCACCGGTACGCTGCCGAACACGATCGCCACCTCGAGGCGCACCTGGGCGCATTCAACGCGGCATTCGCGGAGCTGGGCTTGAGGTTTCGCTGGGACAAGCAAACGCTCTACTCGCTCGCCGGGATCGAGGGCGAGCATGCACGGATCTCCGCCTATATCGATGCGCACCATCCGCATCTGCTCAAGGCCTACAGCATCGAGTTCCTGTGCGAGGCGATTCTCGCGCTCAAGCATGCGCGGGTGCCCGGCGACTGGCTCGCGGGGCGCATGGCATCACAGAGAGAGGTGCCGGCCATGCAGACCGGCTGGGAAAGCGGCTGGCACGATACGGGAGCGGGACTGCCCGCACTCTCGGGCGCGTGAAAAAAAGCACCGCGCTTTTTCGAAATCGATCAGGATGACGATGTATTGGCCGACCCTTCGCCGTCAAACGCAAGGCCGGCCTGCATCGTGACGAAACGCTGCAACGCCAGCCTTCAGCCGCGCGGCGCGTTCGCCTCGTCTTCCTGTAACTTGCGCCACAGGATCTTGCCGCTGCCCGACTTGGGCAGCGTCTCGACGAACTGCACGACGCGCGGCGCCTTGTACGCCGCCATGTTGTCGTGCGCCCACGCGATGATGTCGTCCTCGCTCACGGTGCCCGCCTGCTTCGGGTCGAGCACCACGCAGGCCTTCACCGTTTCGCCGCGACGCGCGTCCTGCGTGCCGATCACGCACACCTCCTTGATCGCAGGATGGCGGTACATCAGCGCCTCGACTTCGGCCGGCCAGACCTTGTAGCCCGACGCATTGATCATGCGCTTGAGGCGGTCGGTGATGAAGTAGTAACCCTCCGCGTCGCGCCGCACGAGGTCGCCGGTGCGCAGGAACCGCTTGCCGTCGCGCTCGATGAAGGCCTCGCGCGTGGCTTGCGGATTGCGCCAGTACCCCTGCATCACTTGCGGCGCATGCATGATCAGCTCGCCCGACTCGCCGTCGGGCACTTCCTCCAGCGTGATCGGGTCGATGACGCGCGAGTCCACGTCGAACACCGGGATGCCCAGGCACTGCGGTTTCGGCCGATGCGGAGGATTGATGTGCGTGCCGGCCATGGTCTCGGACATGCCATAGCCTTCGACGAACTCGAGGCCCGTCAAATCGCGCAGCTTCTTGACGACGGCATCGGGCATCGTTGCGCCGCCCCCGCGCATCCAAGCGAGACTCGACAGGTCATATTCGCCGATGCGCGGATTCGAAATGAAGTCGACCACCATGGTCGAGATGGCCTGCCAGCCGTTGATGCGGTAATGCTCGATGGCGCGCGCGGCGGCGTCGCGGTCCCAGCGCGGCAGCACCACGATGGTCGAGCCGTTATAGAGCGGGCTGTTCATGCCGCCCTGCATGCCGGTCACATGAAAGAACGGCAGCACGGAAAGCTGCACGGCATCCTGATTGCTGCCGAACCAGTTGCAGCCGCCCACCGCCGTGCTCATCACGCTTCGGTGCGTGTGCATGCAGCCTTTGGGTTTGCCGGTCGTGCCCGAGGTATAGGGCATCACGCAAAGATCGTCGGGGCCTGCCGTGAGCGGTCCTGGCGTCGCGCGCAGCGCGAGCGCATCGGCCCAGTGCACGACGCCCGGCCCCTCCACGTGGCGCGGCGCGCTGACGAATTCGGGCACAGGCGACGACGGCTCGCCCTTCACGTAATCGCTATACGTCGCGACGATCAGCCGCTGCAGCCCCGGCTCCGTCTCGGTCCCCTGCCCTTTGCTCACATGCGGCGCGATGCGCGGATACAGCTCCTGCGCGACGAACGCGGTGCTCGCCCCGCTGTCCTCCACGTAATGCGCGAGCTCCTCGGTCATGTTCATCGGATTGACCGGCACCACCACGGCGTTCGCGCGCAGGATGGCGTAGTACGCAAGGATCCATTGCGGGCTGTTCTGCATGTAGAGCAGCACGCGGTCGCCGGCCTTCACGCCGCAGTGCTGCTGGAGATAGCCGGCCATGCGCTCGGCCTCGTCCTTGAACTGCGCGAACGTGACGGGCGTGTCGTAGAAGACGATGTAGGGTTTGTCGGGGAAACGGGCCGCCGAAACCTCGGCGTTGTAGAACAGGTTCGTGGCCGGAACCGTGAGGTGCGGCGAGAGATGCGCGGGCCAGTGCGGCGAAGGCAGGTGGGGCCTCGCAATGGGCGAGCCGGCCTCGGCAGACGGTTGGGAACCAGAGTTGGCAGGATGAGAAGCCGGTTGCGACGGGACTGACGTGGGCATGGCAGGTTCTGTCTCGTTGAAGGTGCGCCGCTCATCGCGTGCACGTGGACAATCGGCGCGCACGCCGCGAGGCCTGCGGCGCGCGCGGAACACGCAACAGGCGTCAGACGACGCTCGCGCCGCCGTCGACGGCCAGATACTGGCCCGTGATGTGGCGGCCCGCCGCGCTCGCGAGAAGCACGACGGCGCCCTTGAGGTCGTCGTCGTCGCCGAGGCGCTTGAGCGGCGTGTGGTCGATGACCGTCTGCCCCAGCTTGTCGAGCAATCCGGCCGACATCTTCGAGGGGAAGAAGCCCGGGCAGATCGCATTCACGTTGATGCCGTACTTGCCCCATTCCGCGGCGAGCGCGCGCGTGAAGTTGATGGCGGCGGCTTTCGAGGTGTTGTACGCGATGGTCTGCATGGGGCCGAGCGTCCCCTTGAGGCCCGCGATCGAGGCCACGTTGATGATCTTGCCACTCTGACGCGGGATCATGCTGCGCTTGCCGACTTCGCGCGCGAGGAAGAACGGCGCGTTGACGTTCAGGTTCATGACCTTGTGCCACGCCTCGTCGGGATAGTTTTCCGCCGGTGCCCCCCACGTGGCGCCCGCGTTGTTCACGAGGATATCGATCTTGCCGCAGGCCGCGAGCGTTTCATCGACGAGCGGCGCGATACTTTCGGCGCGCTGCAGGTCGGTCACGACCGTCGTCGCCTCGATCCCGAGCCCCTGGAGATGGCGCTGCGCCTGCGCCAGTTCGTCCGCCTTGCGCGCCGTGATGACCACGCGGCACCCCATCTCGCCCAGCGCCTCGGCCATCTGCAACCCTAGCCCGCGCGAACCGCCGGTGATGAGCGCCACCTGCCCGCCCAGTTCGAACATGTCCCTGACCTGCATGCTTGAAGTCTCCTGTTCCTGTGTCTCACGGCGGCCGGCGCGAAGCGCGGCCATGGGGTCTGGAGATGCCGGGCTCGCCGGCTCTCCGACATTGGCGATCGATTCTAGCGACGCGTTCTCGCCAGGTAAATAAGGAAAAGCACGGTCGTTCACTCTCCTGCGTCAATCCCGGATGACCGAATGGCGTCCCGTTATCGCCGGCGCACTCGACTGGCTCTCCCGGTAACAGTCAGGCAGCAAGTCCGCCGCGACGGCCTCCGCACCATGATCGACGCGAATCCATTCATTTAATTTACTTTTAAATTACATTTAAATTTCATTCAAAACGAATCAGCCAGGGATTAGCCCGAGGTTGATGTCAGCATTCATGCAATTGTTTAATCCCGGGCGTACACTTCGGCGCAGGTCCGTTGCGCGGGGCGCCGCGGGCTGCACGAGACATCGCCGCCCTAGACGGCACCGTAAAGCCATACCAGGAGAACAATCACATGAGCTGGACGCGGGAACAGAGAAACGTCACGATCGCCGCCTATCTGGGTTGGACGCTCGACGCGTTCGACTTCTTTCTGACGGTTTTCGTCCTGAAAGACATTGCCCACGAATTCAACACCAAGATTCCCGATGTCGCGTTCGCCATCACGCTCACGCTGGCCATGCGCCCGCTCGGCGCGCTGATCTTCGGCCGCCTCGCCGACAAGTTCGGCCGCCGGCCCACGCTGATGATCAACATCGCGTGCTACTCGCTGTTCGAGCTGCTCACCGGCTTCTCGCCCAACCTCATGACTTTCCTCGTGCTGCGCTCGCTCTTCGGCATCGCGATGGGCGGCGAATGGGGCGTGGGCTCCGCGCTCACGATGGAAACCATTCCGCCCAAGGCGCGCGGCGCGGTTTCGGGGCTGCTGCAGGCCGGCTACCCGAGCGGCTTCCTGCTCGCGTCGGTCGTGTTCGGCGTGCTTTACGAGCATGTGGGCTGGCGCGGCATGTTCTTTGTCGGCGTGCTGCCGGCGCTGCTCGTGCTATACGTGCGGGCTCACGTGCCGGAATCGCCTGCGTTCAAGGAAATGGAAAAGCGCGCGCGCCCAAGCCTGCTCGCCACGCTCAAGCACAATTTCGCGCTGTCGATCTATGCGATCGTGCTGATGACGTGCTTCAACTTCTTCTCGCACGGCACCCAGGATCTGTATCCGACCTTCCTGCGCGAACAACACCACTTCGATCCGCATACGGTCTCGCTCATCACCATCGTGCTCAATCTCGGCGCGATCGTGGGCGGGCTTTTCTTCGGCTCGGTGTCGGAGAAGATCGGCCGCCGCAGGGCCATCTTCATCGCCGCGCTGCTCGCGCTTCCGGTGTTGCCGCTGTGGGCATTCTCCAGCGGCCCGATCCTGCTCGCGCTCGGTGCGTTCCTCATGCAGATTTCCGTGCAGGGCGCCTGGGGCGTGATCCCCGTGCATCTGAACGAGATCTCGCCCGACGAAATCCGCGCGACCTTCCCGGGTCTTGTTTATCAGCTCGGCAATCTGTTCGCTTCGGTCAACGCCACGCTGCAGTCTTCGTTCGCCGTCACGCACGACAACAACTATGCGCTGGCGATGGCCGTCGTCGCCGGCACCGTGGCCGTGCTGATCGCCATCCTGATCCTCTTCAGCCGCGAGCGCCGCGGCATCGACATGACGCAGTCGGCCAAACAGGTGTCGAGCGTCTGAAACGCGCAGGCGGCATCGTCCTGCCGCCGTGCAGCACCACACGAAGCCGCGCCGGGTCATGCCCGGCGCGGTTTTTCTTTTGCGCTCCTTTATGCGCTCATTTATGCGCTTTTGAGCGGCCCGCCCGGATTTCCCCTGCCCGCCTACCGGCAAGCTTCCTTGCCGCGCCACGCCGTGGCACGATTCAAGCTATAACGAAAAGCCCGGAGAGACCTCATGACCGACACGCCCCGTTCGCCCGCAAACGCCCACGCCGACGCCGCCGCACTCACGCCCGCCCGCGAAGCCACCGCGCCCGACACCGACGGCGTCTGGTACGCGTCGTATCCCGCCGATGTGCCGCGCGAAGTCGACATCCACTCTTACGCCTCGCTCGCGCAGTTCTTCGACCAATGCACGGCCCGCTTCGGCGAGCGCGTGGCCTACGTGAGCGCGGGCTCGCCCATGACCTACGCGGTGCTCGCGCGCAAGGCCAGCGCGTTCGCCGCGTGGCTGCAGGACGTGGGCGTGAAGCCCGGCGAGCGCGTGGCGATCATGCTGCCCAATACGTTGCAGTACCCGGTGGCGCTTTTCGGCGCGCTCAAGGCGGGCGCTGTCGTGGTCAACGTGAACCCGCTCTACACGGTGCGCGAGCTCGCGCATCAGTTGAAGGACAGCGGCGCCGAAACGATCGTCGTGTTCGAGAACTTCGCGAAGACTCTCGAAGACGCGTTGCCCGGCACACGCGTGAAGCACGTTGTGGTGACGGGGCTCGGCGACCTGCTGGGCGAAGGGCTCAACCTCAAGGGCCGCTTCATCAACTTCATGCTGCGGCACGTGAAGAAACTCGTGCCCGCTTACCGCCTTCCGCAAGCCGTGACGATGCTGGCCGCGCTCGAAGCGGGCGCGCGCCGTCCGTTCGCGCCCGTGGACGTCAAGTTCGACGACCTCGCCTTCCTGCAATACACGGGCGGCACCACGGGCGTCGCCAAAGGCGCGATGCTCACGCACGGCAACATGCTCGCGAACCTGCTTCAGGCGAAGGCCTGGACGGGCGGCCAGCTCGACGCCGACCAGGAAACCGTCCTCACGCCGCTGCCGCTCTATCACATCTATTCGCTCACCGTGAACGCGATGATCTTCATGGCGCTCGGCGGGCGCAATATCCTCATCGCGAATCCGCGCGACGTGAAGCGCGTGATGAAAACGATCCGCCACGAGCGCTTTAGTTGCATGTCGGCGGTGAACACGCTCTACAACGCGTTTCTTGACAACGAAGCCTTCCGCCAGCGCGACTTCTCGGGCCTCAAGCTCGCGATGGCGGGCGGCATGGCCACGCAGAAGGCCGTGGCCGAGCGCTTCAAGGCAGTGACCGGCAAGCCCATCGTCGAAGGCTACGGCCTCACCGAATGCTCGCCGATCGTCACGATGAATCCCGTCGATCTCGATCATCTTCAGGACTTCGAAGGACTTGTCGGCTTGCCCGCGCCCTCCACGCTCGTGCGCTTTCGCAAGGACGACGGCACGTGGGCCAACCTCGGCGAGGCGGGCGAGCTGTGCGTGAAAGGACCGCAGGTCATGCGGGGCTACTGGATGCGTCCCGACGAAACCGCGAAGGTGCTCGACGCAGACGGCTGGCTCGCGACAGGCGACATCGGCGTGATGGATCCGCAGGGTTATATACGGCTCATCGACCGCAAGAAGGACATGATTCTCGTCTCCGGTTTCAACGTGTACCCGAACGAGATCGAAGACGTGCTCGCCGCCCATCCGGGCGTGCGCGAAGTGGCGGCGATCGGCGTGCCCGATCCGGTGCAGGGCGAACGCGTGAAGGTGTTCGTGGTGAAGCGCGATCCTGCGCTCACCGAAGAAGCGCTGATCCAGTTCTGCCGCCAGCAGTTGACGGGCTACAAGGTGCCGCGTCTGGTCGAGTTTCGCGACACGCTTCCGCAATCGAATATCGGCAAGATCCTGCGCCGCGAGTTGCGCGACGAAGAGATCAGGAAGCAGGCCGCAAGCTGAGTTCGCCGGCAGCCGTTGCTGCGTGACCGAAAGATGCGGGCAGAAGCACGCGCACGCCGCGCGATCCGGCGAGACGCGTGAGCACGAACGCATCCGCGGGCCGCAGCGCGGCGATCAATCGCGCGCGAGGATCGAGGCGCTGCGCGAGTTGCGTGTGCCAGAGCATGCCGATGTCGTCGGCAAGAGACCACGCTTCGATGCCCGCCCGCGCGGCATGGCGCGCGAACGCCTGACCTGCGGCAAGCGTGGGGTCGAACACCACGCCGGCCAGCGCCACACTGCGCGTCTGGCGTAACATCCGCCACCCGCCGCACCCCACTCCCGCGCCGAGCAACGCGCCGCCCGTCTCGCACAGAAAAGTCCTGCGGTCCATCGCGCGTGCCTCCTCGCTGCCTATGTATAGCCGCGCTCGCCGCGCAACCGCCCGGGCCAGATACCCTGCTTGCCGGGCGAGAGCACGCCTTGCGGATCGAGCGCGTCCTTGAGCGTTTGCGCAAGGCGCAGCAACGCACCGTCGTTGAAGCTGTATTGCGCGGCGGCGTAGTCCATGTATAGCAGATGCGAACGGTACACGCCGTAGCCCGCCGCGCGCGCGTCGCTCATCAACGCGCGCAGCAGGTCGCCGGCCCGCGCAGCGTCGTCGCGCCGCTCGCGCGCGAAGATCGCCGCGAAGACGTGATGCAGATGCCGCCCCGCCGCCGTGAAGCCGCCGTAGTAGTCGAAACCGTACTCCGCCGCGCGGCTCTTCACGAGCATGTACTGACGCATCGCGTCGCGGCCATCGGCAGGACACAGCGGAGAAAAGTCCACATGCGCGCCCTCGCCGCCGCGCCAGTCGAGCATGCGAAACGCGCTCATCGCGGGGATACCGGCCAGATTGCGGTCGCCACCGCCCTGCGGCTCGTCGCCTGCCGCATAGCGCTGCGTCGAAATGCGTGCGCCCGGCAACGCATGGAATGCGCGCTCGACTACGCGCTGCTGCGCTTCGATCACCTCGGGCACGCCATAAAGCGCGAAGTGCAGATTCCAGCGGCCGATACCGAGATCGCGCTGCATCGCCTCGACCGCCGCCTCGGGCATCGGCCCCGCGCCGTCGAACCAGCGCGAGCGCGGCGCAATGCCCGCCGCGCGCCGGATCGCCCCTTCGATCGCCGCGTGATTGCGGATCGTGCCGTCGAGCTGCAACGGCCGCAAGGTATCGACGAGCGCGGCGAGGTCCTGCTCGCCCGGCATCTGCACCTCGCCCAGCACGAACGCGGGCGGCGCGGGCATCAGCCAGAGCCCCATCTTCGTGACGATGCCGTAGTTGGACTGCGTGAAGAGCGCATCGAACGCCGGCCCGTAGCCGGACCGGTAGAGCTGCCACGCGGTGCCCGTCTCGATCCCGCCCATGCCGGTGCGCACGACATCGCCGTTCGCGAGCACGATCTCCATGCCGCACAGCGTCGCGGCGTGGTCGCCGTAGGCCGTGGTGCCGAAGCCGCGTTCGAGCGTATTGCCCATCACGCTGCCCCATCCCGCCGCGGGGGGATCGATCCACAGCCGGTAGCCGCCGTCGCGCAGATGGGTGTAGAGATCGAAATAACTCACACCGGGTTCGACGAGGGCGTACGCGAGCCGCTCGTCCACGGCGAGGACGCGGTTCATCCGCTGCAGGTCGAGCACGACCGAGCCAGCCAGGCGCGGCGCCGCGCCACCGTATGCGAAGTTGCGCCCGGTGGAGACCGTCCAGAGCGGCACGCGCGCTTCGTTCGCCACGCGCAGCACGGCGCGGATCTCCTCAGCGCTCGCGGGCAATAGCGCCGCCGAAGGCGCAAACGCGTGCGGATCGGCGGCCGGCATGAAGGGATCGAAATACGGTTCGAGCGATGCGCCGCCACGGCAGACATTGGGGGCGCCGACGATCGCCTCGAAGGCGTCGAGCACGCGTTCGAAGGCGGCCTCGCTCATGCCCGGCGGCAGAACGCGCGGACCGTCACTGCCTTCTGCGCCCACCGCGGGCGTCACCACGGCGCTCACCATTGCGCCGGCGTGCCGCCGAGCGCGCCGCACACGGTGTAGGCGATGGTGCGCAGCTTGCCTTCGGTCGGCGGCCCGGAGAGCGCATAACCCATGTGGGCGGTGGTCCAGTAGAAGGTGTGGCGATTGCCGTCGCGCAAGAGGCGCACGGCGCCCGTCTCCTTACCCGAATTGCTCACGTAGAGCGTGAGCCGCTCGCCCGCGTCGTTCTCGTACATGAACTGCGCCGCCGGCCCGACGGTGCCGGGCAACAGGCGTCCGCCCACTAGCGTATAACCGTACGCCTGGAGCGACGGCACCGACAGCGGCTTGCCAAGCCGCTTCGAGAGCCACGCGACAAGATGGCCCTCGTCGTTCGCCCCCACCTCCACGGGATGCCGCTGCTCCGGCGTATAGACCGCGTAAGCGATGTCGGCGCGGCGCGCGAAGGCGTCCGTTGTGTCGAAGGCGAACCAGCTGCCGCCCCCGCCCTCTGCCCACTCGCCGCCCGACATCGCGCGCGGCAGGAGCGCCGTGGCGGCAAGCGCCACGCCCGCGCCCACGACGCACCAGGCGGCGGCCATGCCGAAGCGCCGCCACCACGGCTCGCGCGGACGCAGCACGATACATGACACGGAGGACGCAGGGCCGGGATCGGCGCCGCAAAGCGCCCGCAACGCCGACTTCTGCGCGCGATACGCCGCCACGCGGCTCGCCGCGAGTGGATCGTCCGCGAGACGCGTGTCGACGGCAGCCTGCTCGCTCGCGGGCAGCTCGCCGTCGACGAACGCGGAAAGCGCCGCGAGCAGCGCCTCGTCGCCATCGTGTGGATCGTGTGCGTCGTGCGGCTCGCCGCCCGCGCCCGTCGCACCTTGCGGCGGCGCATTCTGGCCGCGCGGCGGATCCGGTTCGAGGTCGTCATGGCTCATCGCGTTGTCCCCACCACTCTGAGCGGCGTCGTACTGCGTCGCGCCGGGTCCTGACCGAGCAGCCCGCGCAAATGCTCGCGCGCGCGCGACAGGCGCGACATCACAGTGCCCGCCGGCACGCCCAGCACGGCCGAGGCCTCCTCATAGCTCAACTCCTCCACACAGACGAGGAGCAGCACTTCGCGCTGCGTGGTGCTCAGCTGATACAGCGCGCGCTGCAGATCGCGCAGTTCGAGTCCGTCGACTTCGCCGCGCGGGGCCTCCAGCGTGCGCCACGGGGCGCTTTCGTCGTCCACGGCGATTTCTCGGCGGCCGCGCAGCTGGTCGATGTAGAGGTGGCGCAGAATCGTCAGCAGCCACGCGCGCAGGTTGCTCTCGGGCTTGAACGAGGTCCAGCGCGACAGCGCACGCTCGGCGGCGTCCTGCACGAGATCGTCGGCCCACGCGGTGTCGCCGGTGAGCGAGCGGGCATAGCGGCGCAGTGGCGCAAGCTGCGCCACGACCTGAGACTCGAATTCCGGCGACGGGTGACGCGCCACGCGGCCGGCCCGTCAGTAGGCGCCGCTCGAGCTGCTGCCCGAACTTCCCGACGAGGAGTTACCGCCCGAATCCATGTCGCTGCACGCGGCGAGTCCCGCGCCGGACAGCGCGGCCAGGGTCAGACATGCAAGAATCATGCGAAAACGCTTCATCGTCACCTCCTCCATTCCCCGCGCGACGCGGCGTGCCGGTTTGCCTGGGACACCTTGTGATGTCGAGGCGCGCGCCGCGGGCAGGGATTAATGGTTAAACGCTTCAGGGCATCGACTTATTCCCGCGATGTGACTCAGCGCACGGAAATAATGAGGTAGGCAACGCCACAATGGCCTCTGACCCGGCGCTTGGGCGCGATCGTGCGTGAATGGGCGAGAATCGGGCGCACGCACACGGCCGCTTTGCACTACTCTGTGAAGTCAAGGCGCTCGAATGCGGCGCGCTGTCACAGTGCGGGCTCGCGCGTCGTGTATCGTAGTCCACACCACACGTTACGCCGCGCCGGGTTCACCGGTCCGGGATCACGATGATGAACAGCCGCTTGCAATCTGCCAACGAAGCGCCGAGCCGGTATAGTGCTGCTGTAGCGCGTGCTCGCGCACGCGTGCCTCGCCGACACAGGGTAGAATCCCGTCGAGCAAACGTTTCCAACTGAATGCGGCATCGAGCCGCCAGGTCAAAACTTAGTCCATGCCTTCCGCAGAATCGCATCCGCAAAACGACTTCATGAACGCCGCGCGCAAGGAACGCAAGCGCGTCGAAATCTATCTGGTCAACGGCATCCGCCTGACCGGGTGCATCGAGTCGTTCGATCAGTATCTGGTGATGCTGCGCACGCCCGTGGGCTTGCAGGGCATCTACAAGCGGGCCATCTCCACGATCCAGCTCGACACCGGCACGCGCCCGGGTCCGCGCCCGGCGCGTCCCGCGCACGGCGGCGAACACACGAGCCGCGGGCCGCACGGCAGCCACGGCGGCCATGGCCCCCGCGAGCCGAGAGAACCGCGCGAGCCGCGTGAACCGAGAGAGCCGCGCGAATCCTGGTCCGCGCCCGCGCCTTCGGGCGAGCGGCCGTCGTCGCAGGACGGCCCGGTGGTCGTCACGCGCCGCCGCCGGCTCTACGGCGCGGTCAATAACGGCGGCAACAACGGCGGCGAGGGTTCGGGCAACGCCTGAGCCGGTTCGATCCACGTTTTTTCTTCGCATTCCGTCGCGCGCGGGGCCGTCCACGGCCGGCGCGCGACGTGTCTTGTGCGCCGACCTCGCGCGCCCGCCACGACCCAGATACGTTCATGAATTGGCCCGTTGCGATATGCTGACACGCATGATCCCCGCCACGGAGCCTTGCCATGAGCGCATCCCAACCCAAAACCCCCACGCCGCCGCAACAAGATCCGCTCGACGAAGCGCTCGAGGAAACCTTCCCGGCTAGCGACCCGATTGCCATCGAACCCGAGCCCAGCAAGCACAAGCATGGCGACGACGACGGCAAGAAGAAGCATCACGACAGCGGCCATCACGGCGGCAAGCACTGATTGATGGAAGTCCATCGCCGGAGACAACATCCGGCACGAGGCGCCGCCTGCCCGGAGCGTACGGCCAACGGCCGGGACGCCCGTGCGCGGCGAATCACGCACCCGGCTCTGAGCCACCACCCGGCGCAGGCCTCACGGCCGCGCCTTTCCCACCCTGCTGACTGCTGACATCGGCCCGCATGAGCGCGACCCGCAACGCCCATTTCCTGCGCGAGCGTGACGGCACGCACGCCGCCGTGACCTACGTCGAGCTGTTCTTCGACCTCATCTACGCGTTCGCCGTCACGCAGCTCTCGCACCGGCTCGTCCACGACCTCTCGCTCGCCGGCGCCATCGAGACGCTGATTCTGTGGTTCGCGGTCTGGCTCGGCTGGCAGTACACCTGCTGGGTCACGAACTGGTTCGACCCTGAGCGCATCCCCGTCCGGCTGCTGTTGTTCGCAGTCATGCTGGTGGGGATGGTGATGGCGGCGAGCCTGCCGCTCGCGTTCGACACGCGCGGCCTCATGTTCGCCGCGAGCTATGGGGTGCTGCAACTCGGGCGCAGTCTCGTGGTGCTCGTTTTCCTCGGACCGCGCCATGCGCTCACCGCGAATTTCCGCCGCATCGCGGGCTGGCTCGCGATCTCGGGGTGCCTCTGGATCGCCGGCGGCTTCGCCACCGGCGGTACCCGGCTCGCCTGGTGGAGCGCCGCGGTGCTCTGCGAATACCTCTCGCCGATGTTCGGCTTCCCGCTGCCGGGACTCGGCCGCTCGACGGGCGCCGACTGGCGCAGCGCGGAGGGCGGCCATATCGCCGAGCGCTGCCAGGCGTTCGTCATCCTCGCGCTGGGCGAATCGGTGGTGATGACAGGCGGCAACTTCTCCGATCTCGGCACATGGAGCCTGCCCACGGCGATTGCGTTCGCCGTCTGCTTCGCGGGCAGCATCGCCATGTGGTGGGTCTATTTCGACACGAGCAGCCGCGCGGGCAGCCGGGCGATCGAGGAATCGGCGGAACCGGGGCTGATGGCCGCGGCATTCCATTACGTTCATGTCGTGCTGATTGCCGGCATGATCGCGGCCGCCGCCGGCGACGACCTCGTCATCCTGCACCCTGCGGCGCGGGTCGGGGTCGCCGAGGCGTGGTTGCTGGTCGGCGGCCCCGCGCTCTACGTGGTGGGCAACGGGCTCTACAAGCGCGTGGTCTACGGCGGGTTCCCGCTCTCGCACTGGATCGGCCTTGCGCTCTTCGCGCTGATGGTGCCTCTCGCCCTGCACACCGACCTCCTCATGACCGGCACGCTGACGACGGTCGCAATGGTCGTGGTGGCGGTCTGGGAGAGCGTGTCGCGCCGCAGTGCACGGCAAGCCGAGCCGTTGAGCGTGCACTGAAGAGGGGCATTCGGGCAATAGCCCATAGCCGGCGGGAAAGCGCCACAGCCGAAACGACAACGGCGCCCCTGGAGGAGCGCCGTATTGGACAAGACCCAGGTACGAACCCGGGAAAGCATCGGGCAAAAGACAACAGGGCGGCGCGCCTGAGGCGCCCGCCCTCTCCTTTGGCCCAACCTGCTGCCTCAAGCCCCCCAAGCCGCCGCATACCGCTGCGGCCTGAGACCGGGGACGCTTATGCTTATTGCGTCGGCAAGCCGCCTTCCACCTGGCGCTGCAACTCGCGCACCTGACGCTGCACTTCGCGCAGCTGGTCCTGAGCGGCCGTCTTCTGGGCCTGCAGTGCATTCGCCTGGTCGCGCGTCTGCTTCTGCTGGTCGGACACGAGCGCCTGCTGCTGGCGTGCCACCGCAAGGTCCGCCTGCAGACGGTTCGCATGATCCTGAGTCAGGGAGATCATGCGGTCGGTGAAGGCCTTCTGGGCCTCCAGCCGGATCCGGCGGATCTCGACTTCGGAAAGCTGCTGCGTCTTCAGCGCGAAATCCCGGTAGATGGCCTCGGCGCGCGTCTCGTCGGTGGTCTTGATGACGCGCCAGAACGTCTTGTTCTGGAACAGCGCGACGTAATAAGTCATCTCCTTGCCGTAGAACAGCAGACTCGCGCCATACGTGCCGTTGTAGGTCGTGCGCAGCTCGTTCAGATCCGAACCGCGGATCATCTGCTGCAGCTCGGCCACATTGCCCGCCGCGTTTTGCTGAGCCTCATCGGGCGTCAGCGCAATCGTTTGGCCGGCAGCCGCGGCTTGAGCCGGCTGCGCTGCGGTCGGCAGCGCCTCGGATGCGGCCGGCGCCGCCTGCACCGCCGGCTGGGCGGCCGTGCCGGCGTCCTGCGGCAGCGGCTGGGCGCAGCCTGCCTCGATACCCCCGAACAGCACCATGACTGCCAGTGCTGCCTGTCGAACTCTCCACTTGTAGTCCATGTAGTTCCTGCTTTGAACAGTTCTAGTTTTGGCAAAACCGTCTAATTATTACTCACTTTCCCGGGTTTCGGGTTCCTCGTCGAAAATTTGGTACTTGCGTATCTTTTCCCACAACACCTTGCGGCTGATGCCGAGAAATTGCGCCGTATCCTTGCGCCGCCAGCCGTTCTGGTCAAGCGCCGCCAGCAGGCGGCTGCGCTCCGCCATGTCCCACTTGCTGCGATCGACCACGGGCTGCGCCACCGACTCGGTGGGTGCCGGCTGGGCGCCGCCCGAGCCCGCGAGCAGCCGGCGCAGGCGCGGCGCGTCCCAGCTGCCGGTCTGGCGCACGGTCACGCCGATACGCTCGGCCAGGTTGCGCAGCTCGCGCACGTTGCCCGGAAAGCGCATGGCCGCCACCGAATCGGCCAGCCAGTAAGGCAGCTCGGGGAGCCCCCCGAGCCGCTCCTCGCCCACCACCAGCGAAACGAAGGCCTTGAAGAGCGCGATCTTGTCCACCGGGCCGCGGTCTTCGAGCGACGGCACGGTGAGCTCGATCACGGCGAGCCGGTAGTAGAGGTCGGCGCGGAATGTGCCCTCCTTCACGAGGTTCGGCAGGTTCCGGTTGGTGGCCGCGACGAGCCGGAACTCGACCTTCACCGGCGTGGCCGAGCCGATGCGCGTCACCGTGCCGTCTTCCAGCACGCGCAGCAGCTTGACCTGCTGGTAGAGCGGCAAGTCGCCGATTTCGTCGAGAAAAAGCGTGCCGCCGTCGGCCTGCTCGAAGTAGCCCTTGTGGGCGACCGCCGCACCGGTGAACGAGCCCTTGGCGTGGCCGAAAAAGAGCGACTCGAAGAGGCCATCGGGAATCGCACCGCAGTTCACGGCGACGAACGGCCCCTCGCTGCAGCGGCTGTGCTTGCGGTGCAGCAGCTCGGCCACGCGCTCCTTGCCGGTGCCGGTTTCGCCGTGCACGAGCACGCTCGTGTCGCAGTCGGCGAAGGTCTCGATCTCCTTGAGCAGCGCGTGCATCGATTCCGATTCGGCGACCAGCACGTCGGCCCCCGCCGCCTGCGCCGAATGCGCGCGCAGCTGGATCACGAGCTTCGAGACGAGGCCGCGCAGTTCGGCGCAGGTGAAATCGAGCGGCAGGACGTGCGAGTACTCCGAGGGGTACATGGCCGGGTCGTTGTCGCGCGGGGCGGCCCCCACCCAGATCACGGGCATGCCGTGCGTGGCCTGCCAGTCGCGCAGGACGAGCGCGCCCGTGTCGATCACGCTCACGCTGACGACGGCGATAGAGGCGCGCGCGGCGAGGCGCTGCGCCGAGAGGGTGACATCGTCGGCGCGGATCACGTCCACGTCGAGACTCGCCATGCAGCGCGCAACACGCTCGACGATGTCGGCTTTGCCTTCCCAGACGTAGAGGTCGAGTTCCTCGATGGGGGTGGTAGTTCGCATCGTGTGGCTCTATTTGACGATTTGGGCAACGCCGCAGCTCAGGGGGAAATCGGTAACCGTGGCGACGCCGAGCTGGACGCCGAGCAGCTGGAGCAATGGACCGAGGAGGAGGGTGTCGACGGCGGAGACGACGGGCGCAAGTACGCCGGAAACGAGTCCCCCTAACAAGCGGAGATCGACCTGCGCGCTGCCTACGCTCAGCGACAAGCCGGTGCCGTTCGACAACTGCGTGCCGAGACTGGTCAGCGCTCCGCCGAGCGCATCGCCCGTCGAGGTGCTCACGCTCGATCCCGACGAACCCGTCTGCGTATTGCTGAGAAGATTGCCATTGCCGTCGAAAGTGAGCGTGTAGGCCTGCGTGTTGGCAAGCGGTAGCGAAAGATTGGCATTCACACCCGCCGTCAAGCCTCCGCCGAGTAGCGACAGCAGTGTGACGCTGGCAAGCGAGGCCTCGGTTCCTCCGCACTGCCCAGCCGCAATCTGTCCCGCCGACGTCGGCGGCGACCCGAGACATAGATTCGCAATACCGGTCTGCACATCAATCGTCGAACTGCTCTGCGCCGCCGTTGGCCCGCAGTAGGTGGACGCGAGGCCAGCCGTCGCTTGGGCCGCCTCTACGTAGAGCGGAAGATTCACGGTAGCGCTCAACACCCCGCTGATGCCGACCGAACCAAGTCCGACATTGAGCAGCACCGTCACCTGCGCGTTGTGCGCATAAGTTAGCCACTGCGGCGGCGGATTCGGATTCGTTCCCGCCTCGCCAACCGCGATCGACGGTGGCGAGAGCACGTTCACCGATAGCGTAAGACCAAGCGGAATCAACGCCCCCAAACCCGGGACACTCGACAGATCCACACTCGCGGCTACGGGCGATTTCCCGCTCTGCGCAATTTCCGCCGCCACGGTCAACGCCTGCAACGCATTGAGCGACACATTCGCGGCCGATTCCGCGTCGGCCAATCCCACCGACAATAGCCCCGCCGACGACCCCGTCGCCCCGATCGGAATCTGCACGTTACTGAGCGCACTCGCCGAAACGATCGCCTGCAAACCCGCGATGCTCGCCGCAACGTCGGTCGATACCACGCTGCCACCGCTTTGCAGCGCATTGATCATGAGTTGCGCGAGCCCGCTCACGCTCACGTTCGTATTGAGCAGCCCTTTGACCGTGCCTGCGCTCGTCGCCACGGCTGCGAGCTGCCCTAACGTGACATTGGCGTTCGCAATGCCATTCCACGACACGAGACTCAGATTGACGCTCGTTCCCAGCAGCGAGCTGAGCAGCCCGTTGAGCAGATTGACCTGGGCAAGCGTCGTCGCGAGCGAGAACGAGCCGACTACCGTGGCCTTGGCCGTGGAAGTCGCCTGCACGATACGCGCCGGGCCCACGAAAAAATACGGCACGCGTTTCGACACGGTGACGATCACACCATTGAGCGGCGTCTCGCCATTCGGCACGAACGTCATGCCCCCCGCGCTGCCGCTCGAACCCCAGCGCCCGCAGGTCACGGTAAGCGTGGTCGTCGACGACACCGTGAATCCATTGCTCGCCGCGTTGGCCGTCGCCGTGGCGAGCGGCTGCTGGCACTGGTCGTCCATCTGCTGAACGGCGGCAAGCGCGGCAAGATCCGCCACGTTTTGCATCGAGCGCCGCACGAGATAGATATTGGCGAGATCGAGCACGCCAAGTGCGGACACGGCCACGATCAGTGCGATCACCGCCATGGATGCAATCGAGCCGCGCTCGCGACGCCCCGGAATGCGCGCGAGTGTGCGCGAGCGCGCGAACCGCCGCCGCAACGGGCGGTTTTCTCGCGCACCAGGGTTCACCGGCCGGGACTCGCGCGGTTTCATGTCAGTAGGAGCTCGTCGAAGTCGCCGGGCCGAACCCGCCGCCCTGGCCCTGCCCACTGCCGCTCGAATCGACCGACGATCCGAACGACGCGGGAATGGTCGAATCGAACGACTTCAGATAACGGCGCCAGGCGTAACCGGCCTCCGCACCCAGCATGGGCAACGCCGGGGCCGCCTGGGCGTTGCTGCGCTGAAGCTCGATCCACGCCCGCGCCGAATGGCTGACCTCGCTGTCAGGCACCGCGTCGCTGGCCTGGGCGCGTGCGTGCGGCGCGAACGAAGCGCACAGCGCGAGGCACAGGCTCGCCTGCATGACGAATCGCGCAGCACGGCTCTGATATTGATAAGCATGACTATGGATATAGCCATTGAAATAGTCGTTTGTCTTTTTCATCTCCGTCCCCGTGTTCTGCGTGATCCGTCGTTTCACTGCGCGAAGCGTTCGACGAGCCGCGGCTGCGCCTCGCCGCCCGGCCACCCCGCCTGCGCATTCGCCACGGCGGCCGACGGCGCCGGCACGGCCGCGCTCGCCAGCGCCGCGCGCGTGCGATCGATGGCGCGCGCATGCTGTGCCGCCTCCACGTTCTGCGCATCATGTTCGACAGCCGCGCGCGCTTCGGGCGAAAGCCCCTGCTCCGTCATCAGGGCCTGCGCGCTCGTCTTGTCGCCGCTCGCGACGAGATACAGCGCAACATTGGCGGCGATCTTCGGATTGTGCGCATCGAGCTCGACGGCCTTGAGAAGCGGCACGCGCGCCGCCGTCACGTCGCCCTCGCGCAGCAGCGCGTAGCCGAGATCCGAGAGCATCGCCGCGTCCGTGGGTTCGAGCCGCGAGGCCTCGCCGAGCTCCGCGGCGGCCTTGTGAAAGTCGCCCGACGCGCCCGCGAGCAAACCCAGCCCGCGATGCCCGCGCGCCGCGAGCGGCGTATTGAGCAACTGCGCATAGGCACTGGCGGCGGCAGCCGACTGTCCCGTCGCACGCAGCGCGTCGGCACGCAGCACGATCGAATCCGGACTCGCGCCGTACTGATGTTCGTAGGCGTCGATATGGGCAAGCGAGGCGTAATAGAGTCCCTCGGCCTGCATGCGCTGGATCAGGCCCAGGTACATGCCGGGTGTGTCGGGCGCCGGGTCGCGCGTGGCGTCGCGCATCTGCATTTCGGCTTCGGCCTGAGGTCCCACGCCGTAGCCCAGTTCTTTCGATGCGCAGCCCGCGAGGCCCAGCGATCCCACGAGCGTCATCAGGGCTACGAGCGACGTGGCAGTCAATGCCTGGCGCACGGCGGGTGTCGAACGATAAACGATGTCATTCATGATGTCCTCATATGCGCAAGGCCGGCCGGCGCTCAACGCAGTCCCGTGAGTGCGTGGATCACCGCGATCATGCCGGGCCCTGCCGTCACGATCAGCAGTGCGGGCAGGAGCGTGAGCACCATCACGCCGGTCATCTTGACCGTGAGCCGGCCGATCCGCTCGCGCAGCGCGGCACGGCGCACTTCGCGCAAGCGCTCGCCGAACTGCTTGAGCGGCTCCTGGACCGCGCCGCCATGACGGTCCACCTGCACGATCAGGCGAACCACGGCACGCAGATCCTCGTTTTCGTAGATCGACGCCATGCGCTGCAGCGACTGCTCGCGCGTGCGTCCCGCCACGAACTGGCGCTGCGCGATTTCCATCTCGCCTGCGAGCACGGGCAGCACGCGACGAAATTCGTTGACCATGACCTGCAGACTCTGATCGAGCGACAGCCCGACGCCCTGCAGCAAACGGAGCAAATCGACGAACATCGGCAACTCGTTGGCGACGGACTCGCGCCTCGCACTCGCGCGCCGCGCGAGCCAGAACTTGGGCAGCATGAGGCCCACGATCGCAGCCACCCCCGTATAAGCGAGCAGATAGCTGCCCGGCGCGCGCACGGCGGCATACCACCCTGCCACCACGGCGAGCACCACCGCGCAGACGATGCGCGCAACGAGGAAGAGTCCACGCGAGCGCGCATCGACATAGCCGCACCGGTCCAGAATGCGGCGATCTTCTTCGGCGACGAGAATCCGCCCCACCGGCGTGTCGAGCCAACGCGCGCCCGCCTCGGCAAACCGTTCGACGAAACCCTGGAACCCCGTTGCCTGCACCGGCGGCGCCATGCCCGACGCGCGGCCCGGGGCATCGGCGGACGGACCCGCCATGCCTGCGGTGCCCACCTTGCCCGACGGCGCATGACTGCCCACGCCCGCGCCCATGCTTTGAGCCGCGGCGGCCGGCGCCACGCCCGGTGTGGCCCGGGCCGAGGCGGGGGCACGCGCATCGCCTGCCCCCGCCTCGGCGCCATAACTCGCGAAGCGCTGTTCGAGCGTGCGCGCGCTACGCCGCGCGGCGGCGATGCGCGAAAGCGCCTGCCCTCCGAGCAGCGCGAAACCGAGCGCAGCCAGCAGCAGCGCGAGCGCCCCAAGGCTTGCGGCACTCATAGCGTCCCCTTGAGCCGCGTGAGCCGGTACAGCAGGTACGCGCCCACCACCTGCAGCGCGAGCGCGCCATAGACGAGATGGCGGCCGCCGTCGTCGTTCCACATCGAGGCGAAGTAGCGCGGGTTGATCACAATGAGAAAGCCGCCGATGCCTATCGGCAGCAGTGCGAGCACCCAGGCGGAGAAACGCGTTTCCGCCGACATCGCCACGAGCTCGCGCTGCGCCTGGTCGAGGTCGCGCATGAAGGTCGCCATGCGTTCAAGCATCACGTCCGCGCGGCCGCCGTAGCGCACCGAGAGGCGCAGCACCGCGCCCACGAGATCGAGTTCGTTCGCGTGATAGACCTGCGCCACCTGATGCAGCGCGCGGTCGATCTCCACGCCCGTGCGCAGCATCCGCGAAACGCGTTCGAGACATTCGCGCAGCGGCGCCTCGGTGGTCAGCAGCGCGGCCTGGAATGCCGCCGGCACGCTGTTGCCGAGCACCACGAGACGCACGATGCCATCGAGGAACGACGGCAGTTGCGCGACGAGTTTCGCGCGGCGGCGCTGCATGCGCCACGACAGCATGAAGGCGAGAAAGGCGCCCACCATCACCAGCGTGACCAGCGCGGCCAGGGCGCCGCCGACGATGCCGGCCCACAGGCACAACGTGAGCGTGACGAAGCCGATCAGCATGGCGGGCTTGCGCGCGTCGACGATCCCCGCACGGCTCATTGCATGCTCGTAGGCGGTAGCGATGCGCGCCTGCCAGGTGTTCGGATCAACCGCCGCGCGGCTCGCCGCCTGCGGGTTCGGCGCGCGCGCCGCGCTCGCGGCATCCGCGCCACGGGCAGGGTCCGCCGGGCGGGCGCCGGGCGCCGCCGCGCCCCTCGCACCGCTGCCCGCCGTATCGGCCGTCGCCACATCGAACCGCTGCGGCACGACCGGGCCATAACCCGCAGCCGCCACGCGCCGTTCGACGAACAGCGTCACGCGCTCGCGCGCGGCGCGCGTCTGTGCGCGGTGCCAGAGCATGAGCCCCGCGGCCGCGAACAGCAGCGCGAGCGCCGCGACGATCGCGAACGCGCTAGACATTGAAGCCCCCGTCGCGCCCGCTCATCCCGAAGGACGATGCGCTGATCGCCTGGCGAAAACGCGCCAGCTTGGGCGAATGCGGATGGATGCCGAGCGAATCCCAGCGATCGATCTCCTCGCCCTCGGGCGTCGTGACCGGCTCGTAACGGTACAGCTCCTGGGTGGCGATGATGTTGTCGGCGAGCCCCGTTACTTCGGTTACCGAAAGAATGCGACGGCGGCCGTTCGAGAGACGCCCGATCTGCACGATGAAATCGATGGCGTTTGCGATCTGCCGGCGCAGACTCGACTCCGAGCCCTGAAAACCCGCAAAACCTGCAAGCATTTCCAGCCGGTACAGGCATTCGCGCGGCGAGCTGGCGTGCACGGTCGCCATCGATCCGTCGTGGCCCGTATTCATCGCCTGCAGCATTTCCAGCACCTCGCCGCCGCGCACTTCGCCCACGATAATGCGGTCCGGACGCATGCGCAGCGTATTGCGCAGGAGGTCGCGAATGGTCACGACGCCCGCGCCGTCGAAACCGCCGGGCCGGCTTTCGAGCCGCACGACGTGCGGGTGGTTCAGCGAGAGCTCGGCGGTGTCTTCGATCGTCACCACACGCTCCACGTCGGGGATGTAAAACGCCAGGGCGTTCAGCAGCGAGGTCTTGCCCGAGCTCGTGCCGCCCGAGACAAGAATATTGCAGCGGGCCTGCACGGCCGCTTCGAAGAGCGCCCCGATCTCCACACCGAAGGTGCCGTTGTGGAGCAGGTCGGCGGGACGCAGCGGGTCCTTGCGAAACTTGCGGATCGAGACGATCGGGCCCGCGAGCGAGAGCGGCTCGATCACGACGTTGATGCGGCCGCCGTCGGGCAGGCGTGCATCGACCATAGGGTTCGATTCGTCGAGGCGCCGGCCGATCGGCGCGAGAATGCGGCGCACGATGCGCAGCAGGTGCGCGTTGTCCGAAAAGCGCACCGGAATCTTCGCGAGAATGCCGTGGCGCGAGACGTACACGTCGCTGTAGCCGTTGATGAGGATGTCCTCGACCGCAGGATCGGCGAGCAGGTCCTCGATCGGCCCGAAGCCCGCGAGCTCCTTCGTCAGCGCCTCGGCAATACTGCGCACCTCGCTCTCGTTGATCGGGATATGGCGCAGCCGCACGAAGCTGTCCATCTCCAGATCGACGAACTGGTTGATCGCGTGACGCGACCAGCGCCCGAACTCGGCCCCCAGCTCTTCGATACGCGTGAGCAGGTGCTCGTGGGCCGCGTTCTTGATGTCCTGGAACTGCTGGCTCTGTGCGAACAGGGGGGCGTCGTCGGCAAACTCGATGTTATCCGCCATGATCTACGACCGCTTCGTTGAGTGTGGGAGAAAGCGCCGGAGCGACTCGAGCTTCTTCTGTGCGCGCGGGCGCTGGCCGTCGAGCTGCGCAGCCAGCACCTCGAGCGCACGAACATAGGGGTCGCGCGGCGCGGCATCGACGAGCAGCTTGCCGCGGTTCGCCGCCTGGCACAGCGCCACCCGGCGTGCCGGCAAAATCCCTGCAAGTTCGATGCCAAGGCGCGTCGCGATCTGCGCGGCCGAAATATCCAGTTCTGCTTCGTACTGATTGAGCACGAGCCGCACATGGGCGAGATCCACGCCGCCGTCACGCAACGCGTCGAGCTGGCGTGCCGCCGAGACGATCGAACCCACGCTCTGGTCGCACACGAGCCAGGTTTCGTCGGCGGCCTGTACGACGTGGGCGATGAACTCCGCATTCGTGAAGCCGCCCAGATCGACGAGCTGTTGATCGAAGAAGCCGCGCAGCCGCGTGAGCAGCGCAGCCGCGGCCTGATAGGAGACCTCGCGCAGCGCGCCGAGGTCGGGCGGCAGCGTGGTCAGCGCAAGGCCGCTTTCGTGGCGCGCGAGCGCCGTGTGCACGAAGGTCTGGTCGAAGCGGCGCAGATTGCGCACGGCGTCGACAAAGGAAAAGCCGTTGCCGGCGTTGAGCAGCAACGCGCCGTCGCCCGCCGGCAGGCCGAGATCGAGCAGCGCCGTGTGACGGTTGAGCGCGCTGCCCTTTTGCGCGAGCAGCGCGCCGAGGCTCGCGGCCAGCGTCGTCACGCCCATGCCCACGCGTGCGCCCAGCAGCACCGTGAGTCGGCCGTGACGGCTCACCGGCTCCACGCGATTGTCGAGCACCTGGCGCACGATGCGCAGGGCGTCGTCGGCCTCCCCGGCCACGTCGACGAAGTCGCGCACGCCGGCGCGCAAGGCCGCCAGCGCACTTTCGGGTTCGGCGAGCGTGCCGACCGCGATCACCTGCAGGCCCGGAAACGCGGCATGTGCGGCCGCTGCCACGGCGCTCGCCGCCGCGCCGCGCCCTTGCGAAAAGTCCACCAGCAGCAGCGACGGCATGTGCAGCGAAATCCGCTGCGTGACCCGGGCCGGATCGAGCGTCACGGCATCCACCTTGCCGGCCGCACCGAGCGCGCGGGCGATCCAGCGTGCGTGCACCTCGCTCGACGAGGCGAACACGAAGGAATCCGCGGTCTTCTGCTCAGTCTGCAAGTGCGCTCTCGCGTTCATGACAGCTCTCCTTGTACTTCTGCTCCGTGTACGCCTCGCGCGCGTTCACGGCGAAAATCCGGGCACGGGATCGCGCGAAGCGGCACCGCCCAGCAGCGTGCGCCACACCGGCGCATCGCGTTGCTCGGACTGCTCGCCGGGCGTGGCGGGCAGCGTTGCGTTCTTCGCCAGCGGCGACACCAGATGCGGCGTCACGATGATCACGAGCTCCTTGTCGTTCTGCTGATACGACAGCTGCTTGAAGAACGCACCGATCACCGGCAGATCGCCCAGCACCGGCACCTTGTTCACGTTCGACGCGGTCTCCCGGTCGATCAGTCCGCCGATCACGAAGCTCTCGCCGTCGCCCAGCTCGACGGTGGTTTCCGCACGGCGCGTGGTGATCGCGGGCACCGACACGCCGCTGATCGTCACGGCATTCGTGTAGTCGAGCTGGCTCGCCTCGGGCGCGACCTTCAGCGCGATGCGCTGCGGCGACAGCACCGTGGGCGTGAGCGAAAGCCCAATGCCGTAGGGCTTGTATTCGATCGACGTCGAGCCGAGCGCCTGCGGCACCGGCACCGGAATCTCGCCGCCCGCGAGGAAACTCGCGTTCTGGCCGGAGAGCGCCACGAGCGTCGGTTCGGCCAGCACGCGTGCGAGGTTGTTCGTCTCCATCAGGCTCAGATCGGCAAAGAGGCCGCGCGACGCGGACGAGAACACGAGGTTGAACGCCGACGAAATCGGCGTGATGCCCGTGAGCGCGTTGGACGCCGTCGTGTTGTTCGTGCCGGACGCAAGCGACGTGGGCCCGAACGAACCGAACGAGAAGCCGTTGTTCTGGCGGAAGAAGTTAAAGCCGATCTGCTTCATCACCGACCGGCTGAACTCGACCACCCGCACGTCCACCTGCACCACCGCCCGCACGTCGACGCTCGACGTATCGAGCACGCTGCTCTCCTTCGCATCCTTGCCGAGCGAGCTTTCGGCCGCCACCACGGCGCGCTGGTGCGACTCCATCGTCGCCGCTTCGCCGGTGATCACCGCCGTGCCGCCCGCCACGCTCACCCGCGGCGTGCCGGCCCCGAGCAAGGTACGCGCCGCCGTCGACACCACGTTGACCGTGATCGTGCGCGATACGTCGCTGCCGTCCCACATCATCACGTTCGTCGTCCCCGCGGCCTTGCCGACCAGCAGCACGCCGCCGCGCCGGTCGCCGCGCACGATCAGCACGTCCGCGATCGACGGGTCGCCCACGGCGATGCGCTTGAGCGCGCCCGTCACCGGCAACGTGCGCTGTTCGCCCACGGCAAGATCGATGGTCTGCGGCAGCGGCACCGCCGACCCTTCGCTCATGGGCGGCGCGGCACGCGCGGGCACCGTGGCGAGCGCGAGCGTGAGAAGCCCGGCGCACGCGGTTGCCGCGAGGGCCGCTACGACTATCCTCGTTTTCGTCATGTTGTTTTGCTTGTGTCGAACCGGCCGCGCGAGCGCGGCACGTTACCAGGCGACCGTTTCCGCTCGCCCCCCCCGTATGACTTCAAGACCACTGCTGTGTGCTGCCGGCGCGCTGCGATGCGGCGCTGCGGCCGCGGTTTCGTGCGGTGTGCTGCCGCCCGCCAGCTGGTCGAGTGCGACGCCTTCGGCGGCGCGCGTCGAAGCTTGCGGGGCATCGTGCGAGACGACCTTGATCACGCCCGGCAAGGGCCCGAACGCCGACGGGTCGACGGTGTCGTCGTCGGTCGGGTTGCGCAGCGCCAAAATCAGTTGTCCCTGGCTTTGGGCCAGGGTCAGCGTATCCACATCCGTCACCGGCACTGCCAGCACCGCGGTGCGCGGCACCATGTTCTGCGCGCCAAGACCGCTCGTACGCTGCGGATTCGCACCGGGTATCGACGTATCGGCAGGATTACCGAACACCAGCACACGCGCTTTCGAAACCAGCAAGCGTGCCTGAGTGCGGCCCACTTCGCCGCCGGTGCTGCCCGCGCCGTCGCGACGCAACGTGAAGAACACGTCGACATAGTTGCCGGACCGCAACTGGTAGCCCACGGCATTGGTCTCGTCGACACGCACCGCGACTGCCCGCTCGCCGGGCTGGATGCTGGCCGCGAGGCTCGATGAAAGCTGCGAATCGAGGACCGGCGAATCGGCTTCGATATCGGCAAGCGGTACTCGGCCCGCGATCAGCGCCGTGTCGCTCATCGAACCTGCGGGATGAATGGGCAGCGGCTTCACACGCAGCGCGTCGGCCGGAATCGGCTGGCCGGCCGGCAGCGTGCGCGTCGCCACGACCACCGGCGTGAGCGTCTGCACGACGTTGACCGGCTGCGGCTGCACGACCGGCGTGTGACGCGACAGCATCCACGCGAACGCGCCGAGCACGAGCGCCGCGACGATCAACAGGCCTGCGACGATTTTGGTCAGATTCGCCATGTACGGTCACCGTGACGCCGCACGAGCGGCGCATTTGCGGAAAGAGAAAGTGTGTGTGCACATCACAGCAGGTTCTCCGGGTCGATCTGCACGGTAGCCTGGCCGGTGAGCGATTGCGGCACGACGAGATTCAGGAGCGGCAGCAGCGGCACGAGCGGATTCGTTCCATACGCATAGGTGAGCGTGACCTGGATGCAATCCATGTTCGGGTTGTTGTTGCAGCCCGAGGGTGCCGCGCTCACGGCATTGGTACAGGTCGCGGCGACCGGCAGCCAGCTCACCACGCTGGCCGCGCGCGTGCAGGCCTGACCGGCACGCGCCGTGAGCGCCGCACCGGAATTCGCCGCACTCTGCCAGACGAGGGCCGCACGTGCGCCCTCTTCGGCCGCAGCCGTGAGACTTTGCTGGGTGAGAAACACCATGCTGTACGTAACGATCGCGTACAGCACGAAAAAGAACACGGGGAACACGATGGCGAATTCGATCGCGGCGCTGCCGCGCCGAGCCGCCCGACGTGCGGTTCCTTTTGTGCGCTGTCTCATCGCAGGCCCCCTGCCGCGCACTGCCAGACCAGCCACGCCAGAGCGGGCAAGGTCAGACAGGCGGCATACGGCGTGCCGCGGCGCTCGCCCACGGAAAAGATCTGCACACCTTGATAACGTGCGGCGCTGCTGCGCCAGCGCGATGCAATCAGCATGCTCACGGCGTGCACGCCTGCGGCGAGACTCGCGACGATCCAGAGATCGAGCAGCACGTGCAAACCGCACCACGCGCCGAGCACGGCAAACACCTTGACGTCGCCCGCCCCCATCACGCCGAGCACGAAGAACGGCATGAGCGCGGCGAAGCCGATCGCGGCCGCGCCGAGCGCCTGCGCAACGCCGATGCGCGCCGGACCGGCGTGCACGAGCGCCGCGGCAAGCGCGGCAGCGAGGCCAATCGCGACGAGCACGTTGGGCACGCGGCGCGAGCGGCAATCGCCGATCGTAACCGCCACCGCCCAGGCGCCGAACACGAGTCCGCTGAGTATGGAAGTAGTCATAGCCGGAATTCACGCGCGCAGCAGTCCACGCGCGCTAAAACCAGCGCGCGGGCCAACCAGAATATCCGTTGTTACGGACTGCTGAGGATGAAAACGGTTCGGTCTAGTTCGCGGCTGCACTCGCCACGGCAGTGGCGATCTTGCTGAACGTAGTCTGCAGGCTCGTCCCAATGTTCGTGAGCCCCGCTACGATCATCAGCGCCACGAGGCCTGCAATCAGGCCATATTCCAGCGCGGTAACCCCGTCTTCCGACTTGATGAAATGCTTGATCAACTTGTTCATTTCGGCCCTCTCTCTTTATATCGCTATCACGTTGTTCTGCGCCGGCTTTCACAAAGCCTTGCCCGTCTCGTGAATAGTCGCCTGCGCATCCGGTCCTTCTGCGCACGGGCTTTATTACAGCCCGCCGACTTTGGCCCAGATCGCATACATGCCCCTCGTCACACATGCGTCTGGTGCTCGTTGTGCGGCTTTTATAACGTAACAACCAACGTTACGCAATCGCTGCTTCGTAATTTTATTATCGACATAAGCGTTCTGTTGTTTAGCCCGTACAAACCATGACGGGACTACTAAGGACTAGAAAACCATTTCGCATCGCCGCGTTACGCAGTGCCTCGTAACGTCGCCGGAACAGCGTTACGTGACGTTACGCTACGTGCCGCACATGTTCCCCCCTCACCGCAAACGATTCATTCGACAAAAGCGGCAAGCAAATGCTTGTTACGCCTTGATTTGAATTGTTCCTCTATTTGTCTCGCGCCTCGCGATTCACACCTCGTTTCAGCCTGGCACACGTGTTGCAGATAAGAGCGCGTAGTCCGGATGCAAAACACAACCACATCAGAAAACACCACACGAGACGAGGGCATCATGAAACAACTCCCGATCAACAGCGCCGCCCGCTTGACGTTCGTCGCAGCCACCGTCGTCGCGATGCTGTCGCTTGGCGCCTGCGGCGGCTCAGGCACGCTCAGCAGCGGCACGGGCGCCGGCACCGGCGGCGGCACGCTTTCGACGAGCGGCACGTCCGGCAGCGGCGGTGGCGGCACCACGACTGGCGATAACGGCAGCGGCACAGGAAACGGCAACGGCAACACGACCACCGGAGACAACGGCGGCGGCAACGGAACGGGTTCGGGTAACGGAGGGGGGAGCGGTGGCGGCACCACGACCGGCAGCAACGGCGGGGGCAATGGCAACGGCAATGGCTCGGGAGGCGGAAGCGGCAACGGCAATGGCAGCGGCGGCGGTTCGAGCGTCGCGGCCAACGCCGTAGGCCAGGTGGCGAATGCCGCCGGCAACGTGGTGAACGCAGCCGGTTCGACGGCAACGGGCCTCGGCACGCTGATCGGCTCGCAATCGCTGCCGGGCGTGAGCTCGTCCACCACGAAGGCGGCAGGCGGTGTCGTGCAGAACGTCGGCGCGGCCGTCTCGGCACTCGGCACCGGCGTCTCACAAGGCCTCGGCCAGCTTGGCGCCAGCAGCAACCCGGTCGGCACCACGCTCGCCAGCACGGGCGGCGCCGTGAGCGACGTCGGCAAGGCTGTCACGAGCGCCGGGCAGCTCGTCACGAGCCTCGGCAGCGGCCCGCTCGCACCGCTTGCCGCGCTCACCACGCCGCTCGGCGGCGTGGTCGGCACGCTCGGCTCGGCACTCACGACCGGCGGCGGCACCCTCACGACGGCCCTTTCGCAAGGCCCCGTCCAGCAAGTCACCCAACAGCTCAGCTCGGCCATCACGCCGATCACGTCGGTGGTCGCTTCGACCACGCAGACGATCGGCAATGCAACGGGCATAGGCGCCCCCGTCAACGGCCTCCTGCAGACGCTCGGCGGCGGCCTCGAGAAAGGCGGCGCGCTCGTCGCGCAAGCGGGCGGCGGCAAGAACCCGGTTACGACCGGTGTCGGCACGCTCGTCGCGGATACGGGCAAGACGGTCGCCTCGGCCGGCGGCTTGCTCACGGGCGGCAGCACCGGCAGCAATCCGTTGGCTCCGATCACCGGGCTGCTGGGCGGCTTGACGGGTTCGAACGGCTCGGGCAGCAGCAGCCCTCTGGCACCCGTTACCGGTCTGCTGGGCGGCCTCACCGGCGGCTCGGGCTCGGGCAGCAGCAATCCGCTTGCGCCTGTCACCGGCCTTCTGGGTGGACTGACCGGCGGTTCGAGCAGCGCCGGCGGCAGCAACCCGCTTGCGCCCGTCACGAGCCTCCTGGGTGGACTTACCGGCGGTTCGAGCGGCGCCACCAGCAGCAACCCGCTCGCCCCCGTCACGAGCCTCGTTTCCACCGTGGTGAGCACCGTCAGCGGTGCGGCGGGCGGCGTCGGCGTGGGTGTCGGGGTCGGCGCAGCGGCCGGCGGCACCACCGGCTCGCACAGCGCCAGCACCGGCTCGACTACGCCCGGCCTCACGCTCGTTTCCTCGAGCGGCGGCTCCAGCAGCGGCGCCCAGTCGGGCCCGCTCGGCGGCCTGACCTCGCTCGTCGGCGGCCTGCTCGGCGGCAAGAAGTGAGCGCGTTCGAACAACCTACCCGACGAGGAGACATCGTCATGTCCAGCAGCGCAACTGCGGTTTTCAACGAACGGGCCCAGACGCTCGCGCGCGGCCTGCGCCTCACGGCACTCGCCTGCGCCGTGGCCTGCACGCTCGCCGCCTGCGGCGGCAGCAGCTACACGCCGCCCAACGCCTCGACGAGCGGCGCGACGGGCGCCGGCGGCACCGGGGACACGGGCGGCGGCACCACCACAGGCAGCACCGGCGGCTCGGGCGGCAGCACCACGGGCGGCGGCGGCACCACCACCGGCTCGACCGGCACGAGCGGTGTGCTGACCACGGTGGCCAACACGGCCAGCGATCTCGGCAACACCATCAGCTCCGCCCCCATCCCCGGCGCGAGCGGCGTCACTTCGGGCCTCGGCAGTACGGTCTCGAGCACGGGCGGCGTGGTCAACGCGCTCGCCAACGACCTTGCTGGCGGCATCGGCCAGACCGGGACGAGCACGAACCCCGTCGGCGCCACGGTCGCCGGCCTCGGCAGCGTGGTGAGCTCGACGAGCGGTGTCGTCAACGGCCTTTCGCAAACCGTGAGCGGCCTCGGCAGCGGCCCGCTCTCGCCGCTCGCTCCGGTGACGGGCCCGCTCGCCGGCGTGCTCTCCACGACCGCGAACACGGTCAACGCGGGCGGCGCGATCCTCGGCAACGTGCTGTCGTCGGCGCCGGTGCAGCAGATCACGCAGCCCATCAGCACGGCCATCACGCCCATCGTGCTGACCGCCGGCCTCGTGACCCAGCAGGTGGGAACGACGACGGGTCTGGGCGTCCCGCTCTCGGGCGTGCTCGCCAAGCTGGGTGGCGCGGTCGCGACGGCCGGCACGACCTTCGGCACGGCCGTCACCGGCGCGACGAACAATCCGCTCGGCGCCGATGTCGGCACGCTCGTGGCCGCACTCGGCAACACCGTGACGAACGCGGGCGGCCTCGTGAATCCGAACGGTCCGAATGGCGCCGCGCCGATTCCCGGCCTGATCGTGAGCCTCGTCGGCAGCGGCAACTACACGGTGCTGAGCGGCCCGCCGACCGGCATCGCCGCGGGCGGCCCGCTCGGTCCGCTCAAGGCCTCGCTCTCGAGTCTCGGCCTCGGCAGCTCACCGCTCAGCAACCTGCCCATCGGCTCGCTCACGGGTGTGCTCTCGGGCACGCCGCTCGGCGGAGTCCTGACGAGCACCCCGCTCGGCAGCGTCCTCTCGAGCACGCCGCTCGGCAGCACGCTCTCGGGCGTGCCCGTGGTCGGCGCACTGCTTGCGGGCACCACCACCGGCAGCTCCGGCGGCTCGTCCACCGGACCGCTTGCCTCGCTCACGTCGCTTACCTCGGGCACGGGTGGCAGCTCGGGCGGCGCCGCGCTGCTGCAGCCGGTCACCGCACTCGTGGGCACCGTGACCGGCGCACTCGGTTCGGCCGCGGGCGGCACGTCGAGCAGTTCGGGCAGTTCCAGTTCGGGCGGCCTCCTCGGAGGACTGCTCAAGAAACTACCGTAGGAAACTACCGTAGCCGCGAGTCGAATCATCGGGCAACATACGCAACGCGACGTCGTGACTTTCGAATCCGAAGGTTGCGCGCGCACAGCCTGGCAGGATCGTAGTCGCAGTACGAAGGACTAGCAGGAATAAAAACACAGGCATCAGGGAGCCACAGACCGCCCACGAAGGCGGCACAAAGAGGCGGCACGCGCCGGACACCAAAAAACAACGACGCGTGCCGCCCGATAAGTCCGAGGGCAGTGAAATGAGAGGCGCAGTTGCAGGATGGGCCGTGCTCGCCGCAGTGGGGGTGGCGGCGGGCGGCTTGACGGGGGTTGCAGTCGCGCAGAACCGGCCGGCGTCGAGCGGGAATCCGCTCGACGCCTTGCCGCAAATCAACGCGCCGCAAAAGACACCAAACGTGACCGTGCAGGTGCAGCAGCAGACGCCGCAATTGCAGCAGCTGCTCGCCACGCATCTCACGCCGACGACATTTCGCGTCGAGGGCGTGAAATCGATTCCATTCGAGGAGGTCGCACAACGTTTCGCAGCCCTTGCGAATCACGACATTACCATCGGCCAGCTCATCGAAACGGCCGATGGCGTAACTAAGCTGTACCAGTCGCGCGGCTACGCGCTTTCGTTCGCGTTCGTGCCGGCCCAGGACTTCGCGAACGGTGTGGTGCGCATCGTGGTCGTCGAAGGTTATGTGGCCGACGTGAAGATCACGGGCAAGCCCGGTGCGCTCGAGGACAAGATCCGCGCAATCGCGGCGCATATCGTCGACGACAGGCCGCTGCGCACGGCCACGTTCCAGCGCTATATCAACGTGCTCGGACTGCTGCCCGGCCTCAAGGTTTCCGCGAACGTACCGCCGCCGACGAACACCGACGGCGCAACGACGCTCGAACTCGACGCGCAGCACAAGCCCGTGGATCTGAGCACCGGTATCGACTTCAACCATCCGGGCGTGCAGGGCCTCATCACCGCCACGGAAAACGGCCTCACGCCGTTCGGCGAGCAGTTGAGCATCTCCGCACTGCTGCCCAAGGGCCGCGACAATGCGACGTACATCGCAGCGCACGCCGCCGTGCCCATCGCGAGCGACGGCCTGATGGCGAAGGTGGACGCCTCGCACTACCGCGGCAACCCGGTCGACAACCCGGGCCTGCCCTCCTACATCGAGCGCACCGTGATCAGCGACAAGCTCACTGGTTCGCTCTCCTACCCGATGCTGCTGAGCAATACGCGCAGCCTGATCGGCACGGCGAGCGTCTACGCGGCCCACGACGAGGACTCGTACCACAACACGATCAACGGCGCGCAATACGGCGAACGCTCGCAGGTGCGCGTGCTGCAATTGCAGGCCGATTACACCGACGTGCAGCCGGGCCAGGTGCGCAAGGCGAGCTTCACCGTGGCGAAAGCCTTCAACGTGCTGGGCGCATCGAAATCGACGGATACGAATATTCCGGGGCTCGTGGTGCAGAACCCCGTCTCGCTGAATTTCGTGCGCACCGACGCTTCCGTCTCGCAAACCAACGACTGGCCGCTCGGCTTCGGCACGGCCGTCGCGGCGACGGGCCAGTTCAGCCCCGTGACGCTGCCGACTTCCGAACAGATCTCGTTCGGCGCGGGCCGCTTCGCGCAAGGCTACGAGCCCGGCGAAGCGTCGGGCGATTCGGGCTGGGGCTTCTCGCTCGAAGTGAACCACCCGTTCAAGCTCGGCCACGTGTGGCTGCAGACGCTCACGCCTTACGTGTCGTTCGACATGGCGCGCGTCTATCTGCATGCGGGTACGCCCTCGCCTGCGCGGCTCTCGTCGGCATCGATCGGCTTCCGGGTCTCGGACGGCAAGTACTACAGCCTCGATCTATCGGTAGCGAAGGCGCTTGCAGACGCGCCGGTCGAAAGCCCCTCGCGCAGCCCGCGCGTGAACGCGACATTCTCGTACCAGATGAACTGACGCGCCGGTCCTCCGCTGCGCCGCCCACGGGCACGCGCGGCGGGAAGCGACTAGAGCCCCTCCTCTCCGACGGACGCGGCGCTTTCGCGTATCCTGCCCTTCACCGCGGTGCGCGTGCGAGCGTGACATGCGCGGTCGATACGATCACGACAAACATCAGTGGAGGACGACACATGAACCGAATCACCGGACGCACCGTCGCATTCGCCGCACGCGCGGCAACCCAGCTCGCGCTCGCGGGTGCGCTCCTTGGCGGCGCGATTGCCGCCCACGCCCAGGGCGACACACCGGTAGGCGTGTGGCAAACCATCGACGACCATACGGGTCAACCCAAGGCGCTCGTGCAAATCGCCGACGACGGCAGCGGCGAACTGAGCGGCAAGGTCATCAAGGGCCTCGGTCCGAACGACAACCCCCAACGCCGCTGCACCGAGTGCTCGGACGCGCGCAAGGACCAGCTCATTCTCGGCATGACGATCATCGACGGCATGAAGAAAACCGACGACGGCTGGGACGGCGGCCACATCCTCGACCCGGAAAACGGCAAGGTGTACCGCTGCAAGATGCATGTGGAAGACGGCGGCCAGAAGCTCGTGGTGCGCGGCTACCTGGGCATTTCGCTGCTGGGCCGTTCGCAGACCTGGATGCGCCAGCAGTAAATGTGAAATGCGTGCCCGATGCGAAAACGCAGGCACGCATGGCAATCGAACACCATCGGGCCGCTGCGCGGCAGGTTCACGGGAGAAAGTCCTGACCTGCCTGCAGCGGCCCGGTTCGTTTGGCCAACCGGAATTTGACCGGCGACGTCGGCGCAAGCCCGCACTCAGGCCGACTCGCGATATACCGAACGGTTATACGGAAACGGCTGCGCCGCATTGGGGGCGACGGGGGCGACAGGCGCAACAGGCACGACAGGGTCGAACGGCGAAACCGTCGGCAACGAAGCGACTGCCTGTGCGCTGCGCGCGAGCTTCTCGGCGCGGCTCATGTGACGGCGCATACGCGCTTCGATCGTGTTGCACAGTTCGATGCCGTCAGCGCCGAACAATTCCGCCATCACGCGCTTGAGCACGCCTTCGTCGTGCCAGGCCTTGAAACGCCGGTGGCAGGTTTGATACGAGGGGTAACGGCGCGGCATGGCCGACCAGGTAGCGCCGCTGTAGAGCACCCATAACACGCCGTTGAGCACCGCCCGCGTGTTGGTCAAGGGCCGCCCGCGCAGCTCGGTGCGCGGACGCAATTCCGGCAGCAGCGGCAGGATGCGCTGCCATTCTTCCTCGGTAATATCGCGATGGGGGGTCATGGGCCACTCCTTTGTCGGAACGATTCCCGACAAACGATAAAGACCCGCCCCGGCGGCGACTATCAGATGAGTCCGAATCTTGAAAAAGACGCCGGCGGCATTTTTTGCGATAGCGTCGTCGCACAAAAAAACCGCTGCGGACGACTCAGGTGAGGCTCGTATCGACGATACGGCGCGGCGCTTCGAGATACTCCTTCGACTGCATTTCCACGATACGCGAAACCGTGCGCGTAAATTCGTTCGCCATCGGCCCTTCCACATACAGCTCTTCGGGCGGCACCGCCGCCGACATCAGCAGCTTCACCTTGTGGTCGTAAAACACGTCGATGAGCCAGGTAAAACGGCGCGCCTCGGACTGCATGCGCGGCGTCATCTGCGGCACGCCGGAGAGAATCACGGCGTGGAAGCGGCTTGCCAGCTCCAGATAGTCGTTCTGCGAGCGCGGGCCGCCGCACAGCGTCGCGAAGTCGAACCACACCACGCCGTCCGCCTTGCGCAGAGCCTTCAGCTCGCGCTTCTCGATGCGCAGGATCGGACTCTCGTCGGGCACCGCGGCCAGTTGCGCGAACGAGTGGCGCAGCGCGCGGTCGGAAGCGGCACCGAGCGGCGTGTGATAGACCTCGACCTGCGCGAGCGTGCGCTGCCGGTAGTCGATGCCCGCATCGACGTTGATCACGTCGAGTTTCTCTTTGATCAGTTCGATCGCGGGCAGCATGCGGTCGCGATGCAGCCCGTCGGGATAGAGGGTGTCCGGGTCGTAGTTGGACGTCATGACGAACTGCACGCCGTTCTTGAAGAGACCGTCGAGCAGCCGGTAGAGGATCATCGCGTCCGCGATGTCCGAGACGTGGAATTCGTCGAAGCAGATCAGGCGATAGCGCTTCGCAATGCGGCGCGCGAGTTCGTCGAGCGGATCGGCCTGCCCCTTCAGTTCCTCGAGCTCGCGGTGCACTTCGCGCATGAACTCGTGAAAATGCAGGCGCGTCTTGCGCTGCAGCGGCACGACCGCATAGAAGCTGTCCATCAGAAAGCTCTTGCCGCGGCCCACGCCGCCCCACATGTAGACGCCGCGCGGCAGATCGGGGTGGATGATGAGCTTCTTGAACGCGTTCGAGCGGCGCGCCTTGTACGCAGCCCACTCGTCGTAGCACCGCTGCAGCCGCTCGATCGCGGCGCGCTGCGCCGTATCGGACTGATAGCCCCGCGACTGCAGTTCTTTTTCGTAGTATTCGGTGACGTTCATTGCGTGGACCACAAATGAGGAAAGGCGGGGGGATCGAACCCACCCGCCTCTTTGCCTTGAAGCAAACTAACGCGGCAAGGTGCGGGCCGCGAAGGCCCCGCCCTGCCGGCGCGCGCCTTACATATTGAGCGCGCGCTTGTCGGTGGCGAGCGCTGCCTCGCGCATGACTTCGGAAAGCGACGGGTGCGGATGGCAGATACGGCCGATGTCTTCGGCGGCCGCCTTGAACTCCATCGCCACCACGGCTTCCGCGATCAGGTCCGATGCGTTGGCCGAGATGATGTGCACGCCGAGCAGTTCGTCGGTCTTCGCGTCGGCGATCATCTTCACAAAGCCGTCGGCCTTGTTGATGCCGAGCGCGCGGCCGTTCGCCATGAACGGGAACTGGCCCGTCTTGATGTCGCGGCCTTCGGCCTTCAACTGCTGCTCCGTCTTGCCGACCCACGCGATTTCCGGTTCGGTGTAGATCACCCACGGAATGCAGTTGTAGTCGATGTGCGGCTTCTGGCCGTCGATGATCTCGGCCACCAGCACGCCTTCGTCTTCGGCCTTGTGCGCGAGCATCGGGCCGCGCACCACGTCGCCGATCGCATAGACGTTCGGCAGCGCCGTGCGGCAGTGGTCGTCGACGTCGATGAAGCCGCGCTCATTGGCCTTCAGGCCGATCGCTTCGAGACCGAGGTTGTCGGTGTTCGGCACGCGGCCCACCGAGACGATCAGGCGATCGGCTTCGAGCACCTGCGCGTTGCCGTCCTTGTCGGTGTAGTTGAGGATGACGTTCTTGTCCGTCGCCTTCACTTCACCGACCTTCACGCCCACGTGAATGTCGAGGCCCTGCTTCTTGAAGAGCTTGGCGGCTTCCTTCGCGAGCGACTGGTCGGCGGCGCCGAGGAATTCCGGCAGCGCTTCGAGGATCGTCACGTCGGCGCCCAGACGGCGCCACACCGAGCCGAGCTCGAGACCGATCACGCCTGCGCCGATCACGGCCAGCTTCTTCGGCACCGTGTCGAACGTCAGTGCGCCTTCGTTGTCGGCCACGATCTTGTTGTCGACCGGAATGCCCGGCAGATGGCGCGCCTTCGAGCCCGTCGCGATGATGACGTTCTTCGCCGTGACGGTTTCCGTTTCGCCTTCGCCGCTCACTTCGATCTGCACGCCGGCGTCGTTCTTGCCGGTGAACTTGCCGTGACCCTTGAGCCACGTGATCTTGTTTTTGCGGAACAGGAACTCGATACCCTTCGTCATCTTCTCGACGATGCCGTCCTTGCGGGCGAGCATCTTCGCAACGTCGATCTTCACGTCGCCCACGCTGATACCGTGGTCGACGAGGTGATGCGCCGCGTTCTCGAACTCTTCCGACGAAGCGAGCAGCGCCTTCGACGGAATGCAGCCGACGTTCAGGCACGTGCCGCCGAGCTTCAGCGTGCCGGCCGGGTTCTTCCACTTTTCGATACACGCAACCGACTTGCCGAGCTGCGCGGCGCGGATCGCCGCAATATAGCCGCCGGGGCCGGCGCCGATCACGACGACGTCAAATTCTTTGGACATGGTCATCCTTTCGATACGTGAGCGCGGCGCGCGGACTCCGCCTTGCGGAACCCGCGCGCGCAACGCTCAGTGTGAGACTGGATGCGCGAGCGAGGCTCGCGCCACAACGCGAATTACAAGTCGAGCAGCAGACGCGCCGGATCTTCCAGCGCATCCTTCATCGCGACGAGCGACAGCACGGCTTCGCGGCCGTCGATGATGCGGTGGTCGTACGACATCGCGAGGTAGTTCATCGGACGGATCACGATCTGGCCGTTCTCGACCACCGCGCGCTCCTTGGTCGCGTGCACGCCGAGGATCGCCGACTGCGGCGGGTTGATGATCGGGGTCGAGAGCATCGAGCCGAACACGCCGCCGTTCGAGATCGAGAACGTACCGCCCGTCATTTCCTCGATCGAGAGCTTGCCGTCCTTGGCCTTCTGGCCGAATTCGGCGATCTTCTTCTCGATGTCGGCGAGGCTCATCTGGTCTGCGTTGCGCAAGATGGGCACCACCAGACCGCGCGGCGAACCGACCGCGATACCGATGTCGAAGTAGCCGTGGTAGACGATGTCGTTGCCGTCGATCGACGCGTTCACGAGCGGGAACTTCTTGAGCGCATGGACCGCCGCCTTCACGAAGAACGACATGAAGCCGAGCTTCACGCCGTGTTCCTTCTCGAACTTGTCCTTGTACTTGTTGCGCAGGTCCATGACCGGCGCCATGTTCACTTCGTTGAACGTCGTGAGGATGGCGTTGGTTTGCTGCGACTCGAGCAGACGCTCGGCGATACGCGCACGCAGACGCGACATCGGCACGCGCTGTTCCGGGCGGTCGTTGAGCCAGTTCGCAGCCGATGCCGGTGCGTTGACCTGCGGCAGCGACGGCTTGGCCGAGGCGGCCTTGGCAGCCGGTGCCGGCGCGGCGGCCGGTGCGGCCTTCGGCGCGCCTGCGCCCAGCACGTCCTGCTTCGTGATGCGGCCGTCGCGGCCCGTGCCGGCGACGTCCGAGCCTGCGAGGCCCTTCTCGGCCATCAGCTTCGAAGCGGCGGGCGAGGCGACCGTGCTGCTCGACGACGCGGCGGCGACCGCCGGTGCGGCGGCTGCGGCAACCGGCGCTGCGGCGGCCGGTGCTGCTGCAGCAGCAGGCGCCGCTGCGGCACCTGCCTTGGCTTCCGTGTCGATCTTCGCGATCAGCTGTTCGCTCGTGACGGTTGCGCCGTCGCCGACCACGATCTCGGTCAGCACGCCGGCGGACGGCGCCGGCACTTCGAGCACGACCTTATCGGTTTCGATCTCGATGACGACTTCGTCCTGGGCGACAGCTTCGCCCGGCTTCTTCTTCCACTGCAGCATCGTGCCTTCCGACACCGACTCCGAAAACTGCGGGACCTTGACTTCTACGATAGCCATGTGATTTTCCTGAATACGTATCTGGGTACGAACCGGGTCGCGCACGTGAGCGCGGGAAAGCGCGCATCGTTGCACGCGCCTTCCCGGTTCGATTTGCTCTGTGTGCTTACTTCGCGACCTGCGCGCCCTTCAGGCGGCCGAACGCACCTTCGATCAGCGACTTCTGCTGTTCGTAATGCTTCGCGTAGTAGCCGACGGCCGGCGAGGCGGAAGCAGGACGGCCGCTGTACGCGAGCTTCATGCCTTCCTTCATGCCTTCCTTCAGGTGGTGCTCGATGTAGAACCACGGGCCCTGATTCTGCGGCTCGTCCTGCACCCAGACCACTTCCGTCGCGTTGTCGTACTTCTTCAGCTCCGTTTCGAACTGCTTGTGCGCGAACGGATAGAGCTGCTCGATACGGAAGATCGCGACGTCGTTCGCCTTCGCTTCGCGGCGATGCGCGACGAGGTCGTAATACACGCGGCCCGAGCAGACCAGCACGCGCTTGACCTTCTTCGCGTCGATGCTATCGTCCACTTCGCCGAGGACCGGCTGGAACGAACCCTTCGCGAGTTCAGACAGATCCGAGACGGCTTCCTTGTGACGCAGCAGCGACTTCGGCGTGAAGACGACGAGCGGCTTGCGGAACAGGCGGATCATCTGGCGGCGCAGCAGGTGGAAGATCTGCGCGGGCGTGGTCGGCTGAACGACCTGCATGTTGTGCTCGGCGCACAGTTGCAGGAAACGCTCGATACGCGCCGACGAGTGCTCCGGACCCTGACCTTCGTAGCCGTGCGGCAGCAGCATCGTGAGACCCGAAACGCGGCCCCACTTCACTTCGCCCGACGAGATGAACTGGTCGATCACGACCTGCGCGCCGTTCACGAAGTCGCCGAACTGGCCTTCCCAGGCGACGAGCGTGTTCGGTTCGGCGGTCGAGTAGCCGTATTCGAAGCCCAGCACCGCTTCTTCGGAGAGCACCGAGTCGATCACCGTGAACTTCGCCTGACCGTCGGCGATGTTCTGCAGCGGAATGTACGTGCCGTCGTTCCAGCGCTCGCGGTTCTGGTCGTGCAGCACCGCGTGACGGTGCGTGAACGTGCCGCGGCCCGAGTCCTGGCCCGTGAGACGCACGGCGTAACCCGAAGCGACGAGCGACGCGAACGCGAGATGCTCACCCATGCCCCAGTCGAGCTTCGCTTCGCCCTTGCCCATGGCGCGCCGGTCATTGATGACACGCTCGACGAGCGGGTGAACCTTGAAGTTCTCGGGGATCGTGGTGATGCGCTCGGCGAGACGCTTGAGTTCCGCGAGCGGCACGGCCGTATCGGCGGCGTCGGTCCACTTGCGGTTCAGGAACGGCACCCAGTCCACCGCGTACTTGCTCTTGTAGTTCGAGAGCACGGGGTCGATCGTGTGGTTGCCTTCGTCCATCGCGGCGCGGTAAGCCTTGACGTAGCTGTCGGCGTCTTCGGCCGTGATCACGCCCTGCTGCACGAGCTTCTCGGCGTACAGCGCACGGGTGCCCGGGTGCTGCGCGATCTTCTTGTACATGAGCGGCTGCGTGACCGCCGGGGTGTCCTGCTCGTTGTGGCCCAGCTTGCGGAAGCAGACGATATCGACCACGACGTCCTTGTGGAACTGCATGCGGAAGTCGATGGCGAGCTGCGTGGCGAGCACGACGGCTTCGGGATCGTCGCCGTTCACGTGCAGCACCGGCGCTTCGATCATCTTGACCACGTCGGTACAGTAGAGCGTCGAGCGCGCATCGCGCGGGTCCGACGTCGTGAAGCCGATCTGGTTGTTGATGACGATGTGCAGCGTGCCGTGCGTGCCGTAGCCGCGCGTTTGCGCGAGGTTCAGCGTTTCCATCACGACGCCCTGGCCTGCGAAGGCCGCGTCGCCGTGGATCTGCACCGGCAGCACCTGCAGGCCGTCTTCGTCGCCGCGGCGGTCCATACGGGCCTTGGCCGAACCTTCCACGACCGGGTTGACGATTTCGAGGTGCGACGGATTGAACGCGAGCGAGAGGTGGACCGGGCCGCCTTCGGTGGCCATGTCCGACGAGAAGCCCTTGTGGTACTTCACGTCGCCGGCCGGCAGGTCGTCCACGTGCTTGCCTTCGAATTCGGCGAAGAGGTCCGACGGCATCTTGCCGAGCGTATTGACCAGCACGTTCAGGCGGCCGCGGTGGGCCATGCCGATGATGATTTCCTGCACGCCCTTGGCGCCCGCGTGGCGAACGACTTCGTCCATCGAGGCGATGAAGGACTCGCCGCCTTCGAGCGAGAAGCGCTTCTGGCCGACGTACTTGGTGTGCAGGAAACGCTCGAGGCCTTCGGCGGCCGTCAGGCGCTGCAGGATGTGCTTCTTCTTGTCAGCGGAGAAGTTCGGCGTCGAGCGGATCGACTCGAGCTTTTCCTTCCACCAGCGCTTTTGCTCCGGATCGCTGAGGTACATGTATTCGGCACCGATCGTGCCGCAGTACGTGTCGCGCAGCGCCTTGACGATCTCGCGCAGCGACGCGCGCTCGAAACCGAAGTACAGGTTCGTCGCGCTGAACGTCTGGTCCATGTCGGCTTCGGTGAAGTCGTAGAACGCAGGCTCGAGTTCGGGAATGGCGGGACGCTCGCGGCGCTTCAGCGGATCCAGGTTGGCCCATTGCGAGCCGAGGAAGCGGTAGGCACCAATCAGGGACTGAACGTACACCTGCTTGCGGGCCGTAGCGAGGTCTTCTGCGCCACCGCGCGGAATGAACGCGTTGGCTTTGGCGCGTTGGGCGAACGACTCGACGATCGGACCGTGAGCGACGTCGCTGTCAGCCGTGCCCGTCGACGACGGAACGTTTTGCAGTGCGTCAAAATATTCGCGCCACGTATCCGGAACGGATGCGGGGTTGTCAAGATATGCTTCGTATAGCTCTTCGACATACGGAGCATTGCCGCCGAACAGATACGAGTTCAGCTGGAACTGCTTCATTGTTTCTGACATTTACGCTCACCTTTCTTCGAGTTTCTCGAGAAATAGCGGGTTACTCAACCTTCCGCGCCACGGCCTGACCGTTTAGCGGATTGCGAATCAAGTCTGCTTGGAAGGACCTAAAACAGCATCCGCGGAGGATATCACATAACTGATACTCTCCATAGATTGCAATGCGGCGGAACAGCACGCGCAAACCCTTTACAGGTGGGCCTTTGCGGCGTTTGCAACACTCTCTTCCGGCACCGCTTGCCAATCCCCCCGGCGCATGAAAGCCGCCTGCAAAAAAGCCGCCCTGACAGCGGCGGCTTTCTTGTGGTCGTTCATGCTTTGCAGTGCGCGAAAAGTCTTCGACTGCAACTTAGTCGGCGCCTGCCTCACGGCTCGCGCGACGGCGCTCGTGCTCCTTCAGGTGGCGCTTGCGCAGACGGATCGACTGCGGCGTCACTTCCACGAGTTCGTCGTCATCGATGAATTCCACCGCGTATTCGAGCGACATCTGGATCGGCGGCACGAGGCGCACGGCTTCGTCGGTGCCCGAGGCGCGCACGTTGGTGAGCTGCTTGCCCTTGATCGGGTTCACGACGAGGTCGTTGTCGCGGCTGTGGATGCCGATGATCATGCCTTCATAGAGCGCGTCGCCCGGCTTCACGAACATGCGGCCGCGGTCCTGCAGCTTCCACAGGGCGTAGGCGACAGCCGCGCCGTCGTCCTGCGAGATCAGCACGCCGTTGCGGCGCTCGCCGAGCGAGCCTTCGCGGATCGGACCGTATTCGTCGAACACGTGGCTCATGAGGCCCGTGCCGCGCGTGAGCGTCATGAATTCGCCCTGGAAGCCGATCAGGCCGCGCGCCGGAATCTTGTATTCGAGGCGCGTGCGGCCGCGGCTGTCCGAGGCCATGTCGAGCATTTCGCCCTTGCGGCGGCCGAGCTCTTCCATCACGCCGCCCTGGTGGGCATCTTCGACGTCCACGGTCAGCAGCTCGTACGGCTCCATCTTCACGCCATCGACTTCGTGCAGCACCACGCGCGGACGCGACACGGCCAGCTCGTAGCCTTCGCGGCGCATGTTTTCGATCAGGATCGTGAGGTGCAGTTCGCCGCGGCCCGACACTTCGAACGTCGTTTCGTCGCCGGTGTCCTTCACGCGCAGCGCGACGTTGTGGTTCAGCTCCTTCGTGAGACGGTCGCGGATCTGGCGGCTCGTCACGAACTTGCCTTCGCGGCCGGCGAGCGGCGACGAGTTCACGAGGAAGTTCATCGTGAGCGTCGGCTCGTCCACCGTGATCATCGGCAGCGCTTCGGGGGTGTCGATCGCGCAGATGGTGGCGCCGATGCCGATGTCTTCAATACCGTTGATCAGCACGATGTCGCCCGCTTCGGCCGATTCGACCTGCACGCGCTCGAGGCCGCTGAACGACAGCACCTGGTTGATCTTGCGGTTCATCACCTCGCCATCCGGACCGAAGCGCAGCGCCACCGGCTGACCCGGCTTGATGCGGCCGCGCTTGATACGGCCCACGCCGATACGGCCGACGTAGGTCGAGTAGTCGAGCGACGTGATCTGCAGCTGGAGCGGACCTTCCGGATCGGCGTCGCGCACCGGCACGTGTTCGAGGATCGCCTCGAAGAGCGGGCGCATGTCGCCTTCGCGCGCATCGGCGGAGAGCGACGCGTAGCCGTTCAGGCCCGACGCGTAGACCACCGGGAAGTCGAGCTGTTCTTCGGTCGCGCCGAGCTTGTCGAAGAGGTCGAAGGTCTGGTTGATCACCCAGTCGATACGCGCGCCCGGACGGTCGATCTTGTTGACGACGACGATCGGCTTCAGGCCCAGCGCGAGCGCCTTCTTGGTCACGAAGCGCGTTTGCGGCATCGGGCCTTCCACGGCGTCGACGAGCAGCAGCACCGAGTCGACCATCGAGAGCACGCGCTCCACTTCGCCGCCGAAGTCGGCGTGGCCCGGGGTGTCGACGATGTTGATGTGGGTGCCTTCGTACTCGACCGCGCAGTTCTTCGCGAGAATCGTGATCCCGCGCTCTTTTTCGATGTCGTTCGAGTCCATGACGCGCTCGGCGACCTGCTGGTTGTCGCGGAAGGTGCCGGACTGACGCAGCAGTTGATCGACGAGCGTGGTCTTGCCGTGGTCGACGTGGGCAATGATGGCGATGTTGCGAAGGGCGCGGGACATAGGAACCTGGGTACAGTTGAGTGCGCCAGCCCACGCGACCAGGCCACGCGACGAAAGCGCACTTTTGGGAACCTGAAATTATAGCACGCGGGAATGACATTCCCCAGCGTTATCCCCAGGCCGCGCTCACTGCACCTTCGCGCCCAGGTCGCCGCCCTTCCCCAGCCTGCCAGTCGCCCCTCACTGCGGCCGCCACCAAACCCTTTCAGGGCATGGCCCGGACCCGAATTTTTCCCGTACTGTCCGCAAGGGATTAAGACCTTATCCAGCAAAGGTTATTCAGCAAACAGAGAATAGTCTCTTGCCGCGGCAAGTACCTGCACTTTATAATCCCTGCCTGGTCAACCATTGCAGTCGCAGCTGAATCATGACGGACCCGACTCCCACGCCTACGCCCGCAGTGCTCAATTACGACTTCGGCGAAAGCGTTGGCTACCTGATCGCGCGAGTGAGATCGACCATGCTGAACATGGTCAACCAGCGCACCGTCGCCGAGCTCGGCGTGACGAGCCAGCAGGCGAGCGTGCTGTTCATGGTGGCGAGCGGCAAGTGCGTGCTGGCCGCCGAGCTCGCGCGCGAGTACGGCATCGACGCGAGCGCCGTCACGCGGCTCGTGGACCGGCTGGAAAAGCGCGGCCTGCTGCAGCGCGTGCGCAGCTCGGAAGACCGGCGCGCGGTGCGGCTCGCCCTCACGCCGGAGGGCCTGGCTATCGCTGTGCGCATGCCGGCGATCTTCACTAGTATCACGGACAAGCTCATGACCGGGCTCTCTCCGGAGGAAGCGGGATTCTTGAAGAGCATGCTGCGGCGGGTGCTCGCCAATAGCGGCGATGCCACCCAGAATCCGCCGGCGAATTCATGACGGGGCAATCAAATTTGAAAGCGTCGCAAAGAAAAATAGCTGCATCGTCCAGTATCACTGTCACTTCTCACGCATCGAGACGAGCCATGAACTCCCATTCCCTGTCCAGCGGGCCCCGGCTCCGGGCGCAGCTCAACCGGGCCGCCTCGGCCACGGCGGCGGCGGTCGCAGCGCTGGCCCTCGCGGGGTGCGCGAACTATTTCGGCATCAAGAGCGACAAGGCGATCGAAGCGCCGCAGCAGTTCGAGACCTCGCAGAGCATCCCCGCGCAGGGCGGCCAGTGGCCGACGCTCGACTGGGCGAACCAGTTCGGCGACCCGCAACTGCCGAAGCTGATCGACGAAGCGCTCGATGGCAACCCGAGCATCGCGCAGGCGCAGGCGCGCATCGCGAAAGCTTCGTCGTATATCGACACCTCGAAGTCGGCGCTCTTCCCCAAGGTCAACGCGAGCTACTCGTGGAACCGCGAGCTCTATTCGGCGAATTCGCTCTATCCCCCGCCCTATGGCGGCACCTGGTATAGCGAAAACAACGTGCTCGCGAGCGCCTCGTGGGAGCTCGACCTGTGGGGCAAGAACCGTCAGCGTCTCGCGCAGGCGGTCTCGCAGCAAAAGGCGGCCGAGGCCGACATGCAGCAGGCGCGCATCACGCTCGCCGCTTCGGTCGCGCGCACCTACAACCAGCTCGCGCAGCTCTATGCGCTGCGCGACATCGCGGCGCGCGAGATCGGCAACCGCAAGACCATCGGCACGATCACCAATGGCCGCGTGGTCGCGGGCCTCGACACCAATGTCGAGCGCGAGACCGCCAACGGCAACATCGCCACGAGCCAGGCGAACCTCTCGCAGATCGACGGCCAGATCGAGACCGTGCGCTATCAGCTGGGCGCGCTGCTCGGCAAGGGTCCGGACCGCGGCCTGCAGATCGCGCAGCCGGTGCTCAATCCGCTTGCCCAGGTCGCGCTACCCGACAACCTGCCGGCCGACCTCGTCGCGCGCCGCCCGGACATCGTCGCGGCGCGCTGGCAGGTGGAAGCCGCCATGCACGACGTGAAGGAAGCAAAGGCCGAGTTCTATCCCGACGTGAACCTGGCGGCGGGCTTCGGCTTCGACGCGTTCGGCTGGGGCAAATTCCTCAACTTCACGAGCCGTCAGGCCCAGATCGGCCCGGCCGTGCACCTGCCGATCTTCGACGCGGGCGCCCTGCGCGCGCAGTTGAAGGGCCGCTATGCCGACTTCGACCTCGACGTGGCGAACTACAACCAGACGCTGATCGGCGCGTTCCAGGACGTGGCGACCCAGGTTTCGTCGATCCGCTCGGCCGACAAGCAGCTCATCGACGCGCAGCACGCCCTCGACGCATCGACAAAGGCGTACCAGCTCGCCGTGATCCGCTACCGCGCAGGCCTTTCGGAGCAGCTGCAGGTGCTCAACGCCGACCAGAACCGCCTCGCCGCGGAACAGACGGTGACGGACCTCAAGGCGCAGCGCCGCGACGAGCAGATGGCGCTCATCAAGGCACTGGGCGGCGGCTTCGACGCAGCCGACGCGGGGCTCACGCCGCCGGCCGAGGTCGGCAGCGAGGCGAAGGGCCCGAACGGCGCGCCGTGGAGCGGCACGACCGTGCCGGTGCAGCCGGCATCGGCTGCGGCACCAGCGACAGCCGCGGCGAACTGAGCGGCGAACTGAGCCCACACGCGAACCACACAGCATCGAACGAACAGCAAGAGAGAACCTGGAGATCACTCCCATGAGCACCCCCCAGCAACCGGCAGCCAATCCGCAGCCGACCTCGAGCAACGGCAAGCGCAAACGCATGATGACGCTGCTCGTCCTCGTGATCGTGATTGCAGCCATTGCCTACGGCCTCTATTACTTCCTCGTCGCGCGCTTCTCGGAAAGCACCGACGACGCCTACGTGAACGGCAACGTCGTGCAGATCACGCCCCAGGTCACCGGCACGGTGATCGCGGTGAATGCCGACGACACGCAAACCGTCAAGTCCGGCGACCCGCTCGTGCTGCTCGACCCCGCCGACTCGCGCATCGCGCTCCAGCAGGCCGAGGCGGATCTCGCGCAGACGGTGCGCCAGGTGCGCGGCCTCTTCGCCGACGACAGCCAGTACGAAGCGCAGGTCGCGGTTCGCCAGGCCGACCTGTCGCGCGCGCAGGACGATCTGCGCCGCCGCATGGAAGTCGCGACCACGGGCGCCGTCTCGCAGGAAGAAATCTCGCACGCCCGCGACACCGTGAAGAGCTCCGAGGCCGCACTCGCCGCCGCGCAGCAGCAGCTCGCCGCGAACCGCGCGCTCACCGCGAACACCACCATCGCCACGCATCCGAACGTGATGGCCGCCGCCGCGAAGGTCCGCGACGCCTACCTCGCGAACGCCCGCAACACGCTGCCGGCGCCGGTCACGGGTTATGTGGCCAAGCGCTCGGTGCAGGTCGGCCAGCGCGTCTCGCCGGGCACGCCGCTCATGTCGGTGGTGCCGCTGAACGCCGTGTGGGTCGATGCGAACTTCAAGGAAGTGCAGCTCAAGCACATGCGCATCGGCCAGCCGGTCGAAATGACGGCCGACGTGTACGGCTCGTCGGTCGTCTATCACGGCAAGGTGGTGGGCTTCTCGGCGGGTACGGGCTCGGCCTTCTCGCTCTTGCCCGCGCAGAACGCCACGGGTAACTGGATCAAGGTCGTGCAGCGCCTGCCGGTGCGCGTCTCGCTCGATCCGGCCGAACTCGAAAAGCATCCCCTGCGCATCGGCCTCTCGATGCAGGTGGACGTGAGCATCAAGGACGATTCGGGCAGCCAGCTCGGCACCGCGCTGAACACGGTCTATCAGACGAACGTGTTCGACAAGTACGGCGACGAAGCCGATGCCGAGATCGCCCGCATCATTTCGGAAAACGCAGGCCGCGGCGCCGACAGCGCATCGGGCGACACCGGCAAGACCAAGGTGTCCTCGACCAGCGCGACCGCCGGCGTCAAAGCTGCACGCGGCTAAGCTCGCGCGCGCATAGCCAACAAGAAGCGAATTAATGGCAGAGCAACAAGTCGTCCATGCGCCGCTGCAAGGCGCGCAGCTCGTGATCGGCACCGTCGCCGTGTCGCTCGCGGTGTTCATGAACGTGCTGGACACCTCGATCGCCAACGTGTCGATTCCGTCGATCTCGGGCGACCTCGGGGTGTCGTCCGACCAGGGCACGTGGGTCATTACGTCCTTCGCCGTGGCCAACGCGATCTCGGTGCCGCTCACGGGCTGGCTTTCCGACCGCATCGGCCAGGTGCGCCTCTTCATGGCGTCGATCGTGCTGTTCGTGATCTCGTCGTGGATGTGCGGCCTCGCGCCCACGCTGCCTTTCCTGCTCGCCTCGCGCGTGCTGCAAGGCGCCGTGGCCGGCCCGATGATCCCCCTCTCGCAGACGCTGCTGCTCGCGAGCTATCCGCGCGCCAAGGCGCCCATCGCGCTCTCGATGTGGTCGATGACCACGCTGATCGCGCCGGTGGCCGGGCCGATTCTCGGCGGCTGGATCTCGGACAACATCTCGTGGCCGTGGATCTTCTACGTGAACATCCCGGTGGGGATCGTCGCCGCATTCGCCACGTGGGCGATTTTCCGCAACCGCGATTCGGTCGTGAAGAAGGCGCCGATCGACGGCGTGGGCCTCGCACTCCTCATCATCTGGGTGGGCTCGCTCCAGGTGATGCTCGACAAGGGCAAGGACCTCGACTGGTTCTCCTCGACCACGATCGTCGTGCTCGCGCTCACCGCGGTCATCTCGTTTGCGTTCTTCGTGGTGTGGGAGCTGACCGAAAAGCATCCGGTGGTCGATCTCTCGCTCTTCGCGCGGCGCAACTTCACGGGTGGCACGATCGCGCTCTCCGTGGGCTACGGCCTCTACTTCGGCAATCTCGTGCTGCTGCCGCTGTGGCTGCAGACCGACATCGGCTACACGGCGACCGACGCGGGGCTCGTGATGGCGCCGGTGGGCTTCTTCGCGATCCTGCTTTCGCCGCTCACGGGCCGCATCCTGCCGCGCACCGACCCGCGCTACATCGCGACGGCGGCTTTCGTGGTGTTCGCGCTGTGCTTCTGGATGCGCTCGCGCTATACGACCGGCGTGGACACGTGGGCCCTCACGCTGCCGACGCTGATCCAGGGCATCGGCATGGCGGGGCTCTTCATCCCGCTCGTCTCGATCACCTTGTCGGGCCTTCCGGGCAACCGGATTCCGGCGGCATCGGGTCTTTCGAATTTCGTGCGGATCATGTGCGGCGGCATCGGCACCTCGATCTTCGAGACCGCCTGGGACCACCGCACGACGTATCACCACGCGCGTCTCACGGAAGTCGCCACGCCGACCAACCCGATCTTCAACCAGTCGATCCAGCAGATGCAGAACACGGCCGGCCTCGATACGTCGCAGGCGCATGGGCTCTTCGACCGCATGCTGTCGCAGCAGGCCGCGCAGCTCGGCGTAAACGACCTGTTCTTCATTTCGTCGGTGATCTTCATCGTGCTGATCGCGCTGATCTGGATCACGCGGCCCGAGCGCACGAGCAGCGCCGACGCGGGTGCGGCGGCATCGGCGGCACACTGAGGTGTCCAACGCGGCGACAGGTGTAAGCGCCGCGCGCTGACTACAAAAAAGGCACGGCCGGTTTGAACGACAAACCGGCCGTGCCTTTTTTGCGCGTCTTCCAGCGTGCGACGCTTACGATGCCGCGCCGCTCACCACGAGCCGCTCGGGCGCCAGCACGCCGTTCGCGGCCTTCGCGACGCCCAGCAGGCGTGCGTCGTCGCCATACACCCGCACGCGCTCCGCGCTTTCCCATTGGGCACGATCACCTGCCAGTTCGTGCAGCGGCAGCCGCTGGCCGTGCGTGAAGCGTCGCGCAGCCTCGGCGTCCAGCGTCACGGCCGGGAAGGTCGACAGCAGCGCATCGACCGGTTGCAGCCAGGCATCGCGCGCGGCCTCGTCGGCGGCCGTGAGTGCATCGAGCGTCACGGCATGGTTAAGCGTGAGCGCGCCCACGCCGGTTCGCCGCAGCATCACGAGATGGGCCCCGCAGCCGAGCGCCTCGCCGATATCCTCGGCCAGCGTGCGCACATAGGTGCCTTTGCTGCACGTCACGCGGAACGTCACGTCGGGCAACGCGCAGGCGATCATCTCGAGCACGAGGATCGTGACCCGGCGCCCTTCCCGCTCGACCACCTGGCCCGCACGCGCGTATTCGTAGAGCGGCTTGCCGTCGCGCTTGAGCGCCGAGTACATCGGCGGCACCTGCACGATCTCGCCGACGAACTTCGTCATCGCCTCGCGCACGGCCGCTTCGTCGCAGCGAACCTCGCGCGTTTCGATCGCTTCGCCTTCGGCATCGCCCGTTGCCGTGCGGATGCCGAGGCGCATCGTCGCCTCGTAGGTCTTGTCGGCGTCGAGCAGATCCTGGGAGAACTTGGTGGCCTCGCCGAAACACAACGGCAGCAGTCCCGAGGCGAGCGGATCCAGCGTGCCGGTGTGGCCTGCCTTCTTCGCACGAAGAAGACGTTTCGCGCGGATCAGCGCGTCGTTGCTGGAGAGGCCAACCGGTTTGTCGAGCAACAGCACGCCGTCGATCAGTCGCCGTGGGATCTTGGGTGGGGCCGCCTTAGGTCGTGCCGCGGCCGGTGGAGCAGAGGAGGAAGAGGCAGTCATGTCGAACAGGAAAAACCAGCGGGGCGCGGCGAACTCATCCGCCGCCTGGCGGCGGATGACATGCGCTCACCCGAAAAGCGGGCCGCCGCGCGGCATTAAGCGGCATTAAGCGTCGTCGTCCTTCGCGCGAGTCGAATTGGCCTCGTCGATGAGGCGCGACATCTCGACGGCACGCTCGACCGTCTTGTCGTAGTGGAAATGCAGCGTCGGCACGGTGTGGATGTGCAGGCGCTTGAAGAGCAGGTTGTGCAGATGGCCCGCCGCGTGGTTGAGCGCGTCCTGGGTTGCCTGCGGGTCGCCCGTGAGCGTCGTGAAATACACCTTGGCGTGCGCGTAGTCCGGCGTCAGCTCGACGCTCTGGATCGTCACGAGGCCGATGCGCGGGTCCTTCACTTCGCGCGACACGAGTTCGGACAGATCGCGCTGGATCTGGTCCGCGATCTGTACGTTGCGATTCGGAGAGGAACGCTTTTTGGTCATGATTTATCCACCCTCTTGCAAAAAAACAAACGGGCGGAGCCGGCCAGCGCCCGCCCCGCCCGCATTGCGTAGCGCCTGAGAATTACAGGGTACGCGCGACTTCGGTGATCTCGAACACCTCGAACTGATCGCCTTCGACGATGTCGTTGAAGTTCTTGATCGACATACCGCACTCGAAGCCCTGCTTGACTTCCTTGACGTCGTCCTTGAAGCGCTTGAGCGAGTCGAGTTCGCCGGTATGGATGACCACGTTGTTGCGCAGCACGCGCACCGACGACGAACGCTTGACGATACCGTCCGTGACCATACAGCCCGCCACGGCGCCGACCTTCGGCACCTTGAAGACCGCACGCACTTCGACCATACCGGTCACGACTTCGCGCTTCTCCGGCGCCAGCATGCCCGACATCGCCGCCTTCACCTCATCCACTGCGTCGTAGATGATGTTGTAGTAGCGGATGTCCACGCCGTTCGCCTCGGCCAGCTTGCGGGCCTGAGCATCGGCGCGCGTGTTGAAGCCGATGATGACCGCCTTCGAAGCCGTGGCCAGGTTGACGTCGTTTTCGCTGATGCCGCCCACCGCGCCGTGCACGATCTGCACGCGCACTTCGCTCGTCGAGAGCTTGAGGAGCGCGTGAACCAGCGCTTCCTGCGAACCCTGCACGTCGGCCTTGACGATGAGCGGCAGGTTCTGCACTTCGCCTTCGCCCATCTGCTCGAGCATGTTCTCGAGCTTCGCGGCCTGCTGCTTCGCGAGCTTGACGTCGCGGAACTTGCCTTGACGGAACAGCGCGATTTCGCGCGCCTTGCGCTCGTCCGGCAGGACGATGACTTCCTCGCCCGCCGCCGGCACTTCCGACAGACCCTGGATTTCGACCGGAATCGACGGACCGGCTTCCTTCGTCGGCTTGCCCGTCTCGTCGAGCATCGCGCGCACGCGGCCGTAGGCGCTGCCTGCGAGCACGACGTCGCCGCGGTTCAGCGTACCCGACTGCACGAGCACGGTGGCGACCGGACCCTTGCCCTTGTCGAGCTTCGCTTCGATCACGATGCCCTTGGCCGGCGCTTCGACCGGTGCCGTCAACTCCAGCACTTCGGCTTGCAGCAGCACGTTTTCGAGCAGATCGTCGATGCCCGCGCCGGTCTTCGCCGACACCGGCACGAACGGCGAATCGCCGCCGTACTCTTCCGGCACGACGCCTTCGGCGACGAGCTCCTGCTTCACGCGGTCCAGATTCGCATCCGGCTTGTCGATCTTGTTGATCGCCACGACGAGCGGCACGCCGCCCGCCTTCGCGTGCGCGATCGCTTCCTTCGTCTGCGGCATCACGCCGTCGTCGGCCGCGACCACCAGAATGACGATGTCGGTTGCCTTCGCACCGCGCGCACGCATGGCCGTGAAGGCCTCGTGACCCGGCGTGTCGAGGAAGGTGATGACGCCACGCGGCGTTTCGACGTGATACGCGCCGATGTGCTGCGTAATGCCGCCGGCTTCGCCCGCTGCGACCTTCGCGCGGCGGATGTAGTCGAGCAGCGAGGTCTTGCCGTGGTCGACGTGACCCATGACGGTAACGACCGGCGGACGCGGCAGTTGCTCTGCGTCCACAGCCGTTGCCTGGCCTTCGACCAGCAGCGCTTCCGGATCGTCCAGCTTCGCGGCAACGGCGCTGTGGCCCAGTTCCTCGACGATGATCATCGCCGTTTCCTGGTCCAGCATCTGGTTGATGGTGACCATCTGGCCCATCTTCATCATCACCTTGATGACTTCCGACGCCTTCACGGACATCTTGTGCGCGAGGTCGGCCACGGTGATGGTTTCCGGCACGTGCACTTCACGCACGATCGGCTCGGTCGGCGCCTGGAACGACGAAGCGCTGTCCTGGTGCTTGCCGCGGCCCTTCGGGCCGCCGCGCCAGCCGCGGTCCACGCCGCCCGACGAATCGCCGCGCGTCTTGATGCCGCGACGCTTCGCGGCGTCGTCCTGCCAGCCGCCCTTGCCGGCACCCGGCTTCTTGTTGCGGTCGCCCGCGCCGGCACCCGGTGCCGACGGCGCGGTCGCCGACGGAGCCGCTGCCGTTGCGGGACGCTTCGCCGCGGCGCCTGCACCGGCTGCCGGGCGCGCCGCGCCTTCGGGACGCGCCGGCTTGTGCAGCGTGCCCTTCGCTTCCGCGGGCTTCGGTGCCTCGACCGGCTTGGGCGGCTCGGGCGCCTTCACCTGCGCCTTGCGCGGCGTGTTCATCATTTCGCGGATCGCGCGCGCTTCGGCTTCGGCAGCCGCGCGGCGGCGTGCGATCTCGTCCTGTTCCTTCTGCGCCTTTTCAGCGGCTTCGCGTGCAGCAGCCTCGGCCTTCTGGGCCGCTTCGCGCTGCGCCGCGCGCTCGGCGGCGGCGCGCTGCTCTTCCTGCTGGTCCTGCTGCTCCTGCTTTGCCTGTGCCTCGGCGGCGTTGCGCTCGGCCTCGACCGCCTGGGCGGCCAGCTCGCGCGCAGCCGTTTCAGCCACGCTCTTCTTCTTCGCGGCTTCTTCCTCGGCGCGGCGGCGCTCGGCTTCGGCAGCCTCTTCGCGTGCGCGGCGCTCGGCCTCTTCAAGCGCGAGACGCTCCTGGCGCTCCTTCAACTCCTGAGCCTGGCGCTCGAGCAGTTCGGCCTCGCGGCGCGCTTCTTCCTCGCGGCGCTGCAGCTCCGCCTCTTCGGCGGCAGCGGCTGCGTCGGCGGCATGATTCGATGCCTCCGCCTCACCGGCGGACTCGTCGCGGCGGACGAAAGTGCGCTTCTTGCGCACCTCGACCTGAATGGTGCGAGCCTTACCCGTCGAATCGGACTGCTTGATTTCCGACGTATGCCGTTTCGTCAGCGTGATCTTGCGCTTGTCTGCATCAGTCGAGCCGTGAGACTTGCGCAAGTGGTCGAGCAGACGCGCCTTGTCCGTTTCGGACAAGGAGTCGGCTTCGCTCGCTTTCGTGACGCCTGCTGCCTGCAGCTGCTCCAGCAGCACGCCTGCAGGCATTTTCAGTTCCGCGGCAAATTGGGCTACGTTGTTACTCGCCATTCATTCCTCTTAATGCAAGGAGCGATTCCTTGCGGTTGACATCGGTTCATGCGGCCCCGGCACCCGCTCATGGGCGGCGTGCCGGCCGCGATTGGTTCAGTGGGTCATGGTCGCTTCCTGCTCGTTCGCCACCGGCTTCAGGCCTGTTGCCAGGTCATTGAAACCAGTGTTCACGTGCCTTCATGATCAACGCTTTCGCGTTGTCCTCTTCCATCCCCGTCATTTCGGTGAGCTCGTCCACGGCCAGCTCGGCGAGCTCGTCGCGGGTGTGAATCTCGTGCTGCGCCAGCTTCGCCAGCAGATCGGCGTCGATACCGTCGAGGCTCTTCAGGTCGAGCGCGGCGCTTTCCACCTTCTCTTCGTTGGCGATAGCCTGCGTGAGCAGCGCGTCGCGCGCGCGGTTGCGCAACTCATGCACGGTGTCCTCGTCGAACGCCTCGATCTCGAGCATCTCGTTCAGCGGCACGTAGGCGATCTCTTCGAGGCTCGTGAAGCCTTCGTCGATCAGGATGTCGGCGACTTCTTCGTCAACGTCGAGGCGCGCCATGAACAGGTCGCGCAGCACCGTGCGCTCCTGGTTCTGTTTCTGCGCGCTTTCGTCCGGCGTCATGATATTGATCTGCCAGCCGGTGAGTTCGCTGGCAAGACGCACGTTCTGGCCGCTGCGGCCAATGGCGACCGCAAGCTCGCTCTCGTCCACGACGACATCCATGGCGTGCTTTTCCTCGTCGACGACGATGGATTGCACGGCTGCAGGCGCGAGCGCGCCGATGACGAACTGGGCGGGATCTTCCGACCATAGCACGATGTCCACGTTTTCGCCACCGAGCTCGTTGCGCACGGCCTGCACGCGCGAACCGCGGATGCCGACGCAAGTGCCGATCGGGTCGATACGCTTGTCGTAGGCCACCACGCCGATCTTGGCGCGCACGCCCGGATCGCGGGCGGCTGCCTTGATCTCGAGAAGCCCCTGCTCGATTTCCGGCACTTCCATTTCGAAGAGCTTCATCAGGAACTCGGGCGCCGTGCGCGAGAGTTCGATCTGCGGGCCGCGCGCCGTGCGATCGACCTTGCCGATCCAGGCGCGCACGCGGTCGCCCACGCGCAGGTTTTCCTTCGGAATGAGCTGGTCGCGACGCAGGAGCGCTTCGACACGGCCCGATTCGACGATGAAGTTGCCCTTGTCCATGCGCTTGACCGTGCCGGTCATGATGCTTTCGCCGCGCTCGAGGAAGTCGTTCAGGATCTGCTCGCGCTCGGCGTCGCGCACCTTCTGCAGGATCACCTGCTTGGCGGCCTGCGCGCCGATGCGGCCGAACTCGACCGAGGGCACCGGCTGCTCGATGAAATCGTCGATCTGGGCGTCGGGCTTCTGCTCGCGCGCCTCGAACAGCAGGATCTCCTGATCCGGCTCCTGCAGGCCCGCTTCGTCCGGCACGACGCGCCAGCGGCGGAACGTCTCGTGCTCGCCGCTTTCGCGGTCGATCTGCACGCGGATGTCCGCATCTTCGTCGAAGAGTTTCTTGGAGGCGGACGCCAGCGCCGCTTCAAGGGCGGCAAACACCACGTCCTTGTCGACATTCTTCTCGCGTGCCAGCGCGTCCACCAGCATCAACACTTCGCGACTCATTGTTTGCGGCTCCTAAAGTCAACTTTGGGGACAAGGCGTGCTTTGTCGATGTCCGCGAGCGTGAAATCCAGCATCGCGGGACCTGCCTTCCCTTCGAATTCCAGACCGATGGTTTCGCCTTCGGGCGCATGCACGATGCCCCGGTACGATTTCCGTCCGTCCAATGGCTTTTTCAACGTGATGACCGCTTCGCAGCCTGCGAAGCGTTCGAAGTCCGCGAGCTTCTTCAGCGGACGGTCGAGACCGGGCGACGATACTTCGAGCCGCTCGTAGTCGATGTTTTCGACGGTCAGAACGTGCTGCAGCTGACGCGTGACCTTCTCGCAATCCTCGATCGCGATGCCGGCCGGCTGATCAATGTAGATCGTCAGCATGCCGCGCCCGGTGCGCTCGAGATCGACCAGCTCGTAACCGAGCCCGGTGACCGTGGTTTCAATCAGTTCCGTCAGTTGCACTATGCCTGCTCCAGATATTCGCGCGAGAGGCCAGCAACTGACTGAGGTTCCTCAGTTTCCACTCCGGTTCCAGCCAGGTTCCGGATTTGCAGGCCGCGCGCCAGATGAGCGCGCGCTCCTGCACTTTGCCCAACCCCATGGATGACGCACCTCGCATAAGCCGGCGCTGCTGCCGTTGCCCGCTATTTGCCGTTGTCCGCTATTGCCAATCCGCTGCTGCCAGACTCAATCGGCCGGACCAAAAAAAAATGGGCGAAACGCCCATCTTCTTTTATTGCCAAGGTGGTCGCACCTGGGGCGCAAATCAAAGCCGCACGCCCAGCGACTTCGTGATTCTAGCCTTTTTTTGACGCCAACGCAAACCAGACGGCGCTAAATGCCTGTCTGGAAAGGGTTGACGGGCAGATTGACGACCGCAGCGCGCTGCTCTAATCAAGGTACCGGCGGCCGTCTTTGCGGGTGCCCTGCCGCTCGCGACAAAGCCTCCCCAGGCAGACGCTTTAATGGCCGCGCGTGCGGTTGCGCGGCGTGCCGCGCTGGCCGCCCCGGTTGTTACCCGGTCCCCGGTTGCCGTTCGCATTGCCGCTGCTGCTGTTACCGTTGCCATTGCCATTGGCATTGCCCCCCGGAGCGCCGCGGCGGTTGCCGTTGGCAAAGCCTCCGCTCGCGCGCTTGCCGCTGGCCGGCGCACGATTGCCATCGACCTCACGGCCGGGGCGATTGCCGTTGCGGCCACCACCAGGCCCGCCGCCCATGCCCGCGCCGAAACCACCCGCACCCGACCCGAAACCGCCGCCGGCCGCACCGCGGCGACCCTGACGCGGCTGCGCCATGGCGCCGTGCGAACTCAGCACCGGTTCACGGTTGATGAAGCCCATCGAGGTCTGCATCGGATCCGGCTGACGGCGCTCCTGCGCATTGCCGCCACGGCCGCCCTTCTCTTCGGCCGGCGCCTTCAGACCCACCGCCGCCATCAGGCTGCGCACCTGGTTGTCCTCGAGCTCTTCCCAGCGGCCGCGCTTGAGGCCTTTCGGCAGCGCGATCGGGCCGTGGCGCGTGCGGATCAGGCGGCTTACCATCAGGCCGACCGCTTCGAACATTCGGCGCACTTCGCGGTTGCGGCCCTCGGCCAGCGCCACGTGGTACCAATGATTCGTGCCTTCGCCGCCGCCGTCGCGGATGCGCAGGAAGTTCGCCGGGCCGTCGTCGAGCTCGATGCCCTTGAGCAGCTTCTGGCGGTTCCCCTCGGAAAGCTCGCCGACCACGCGCACCGCGTACTCACGCTCCACGCTATAGCGCGGATGCATGAAGCGGTTGGCCAGATCGCCCGAGGTCGTCAGCATCAGCAGACCTTCGGTGTTGAAGTCCAGACGGCCGACGGCCAGCCACTTCGCGGTCTTCATCGACGGCAGGCGGTCGAACACCGACGGACGGCCTTCCGGATCGGCATGGCTCACGATTTCGCCGGTCGGCTTGTGGTAGAGCAGCACGCGCGGCGGCTTGTTCGCCAGCTTGCGCTTGATCGGCTTGCCATTCACGCGGACCTGGTCGGTCGGCAGGATGCGCTGGCCGATGTGCGCCGGTTCGCCGTTCACGGAAACGCGGCCCGCTACGATCAGCTCTTCCATGTCGCGGCGCGAGCCCATGCCCGCGTCGGCAAGCACCTTGTGCAGCTTCGGCGCGTCGTCGTCCGCGCTCAGCACGCGCTTGGGCTGCTGCGCGTGGCCGCGGCGCAGCATCGGCGCACGCACGCCGGAACCCGCGGAATTGTCGGCGTCGAAGGCCGGCGACGTGACGTACAGGAACAGATCGTCCTGCGCGCCCTCGCCCGATGCGGCCTGAGCCTGACCTCGATTCTGCCCTGCGCGCCCTTTGCCCTCGCCCTGGCGCCCCTTGCCTTCGCCCTGACGGCCCTTCGGGCCCTTGCCCGCGGGCTTCGCAGCCTGCGGCTGTGCGGGCTCGGCGCCCGGCGCCGCTTCCTTGCGGCGGCCCGGTTTCTTCGCGCCGCCTTCCTTGCGCGGCGCACGCGCCGGCGCGGCCGCCTCGCCCTCCGGCGGCGTTTCGACGGCAACGTTCTCGCCTTCGCCCGGCGCCGCATCGGCAGCCTTGGTCTTCGCCCCCGCGCGGCGGCGCGCGATCAGGCTGCGCGGCCCGCGGCGCAAACCGCGGCGCGGACGGTCCTCGCCTTCGCCACCCTCGGCGGCAACGCCTGCCGCTTCGCGCTCACGCGGTTCGTCGGCATGCGCGGAGGCCGCGCGGCGCGATGATTCGGACGCGTCGGTCGAATCGGTGTCGTGGATATCAGTCAAAACAACCTCAAAATGTCAGGTTGCGCGCCCCCTTGCGGGGCGCGTCAAGTGCTTGTTACGTCAGACGCCGCGATGAGCGGCTTCGTTGCCCGTCGTCGAAACGGGGTCGTTCTGCGCCGCGTCGCAGCGGCGTTCGTGTTCGTTTCAGCTATCGCTTTCGGGCGTGGCGACCGGGTACGGCCAATACGCCTTCTGCGCGGCGAGCTCGTTCTGCCCGGCGCGAGGGGCCGCCTCGCGTGCTTCGGGTTGCGGCTTCGCGCCTGCAATGCTTGCGGCGCGCGCCTCGTCCTGGTTGACTGCGCTTTCGCCGCGCCTCTCGCCACTTTCGCCGGCCCCGTGTTCGTCGGCTGCGATACTGTCGTGCTGCACAGCATGAGCCTCAGTCGTGACTTCGGGCTGCGCGGTTTCGAGAGCGTCTGCCGAGTCCGTCACGCCGGCTTCGGCGGGCTCATCGACTTCATGAGCCACCTGATCCGACTGAGCCTCTTGCACCGCTTCGATCTGAGACGGTGCAGCCGACTCCCCGGCATCTGGATCAGATGCCGCTTCGGCAGCCTCGGGCACCTGCGCTTCATCTGCCTCGGCAACATCGTCCGCAACCGGGTCTGCAGACGGCGCTTCGCCGCCCAGACCCGCCGCGAACAATTGCGCCGCTTCGCTCTCCGGAAACTCGATGGCGTGCTGTGCGAGCAACTGCTCGCCGATCTGCGCCGACGGGTCGTCGAGCGGCGGCAGCTCGTCGAGCGCCTTCAGTCCGAGATCATCGAGAAAATGCCGCGTCGTCGCATACAGCGCCGGGCGGCCCGGCACGTCGCGATGACCGATCACTTCGATCCAGTTGCGATCCTCGAGCTGCTTGACGACCTGCGTGTTGACCGTGACGCCGCGAATTTCCTCGATATCGCCCCGCGTGACCGGCTGCCGGTACGCGATGATCGCAAGCGTTTCGAGCACCGCGCGCGAATAACGCGGCGGCTTTTCGGGGTGCAGGCGGTCCAGATAGGTCCGCATCGCGGGTTTGCTCTGGAAGCGCCAGCCGGACGCGAGGCCCACCAGTTCCACGCCGCGCCCGGACCATTCTTCCTTCAGGTCTTCGAGCAGGTGGCGGACCGTGTCGGCCGAAATGTCGTCGGCGAACAGTTTGCGCAGCTCGCCGATTTTCAGCGGCTCCTGCGTGCAGATCAATGCAGTCTCGAGGACGATCTTCGCCTCTTGGGTATTCATGCAGCCAGGTCAGACCTTAAGTCGGGTTCAAGGAACCGGATCAGACAGAGACGATATGGAACTGGAGACGCGCTCGCCCGATTCTGATCGGTCATATTGATGGGAGCACGCACCGGGGGGCCGCAATACAGGCAAACAGGCAATCGAGCCAGACCCAGCCGGACGGAGCAGCGAAATTCCCGCAGGGAATCGCGTGACTGAGCGCCATATTACGCAAAAACCACGGGTGCGTAAAGACGCCCGCCCGGCGCACGCCGAACGCCACCGCCCGACTCATGCGGCGAGCATGGCGCGTGCGTTCAGCGGCCCGCGCGTGCCTCCAGATAGCCCGCCAGGCGTTCCACGCCGGCGTCGAGCCGTGCGGGGTCGCACGCGTAACACCAGCGCACGAAACCCTCGCCCTCGGGGCCGAAAGCGCTGCCGGGTGCGAGCCCGAGGCCCGCGTCGCGCACGAGCGCCTTGCAGAGTTCGAGGCTGTTCTGTGCGCCGGGAAGCCGGAAAAACAGGTACATCGCGCCATGCGGCACTTTGACGTCGACGCCCGGCAGGCGCGCGAGCGCCGCCGCCAGATGGTCGCGCGAAGCCCGCAGATCCGCGACGAGCGCGCGCGTGAACGGCTCGCCGTGCTCGACGGCAGCGATCCCGGCCTGCTGCACGAACGACGGCGCACACGAGGTGTTGTACTCCACCAGCTTGCCGAGATCGTCCATCAGCGCGCGCGGCGCAACCATCCAGCCCAGCCGCCAGCCCGTCATCAGCCAGGCTTTCGAGAAAGAATTGACGCAAATCAGGCGCTCGTCGCGTGAGGCGAGATCGAGGAAGGACGGCGCCGTCCGGCCGCCCGCTTCACGCCCACTTACGCCCTCGCCGGCGCAATCGTCTGCGTAATAAAGACGTTCGTACACCTCGTCTGCCACGATCCAGATGCCGTGGCGCCGGCAGTGATCGAGCACCGCGCGCTGCTCCTCGCGCGTCATGACCCAGCCGGTCGGATTGTTCGGCGAATTGATCATGAGGAGCTTCGTGCCCGGCTTCAGCGCGGCGAGCAGGCGTTCGAGGTCGAGCGCCCAGCCCCGTTCGCCGTAAACGAGCGGCACGGTCTCGACCGTGGCGCCGAGAATCTTCGGAATCTCGACGAGATTCGGCCACAGCGGCGTCACCGCCACGGCGCGGTCGCCCGCGCCCGTCACCAGTTGCGCGGCGAGCATCAGCGCGTTCACGCCGGCGCTCGTCACCGCCACGTTGTCCGCCGGCGTCGCTCCGTGCAAGTCGCTCACGTAGCGCGCAAGCGCCTCGCGCAACGGCGCGATGCCGAGATTGTGCGTGTAGAAGGTGTCGCCGCGCCCGAGCGCCTCGGCGGCCGCCTCGCGGATGAAAGGCGGCGTCACGCGATCCGACTCGCCGAACCAGAACGGCAGCACATCCGGCACGCCGAAACCCGCATTCGCGACCTCGCGTATCTGCGACGAACGCAGCGCGCGCACGGCCTCGCGCGCGTTCGGCAAGTCGGGCACGGGCGGCATGGGCATGCCGGGCGAGAGTGGGTCGGCGTGAGTCATCGTGAATCGGGCAAGGGTGAAAAACCGCAGTGTAGCGCGCGCACCACACAGACGAAGCCGAAGCTCACAACCGAAGCTAAAACCGCAGCCAACCGAAGCCCCGCTCTAGCCGAGTTCCTCGGGATGGCTGCCGACCTGCCGGATCAACGCCCAGACGGCCTCCGCGGCGGGCGATAGCGAGCGATCGCGGCGCCGCACCAGCTCGACGGTGCGTTTCGCGCGCGGCAACAGCGCGCGCGCCACGAGCGACGACCCCGCCGGCACCGGCAGCGCGAGCCAGGGCAGCACGCTGATCCCCACGCCCGCCTCCACGAGCCCGAACACCGTGGCCGAATGGCCGAGCTCTTGCACCACGGGCGCCCGCACGCCGTGCTCGCTCATCACCGCGTCGATCAGCGGCCGGCTGCCCGACGCGTAATCGAGCATGACGAGCCGCTCGCCGTCGAGCTCGCGCCAGCCCACCTGCTCGCGCCGCGCCAGTGCGTGATCGCGGCGCACCACCACGCAGAACGAGTCGGTCGTGAGCGCCTCGGTTTCGAGGTCGTCCGCCGCAAAGGGCCCGATGATCACGCCGAAATCGACCTCGCCGGAGCGCACCTTGTGCACGACGTCGCTCTGCACGTCGTCGCGCAGTCCGAGCGTGACGTAGGGAAATTGCCGGCCGCAGTCGGCCACCACTTGGGGCATCAGGCGGCAGGCGACGGTCGGGCTCGCCGCCACCACCACACGCCCGCGCCGCTGCTCGCCGATCTCGCGTATCTCGCGCAGGGCATCGTCGAGATCGCTGATCAGGCGCGAAATACTCGCGATCAGATTGGCGCCGACGTCCGTCAGCTGCACCTCGCGCGTCGTCCGGTCGACGAGGCGCACGCCGATCTCCGCCTCCAGCTCGCGCACGCAGCGGCTCACCGCCGACTGGGTGAGCCCGATCTGGTCGCCCGCGCGGCTGAAGCTCGCGAGGCGCGCCACCTCGATAAACACCCGCAACTGCCGCAGCGTCACATTCATCGCTCGAACTCATCAATCAGGATTTTTCATGCGATTTTATGCCAGTTATCGCTCAAATCGTTGCGCGGCAGTGAACCGTGGCGCCGATTATTCGCCGCAGTGCAGCAATACGGCGCAAACGCACGCCTGGCGGGCCTGATTGCACAAGATTGGTGATTCTCCCGATTTCCGGGACATGCGTTTTCGAGTCGAATACGCCCCTGGCAAGCACCCGCGCGGGCTTGATGCCACGCGGCTCCGAGACGAAAGCGTACGAGTTGGCACGCTTCTCGCATAAGGGCATGCACAGGATCGGCGGACGGTCCGGAAACGATACACAACCGGCCCGCCTCGAGATCCCGCCTGGTACCCCGCCCTCCGGACGGGAGTCCATGAAGAGTGCGCAGCGCGGGGCAGCGCACCGGAGATAGCTTCGCTGAGGTGAATGACATGATGCTGTTCGACGATTTGAGAGACAACGAATGGGCGCTGGTCGAGGCGTTGTTCTGTGCGGAACCCGCACGGAGCGAGCGGCGCGGACGGCCTCGCGTCGAAGCGCGTGCTGTGGTCAACGCCGTGCTGTGGGTCCTGTCGACGGGAGAAGGCTGGTCCAAGCTGCCGGGCCGCTATCCCTCGCCGCCGACCTGCCGCCGCCGCTTCGACGAGTGGCAGGCTGACGGCACCCTCGCCGAAATCGTGAAGCGCCTTGGCACGAGCGGCCGCGAGATTTCGCTGCGCGGCCGGATCGGTGCAACAGCGACCAAGCCGCCGGCACCGCCGAGCCGGGACCGCCTGCGCGGTGCGTTCTGGACCAACCCGGAGTCGTGGCGCGCCCCGGTCAAGATGGCCTGAGCACCGGCCTTCGAGCTGTCTCCGGCCGGGCGCCACGCGTGCCCGGCCACGCCTGACTTCTCTCGCGGCGCCGATGCAACCCGTGCCTTTGCGGGCAGAGCCGCCCTCTTCTGGTGCTGCTGGACTCCTCTGAGAGTCGTGCACTCCGCCGCCGCCTTCCCCGGTCGAGAGGCAGGCGAAACATCTATTTACCAATATTTACAGCTTCCTTTCGCTGCCGGCGTTACGGTAGACCCATGTCTACAAACGCCGAGAACCCGGTTTGACGGGAGACCGTCATGCAATCCGTGAGACCGCTCATCCGGGGCAGCATGGCTTCACTGTCCACCCTCGCCCTCTCCTGTGCCGTTGTCGCCGCGCTGGCCGCGGCGCTCGTGCCGGCCAATGCCGCAGCCCAGCCTCAACGCCCTGACGGCGGAGGCTGGAACGCTCCGCGTGCCGGCGGCTGGCCGCCCACGGGCGCCCATCTGCGAGGCGGCCCCAGTCCCGCGGTGCCACGCGGCGATCTGCGCGCCGACATCGCCGACAATGCGCGCCAGCGCCCACCCCCACCGCGACCGGAACCGCCAGCGCCGCCGCGCCACTAAATTCGCCAACCAGGCTTGCCCCAGCCATGCCCGGGCGCGGGTGAACCCCTCGACGTCGATGTAAACCCTCATCGTTTCGCGGGCACTTCGCGGGAACCCCGGCCCCTTGGCCGAGGTCTACTCAAAGCCATTAAGCACAGCGTGGCAGCAGTAATTCCGGTAAGCCCGTATCGTCCGATACGGGCTTTTTTTTGGCGCACGCGGATCGAAGCACGGCCAAAGACCGCGCCGGCGCGGCGCATGCGATGCGCCGCGTCACAGCCGCAACGGTCTATTAGCGTCTACTGGCGGGCGGCAACGCCGGCTTGCGGCACACCCCGCGCCGAATAGCCGGCGACGCGGTGTGCAGGCCATTGGAGCGAGCGCTCGTCGCGCGCAAGACGCGCAAATTCGGCGCGGCCGAGATCGGTGAGCACAGCGATATCGACAGGGGCGTGGAAACCGGGCGCAGGTGCCACGGTGCGCTGCCGCACCGTCTCCATCAGGCCAAGATCGCGAAGATATTGAAAGACTTCGGGACGCCGCGCCCACGGGACCTGCCGATACTGCACCCGCCGCAACGCTTCGAGCACTGCTTCGTTGGAATACGTGGTCATCTCACTTCTTTCTTAAAATGCAGCCATCCAGCGATGCGTGCGCCCCAAACGGAAAGGGCGGCCTGCCGCTGCCGACCGTCGATGCGCGCGCCCCGCCAGAGCAAACAGACGGGACCGCGAGGTTGTCCGGGTCCCCGAGAAAGCGTCAAGGACGCTTCCGGCACGACTGCGCGGCGCCACGCTCGCGACGCATGGGCGCAGGTGCTTTTCCCGGAAATGATACGTTACCTCATTCAAATTGATTTTATTCGTTTTCCTCGCCGCTTTTCTGCTCCTCTTCGCCGTGTGGCGGCGGGGGCGTGCATTCGTCGCCGTCGCGGGCATCGTGCTCTTCTGGCTACTGGCGTCCGGCTGGCTCACCGGTCCGCTGCTCGATTTCGCCCAGCCTCCGATGTATCGCACTCCCTATGACCCGGCGAAGCCGCTACCCGTCAGGTACTTCGGCACGCACACGACCATCGTGGTGTTGGGAGGCGGCACGCACGTGAACGACGCAGGCGTGCTGGTGCCGCGGCGCGACGTGTATGCGCGGCTCGCGACGGCCGCTTCGCTTTACCACCGTTGCCGGGAAGCCAAGGTAAAAGCAGAAGCACGCGCGGACGGCGTTTGCCGCGTGATCGTGAGCGGCGGCAACCCCGAGCATCACGCCGCCACCGAAGCCGATACCTACGCACCGTATCTTCTGCGTGCCGGCGTCGCACCGGCCGACCTCGTGCTGGAAAACACGAGCCTGACCACGTGGCAAAACGCCCGCAACGTGACCCGGCTCCTTGCGCCCGGCCTGGCCGGCACGGGCGACACGAGCGGCGCCGGCAGCACCGGCGACACCCTCCTGCTCGTGACCTCGGCCTATCACATGCCGCGCGCGCTGCTCGACTTCCGGCGCTTCGGCGCCGACCCGGTGCCGGTCGTTGCCGGCATGCGCCGTGCGGTCACCGGCTGGGCGCCGCGTCTCGTCAATCTCGAGAGCGCGCAAACGGCGCTGCACGAGCTTATTGGTATCGCGCAGTTTCATGTCTATCGCATGATCGGCTGGTTCTGACGTCGTCGTTTTGCGACATCGAGGCGTAACAAGATGTAACGGTGCGCATCCAGAATTACGCGATGTCATCTGGAGCGTATATTTGCTCATTAGAATGGCATGGCCATTCCGCCTCGCCAGGCACCGGCTGGGTCCATAAACCGCTTCCACGGAGATAGTGATGAAAAAAGTGTCCCTCGCAGTCCTGATTTCGCTTTCTGCCCTGACGGGAGCCGCCTATGCACAGGACGAAAACGGCATCACGATGAGCACCGATCCGCAAAAGGCCGCAGATATCGAACAACGCGCACAAGACCTTCAGGCACGGCAAGAGGCCGCCCCGGCCCCCATGCACATGATGAAGGAACACGGCAAGCCGCATCACCACAAGAAGCCGGTTCAGTAAGGCGGCGCGCTTAACGTTCACTTTGCGGCCACTTGGCAGCTCAATTCGCGGCTCAATTCGCGGTGCGCGCTGGCAGCACGCTTTAGCAGCGCGCCTTTGCAGCGCTCAGGCCGCGAAGACGATCAAGCCGATGCCCGGACAACCGGCATCGGCTTTTTTATTGCCAGATGGCCGGTGCACGCTGAACGAGGTTCTGTACGGCAGGTCGGGAACGGCCCGCGCGCGGTATGCTAAAGTCGCGCACCTCGAATTGACCCAGCCATTGACCCAGTAACGGTGCGCCCCTCGCGCGGAGAACAGAATGAGCAACATTCAGCTCGATATCGAATGGACGGAAGCGGCATCCCGCAAGATCGAAAAATTGATGCCGCGCGGCGGCAAGCAGGACGCCTTCCTTGCCCTGCCCCCCGTCGAATGCCTGCCCATGGAGGGTGACGTGCTGTTCCTCGGACCCGAGGGCAAGCAGCAACCGTTCATCGTCGCGGAGCGCCAGTACCACCACGAAGGCGATGCCGACTGGACCATCATCCTGATTCTCGACGTGCCCGATACGACGCACTGAGTGACGCACTGAGCCACGCACCGGGCGGCACATTGTGGCCGCCCTCGCGCGGCGCGGGAGACAAGGCGCGCTGCCGGCGCGCCGGCTCCCTCACAGCCTCCTCACTCCGCCACCCGCCGGCGCCCCGCCTTCACCTCGCCATGACGCGCCTTGCCGTCGAGACGCCGCAACTTCGAAGCACGCGTCGGCCGGGTCGGCACACGCGCCTTGCGCGTCACGCTCACGCTCGCAATCAGTTCGTCGAGCCGCGCCAGCGCCGCAACCCGGTTCTGCTCCTGCGTCCGGTACTCCTGTGACTTGATCACGACCACGCCCTCGCTCGTAATCCGCCGGTCGGACAACGCGAGCAGGCGCATCTTGAGCACCTCGGGCAACGAGGAGGCGCGGATATCGAAGCGCAAATGGATCGCACTCGACACCTTGTTGACGTTCTGGCCACCGGCGCCTTGCGAGCGTACGGCGACCAGTTCGACTTCATGCGGGGCGACGGCGTAGCGGAGTGTCATGGCAACGGGGGGGACATGGGGCGGATCACCCGCGAGTGTCGCACAGCCGCACGCAGCCGGGCACGCGCGTTGCTGGATCCATGGCTCGATACATTCCCCGCCGCGGGAACACGGTTTGCCGATCCGTCACCGTTCGGCCATACTTCGACCATCACGACGCTCATCCTCTTGCCATGAAGCTGCGCCCGGCATTCGTCGCCGAACTGGCGGTCAACCTGCTCCTGCCCTGGGTCGCATACCGCCTCGCCCTTCCACATTACGGCGAAGTGGGCGGCCTGATCGCATCGGCGATTCCGCCGGTTGCCTGGAGCATCGTCGAGCTCGTGCGCTTTCGGCGCATCGATGCGCTCGCCGCCATCGTGCTGCTCGGCATCGTCCTCTCGCTGCTTGCCATGGCGTTCGGCGGCGGCCCGCGCGTGCTGCTGATGCGCGAATGCCTCGCCTCGGGCGCGATCGGCGTCACCTTCCTCGCCTCGCTGCTCGCGCGCCGCCCGCTCGTGTTCTACCTCGCGCGCGCGACCGTCGCGCGCGAAACACCCGAAGGCGTCGCGCGCTTCGAGATGCTCTGGGCCGAGCGCCGCGAGTTCGCCTCCGCCATGCGCATGCTCACCGCCGTCTGGGGATTCGGCCTGACCGCCGACGCGGCGCTGCGCACCTGGCTCGCCGCCACCTGGCCGATCGAGCGCTTCCTCGTCGTCTCGCCGATCCTCGGCTACGGCTTATTCGGCGGCCTCCTCGCCTGGACCTTCTGGTATCGCACGCGCATGCGGCGCATCCGCGGCACCCACGGGCTGCTGGGCGACCCGACGGCCTGAGATTCGCGCGCGCCGCCCCTTCACCCCCATTCGACCGGCGCACACCGGCACCCGCAAGGCAGACACAGGCGCTCAGAACGCCGGCGAAATCAGTTAGACTCACCGCCATTCCGCGGCGCACCGTCCGCTTTCGCAACCCCACCGGCAGTCGATGCGCTATTCGGTAGAAATCCGCAAATTCCTCTATAGCCAGTACTTTTACGGCGGACTGCGCATCGCGGTCGGCATTTCGCTTCCCGCCGTACTGTGCCTGTTCGTCTTCGACAAGAGCGATCTCGGCTTCACCATCTCCACCGGTGCGCTCGGCGCCTGCGTGGTCGATATGCCCGGCCCGCTGAAGTACAAGCGCAACGAGATGCTTGCGTGCAGCGTGATCGGCTTTCTCGCCGCCTACGCCACCGGCCTCGCGACCGTGAATCCCGTCGCGCTTTGGGCCACCGTCGTGCCGCTCACCTTCGTGCTCTCGCTGATCGTGGTGTACGGCAACCGCTGGCCGCAGATCAGCTTCGCCACGCTCTTCATGATGGTGATGACGCTGGAGGACCACTTCACGCCGCACCAGGCGCTCATCAACGCCCTGTGGATCCTGCTGGGCGGGCTCTGGTACACCGGCTGGTCCACGCTCGTGAGCCAGCTCATGCTGGACCGCATCGAGCAGCAGGCCATCGCGGAGAGCGTGTTCGCCTGCGCCGACTACCTGCTTGCGCGCGCCCAGTTCTACGACCTCGACAACGATCTCGACGAGTGCTATCGCAACCTCGTCGCCAGGCAGATTGCCGCGGTGGAGCGCCAGGACGCCGCGCGCGACATCGTGCTGCGCAACCTGCCGAAGTTCAGGCGCGGCAAGCTCGATCCCAAACGCGCGACGCACTTCAACCTGTTCATCAACACGGTCGATCTGCACGAACTCTTCGTGGGAGCGCACACGGACTACCCGCTCGTGCGCAATACGTTCGGCGGCTCCGATCTGCTGATCTTCTACCGCGACCTGATCCGCAAGGCCGCCGCCGATCTCGAAGACATCGGCCTCGCCGTGCTGCAGAACGAGCCGCCGCGCACGAGCGTGAACGTCAAGGCCGAGCTGCGCGCGATCGAGTACGAACTCGAACTGCTCAAGAAGCGCGACCTCGCCCGCACCGACCCCGAGGCCTATGCGGCCATCTCGGCATCATTCAGGCGCATCTGGAGCGCCACGCGCCTGATCGACCGCATGCGCCGCAGCCTCACGAGCGAGGTGCCGCCTACCGAAACCGAGCTGCGCCTCGACGAAGCCCTGCAGCGCTTCGTCACGAACCGCCGCGTGCCGTATCTGCAGATCTTCTCGAACCTCACGATGGCCTCGCCGAGCTTTCGCCACGCGCTGCGCGTGACGATCGCGGTGGCCGTGGGCTTCTGGCTCGGGCGCCTCTTGCCGCTCACCAACGCCTACTGGATCGTGATGACGAGCATCATCATCCTGAAGCCCGGCTATTCGCTCACGCGCCAGCGCAACGCGCAGCGTATCGTCGGCACGCTGATCGGCTGCGCGGCGAGCGTCGCGCTGATCCTCATCGTGAAGCAGCCGCTCGTACTGCTCGTTTCGATGTTCGCGGCGATGGTGATGAGCTACAGCCTGCTGCTCTTCAACTACACGGCGAGCGTGGTGTTCACCTCGGCGTATGTGCTTCTGATGTTCCACCTGCTCGCACCGGGCGGCATGCGCATCATCGGCGAGCGCGCCATCGACACCGTGGTGGGCTGCATGATCGCCATCGGCGCGAGCCATCTGTTCCCGTACTGGGAATACCGGCTGATGGGCAAGCTCGTGAACGACATGATCGCCGCGACGCGCAAATATCTCGAAGCGAGCTGGGGATTCGCGGCCCGCGCCGCGCAGCCGCAGCCCGCGTTCGCGGGCGCGCCGGCGACCGAACCCGCCACGCCCGGCCTTGCACCGGGCCAGCCCGTTGCCGCGGTGGGCGCGAAAACAGGCGCACAAGGCAGCGCAGCACCGCCCACCGACTTCCGCTATCGCCTCGCGCGCAAGGACGTGCACGTGGCCTTCGCGAACCTGGGCCAGGCCTTCCAGCGCATGATGCTGGAGCCGAAGTCGGCACAGAAGTTCGTCGCAGAGCTCAACGATCTGCTGGTCCGCAGCCACGAGCTCGCTTCGCAGATCACGGCGGCGGCCCCGCTCCTGCGCGCGGCCGCCCGGCCCGGCCAGACCGTCGCGCTGGACGCGCTCGAACGGGCCATGACCTGCGTGCACGACAACCTCATCGCCGCGGAAGCCGGCACGCCCGCACCCGCCGATCAGATCGAGATGACGAAGCGCCTCACGCGCGATCTGGACACGATGGTCGTAGAAGCCGAACGTGCGCTCGGGCCGTCCGCCGAGTTCGCGCAGGAACTGAAGCTGCTTGCGCACCAGTGCAAGCAGATGGTCGCGGCGTCCTGGCTCATCCGCAAGGACGCCGGCGTGATCCGGCTGCCGCAGGCTTGAGCCTGCGGGCCGTGTCGAAAGAGGCGCGTTACTGGCCCGAACCCGCCGGGGGCGAGGCCGCTGAACTCGCCGCCGCACTGGCCGGCGGAGCCGGATTGGCCTCGTCGTACTCGCGCTTGCTGCGGATCGCGTTGAAGAGCAAGGTGAAGATCACGAAGAGCACCACCACCACGATGAACACGCCAAGGCCAAAGGTGGGATTCTTCTTGCGCGGATCGTTCATGGCTCGCCGGTTTGAGAGGAAGTAAGCGGACATTTTACGCCCCGGGGCCTTGCAGGCAGCTTGCACGGCGGCGGCATCACTCGGCGCGCACGGCCCGCACCGGCAGCGCCGTCGAATACTTGAGCTGCTCCATCGCAAAGCTCGAACTCACGTCGAAGAGCGGCACCGCGCGTATCAGTTGCTTGTACACCCGGTCGTAGTCGTCGATATCGGAGACGACCACGCGCAGCAGATAGTCGGTTTCGCCGCTCATGCGATAGGCCTCCACGATCTCGGGGATGTCCTGGATCGCGCGCGTGAAGCTCTGCGCCCAGGCCTCGGTGTGCTGGTTCGTGCGCACCGCGACGAACACGGTCGTCCCCACCCCCAGCTTCTTCGGGTCGCACAGCGCCACCTGCGCGCGAATCACGCCGGTTTCCTTGAGCCGCTGCACGCGCTTCCAGCATGGCGTTTGCGAGAGATTCACACGCTGCGCCAGTTCGGCAACCGGCATCGTGACGTCCTGCTGCAACAGCTCGACGAGCTTTCTGTCGATGATATCCATTTCCGCTCTTCCCCACATGTAGAAATTTATTCTATCCAGAGCCTGCAAGGGAAAATTATATGGAAACTCTTTCTCGACGCAAGCCGGTATAAATGAGTTCATCCGAATCCCCGAATCCGACCCGCGATGAACTTCCCCGCCGAGCCCGCTTTCTTTCGCGCCGACCCGACCGCGCACGCCGCCGGAGGCCATGAGGCGGCCGTGGCGCGCCTGCGCGCGGCGCTCGACGCTGCCTTCGCTGCCTGCACCACGCCGGCCGACCCGTCGCGCTGCACACGCTTCGCCCAAGCGCTGCGCGCCTCGCTAGGTAAGGCGCTGGCCGATTGCGCCCTCGTGACGGCGGCCGAGCGCGAAGGCTGCGAGACGACGTATCGCCGCCATCTGATCCTCGACGATCCCGAGGCGCGCTATGCGGTCGCGGCGCTCGTCTGGCAACCGGGCCAGGCCAGCCCGGTGCACGCGCACCACACCTGGTGTGGCTACGCGGTGCTCGAAGGAACGTTGACGGAGACGATCTATACGTGGGACGAGGCGCGCGCAGGCGCGGTCGCGCTACGCGCCCATCCGCGCGCCCCGGGTGCCGTCTCGTTCGGCGGACGCGGGCGGCACGGCATCCACCGGCTCGCGAACGAGAGCGGCGCGGCGGCCGTTTCGCTGCATATCTACGGCGTGAGCGCCGCGCGGATGGCCACTGACGTAAACGACGTGCTGCCGCTCTTGCCCATAGCGGCGCACGCCGGAGGGCACGCCATGCCCCTCGCAGCGCGCCCTTAGCCGCGGCTACCGGCCCCGCCGGCCGTGGGAATTTGCGGCGGCGCGCCGTCCGGACTGCCCGTAGGCGGCGGCGCCGGACGCGGCTCGTGCGACGCGTCGCGCGTCGCGCCGGGTTGCACGGCCGCGTGCGGCGCCGCATGAGGCCCGGAATGCTCCTCCGGCGGCACCGCATCCTCCCCACGCGGCGACATGTGCACCTGCATCTGCGGCACCGGCATTTCGATGCCCGCTTCGTCCATGCGATGCTTCAGCCGCGCATTGAACGCGCGCGCCACGCTCCACTGCTGAAGCGGCCGCGTCTTGATCTGGCCTTTGACCACCATCCAGTTCGGCTCGAAGCGGTCGAGTCCCCACACTTCCACGGGTCCGAGAATCTCGCGGCGGTAGCGGAAATCGGCCACCAGTTCCGCGCCCACTTCGCGTATCAGCCGCGTGACCGTATCGAGCTCGACCGAGAACGGCACGCGCACTTCGAACACCGCGTAGGCAAAATCGCGCGAGAGGTTCTTCACGATCTTGATCTGCGAGAAGGGAATCGCGTGGATGGCGCCCTGCCCGTCGCGCAGGCGCACGGTGCGAATCGACAGATGTTCGACCGTGCCCGCGTGGCCGTTGTCGAGATCGATCCAGTCGCCCACCGAGATGGTTTCTTCGATGATGATGAAGAGCCCCGTGATGAGATCGCTCACGAGCGATTGCGCGCCAAAGCCGATCGCGAGACCGATCACGCCCGCGCCCGCGAGCAGCGGCGTCACGTTGATGCCGAGGTTCGCCGCCGTGACGATCCCCGCGATCGTGAGGATCGTCACGAGGACCGCGTTGCGCACGAGCGGCAGCATGGTGCGCGCGCGCGTGCTGGGCGCGCGGCCCTTGGTGCGCGGGCCGCTGGGATTGAGCGCTTCGAGTATCGCCGTATCGAGCACGATCCACACGAGCCACGCGAGGAACACCGTCACGCCGATCGCGAAAATCGCGTGCGCGATGCCGCGCGCGGCCACGCTCGCCTCGATGATGCGCGCGAGCGAAATGTCCCATAGCCGCGCGCACGATTCGAAGTAGGCCAGCCAGATGAAGACGATGACGAGCGTGCCCGCGAAGCGCAGGAGCCGGCGCAGATAGGGCGAGCGGCGGCGCACGCGCGTCATGTCCGGGCGCGTGACGCGCCGCACGATCGCGGAAAGGAAAAAGGCCAGCACGAGCAACAGCGCCGTGACGATCGAGATCTGCAGCACGTTCTCGCTGCTGCCGATGCCGCCCACGGTCGCGACAATGGACGCGACGGCGAGCAGCAGCATCGGCAGATGCCATAGCGAGGCGAGAACGTCGAAGATTTCGGTGAGCGCCTTGTGATCGTGGCGCAGCTGATAGCTGCGATTGCGGATCAGATGGGCGACGGGCCGCCTGAACGTCATGGCGACCATGGCGGTGAGCACGGCGGCGGTCATGTTGGCGAACGTCGAAACGAGCGCGGCCAGATTGGCGCCGATCTGATGCGCGACCTCGTAGTTGGTGGCCGCGTCGCCGAGCGCGCTGAAGACGCCGATCAGGAAGAGCGGCCGGCGCCCGCGCGCAATCAGCACGCGCACGGCGGCGCGCCGGTGCCCCGAGCCGAACAGCGAAAACATGATGAGACAGATCGCCGAGAACACCGCGCCCGCCACCACCGCATAGGCAATCACGAGCCCGATGGTGCGGCCGACCGCCTCCGGCAGCGCCCGCACCACGACGAGCACCGCCGCGAAGGCGAGGATGAACGGCCCCACCCGCTGAAGCGCGAACACGACGAGTTCGATGGTGGTGGGGTTAGGCTGCAGGCCCGTATCGACGGAGAAGCGCCGCAGCACGCGACGCACGAGCCAGCGCAGCCCGATCGCGCAGGCGCCCCAGCCCACGAGGGTCGCCAGCATGTCGAGGACGAGATGCCCCGGGCTCTCGTCGTCCTCGCCTATTGCGAGCAGATAGAGCTCGTTGCCGGCGGCGGTGAAGCGCCCGGCCCAGTAATGCAGCGGGCTGGGGCCGCGACGCGCGTCGGCCTCGACCGAGGAGAGGCCCGACGCGATCGCGCCGAGCAGCCCCGAGGTGGCCGCCGCGCCCGATGCCGGTGCGGCCGCCACGTTCTGCGAAGCGTCGCGCAGCTTCTTCAACTGGGAAAGGAGGGCGTTGCGCTGCCGGTCGTTATCGAGCGTCGAGATCACGCTGTCGAGCGAGCGCGCGAACTCGGCCTGACTCGCCGGGCTCGGCGCGGAAGCGGCGTCGGCCGCCGAAGCCGCGGCCGGCTGGCCGGTAATGAGGCTCTTCAATGCGGGGAGAACGGGGGCCGCTGCGACTTGAGCGGCAGCGGGCGGCACGCTCGCGCACCAGAGCGCGAGCCATGCGAACAGCATGAGCACAATGCGCCGCAGCAAGGACCCCGCATCGAGCCCCGTGCGTGCGCTGCGCCGTGCCGCGGCGCTGGAGATAATACCGGACGCACCACGTCCGGCGGACGGTGGCCGGACGAGCGTCGCGTCCCGTCCAGAGCATGAATTCATGTCGAAAGGGGCGAAATCGGAGCGCTCCAGTTTAGCCGCACTGGAGCGGCCTGCGCGGCGTGGCTGCGTAACAGAATGTCAGCAGCAGAATGTCAGCAGCGCGAATGTCGCCCGTGCGCCGGTATCGCGGCGCTCCCGCCCCTTCCTGCCCTCAATAAGCCGCGGTCGCGATTTCGCGAATGAAGCGGCCTTGCTCGAGTTCATCGACGAACGCCACCGCATAGTCCTCCGCGGAAATGCGGCTTTCGCCCTTCGCATCGGCGATCAGCGCGGTCGTGCCGGTGCGGAACTGCCCCGTGCGCTCGCCCGGGGCGATCATCGCGGCGGGCGCGAAGAACGTCCAGTCGAGATCGGTCACGGTGCGATAGAAGTTGAACGCATCGCGATGCGCGAGCGCGATGCCCTTCCACGCGGCGGGAAAGCTCTCCGAATCGACCAGTTGCTTGCCGGGCGCGACTTCGAGCGAGCCTGCGCCGCCCACCACCACAAGACGCTTGAGCCCCGCCTCGCGCACACCCTCGACGAGCGCACGGCTTGCGCTCTGGAGGTCCGCCAGGTGGTCGTGCGGCGGCGCATAGGCGCTTGCGACCACGTCATGACCGCGCACCGCCGCGGCAACGCTGGCCGCGTCGAGCAGATCCGCCTTCGCGGCGACGATGTTCGGGCCGGCGACGACGCGCTCGGGCTGGCGCGCCAGCGCGCTCACGCGGTGGCCGCGCCGTGCGGCTTCGGCAGCGATGCGCGAACCGATCGTGCCGGTTGCGCCAAAGAGGGCGATATGCAGCGACTTGTTCATGTTCCGACTCCTGTTCAAATTTATGTAACCAATATAGTTACATATTGGCGGCAAAAAAACGGGGCATAGCCCCGATGGGTGATTCGATACAGCACGCCAGCCCGCAGTGGCGGCTCATGCCGCCCTGCCACTCATGCCACTCATGCCCGGCGTGGCGAGCGTGCACGTTCCAGCTTGCGCTCGCTGCGCTCCACGTCTTCGACGACATCGACCAGCGTGCGCCCCGCCAGCGACGCCTCCATTGCACGCTGCGCATCGTCAATCACACCGCGCAACGTGTGCTGGATATGCCGCCCGACCATGCAGGCCGGATTCGGCTCCTCGCGATGCATGGCGAAGAGCTGGGCGTCGTCCACGGCGCGATAGACATCGAGCAGCGTGACGGACCGGGGCTCGCGTGCCAGCAGCGCCCCGCCGCCCGCACCGAGCTGCGACGTGGTAAGGCCCGCATTCGCCAGCATCGTGAGCAGACGCCGGATCAGCGCGGGATTCGTGTTCACGCTGCCCGCGATCATCTCCGACGAAAGCGGCACGCCCTCCTGCTGCGCGAGCAGCGCCAGCACGTGGACGGCAAACGCGAAGCGGCTACTCGTGTTCACGGCGAACCTGCATCGAAAAGTGTAACCATCATAATTACATTAATTGAGCGCGTCAAGTCGGGCACCGCGACTGCGGCCTCACTGGCTCGCGGCGGCAGCCGACGATGCCGCCGAAGCGGAAGCCGCCGCGGCACTGCTTGCCCATTGCTGGAGCGAACGCCCGGCGAGCTGGAGCCCCGTACCGGTTGCCGCTGCGGCGTGACCGAGCAGCGTCTGCGCGGCGCTTGCCGCGTCGCGCAACTGCCCCTGCGCCGAGGATGCGAGTTCGCCAGTCGAGGCGCTCGCTTCCGTGCTCTGGGAAGCCGCGTTGCCGAGCTGCCGCTGCGCGGCGTCGACCTGCTGGTTCACATAGCTCGCGGCCTGATCGAGCTGCTGCTTCGCCTGATCGGCCATTTTCTGGGCGGCCTGCTGCGCCGCCTGTTGCACCGCATCGGCCGATTTGCCGGCGAGATCGGGCGGCGGCGGATTCTGCTTTTCGCAACCTGCCGCAAGTACGGCCATGGCCAGAACGGGCACGACGGCCCCGCGTATCGATACCTTGAAATACATGGTCATCCTGAAAAATCGGCCGCACGAAGCGGCTTGGCCATCTGAAAACGCGGCAATGATACGCCGCCGCGCCACACTACTTCCATCGCGACCAGCGAAAAGCCGGCCCGCTCGAACACCGGGCGGGCAAGCGCGCTGGCCTCCGTGCGCAATACGCTCGCCCTCTCCCCGCGCGCCATCGCCTCGAGCCGCGCCGAGGCGAGCCCGCGCCGCCCCCAGTCCGGCGCGACGTACAGCATCTCGACATGATCGGCCGGAAAAAGCTGCCCGAAGGCCACGCTCGCGCCCGCGTATTCGGCAACCAGCGTGGTGCAGCGCGACAGACGGGCATCGAATGCCCCGAGGTCGTCGGCCGCCGAGGCCCATGCCGCGCGCTGCGCCGCGTCGTAGTGCGGTGCGGCCAGCGTGGTCACCGCAGCGCGAAAGAGCGCGGCGAGCGGCGCGGCATCGCGGCCCGGCGCGTAGCGACGCCAGGCGATGCCGGAAAGCGGAGAACCGGTAACGGAAGCTTCAATCATGCTGGAGTAGACTGCCCGAGGGTTTGCCGTGTTCCACCATTCAACACAGGAGGCATGCAATGGCAGTCAGAAAGATTCTGTTCCTCACGGGCGACTTTGCCGAGGACTATGAAACGATGGTGCCGTTTCAGGCGCTACAGGCCGTTGGGCACCGCGTGGACGCCGTGTGTCCGGGCAAGAAGGCCGGCGAGCGGATCAAGACCGCCATCCACGACTTCGAGGGCGACCAGACTTACACGGAGAAGCCCGGCCACCAGTTCGCGCTCAACGCCAGCTTCGACGAGATCGATCCCTCGGCCTACGATGCGCTCGCCATCGCCGGCGGCCGCGCGCCCGAATATCTGCGGCTCAATCCGAAGGTCATCGAAATCGTGCGTCATTTCGTCAACGCGAACAAGCCGGTGGCGGCCATTTGCCACGCCGCGCAGCTGCTCGCGGCCGCCGAGGTGATCCGCGGCAAGCGCATTTCGGCCTATCCGGCCTGCGCGCCCGAGGTGCGCCTCGCGGGCGGCGAATATGCCGACATTCCCATCGACAGCGCCGTCACCGATGCCCCCTTCGTCACCGCTCCGGCGTGGCCGGCGCATCCCGAATGGCTGCGGCAGTTTCTCGTGCTGCTCGGCACGCGTATCGAGCCTTGATCCGAGCCTTGAAGCAGGACGGCGGCGGCCAAGAGAGCAAGCAAACGGCTCGCACGCGCATGACCTTTTAAGACACATCCTATATCCCGTGACGACACGGCCTCCTAGAGTGATCGCCTGCTTTAGGGATAGCTGTGATGAATTTGACGGACTGGATTGTGATACTCGCGATCGCCCTGCTGGCGATCGCTTTTTTTTGCCCGCGTCCCAAACGACACGCAACGCTCGTCGACCGCGCGCGCCTGCGTCTCGGCACGCGGCTCGTCGTGCAGGCCGCACTCGCGCTTTGGGGCGCCCTGTTCACGCTCGAACGCTGCCTCGCGTTCCCGCACGCCCTGCCGTTCGGGCTGAGTTCCCCGCCGGGCGTGATGCTCGGCGTCGCGCTCGGGCTGGCTCTCGCGGGCGGCTTCTGGTCGATCCGCGGCGCCCGGCTGCTGCGCTCGCGCCGTCTCTTCGGCGCCTGCTAGCAGCGGGCGAACCGTCGTCGTCGATCCTCATCAGCCGCGGTCGATCGCCCCGCCGGCGCGGCGCAACGCCTCGGCCAGCGGGCTCGCCGGCACGAAGCTTTCCTCGGCCGTGCTGTCGTCCTCCCCTTGCGCATCGTCGTCGACCGTGAGCGCTTCATCGGATCCGCCGGGCGCCGGCGGCACCACGGCCAGCGCGTCGGGCAACGACAGATAGAACGTCGACCCCTCGCCCTCGCGCGACTCCACCCACACCCGCCCGCCATGGCGCTCGACCACGCGCCGCACCAGCGCGAGCCCGATGCCCTCGCCCGGCGCGACATTGCCGTGCATACGCTGGAACGCCTGAAAGAGCCGCGGCAACGCCACTTCGGGTATCCCCAGGCCGTTGTCGCGCACATAAAAGATCAGTAGCGACTCCACGCCCGGCGGCGCGGGCGCCGTGCCGACCTCGACCTTGCCGTCGCGCGCGGGATCGAGATAGTTGAGCGCGTTGCCCACGAGGTTCGCGAAGACCTGCTCCAGCGCGGTCGGGTCGCCCCAGACGGCCGGCAGCGGACGCACGCTCACCGCTGCGTTGCGGGCCCGGATCGAGCCATGCATCGCATCCACCACACGCTGCACCAATTCCTGCACGTTCACGCGCTGGCTCCGGTACTCCACGCGCCCCACCCGGGCGAGCCGCAGCAGCGCGTCGATGATGTGGGCGGCGCGCAGCACGGCGGTCTGCAGATAGCGCAGCGCCACGCCGATGTCGTCGTTGACGACCCGGTCCACGTGCTCGCGCGCCGCAGGTGAGAGCGACGAACGCGCGACAAGCTCGCGCAGGTCATCGCAGGCATGGTTCAGCTCGCGCGAAAAGCCCTGCAGGTTCACGAGCGGCGCGCGCAGATCGTGCGACACGCTGTGGATGAACATCTCGTTTTCCTGGGTCTGCTGGCGCAGGTTCTCGTTGATCTGCGCGAGCTGGTCCGCGCGGCGCGCGAGGTCCGCCTGGAAGCCCACGCGCAGACGCTCCGCCTCGATCAGCCGCTGGCTGATCTGATGCAGCGTGAGATCGAGCCGCGCAATCTCGTCGTTGCCCGAGGTGAGCGGCGCGAGCGGCTCGTTGCCCGCAAGCCGGCTGGCGTTGTCCGAGAGCGTGTCGAGTCGCCCGCGCACGCCGCGCGTGAAGACCCATACCGCCAGCGCCACGAGCACGATCGAGCCGACCACGGCCGCCATCACGAGGGTCTGCTGCTGGGCGCGCGCGGTCTCGGCCGCGGTAACGCGCAATACGTCGAGCCGGCGCTCCTCTGTCTGGAACGCCGTGATCTGGGCACGCACGCGGTCGAGCACGTCGGAGCCGGTCAACAGACGAAAGCGATCGGTGAGCTCGCCGTTGCGCCCCGAATGCAGCAGGTCCTGAATACGGTCGGACCACTGCCGGTAGTTCTGCACTGCCTGGCGGATCTGCACGGCGCGCTCGACCTGAGCGGGATTGTCGGCGACGAGTTCGGCGAGGCGGTCGATGCGCTGGTCGATGTCCACCCACGTCGATACCGGCGTCGAGAAGCGGGTGTCGCCGGCCGCCACGGCGCCGCGCAGTTGCACCGATTCGATCAGCACCGGCTCCAGCACGCGCCCGGCCTGCTCGAGCACCTCCTGGCTGTGCTGGCCCCAGCGTTCGGCGGCCTCGGCGTCGGCCTCGGCCTTGACGATGCCCGAGAGCAGCGTGAGTTCGAACACGGCGGGAATCGCGATCAGCAACAGCCCTTTTGTCGTTAGTCGCATGCAGTGGCGAGTTCGGGGATTCCGGACGTTATGAATCGATCCAGCCATTATGTCGGCGTTTGTGCACGAGGGGCAGCCTGTGTGGCTTCCGTATGTCTTCTGTGCTTAACCTGCAAGTCTGCGTGAGCACCCTTCGCCATTGGCCAAAACAGAAAGGAAAATCGAATAAATAGCCCTGATTTGGCGCTTGATATCCCCAGGTTCGGGCGTACGCACTGAAAATGTGCCTTCATGCCGCGCAGTCGGGCATAACTCACACCCCCGTCCCGAATGCCCGACAACCCGCGCCTGCCCGATACAGTGCACGCACGCACCGCTTCGACGCCTCGAAACCACCTGATTCACCGCTTTGGCGCGGCATTGGCCCGCATCTTGCTCCTGCCTGCGCTCTTTTTGGGCAACCACGACACGACAAGATGGACACTCTCAAGACCGGCACCGACACGCTCTTCCTGCTGCTCGGCGCGGCCATGGTGCTCGCGATGCACGCGGGCTTCGCCTTTCTCGAGCTCGGCACGGTGCGCAAGAAGAATCAGGTCAATGCACTCGTGAAGATCCTCGTGGACTTCTCGGTCTCGACGATCGCCTACTTCTTCATCGGCTATACGATCGCCTACGGCGTGCAGTTCTTCGATCCCGCCGACGTGCTCGCCCGGCACAACGGCTACGCGCTCGTGCGCTTCTTCTTTCTGCTCACGTTCGCGGCGGCCATTCCCGCCATCGTCTCGGGGGGCATTGCCGAGCGCTCGAAGTTCAATCCGCAGCTCTTCGCGACCTTCGTGATCGTGGGCTTCATCTATCCGTTCTTCGAAGGCATCGTCTGGAACGGCCGGTTCGGCCTCCAGGACGCGCTCGCGCACGTCTTCGGCGCGCCGTTTCACGACTTCGCAGGATCGGTAGTCGTGCATGCGTTCGGCGGCTGGATCGCACTGCCGGCCGTGATGCTGCTGGGCGCGCGCCACGGCCGCTACACGCGCGACGGCCGCGTCGCCGCGCATCCGCCGTCGAACATCCCGTTCCTCGCGCTCGGTGCCTGGGTACTGGCGGTGGGCTGGTTCGGCTTCAACGTCATGAGCGCGCAGAGTATCGACAAGATCAGCGGGCTCGTGGCCGTCAATTCGCTCATGGCGATGGTGGGCGGCACGCTCTCGGCGTGGCTCGCGGGCCGCAACGACCCGGGCTTCACCTATAACGGGCCGCTCGCGGGCCTCGTGGCCGTGTGCGCGGGCTCGGATCTCATGCATCCGCTCGGCGCGCTCGTGACGGGCGCCGTGGCGGGCGTGCTGTTCGTCACCATGTTCACCTGCGTGCAGAACCGCTGGCGTATCGACGACGTGCTCGGCGTCTGGCCGCTGCACGGCCTGTGCGGCGCGTGGGGCGGCATCGCTGCCGGCATTTTCGGCATGCGCTGGGCGGGCGGCATGGGCGGCGTGTCGTTCTGGGCCCAGGTGGTGGGCACGCTGGGCGGCATTGCGCTGGCCACGCTCGGCGGCACCCTTGTCTACGGCGCGCTGCGGATGACCGTGGGCCTGCGCATCGACCGGGAAGAGGAATACAACGGCGCCGATCTCTCGATCCACAAGATCACGGCGACGCCGGAGCGGGAGACGGTGGCCTGAGCGCCGCCGTCCTCTGACCACGGCTTCGCGAGGCGGGGATCAGAAGTCGATCGGATAGATTGCGCCGCCCTACCCTTGCGGCGCGCGGCGGGACGATGGTGCCTTCCGTCCCGAGGCCGAAGCCGAAGCCGAAGCCGCTCGCGTAGACAGCCTCCTCGCCGCAACGGCCGCAAGCACGTCCACGAAATCGGTTGCCGCAGGCGAGAGATCGCTGCCCGTCAACATGCGCAACTCCAGCGCCGGCAAGCGCGGCAAGCCGCGCTCGATCCTGCATATGCCTTCGGGAACCGCGTGACGGGTCCGCACAGTAAGACCCAGGCCGAAGCGGAGCGCCGCCCAGACCCCGGCGAGACTGGGCGTGGTGAGCGACAGGCGCCAGCGCATACCGGCCGTGTCGAGCGTCTGGATCGCTGCCTGCCTGAACAGGCATGGATGGTTGAACAGCACGAGCGGCAAACCGTCGCGAGACGTCCGGATGAGTGCCGCGGCGTCTTCACGACCAAACCAGAACATCGGCATGGCGGCGATCCGCTTGCCGCTTCGCGCCCGCTCTGCCGGCGCAAAAGCAAGCGCGACATCGAGCCGCCCCGCATTCACTTCCTCTTCCAGCGCATAGTTGCGCCCGGCACGAACCTCCACATGCACGTTGGGCCGCAGTTGCGCGAAACGGGCAATGGCATCGGGCATGATGTCTTCGAAGAAGTCTTGCGGCAAACCCAGCCGGATAGCCGGCGAAGCCGCCGTGGCGCCCAGCGCCGCGCCGGCTTCGTCGTGCATCGTCACGATCCGGCGGGCGTAGGCCAGCAGCGTTTCACCGGCCTCGGTCGGAACGAGCCCGCGGCCGCTGCGCTGAAAGAGGGCGTAGCCGGCCTGCTCTTCGAGCCGCTTCAATTGCATGCTGACCGCGGACTGCGAACGCCCGAGGTGGGCCGCAGCCCGCGCGAAACTGCCGAGTTCGGTGCCGACCACCATCGTGCGTAACGCTTCGATATCGAAGTACGGGCGCATCTATCTGAATCCTTGAAGTATCACTTCATCGATATTCGTTTGACGAAAGAATAGCCGGCGCTCAGGATCAGGACAACCCAAAAAGGAGACAGCGGCATGACGATTTCGACGCGCATCGGCTTTATCGGCCTCGGCACCATGGGCGAACCGATGGCGCGCAATCTCTTGCGCGCCGGCGTCGAGCTGGTTGTCTGGAACCGGACGGTCGAGCGCAGCGAACGGCTGACAAGCGAGAAAGAGCGTGCGGCGGCGAGCGTCGCGCGCGACGCCGCAGACGTGTTCGCACGATGCGAGACAATCATCCTGATGCTGGCCGACGGGGCCGCCATCGACACAGTGCTCGCCCGCGGCACGCCCGAATTTGCCCGGCGCGTCGCGGGGCGCAGACTCGTTTCGATGGGAACGTTCTCGCCCGGCTACTCGGAGGCACTGGCCGCCGAGATCCGCGCGGCAGGCGGCCGCTACGTGGAGGCGCCGGTCTCGGGCTCGCGCAAGCCCGCCGAAGCCGGACAACTCATCGCCATGCTCGCGGGAGATGCCGAAGACCTTGCTGCCGTGCGGCCGCTCCTCGCGGCGATGTGCCGCGAATGCTTCGACTGCGGGCCGGTTCCCGCCGCGCTGCGCATGAAGCTCGCGGTGAATGTCTTCCTGATCACCATGGTCACCGGCCTTGCCGAAGCCGCGCATTTCGCCGGGCGCCATGGTCTCGACATGCACAACTTCATGGCGATCCTCAACGCGGGACCGATGGCGAGCGACGTGTCGCGCGTCAAGATCGCCAAGCTCGTGCAGCGCGATTTTGCGCGCCAGGCCGGCATCACCGACGTGCTCAAAAATAGCCGCCTCGTGATCGAGGCCGCCCGCGAGGCCGAGATCGCCTCGCCGCTCATGGATGCGTGCTTCGCACTCTATGGCGAGACCGAAGGCATGGGGCTCGGCGAGGAGGATATGGCCGCGGTAGTGCGGGCGATAGAAAAGCGCACGACGCAGGCTTCGGGGCAATCGCTCCCGTTCGGGACCAGGCAAACCTTGCCGCCGTGCTGAGGACTTGGCAGTCCCGCAGGCTGGGCCGTTGAATCCTGCGGCCCAACGCATTGCCCCCGGCTAGCAGGTCCGGCAACGACTTATTCACCTGGACGTTATGGGGCGGATCTCGCAGATGCGCCGTCACCTGCGAGCAGAAGCTGGTCGACCAGTTCGAGCTTCAAGGGCTTGTCCGCGTCGAGCTTCTTCTGCTCGATCACAGACTTCCATCCACCGCCATTGTCAGGATTCCTGTAGAACGCGACGATCGCAACGTACTTCGTGTCGGCCTTCATCGGCTGAGACAGGCTGGCGGACGCACCCGGGTTCAGCACGGTCGCCATGCTGTCCTGCAGATCCTGCGCGAGCACCGTGCGATCGCTCTTCAGAAGATCGTCGTACGACGCCCCATCGAAAAGCTTGCGGTCCTTGAGCTGGTAGACGCGCACGGCGACCGAGGTCGCACGTCCGGCATCGTCGGGATTCAGCGCCGCGCGCGCAGACAGATCGACATTGAGCACCAAAACCCGCTTATAGAAAACGGCGTGGTAGGCACTGGACGAGGCGTCCGAGACGCTCTGCCAGGCGCCGCAGGCCGACAGCAGCAAGGCAGAGGCGACAGTAGTCATGGCCAGACGGATCGACATCAAAGGTTCCTTGGTAATGCGCGTTGCGCTCTCAGGTAAGGATTGGGCGGCGGTACAGGAAAGGCTTCGCGCACACCGAGTGCGATGGTGATCATGCGTTCCTCGTCGGCGGGCAGCACGGTCGTCCATCCGAGTCGCGGAGCAGGACCTTCGGGGGCGGTCCCGATCCTCGGAAGCGGTGCCAGGCGCGACGAAACCTCCATGCGAAGGTGGACGTCGGCCTTGACGCCGACGTACAACTGGACGAACGCCATCAGCTCGCGATGCAACTCCGCGCCAGGCAACAAGCCATGCGCATGCAGCGCATTGTCGGGACGCAGCGTGACCCGCACGGCCCGGCTGCGATAGGCGAGCCGCCGGCCCAGCACATAGCCGCCGCCCAACCCGCGCTGGGCGCCCTCGCCCGGCTGCGATGCTTCGGCGCGGGAACTCAGCGGCCGGGGCTGCCCGGCGCTGGCGACAACCGGAAAGAATTCGTCAACGCGCACATCGACGCCCGGCACGGCCAGCGCGATCACACCCGCCAGACCTTCCGGCGTCCGGGTCTTCAGGTTCAGCAGGCCCAACAGCGCGAGCATCCGGGAATCCGGCAGCCCCGCACGCTCAGGCTTCCTGCCCCAGCCAAACCCGACGAGGCACAACAGGTTGCGCGAATGAGCGTCGCTGCCGCCCGGGCGGAAGCTTTCCGGGTAGCGGTATTTCTTCCAGGCGCGGTAGAGCAACGTGACGAAGCGATGGTGGAAGCGGTCGAGAAAAGCTTCGACCACCTCGTGCCCTTCTTCGCGCAGGACGATGTCGTCGATCATGTGCGGTGGCATCGCTGCATCGACGCCGTACAGGCCCATGAACGTCGTGCGAACGGTCGGCAGCGCATGCGGCCTGTCGTCGTCCGACGCATCGCCTAAGTCGATGGTGGCGACGGCGGCAACTTCACCGGCCGGAAATCCGACGCGCGGCCACGATCCGAAACGCACAGGCTCATGCTCGGGCGTGTCGCGCGTGCCCAGTCCCGGACGCTCGGGCGCGCGCACTTCGAGCAACCGGCACAGCTGCATAAAGCTCATACGGGGCGCGCGGGCAAGCAGGGACGCGACGAGTGGCTCGATGTTGGGGAGATCGTGCAGTTTCATAGCGGCGCGCGTTGTGCCTTGCTGCGCGGCCAGACCGTGCGGGTCTGCGACGGCAGGCTCACGATCGAGAGCTTCGTGAACAGGTTGATTTCCGCGTACGCCGCAAAAAACCGGTGCAGCAGCTCGCCGAACAGCATCAGGTCGCCCTCGCCCGCGAACGCCTGCGAATCGAGCGTCACCTCAATGAGCACACCCCGCTCGACCGAGCCGCCCGATACCTCCTCGAGCAGTTCCTGCGACACCCAGAGAATGCCGGCCAGACGCCGCGCGTTCAGCTCGTCGCCAGTCCAGTCGTAGAGCGCGAGCGCGCCGCGCAGCACTTCCGCGTCCATCAACGAGAGGAAGTTCGGCGCAAGGTGCGACAGCACGCGCCACTGGAAGCGGTCGCCCGTTGGCGGATAAAGCGGCAGCGTGGGCGCCACGAGGTTGCGCACGCCAGCGACGTTCGGCGTGCTCGCCGCCAGTTCGCTGAGGCTCGCCTCGCGCAGCCCCTTGCGCGGCAGCATGCCGTTGGTGCCGGTCACGCGCAGCGAAAGGCTTTCTTCCGGCAACGTTTCCAGGGTCTCCCAGGCATGACCGCCCAGAATCACCCAGGTCTCGTGCAGCCCCGCCATGCCGGGACGCACGCGCGCATGGAAATAGCGCTCCGGCGCCTCGTGACGCAGCATGCCGCCGCGATGGCGAAACGTGGCAAACGGCACGTACTCGTAACGCCCGGCCGTGTCGTGATCGAAGGTCTCGATCGCGTCGACCGAATAGGTTTCGACATGCTCGCCCTGATGGCCTGCCGGCACGACGCGATACTCCGTTTCGTGATGGTTGATCTCGACAGGCTCCGCGTCGAGTTCGAACAGGTTGATCACCGGTGAGCAGAACAACCTCACATTCTCCCGGCTGAAATGCTGGTCCGACGGGTACGCGTTCTTCAGGACCAGCTCGAGCTCGAAACGGGTCGCTCCCGCAGGGAGCCTCGCGACGTCGAGTCCGCACAGGTCGACGAAGAGAAACTTCTCGCGAAACGAAAAATACTCGAGCAGAAGCTGATAGCCCGAGAATGCGGCATCGGCCTTAGGCCACAGCCGCTCTTCGGTCGAAAAGCCCGCGGGCTCGATCGTGATGCCGGCCAGCGGTACGGCCTCGCCGTCGCGCACCTCCGGAATGCGCCACAGGACCGAATCCACCTGGCGCGTAAGCGCCAGATGCATGGCAAACGCGACCGGCAGATCCGCATTCAGGTTCAGGCGCAGGCGCGACAGATCGGTTTCCTCGCGCCGCGCCGAATGATGCAGCGCGAACCCCAGACGAATCACCGAACGGCCGTCGTTGCGCACGGTCGGTCCCGCGTGCGTGATGGACAGCGGCTGGAGCTGGACGGCCTGCGTGGTGCGGTACAGGCACTGCACGGTTTTAGGCGTCGCGCCTTCGGCACCCGACGGCGACGGAACGCCGATCGGCGCCGAGCGGACCGGCACGCCCGCGGGCACCACCTCGGTTCGCTGGAGTTTCTCCCCAAGGGGGAGCAGTTCGGCGACCGAGAGCGAGGGAATCATGCGCAGATAGTGCGGCCACAGCAGGCTCACGAGCCCCTCGGTGAGCTCCGGCAGTTCGTCGTCGAGTTTCTGCTGGAGGCGCCCCGTGAGAAACGCAAAGCCCTCATGGAGTCGCTCGACATACGGATCGCGGTCACCCACGCGATCGAGATTGAGCAGGCGCGCGCGGTCGGGATGCGCCTTTGCGAACTCCTTGCCGGACTCGCGCAGATAGCGCATCTCGGCTTCGTAGTAGCGCAGGATCGGATCGTCTTTTTCCATTCGGGTCGGTTATGAGAGAGTCAAGGCACGTGCCGGATCGAGCACCGTCAGTTCCGCCTGCAGCTCGCCGATGCGGCGTGCCAGTGCCGGTTTGTCCGCGTCCTTGCGGTTGCTCATCGCTTTGAATGTGCGGACCAGCTGTTGCTTGACCTCGAAGATCAGTGCCGGCTCCCAGCGGGTAAGCGGCAGGGAACGTGCGGCCGTATCGAGTTCGGTGAGCAGTGCGAGTGCGGTGTCGGGACGGCCGGCATGGTCGGCGAGGCGCGCCATCACGAGCCGCTGCAGATAGCGATGGCGATCCGTCTTCATGCCGGGCAGCGCCTCCAGCCACGCGAAGGCAGGCTCGATACCGTCGCGGCCCGCCAGATCCCTCGCCTGTGCCTCGATCTCGGGCCAGTCGCCGGCGCTCCCGTCGTCGCTGTCAGCCGAAACCGGCAGCGGCGCCACGCTCTCCCCCGCCTCCAGATCGCGCACGACCGCGTGCCGGGCAATCCACTCGAGCGTCGCGTCGTCGGAGAACGGCGTGCCATCGCTGAACGCCAGACGTTCGATCCCGGGCAGCCGCTCGAGAAACAGCGCGAAATCCGCGCGCAGCAGCTCGCGCCAGGCGCCGTATGGCGCGCCGATGTGATCGAGTGCAACGTGCTGGAAGTGCTGCAGATCGAACCAGAGGTGATTGACACCCTCCATGAACGCACCCTCCACGTGCTCCAGCAGTTCATGCCACTGCTTCTGCAGCACGAGCCGTTTCATCTGCGCGCGCAACTCGGCACGCGGCGCCGCGAGCCGCGTATGCGACGCGGCGTCCGACGGAGGCACCTCGTGCAACGTGTCCCAGCGCACGGTCCGCACGAGTCGCACCGACGACAGATAGCCGTTCTCCTGATCGCGCAACCATGTGGCCATCGTACGGGCCTGATCGAGCAGATCGCGCGTCGAGGCGATCGACCCGGACGACCCGGACACCCCGCTCGCCGTGACCGGCAACGCGAACTCGCCGGAATCCGCTGCGCCGCCAACCGCTATGCCGCCCCGATGCTCGAACCTCGACACCAGCGGTTGCAGATTCGGACGCGCGGCTTCGGACCATCCACCGGTCAGCGTGATCAGGACATCGAGCGCTGCAAGCGCACGTTCGAGGTCCGCCGGCGCGAATTCGCCGCGGCTCTCGAGCAGCTCAAGCACGCGCGTGGTCGCCAGCATCTCGAGCGCGCCTTTCCTCGCTTCGACGCGCGCCGGCAGCACGGCCTCGCCGAACCGGTCGACAAGCGCAGCGGATAACTCCAGTCCGTCGGCGAAACCGGCTGGCCCATCCTGCCGAAGCCGGGCAAACGCGTAATAGCCCGCAAGACGCAGATCCTTGCCGGTCTCCTTGAGCAACTGCTCACACGAATGGACGATCAAGCCGTCGTCGATGCCGGAGAGCTTGCCCGCCTCGTCCTTGAGTTCGAAGAACGTGTCTTCGTAGCCGGGATCGCGGCCGACGCCTCCCTCGCCGGGAAGCGGCAGCAGCCACGATGCCCACGCATCAAGGCGCGCCCGTGCGAGTTCGCCTGCGTCTTCGCGTGCAGGAAAGAGATTTCTGAAGAGTTCTCCCAGCTTCATTCGACCTCCGGCACCGCACCGTTCGGCAAGGGCATGGCTGCGTGCTTTGCGGCAGCGACCGCGGCCGGCGGCAACGGCGGCGGACTGCTCGTGGAAAGCCTGGGGCGGGCCTTCGCACCGCCGGTCACGAAGATGCGCGTGGGCAGTATGAAATGCCGGAGCTGCAGCACATCGAGCGGTCCCGCATCGGCGTCACTACGCAGCTGGACCTTGAGCGCAAGACCCTGGCTCGTATCGGGCGCCCACGTCAGCAGATAACGCGCGTTGTCCTGCTGCGAGACCTTCGCGCGCTCCAGCAGCCGGATGAGCCCGAAACGTCCTTGCGCATCGAGCGCAGAGCGCAAACCACCCTGCCCGGTCTGCCATTCGATGTGCGACAGGTTCTCCAGCGACTGTCCTGGCCACTCGAACGGCACCCAGTCCTCCTTCTGGTTGAAATAGTCGAACTCGCGGCCGGACAGCACGATCTTCATGCCGGTCACGCCCGGCGTTGCAACGCCCCGCAGATCGAACCGGACATGCGCGTCGCCCGCCGGGAAGAGCACCGTAGAAACACGCGAGAGCCGGTTCAGTCCGTCGAGAAAACCCGGGTCGAGCGTGAGCGATCCATGGTCGGCGCCTTGCGCGGCGACCCACCGATCTCCCTGCCGCTCGACGACGCCGGCCAGCTGCGTCGCGACGAACTGGGCAATCACGCCGTTATCCGGCCGCATGAAGCGCGCCATTTCGGGTAACGAAGCATCGTTGTCCGAATCGGCAAACGGATAACGTCCGCCGAAAGTACGGTTCCAGTCGGCGAGAATCGATGTGCGCCAGATGTCGTTCAGGCTCGACGCCGCCGGCTGCACCACGGCCTGCCAGGTCTGATCGAGCGGCGCCTGCAACAGCTGGCCCAAACCCGCCCATTGCTCCCCGAGGCTCGCGGCCACCCGGCTCGCGTAGTCGCGGCTGTCCGCGATATCCGATGTCTTGCCCTGCAGCACCGACTGCGCCGCCACACGCGACATCGCATCCGTGTCGGCGCTGTTCACCATCTGCTCGACCTTCAGGCGCATCGCGGTCACGCGTTCGAGATAACGGGCAAGACTCAGGTCGCCGGTACTCGCGAGTTGCGCAGCGGCGTTCCCCGTTTTGCCGGGTGCGGCTGAAATCAGGTCGCTGCCGGTCAGCCTCAGGATCGGGCCGAACGCCGACGCAAGCGGTGCGAACTGGGACTGCGACTGTTTCGTCGGGTCTTTCTCGTCGGTGCCCACGAGTTGCTGCGCCTTGCTGATGAGCGTGTCCGAGAGCGACTGCATACTTGCGCCGGTGCCTGCCTGGTACACGATTGCGTTCATCAGCGCGACGAGCGGCGAGCGTTGCGGGTCTGCCAGCAGGTTGAGCTGGTCGGCGGTGGCCGACAGCGTCGGTGCGGGCTGCCAGCGCAGGCTGTTGAGGAAGAGCCCCCACGCACGCGCATAGTCATCGAAGTAACGTCGGCGCAGTTCGGTCTTCAGCGTCGACGGCGCCTGGCTTGTGGTTTTCGCGTCGGACAGCACCCAGTCGCCCGTGACTTCGCCCTGCTCGCTGGCATCGTCGATTGCTTTCGAAATGCGCTCTTCCCACGCTGCACGCGTGAAGACACCCGGGATGGTCTGAGTCGTGTTGAACAGGCCCTGCCCTGTCGTGTCGCCGAGCAGCGTGGCCAGCGTGACGGGCGGATATTTCGGCTTCGCGTCGTCGAGGATCTGCTGGTAGACCGCATCGGTCGAATTCTGGAGCCCTCGCACGCTGATAACGGTCTGGCGGGTGGAGGCGACCAGGGCACCGTCCGGTACGATCGCAAGCGACGAGCCGCTTGCTGGGGTTCGACGTCCGAGGTGGTCGGCAAAAAAAGCGATCGTGTGTTGGCGCTGGTCCTCCCATGTGCCAGACGAAAGCGGTGAATTGAGTGGGCGCGCGGGAACTGCGGTCGCAACCAGTTGCGGCGTGAGGAAGGATGCGACGACGCGCTGCGGCTGCGCGAGCATCAGGTAAGCCTTGAGCGTATCGTACGCAGCCTGTGCCTGCGCCGTGCCACCGCTTGCAATCTCTTCGTCGGACATCGAGGCAAGTTGGCGCAGGCGGTCCTCAAGCTTCCGGCGGATCGGGCCGACAAGGATGCCGCTCGCGGCGTTCGCATAGCCTGGCCAGATTGCGTCGAGCAGAGCGCCGTCGCGGTTCAGGCCGAAACGGGTGATCCAGGGGGCGCTGTCACGCTGGCGTGTCTCGAGGGTGTCGATCTGTTTGTCGAGATTGTCGAGTGTCTGCATCGCGTGCGGATAATCCTGCGTGCCCGCGAGCTTCGCGAGCGTATCCCGAGCCGTACTGATCGTCGCCCGGTTCGTAAAACCCGACACCATCGTACCGATGATCCAGAGGCTAATCGCTGCTGTAGCAACCCATGCCGCCGTCGTCGAAAGCGAAAAGCCGACGCGGCGACCGTAGACCGTACGACTGTGATCCGCAATCGTTTGCCAAACGGTATGACGTTGGAGGGCTCCGGAATCGGCTTCCGTTTGATCATTTGCCCGGGCCTCGCCCTTTTGCATAATACCAGGCGGTGAAAGCTCACGCTCCTTGAAAAGCGGGGCGAACAGAAGTCCGTGCACTGCGTGGCGCCAGTAACGCGAATTCGCGGTCTGCACTACGATCCCCGTCAATGCGCTGGCCAGCCTCTCGATGTGCTGTGACAGCTCGGCCGGATAACGGTCGGTTTTGTTGTGTGCGATGCGCACAACCCCTGCATTGGCGAGGTCGCAGGCAAGCTGGTTCAACGACCTGCCGATTTCGCCGGCGTTCGTGCGAACGTTTGACCAGGTGAAACCGATGGCCTCATCCGGGCCATCAAGTTCGGTGCCAAAATCCGTCACGTTCAGCAGATACGTCGGTGCGGCCCACCGCAGGGCGCGAGCATGACGTGCAAGACGCTGGGCGAGCTCGTCGGCGTCAAATGGCGAATTGCCTGAACTACGATTGCGCGTTACCGCGACGATTGCATCGACCGGACGGCGACGGCGCAGGCGGCGGATCTGCTCGAGCCACTGCGTGTCGAGCTTATTGCCGGCTTGCCTTGCATAGAGCAATACCGCGTTGCCGGTCATCGCGTAGCCTTTTTCGGTGAGGCCTGGTGCGAGACGTTTGACGAGCGGCTCATCGCCGGCGAGGAGCACCCAGCGTTCACGGTATTGCCAAAACATACCGTGACGTTCACGAAGCATTTGCTGCAAGTTGCCCACTGGGTCAACCTGGCCGGACTCGTCATCCGTTTGCGTCCCTTGCAAGGTTGATCGCGCACTATGGTTAGCGTCGTATTGTGCAAGCCATCGTGCACCGCGCAGGGACGCGATTTGCAGCAGGACAAGCTCAAAGAACTTGGTGAAAATGAGCAGTATCAGCAGGACGATGACAAGCCCAAGTTCAGTGATGATCCTGGCGGACAACGATAGCCCGTATCCGGGCCCTTCAACCCATAACGCGACACTCGCCCCGATAAAAAGAATCGCAAACGCGAGACCAATATAGAGTGATGCAGCGGAGTCGCTATTATTTTCGTTATTGGTCATGCCTTCGTTCTGCATACAAGGGTAGTGAAGCCGTCGCCTTCACCTGCGATGACTAGTTGCTCTTTTCCGCTTCTGTGGGCGCACTCCGCAGCGAATGCGAGCGCGAGCCATGAGCCCGCGCCCGAGCAATTCCCAACCGAGTGTTCAAGTGCAAAAATCCGCAATCGATCAGTAGCCTCGCGCTGTGATCGAAGCGCTTCCATCTGCTCATCCGCCACGCCGTGTGACCACGCAGGACTGGCTCGAGCGAGTGTTGTTCGTCCCCAACGGGCCGCGAGATCGAGTCCCAAACTCACATTGTCGAACGAACCCTGCGCCGGCCGGTGCAATCTCACCGTCGACTGGACCGCCCCCTCCGCAAACTGCATAGGGCTCACAAGTAACGCCACACCAGCCTCGGCAAGACCGTCCGAAATGAGTTCACTGATCGCATTGCGAAGCTGCACTGCGATAAATAGACAGACGCCCCTCCTTTGCCGATTATCCACCCACGCATCCGTGACAAAAAGCCCGGGTACGGCGTCACTGGTTGAGATTTCCAGCTTCAAGAAAGGAACCGTCTTTGTCAGTTGTTCACGCAGCAACGCCTCTAATACATCGATCTTCAGCCTTGTCTGTCCGTGCATCTGTACTTTCAGACGTGTGCCTGTCCGCAAAGCCTTGAGCTGAGGTTCAAGCTTGCCGATAAGTTCGTTGAGAACCCAGCCGAGCACCGTCCGATGTCGCGCCGATTCCGCCAAGGCGTTACCAGGGAAAAATGGCAATGCCTGCAATTCGATCCAGCGCGCACGCACGGCTTTATCGGGAGAATGTGCGCTGTTTCTGGCAGCTAGCTTCAACGTATTTCCCAGCACACCCTCGACCGCATTGTCCTCGGCAATCGAAGAGAAGCACCATGCCTGACCCAGAATGGCGAGAGGCACACTAGCCATTCTGTGGCACGCCGCCTCAGCCTCGTCGCTAACACGGTTTGTCGCAAGCGCCTGACTCCTGCGCGCATGGCCATAAAGCAGCCGTAAAACCAAGAAGAACGCCCAGCCCAACACCGGATACCCGGCAACACACGCTACAAATCCGAGCGCGCTTACAGGAGTGCCCTTTGGCCAAAGCAAGATCGACAGTGCAAAACTCGCCGCGAGTATGACCGCTAGCAGGAGGCCCCAGATCAATATCGCTGGTTTTGGTGCCGGTGGCACCGTCACGCGAGGCGGGACACGGTTGAAATCGATGGGCATCAGCCACCAACTCGCGCGCCATTACTCGACGAAATCAGCGTTGCGCCACAACGGGTATGATCGCCATCACGCGAAAGCATGGTGGAACCGTCCTTCATTCGCTTGCTTCCTTCAACGATTTCATTATCTCCATGCAAAGGGCAGGAGACCCGGTCGCCCACGCGCGCGACGCGTCGGCCCTTCACCCTGATCCGACCAGATCCAGGCAGTACCTTTCCACCGTGACTGGTGGCATCTCCTTCGCACACGAGCTTCTTCACTTGCCGACCTCTCTCAGAAAAAATGGGTGCATTAAAGGAACAGCGCGCAACTACTGATCTATCTTCTTTGCTTGCACACCGGCATCAAGCTCATTACACATTAACCACATATCGAGTGGTTTTGTGCCGCCGGCGTGGTTAATTTGACACCATCCCGCTGTAACTTTGTCAACAGTCGCTCGATCTCCTTTGATTAGATACTTCCGCGTCTTCTCTTTAACATTAGGCCCATCGAACAGATAGCTCTTACCTTTCACTCTGACCTGGATGGATTCGTCCGCCCTCATCAGCAGCGCGAAAGGCGAATTTATGGCTCGTTGAACATCTTCTCTTGACTGATACGGAAATTTATAAATCACTCTCATCCCATCTGATATCCAGCTGTAATCGGCTCCAAACCAATCGGAACTACGATCATCGCGATGCAGAGTACCCCCTGCAGAATCAAAGACAGAAACTGAGTAGAATATGCCAGACGAATTTTTTTCCACGAGTGATTCTCGAACCTCCATCGAATGAATCACGAAAATTTTCTCTCGATGATCGACACCAACGTCGGCTGAAAATGCATCAATAATTTTTCCGGGCGTGTCATCATAAAGAAGACCTCGTCCTTCTACTTTCACGGGCGCATTACCACCCGAAATATAATATAAAAAAATCACATCGACGCCGATCAACACCCTATTTTTATAATCCACCACTGGTTTCTGAACAAAGCAGACCGTTCCGTTTCTTATGCTTAATGGCGAAAAGCTTTGTTGGCCACCAATATTAGAACATGTATTCTGCGCCAATGCAGAACTGCATATGGCGACAACTCCCATAAAAGGCCAATACTTAATCATCAATACCTCAATACGAATTCTTGATTAAATATGGGATAAATTTCCATGAAATCAACTCCAATCCAGGAGACATTTAATCAGGAAATTTATCGATTATGCGCCATCTTAGTCTCCTCGCACTTTAGCTCTCATCGGCACTTTCGAATCCAGTCCACGATTTCTCATCTCAACAATATACTGGGCATATGCTTTTTTAGCCTCCCTCTTGTAGCCATTTTCCCAATATGCGTCCGCCAGATTTAATTTGGCAACAACTCGGGTCGGATATTCTTCGGTAATTTTTAACAAAACCGGGAGTGCGTCGAACGCGCGACCTGCTTCCGAAAGATAAAATACGAGATCGTTGATATCCGAAACATTCTCAATGGTAATGTAATGTGCTAAATCCCTTGCGTCGAAGGGTGAAATCGAATCGAGAAATTTTCCGAGTGTCTCTTTCCGTAGTCGCGCAATTTTGAATCTCTCGAGCTCAGCCGTGACATCCCTGGATACTTCGTCCGGTGGTTCGTACGTATAAGGCCCACTTTCGCCGAGAAGCGGACAATTTACAACTCTTGCAATTTGCTCGGAAGGCAATATTTTCCCAGCCGGCAAATCGGGCCGCTCGCCGGTTATTTCTCTGACAAGACACCAATTTCCTTTTGACTTATTCCACTGATAAACATTTTGGAAAATTTGCCCTCCTACGCTCGAGCAGCTCCCATCGATAACGATTTGCGGAAGATGCGGGACAACGTACAATGACATGGAACTGCATTCGTCGAAGTTAGCAATTGAATAGCTAAAGTCTTTATTTAGAGATGGTGAGTGGTAATTTACCACCAATCCGTCATCGGTCTGATGATATAAAAATCGGCCAGGAATTTCATTACCCTCAAATGTCCCGACGATGGACAATTCAGTCTCGGCCGCAATAAGTTGAGAACAAAGCAGCAGTATGAATGCAAATAACCCTGCCAATTGAAAGCCACGAAGATGGCGATTCCTGGATATCATGTTCCGGAACCTAATGCAGTTAACCGAGTTTGAGCATACGTTCGAACCTTTGTATGTTGGCCAATGCGATACCATCCCTCATCAAGAGGCTGACCATGGGCATCAACTGGCCGTCCCGCAGCATCATCCAGTTCAATATACCTACCATATCCTTTGCTAGCTTCTACATTGCTTTTGTACACGATACCTTCCTTCTGCAAAAGAGGGTCGTTCCAAAGCCCCCATGCAAATGAAGCCCTTTTTTCATTATAGCCTGCACTCTCTTCAAATTTATAAATTCCATTTCTATTCAGCTTTAAACATTCCGCCACCCCCATAGCCTCTACCGCCCTATTTAAATAATTCAATCTTCTTGAATAACCATTAAATCCACCATTTATTATTCTTGTAATAAAAATGAAATCATCATTTTTACTCGCAGCCAAAAGATCATGCAAAATCGTAAAATACCAGGCCGCCGATAGTACTGCATCAGGAGATCTCTCCAGCTTCTCCATCGCACCCGGGCCGGAAGTGACATCGACTCCGGAGTATGTTTGATAGGCAGAATAATTTTCTTCGTGCGTAATCTGAATAAGGCCTCGGCCGCGCCACGGATCGTAAGGCAAATGTTCACCTTGCTCCCTTGTAAAAACAAATTCACCGCTCTCAGTTATTATCTGCGCTAAAAAATGTGCCCTCGAAATGCAAGAATCAAATTTGTAATCCACAAACGCTTTGTTTACACCATCAATATAGCGCCTTATTGTTGCAACTGGCGCAACAGTCGCAATCCTGCTGACAGTCTCTGCGGAAATTTCTTTGTTTGCACACGCGCAATTGTCGGTAAGAAAATTTGCCACCAACCCAATAGGATGTAGATGGTAAACATCGGATCCCGGAAATCCTTGAACGCCTGCAACCACATCCGTCCACCAGACGAGCTTTTCGATACGCTCCCGTTCTTTCTCGTACTGGGTCTGTGATTCTGACTTTTGTATGAGTGCAGCAATCAGTTCCTCCCACTTATCCGGGTTTGCCCACTCACTCTCGTGTTTGACGATAAGGCGGGACATGGCCTGCATCACCCACGGGTATTGTCCGGAGTCCGGCTTCGACATCGTGCATAAGTCGTCTGCGGCGTGGCTGCCGCCCCCCTTTGAGAAAAGCGCGCCGTGAACCTTGGTCATGAGTTCACTGAGTTTCGAGCGATCACCGGTTCCAGCAGTGTCGCTGCTGCTCTGATAAGCCACCCACTCGTCGGTCGTGGAAAATATGCTGTGGGCCTTGTCGGATTCGCCATCGAAGGGCTGAAAGTCTATCCAGCTCTGTGCAAATTCACGGGTAACCGCGCCTCCCGGAAAATTGCACTCTCGTACCCAACCTCCAATTGCGTTTCGTAGATTATCTGCACTAGCGACCTGCCACCAGTTGACCTTCCGCTGTTCGCTTGGGTCCACCTGTTCTTCGATGAACTGTTTACCTTGCTGCTTTGCCAGTTCGGCAAGCGAATAGATCTGCACCACGTCAGTCACCGGCGCATCCCCTTCTTCACCTTGTGGGTGGCCGCTCTTCGGGTGGTCACGGTAAAGCTTGGTTTGCGGAGGCACGCGCAGGATCGTCGGTCTGACCGGGAGTCCAAGCTTCGCCCACGCCGTTGGGTCGGCGCAGTGTTGATTCACCCACCTGCGGCTTTGCTCCATGAACGGGACAATGCTGTCGTCGCTAAAGACTTCAATGTGCACCAGCCTTGTTCCCGCTGGCCCATCTTTGAGTGAATCGAAGCGGCCAAGGTGTCCGATCAGTTCACCAGCCTTGATTGGGAACCCGGTGTCACCAGCGGGCGCTCCCTCTGGCGCAGGCGGACAGACAACCCGGTCTAGCACGGAATCTGGAATGACCACTTTCACGAGCGGACCAGCGTCCCCATTCCCTAGCGATACCCACCCACCGATCAACGCGAACGTTGCGACGCTCCCACCCACCGTGGTCGCGTAGGGATCGGGGCCCTCGAGCTTCATAACTTGTCCCCATCCCTTCTCTACCTTGCCCACCGTAATGCATGTACCTTGCGCCAGGATCCCTAACGGCTGGCCGTGGGGGTGACTCTTTCGAACGCGTAGACCGTGCTGAGGGTTGGCCCCGCCGGTCTGCTTGTCTTGGGCGTACTCAGTGACTTGATATTGCCTGGACCAGTAGGCGGGCTTGTCGCGATTCGGGAAGTTCGCGTCATAGTCCGCCACGGCCATCAGGTGCACATACAGGCTATAAAACGTTAGCTTGTTGTCCTTCGGGAATTCCATCGCGTGCTGCACCAACGCGAACCCCGTGCTGTAGGGAATGGAGACGGTCGGATGGTTATCTGCCGCAGGCATCTCGCTTGTCGGATAGTCGCGGTTCACCCGGTAGGCGATCACCCGACCGTCCGCGATGCAACGAATGCCGGCTTCGAGGTCAAGCGACTGCCCCGCACCAGCCTCCGTAACGTGAATTCCACCATGCCACATTCCCTTCGGACTGACGATGTAGAACCCTGCGGGCTCCTTCTCCGCAAGCATTTGATAGATGGCGTGCTCGTCGGTAAACGACACGCCCTTTCCCCCCGCGGCCTGCGCTTTCTGGAGAAACGGAAACGCAAAGGTCAATTGGGCGACATGCGTGTTGGCCGGTGCCGGAGTTTGCGGCGGAGTCGGGGTTGGTTGTTGCGTCATGATTCCCTTTACTCAGAAAAACCAAAATTCAACAAGTCCTTCACATCCTTCACGGGTACTGAGGTCCATGATGGGAAATTAAAGTTGCCGCCATCAGCATCGTTGACTGTCAGGTCGCCCTTGATCTCGATTTCACCGGCCGGACTTCCCAAGGTAATCTTCCCTCCAGCGAGCTTGATGTATGCGCCAGCCCCATCACCGATCGTGACGCCCTTGCTACCGGTAATGATCGCCTGTCCGCCCGACGAACTCACATTCAAGTCCTGCACGGACAAAAGCTCCATTCCGTCGCCTTGGGACTGAATCTGGATCTTCCCCTTTGCGCTGAATATGCGGATCCCGAGTTTCGCGGAGAAAATCGAGATCGCTTCACCGGCCGCGACGGCGATGCGCTTCATGACTCCAATATCCAAGCCCTCACCTGCAGTGGCGAACAGCTGCCGGCGTGCGGAAATCTGGAGATGTGCGCCGCTGGCAAGACCAAGACCATCTGGTGCGGTCGCAACAACAACGGACTTCTGGATTCGCGATATATTCTGCTGAACTAAGGTATGCTGCATTTCAACCTCCGCGAGGATGGCCTTCGCAGCATTTGCGCTTTCATTGAGCGATCTCAAAATATCTTCGGATTGCTTGAAAGTCGCCTCAGCGTCCTGCATTGCAAGCTGCTGACCCGCCGCTGCCGGCTGAGCTTCCGCAGATACGAGTACACCCCTCGCCCCCCGAACGGCAACGCGTTCATCTGTGCGCAGCTCCGCTCCCAGCCCCCGTTCCTTGCGATCCCCGTCGACCATATGCCCCAGATTGAGCTCACTAGTCTGGAAAGGCGTTGTGAGATGAATATGCTCAACCCCCTCCTTGTCCTCAATCCGCAACTCATTCTGCGCAGCAGTCCGAATGATATTCCGCGTATTGTTGAGGTTGTTGACCAGGTCCGGGTGCAGGCTGTCATGCATCGCGCCGATCATGATCGGGCGATTCGGATCCCCTGCGGTGAACTGGAGCGCCACTTCCGCCGAATCAATCAGCGGGAAGTGATGACCATAGTTATCACCGCTGTACGGCTTGGCAAACCGCACCGGCCGGCTCGTCCCGCCCGGACTCCACTCGTCGAGATCGAACGGCAGCTTGATGACATACCAGCCTTCTTCGGTCAGGTAGGCATATTTGTAATTCCCGGGCGACGTAATCCGCGCCGGCAGGATTCCGGCAATAGCGGGCCGCTCGATTGTGTCCATCGAGGTCCGCCACACCCGGTCGGAAGGAATACCCTCGAACGTCACCCGGTATGACTGATTGCGCGCACCATACGAGCGCACCGATGTGATGAAAATCCCGTACTTCGCATCGACCTGTACCGGGTCGACCTGCATGACCTCGCCGGCCTCCAGCCAGAACGGATTGCCGGTGCCGATAAAGCTGATCTGGCCGGCCAGATGCGCCTCATGCCGCAGCCGCGCGATATTGCTGCCCTCTTCCGGCGTTTCGTAATGCTCGCCCCAGTGGTAGTCGACCGCGTTGGTGGTCGTGTCGCCCTTTGCCGCGTTCTCCTCGACGAGCAGCGATACGTCGGCCTGCCTGTGGTTGTAGTCATGCAATCTCACTGACCCAGCCACACGTCTAGTGCGCCGCCGCAGCGTCCTGATCGAGTCGGCGCCCACACTCTCGAGCCCGGAGTCCCGACGATACGGCACAGTGCGCGGCTTGCGCGCGTACGCATCCAGGTCGTCGCCGAAAACGACCACCGCGTAGTCCTTCTTCTGCTCCCAGCGGAACCAGATGCCCTCTTCCGCGCAAATACGCTGGATGAACGCGAACGTGGTTTCGTGGTACTGGGTGATGTACTCGTGGCGCTTGTATTTGCCCCGCAGCGTGAAGACAAAGTCGACCCCGGCCCGGTAGCCGTAGTGGCGCAACGTCGCAGTAACGATCTCTTCAACGGATTGCTTCTGGAACAGCCGGCTCGTCACGCCCCGGTTCAGATCGGCCAGCTTCGGCTCCAGGATCACCCGGTAACGGGTTTCATCGGCGGACGTCCCGCACTCGTCGAACTTCGTGACAATGCCGTGGATGGTGTGTGCAAGCGGCTTTTTGCTGAACTGCTCCGCGTTTTCGCCAAACATCCTGCGCAGATTGGCCATGTTCGGGTCGATCGGGTCGACGACGAACCTCGCAGGGCACCCGAGCACCTGGTCCATCGAAATCCCTGCCATGGGGCTTGTGAATTCGATCTCGTACCGGTACAACTGGCTGATCCTGTCCACACCGACAAATTTCAGGATCGAGAACGGCGCCGGGTGCGGCGCCAGCTTCAATTCATAAGCCTGCAGTGGCATGACCATCGACATCGAAAAAACTCCTCAAAACGCAAAAACAACGACATCGCCGGGGCACCGACTGGTGCCCCGGTTGGGTCATGCACGAAACGTCAGATCCGCCGGGATCAGCTCTTGGCTTTCGGCATCTGCGACACCAGCGACAGCCCGATGTCCATGCCCTCGACCTGGAAGTGCGGAATGATGAAGAGCTTGATGCGGAAGAAGCCCGGGTTGTCCTCGATGTCCTCGACCGTCACCTTTGCGTCGCGCAGCGGGTGCGAGGCCTGCAGCTCGTCGCCCGGATCCTTCATCTCGGTCACGAGACCCTTGATCCAGTTATTGAGCTCGAGCTCGAGCAGACGCCGGTCCTTGGTCGTGCCGATGTTCTCGCGCTGGATCAGCTTCAGGTAATGCGCAATGCGCGAGAGCAGGAAGATGTACGGCAGGCGCGCATTGATGCGGCTGTTCGCCGTGGCTTCCTTCGTCTCGTACAGCGCGGGCTTCTGCGTCGAGTTGGCCGAGAAGAAGCACGCGAAATCGTGGTTCTTGTAGAACGAGAGCGGAATGAAGCCCAGGTTCGCGAACTCGAACTCGCGCGTTTCCGGGATCAACACTTCGGTCGGGATCTTCGGCTGAATGCCGGTGCCCAGATCGTAGAGGTGGAGCGGCAGGTCCTCGATCTTGCCCCCCGCCTGCGGTCCACGGATCTGCACGCACCAGCCGTTGTTCACGAAGCTGCGCGTCATGTTCGCGGCAAACGCGAACGAGGCATTGACCCACAGGTAACGGTTGTGGTCCGGGCCCTTCACTGCTTCTTCATAATTGAAGGCGCGCACCGGGACCGTATCCTTGCCGTAGGGCAGGCGGCCCAGCACGCGCGGCATCGTGAGGCCGACGTAGCGCGCGTCGTCCGTATCGCGAAAGCTCTTCCACTTGATGTACTCGGCGCGATCGAAGTAGTTGCCGATGTCCTGGATGGCCGCCACTTCTTCCATCGACTTCTTGCCGAAGAATGCTGCGCCCACCGAGCCGATGAACGGCATGTGAGCGGCTGCCGCCACCTTCGAGATGTTGCGCAGCAGCGCGATGTCCATCGGCGAGTTTGAGAATTCGAAGTCGCTGATCATGGCGCTGATCGGCTGGCCACCCGGCGTGTCGTATTCCTCGATGTACGTGAGGCGATACAGGCCGCTCTGGATGAGTTCCGGCGTGTCTTCGAAGTCGCGCTGCAGCGCCTCCTTCGACACGTCCAGCACTTCGATGCGCGCGTTGCGGCGGAAGTCCGTGCGCGAGACGAGCATCTTGAGGCCGCGCCAGCGGCCTTCGAGCGCCTGGAACTCCGGCGTGTGCATCACCGCGTCGAGCTGGCGGCCGATCTGGCGATCCAGCTGGCCAATATGGAAGTCGAGCAGCGATTTGTCGAGACGGTCGACCGGCTGGCTCGACTGCGAGACGAGCTCGAGAAATGCGCCCATGCCGCGTGCAATGCGCTCGTCGGCCGACGCTTCGGAAAGCATGTCGCTGTCGCGAAACGCCTCGAGCGGTCGCGCCTGCGCAACAGGCTTCAGGTTGATCTTGTCGCACAGCGAGGCATAAACGCTCTCGGGGGCGTCGAGCACGACGGTCTGCGTCGCACCCTGTGGGGATTCGTTCTCTTTCATGTCAATTCCGGTTCGAAGCGCAACCTGGTTGCGGAAGGCACTGAAGGCCGTTTTGGGCCGTCGCCGCTCAGGCATGCCCTTCAGGCTGCGTTGCCGCCGTCGCGACCTGCGCCAGTTCGCTGCGCAGTTTGTCGGACAGGCGTTTGTCCTTCAAAATCTTCTCGAACTCGCGGCGGAACATCCCGTTGTCGAGCAGGTTGGATTTCAGGTCCCGCAGCAGGTTTCGCATCGCGAGCAGCGCCTGAAGCTCCGGAATCTGGCGCGCGACCCGCTCCGGCTCGAAGTCCTTCATCGAACGAAACGACAGGTTCACCGACAGTTCCGTGCCGTCGCCCGCCAGCGTATTCTCCGCGGCGATCTTCAGGTCCGGCGCATAGTCGGCCAGCACGGCATCGAAGTTGTTCTTGTCGATATTGACTTTCTTGCGCTCGGCCAGCGGCGCCTGCTCACGGCCCGCGCTGAAGTCGCCGGCAACGAGCAGTTTGAGCGGCAGCTCCACCTTCTTCTGCGCCCCGCCCGTATGCAGATCCAGTGTGATGGAAACGCGACTTTTCGGAATTTCGCGCTGGAAACTATCCATAGTAATCCTCAGAAAATGAGGTTCAATAACCCCGCAGAACTGGCCCGCTGCGATGGGGTGCCCCGGACCGCGTCACCTGTCAATGACGCACACGAACGATGCGCACAACCGCGACCGGAAAATCAGACTGACGTCACCCAACATCACCCAACTGCGTGCTCTCCAATCATGCGACCTGTTTGCCACGCATTATTAAAACGGATTATTTTCATGTCGTCAAAGATTATTCCTCACTGCACGACGACAGATAAATGTGAACCAATGTTAATACTCGAATAATTCAAATAAATTCGCATTGCTTCAGCCAGACCTCACCCACCTCTTGCGCTAACAAAAAGCGGCGACAGCACACCAGAACGACCACGCAGAGCATCTTTCAGGATATCGCATTTAACATTTATCAATAATTTATCCATTTTTTTCATTCTCGTCTTTCTGCAATACTCAAAACGCATATTCAAAAAATATCAATTTTTGTGACATTTAACCTGATTGCACAGAAAATCCATTTATCTGGGGTATACATCCACCAGATAGCACGCTTAAAATCCGGCGACCTGAAACGCAAGCGCTATAGAGACCTAATCGATGCGAATCGACAAACCGCTCTGGCAGGATGGCCTCATCCTCACGCCACAGCATTTCCAGCAGCAGGACCGATGGACCGGTTTCGCCCTGCAGCAGCTCGCAGGTGCGTCGATCGCGGAACCGTGGGGAATGCTGGGCGTCGCGGTTGACGAAGAGGCACTCGCAACCGGACGAATCAGGCTCGAACAGTTGAAGGGACGTTTTCCCGACGGCACGCCTTTCGATACGACGGTGGCCGATGCACTGCCGCCCGCCCGGGATCTGGGCGAGGTGAGCGCCGGGCGCCAGAGCGTCGTCGTGCTCGCCGCGCTCGCGCTGCCCGATGCGAACGGCAGTAACTGCCGCCTTGACGAGACCTCGATCGCACGTCCGCGGCGTTCCTACCGGGAATTTGCGAAGGTCACCGACCTGAACGGCACGAACGCGGTCGAAATTGCGGCGGAGCGTCACGCGATCCGGCTGCTCTTCGATTTCGAGCCGCACGCCGACGACACGGTCTGCGCGATCGCGCGGCTCACGCGCGCAACCAATGGGCAGTTTCAGGTCGATCGCCGGTTCGTGCCGCCGTGCCTCACGCTCGCCGCTCACCCGCTCCATATCGAGCGGATCAACCGCCTCGCCGACATCCTGCAGGCGAAGAGTCTGGCGCTTGGCGCGCGTCGCAGCGAGCGCATCGAGAAGGTCGCCGAGTACGGTGTCGCCGATGTCCAGCTCTTCTGGCTGCTGCACTGCATTCACTCGGCGTGGCCACAACTGCGGCTTTACGCCTCGCATCCGGGCCGTCCGCCCGAGCACCTGTACACCACGCTTGCGCAACTCGCCAGTGCACTGATGACGTTCTCCACCGGCGCCCAGCTTCCCGATATCCCGGGCTACGACCATGCGCGGGCCGATGAGGTCTTTGCGAAGCTCGAAGCGACGATCCGCGAGTTGCTGGATGCGATCATTCCTTCGCGGGTAGTGTCGATCGGTCTCACGCGCAAGGGTCCGACGACCTGGACGGGTCAATTCCTCGACGAACGCATCGTCGAAAGCGCTGCGGACTGGTATCTCTCGGTCAATGCGCCGATGCCGGCATTCGAACTCGTCGACCAGTTCCCGCGGCTGTGCAAGATCGGCGCGCCCGACGACGTCGAGTACATCGTTAATTCTGCACTGCCAGGTATTCCGCTCAAGGCCGTGCAACGGGTGCCCGCCGCCATTCCGGTGCGGCTGGACAACCAGTACTTCGCGCTCGAGTCCACGAGCACCGCGCACGCGAAGATGCTCGCTGCGCGAGCCTGCCAGATCTACCTGCCGGCGTCGCTGCCGGACGCTACGCTCGAACTTTACGCGGTGCTGCGATCATGACAATCATGACTACCGGCCGCAACGAGCCGCACTTGATGGAAGCATCAGCGGGTGTCGAGCGACCCGGCGACGCCGGCATGCGCGACCTGCTGCGCGACACGGCATTGCTGGTCACCTCGCTGGCGCCTGGCGGAACGGTCAAAGACGCAGCGGCGTTTCGCGACCGGTGCCGGCAGCTCATCGGAAACTTGTCGGAAGCGCTCGCGCGCCGGGGTTATTCCGCCGACATCCGGCAGGAAGCGATGATCGCCCAGTGCGGGCTGTTCGACGAAACGGCGCTGCGCCAACTCGGTGAGGAAGCCCGTTCGGGATGGGGGCTGACGCCGTTGCAGGTGGAACAGTTCGGGCTGCACGATGCGGGCGAGCGCGTCATCAACTGCATCGAGGCGCGGCTGTCCGAGCCGTCGCCCAACGCCGATCTGCTCGAATACTATTCGGCAATCCTGGGCATCGGTTTCACGGGCCGCTTCGCGCGCGATGGGGACGCAAAGCGTTCCGAACTGGTGGCTTCGCTCAATGCCCGTCTGCAAAAGCTTCGCCCCGCTGTCGGACACCCGTTCGTCGCAGATCGCCCAGGACACCGACTCTCCGACTGGTTTTACCGGCTTTCGCCGTGGGCCATCGCGGGGCTCGCCTGCCTCGCAGCCCTGGCCGTGTGGGGGGTGTGGAGCGTGACCCTCGACGCGCAGCTTGCACAACTCACGTCCGCGAAGGTCAGCCGGCCGTGAAATCCGATCTGCCGAATCTGACCAAACCACTGGCCAAACCGCTAGCCAACCCGCCGACCACGGCGCAGACCGCAGCGTCACCCACGGCGCCGGACTCCGGCCGATTGTCGGAACCCGGGCGGGGCTATCCGTTTCGTCTGATGGTCGTGCTCGCGGGTACGCTGGCCCTCGCAGTGATCTGGCTCGTGGCGCAGCCGGGACCGGCTCTGGGCTGGATGCTCACGGGTGTAATCGTGATCGCAGCCCTCCTGCTCGTCTACGTTCGCACCCGCATGCTCCGGCATGCGCGAGACCAGGGTGCTCACGTACTGGCCGCACTCGGCGGAGCCACCGCCGACATTCCCTTCAGATTGCGCACGCGCATGCCACTCGTGCTGGTCACCGGCGACGATCTGGCCGCGCTCTTTAACCGGCACGACGGCGAATGCGTGGCGCACGTCGGGGACGGCGCGATCTGGCTGCGGGTCGACCGCCCGCAGGATCTGCCTCGCCTGGCGATTGCCGTCAGGCAGTGGCGCGACGGCCGCGCCCCGGACGGGGTCCTGCTATCGGTCGTGCCGGCCCGCTACACGGACGCCGACGACCTCACGCAGTCGCTGCGCGTCATGCGTCAGGCCGTCGCGGACGCCGCGCGCATGCTCGGCTCGCGCCCCCTGCCGGGGTACGTCGCGGTCTACCAGAACCTGACGTCAGCACCGGCCACTCTCGCGACGCCACAGTGGTACGGCGTTTCATCGGCCACGCGCATGACCGGCGCGCAGCGCTTGGAGGCCGTGATCGGCGCGGCCGAAAGCGAGGTCCAGCAGACGACCCATGGCCGCGAGGCGGCCGCGCGCGCCGCCGCCCTTGCGTCGATCATTGGCTGGACCCAGCGGGTCGTGATCCACACTCTCACAGACCGGCGGCAGCCCGCCGCGCCGTGGGCCCTGTTTGGCGCCGGCTGGATCGACTGCGGACCCGCCAGTAGCCCGGACAATCCGTGGACGCGCGACGTGGAAATGCAGACCCGCGTCCTGCGCGCCGCGTCCCCTGCAACACCTGCGCCGTGGCCCCTGCCCCAACCGCTGATCGCAGCCATGCCGCAACGCCGCTGGATGACGCCGCGGCTGGCCGCCCTCGCTCATACGCTCGCGTTGCTGGCCTGCGCGGCGGCGTTCGCGTCCTTCTTCGCGGCCCGCAACAACCAGGCGCTGCTCACGCGTATCGGGGCGGACCTCGGCCGCTATTCGATGATCCCGGCCGCACACGACACGGCACGACGTGACGCCCTGCAGGCGCTGGTGACGGACCGGGATGAACTTGACGGCTACGGGCGGATCGGTGTTCCGCTGCCTCTCTCGTTCGGCATGTACCGGGGCGTGCAGGCGACCCCCGCACTCGACGACGCGATCGCTTCCTATGTGCCGCCGCCCCCGCTACCCGCGGTCGTGACGCTCGACAGCATGTCGCTCTTCGACAGCGGCAAGGCGCAACTCAAGCCCGGGTCCACGCGCGCGATGGTCGGCGCGCTGGAAATGATCAAGGCGCATCCGGACAAGCGCATTCTCGTGGCCGGCTACACCGACAACGAGGGCCGCCCGCCAGGCAACCTGGCGCTGTCGACCGCGCGGGCGCAAGCCGTGCGCGACTGGCTGATCGAGGCCTCCGGCATGGCAGCGACGCAGTTTGCGATCCAGGGCTACGGCGATACGCGCCCCATCGCGAGCAACGATACGCCGTCCGGTCGTGCGCGGAACCGGCGCGTGGAAATCACGCTCGTGCCCGACACGGGAGACGGGGCCGCGGCTTCGACGGCCACACCGCGCAATCCGTAACCGACTTTTTGGCCCCCGAAGCAGCGCTTCGGGATTTCGAGGCTCGGGGGCTGGCTCCGGGCAACTGTCGCGGTAAGAAGAAGGGAGTGAAGTAATGGCAATTCCGTCATACATGTGGCTCAAGGACGATGGTGGCGCCGACATCAAGGGTTCGGTCACCGTCCAGGGCCGCGAAGGCAGCGTCGAGATCGTCGCGTTCGATCATGGCGTGCATATCCCGACCGACGGCAACACGGGCAAGCTCACGGGCACCCGCGTGCACAAGTCGATCACGCTGACCAAGGAAACCGATTCGTCGACGCCGTACCTGTACAAGGCCGTGACGAGCGGCCAGACGCTGAAGTCGGCCGAGATCAAGTGGTACAAGATCGACGACGCCGGCAAGGAAAAGGAATACTTCAACACGAAGCTCGACAACGTCAAGATCGTCGCGGTGCGCCCGATGATGCTCGACATCAAGAACCCCGACTACGAGAAGCACAACCATCTCGAAGAAGTCGAGATCCGCTACGAGACGATCACCTGGTCGTACAAGGACGGCAACATCATCCACAAGGACACCTGGAACGAACGTTCCTGATCGACCGTTGGTCTGGCGGCCGGTCCGCGTTACCGGCGGCCCCAGCATTGCCGGTTTTCCTTTGCCAGTCCGCCCGCGCGGGCTGGTTTTTTGCCCTTGCGCACAGCCGGGTGCCGCATCGCCCCGCCATCTTCCGAGAACGGCAACGCCATGACCCAGTACAACGCCCGCAACCGGTCCCCGTGGGACACCGCCCACCTGCTCCAGCGACTCAACCCCCACTGCGCGAATGCCCTGGAGGCCGCCGCGAGTCTGTGCCAGGCACGGCTCGCGGACGAGGTGACGATCGAGCACTGGCTGCTGAAGCTGATCGAAGCGGGAGACGGGGACATTCCGGCGATCCTGAATCACTACGATCTCGACGTGGACGCCGTGTGGGATGCGCTGCTCGCGTCCATCGAACATCTGCCGCGCAACTTGCGCGGGCGCCCCAGCCTCTCCCCGCAACTGGCCGTCGTGCTGCAGGATGCGTGGTTCCATGCCTCTTCCCGGCACATCGAAGCGGCTGCCCCATCGATCCGCTCCGCCAACCTGCTTCAGGCGATTGTCGAGGCGCCGCACGTGCTGCGCGCGCCCAACAGCTGGCCGCTGCTGTCGGTGAGCAGCGGCCAGATCGAGCGCCTGCTGCCGCGACTTGGGCCACGGACGTGCGAAAACCTGCCTGAAAAAACGGAAGAAAAATCCGCCGAGCCGGCGAGCGCGACGACGGGCGCTCCGGGTGCACTCGCATCGGCACCCGGCGAAGCGAAGAGGCCCGAGCGCCGGGCCGACGGCGACGCACTCGCCCGCTTCGCGATCGACATGACCGCGAAAGCGCGCGAAGGAAAGATCGATCCGGTGTTCGGGCGCGAGCGCGAAATCCAGCAGATGGTCGACGTGCTGGCGCGCCGGCGCAAGAACAACCCGATTCTCGTCGGCGAACCCGGTGTCGGCAAGACGGCACTCGTCGAAGGCCTGGCGCTGCGCGTGGCCGAAGGCGCCGTGCCGAACGTGATCCGCGACGTGCGCCTCCTCACGCTCGATCTGGGGCTACTGCAGGCCGGCGCCGGCGTAAAGGGGGAGTTCGAGCAGCGCCTGAAAAACGTGATCGACGAAGTGCAGGCCTCGCCCGTGCCGATCCTGCTCTTCATCGACGAGGCGCACACGCTCATCGGCGCGGGCAACGCCGCAGGCGGCGCCGATGCGGCAAACCTGCTAAAGCCCGCGCTCGCACGCGGCGAGCTGCGCACGATTGCCGCGACCACCTGGTCGGAATATAAGGAGTACTTCGAACGGGATGCCGCGCTCGAACGGCGCTTCCAGATGATCAAGGTCGACGAGCCCGATGACGAGGCGGCATGCCTGATGCTGCGCGGGCTCAAGGACCGCTATGCGGACTATCACCACGTTCACGTCCGCGACGAGGCACTGGTCGCGGCAGTGAAACTCTCGCGCCGATACATTCCCGCGCGCCAGCTTCCGGACAAGGCCGTCGACCTGATCGACACGGCCGCCGCACGCGTGCGCATGGGAATCGAATCGCCCCCAGCAGAGTTGCAGCACGCACGGGCCGGCGTCGCGGCGCTGGAACTGGAACGTGCCACGCTCGAAAGCGACGTACGGGCCGGTATCGACGACGTGCAGGCGCGGCGCGCTGCACTCGACACGGCGCTCGCGGATGCCACGACCCGGATGCAGGCCCTGCAGCAGCGCTACGAACAGGAACTCACCCTCGTGCAAGCGGTGCTCGAGCAGCGTAGTGCCACGACAGCCGGTAAGGACGCCTCACTGGCGAAAACCCGCGAAGCGCTCGCGCAGGCGCAGGGCAAAACACCGCTGATCTTCGCGGACGTGGACGCCCAGGCGATCGCCCGCGTGGTGGCCGAATGGACCGGCGTGCCGGTCGGCAACCTGCTTGAAGACGAACTGCACGGTCTGCTCACGCTCGAAACGCAACTCGCGAAACGCGTTGTCGCGCAGGACGAGGCGCTCGCCGCACTCGCGCAAAGCCTGCGCACGGCGAAGGCGGGCCTGAAGAACGAACATGCGCCACTTGGCGTATTCCTGCTTGCCGGCCCTTCGGGCGTCGGCAAAACGGAGACTGCGCTGGCGCTCGCCGACCTGCTCTTTGGCGGCGAAGCGGCGCTCACGACGATCAACATGTCGGAGTACCAGGAAGCGCACACGGTTTCGCAGCTCAAGGGTTCTCCGCCGGGTTACGTGGGTTACGGTCGCGGCGGCATCCTGACCGAGGCGGTGCGCCAGCGCCCGTACAGCGTCATCCTGCTCGACGAGATCGAGAAAGCGCATCGCGACGTGCTGGACATCTTCTACCAGGTGTTCGACCGTGGCACCATGCGCGACGGCGAGGGTCGCGAGATCGACTTCAGCAACTGCGTGATTCTGATGACGTCCAATCTCGGCAGCGCGCAGATCGACGAGGCGACGACGGACCACCCGGCGATCGCCCAGTCGGCACTCCTCGAAGCGATCCATCCGCAGCTCGTGGCGCATTTCCAGCCTGCACTTCTCGCGCGCTTCCAGACGCTCGTCTACCGGCCGCTCGATGCAGCCGCACTGGCATCCATCGTGCGCCTGAAAATCGCGAAGGTCGCAGAACGCCTGAAGCGGCAGCACGAGGTCGAACTGACCTGCGACGAAACCCTGATCGACACGATTGCCGAACTCTGCCTCGCACGCGAATCCGGTGCGCGCAATGTCGATGCGTTCCTCAACCAGCGCATCCTGCCCACCGTCTCGCGCGAGCTGCTGGCGCGCATGGCAAACGGCGCGGCGCCGGCAAAGATCGCGTTGTCCAGTTCGTCGGACGGCCAGCTCACGATCGACTTTGTGGATCGGGTCGACGTGCGGCGTAACGCCGCCGCGGCATATCGTGGGCATACGCCGGCGCCCTTTATCGACACAGTCGCCTGAGGTGCGTCGCGATGCCCGCCGGCCCTTCCCTTTATGACATGCTGCTCGGCCATATCGATGGCGAACCGCTCGACGATCACGACGACAGAACGCTCGAAATCCTGAGCGTCCAGGCAAACATCCGGCGCATCCTCAACACGCGCGCCGGTGCGCTCAAGCATGTCCCCGACTACGGGTTGCCCGACCTCGCCGAGGTGTACCGGAACCTGCCCGCCTCGGTTCACGATCTGCGCAACCAGATGGAAAGCACCCTGCTGAAATTCGAACCGCGCCTGCGTGCCGTCGAGATCGAAATCGAGGATAGGCCGGATCCGGGTCTGCTGGTGAGTTTCACCATGGTCTGTCACCTCAGGAAAGCAGGACTGGTCCGTTTCGGAACGTATTTCGAACCGCCGGGCCGCATGCACGTGAGGCGCCTGGTCAACCCGGATCCACGCCGCTAGCGGGCACATGCGGCGTGACCGAAACCGCTATTTGAGGAGCCGCGGCGATCGAATGGCAACGTGTATTAGCAAAGTATTCGCAAAAAAAAAGCGTCACGTGTGAACGTGACGCCTTAAAAGTTCTAGCCATTCCGAGGGCCGTGCTAGAACCTGAGAGGGGGTATTCCGACTGGCGTTCGCATCGTAGATGCCGCCACGGTGCTGGGTCGAATTATGCGTATTGCATAAACTCCGGCACATTAAAACCCCGCATGCCGCGGGGTCAATCGAAATCTCGTTCCATTTTTTACTGACCCGCTGACTAAGTCAAGCAAAATCTCTCCAGAAGCTGCGAATCGCCAAACTGGCGCATCCGCGGCTATCAGCCGATTATTTTGCCCATAACTTCATGGCCGTAGTGCACCGCTCTGGTGCGCGGCGACGCATCCGGGCGTTCCCTGATGCGGTAATATGTGCTGAAATATTGTTTCAAAAAAACGCAAAAATCCCCTGAGATGACTTCTGCTACCGATCCGCGAGCGCGTACCGAGACGCCTCGCGACAAAGACGGTGCAGCCGACGAAGTGAGCGCGCTTGCGCGCGGTCTCGCCGTGTTGCGCTGTATTGCCACCGCCGATGCGCCGTTGAGCAATCGCGAGTTGACCGACCTGACGGGCATTCCCAAACCCACGGTGTCGCGCCTCACCGGCACGCTCGTGAGCACCGGCTTTCTCGCCCGGCTGCCCGACAGCGAGCGCTTCGTGCTCACGTCGGCCGTGCTCGACCTTTCCAACGGGTTCCTGCGCAACTCCGACATCCGCAGCCGCGCCCGGCCCTTCCTCACCCGGCTCGCCGAACGCACGGCGCTTTCGGTGCACCTCACGGTGCGCGACCGCCTGGAGATGGTCGTGATCGATGCGATCCGGCCGCGCTCGGCCGTGCTCGTCTCGCGCCTGGAAGTGGGCTCGCGCATCGACATGAGCCGCACGGCCGTCGGCCGCGCGTACCTGGCCTCGCTCGCGCCCACCGAGCGCGACACGCTGACCGCTTCGCTCCAGGCCGCGGCGGGCAACGACTGGGGCTTCGTCGGCAGCCGCCTGGACGCAGCGCTCGCGGAAACCGCCGCACAGGGCTACGGCATGGCGATCGGCGAATGGTACGACGGCCTGAACGCGATCGCGGGCGCCTTCGCGGGCCCGGACGGCGAGCGTTATGCCATCAATTGCGGCGGCGCCGCCCAGCAATGCCCGCGCGAGTGGCTCGTCACTCACGCCGTGCCGATGCTGCACGAATGTATCGCCAGGATCGTCGCCGAAATCGGCGGTACCGTGTGCTTGCCCCCCGCCGCCTGAGCGCACCGCTTTGGGCGCTCCCCCTGCCCTCGGTCCCCCTGACAGGGCGGCTACAACGCCTGTAACGCACGTAACGTGTTGAAAGAAAGGCGACTGGACGCTACCCCTGGCGCCGACTAGCATCATGCTTTTTGGCTGTCCCGCCCTCGCCAGCCGGCGCCCTTGCGCACCGCCAGCCAAGGCCGGCCACCGCCTGCCCCGGCCGATGCAGCCCGACACGCGCCGCGCCGGCCGCGCGCATGTCCACCGTCTGCCGGGTTGCCGGGCAACCGCGGCACCTGACATCAACCTTTCGCCCGCTTCGCGTAGCATCGGCAAATTGCGCGACGCGCGCGGTCGATAGCGCTCCGGCGGCCACCCTTTCCAGGCGACCACCGGGCGGCTCTATCCGGGCGGCCCTGTCCGACCGCGCGCCGGCCTACGCCCACCGCTCAACCTGACTGCAGTTACGACCTGAACGATGGATCAACAAGAAAAGAATCTGGAATCGCCCCGTCGAGAAACGCCGTCCCCGTCCAGCCCATCCGCACCGCCGCGCCGCCACCGCGGCAAGCTGATCGCGCTCGCGGCCGTGCTGGTGGTCGCCGGCATCGTGCTGCTGCACTGGCATCCGTGGAACAAGGCGCCGGAAAACGGCGCGGGCGGCCCGCCGGCCGGAGCCCGCATGCGCCACGGCGGCCCGGGTGCGATGGCGAACCTGCCGCAACCCGTCACCGTGGCCACCGCCGCGAACGGCGACATGCCGATCGTCATCACGGCACTCGGCACCGTCACGCCGCTCGCCGACGTCACGGTGCGCACACAGCTTGCCGGCACGCTGCAGAGCGTGCACTTCGAGGAAGGCCAGATCGTCAAGTCGGGCGACGTGCTCGCCCAGATCGATCCGCGTCCGTACCAGATCTCGCTCGCCAATGCCGAGGGCCAGCTCGCGCGCGACCAGGCCCTGCTCGCCACGGCCCGGGTCGATCTGAAGCGTTACCAGACCCTGCTCGCACAGGACTCGATCGCGAGCCAGCAGGTGGACACCCAGGCCTCGCTCGTGCAGCAGTACGAAGGCACGGTCAAGTCGGACCAGGCGAACATCGACACCTACAAGCTCGATCTCACCTACGCGCGCATCACGGCGCCGGCTTCGGGCCGCGTGGGCTTGCGCCAGGTCGACCCGGGCAACTACGTGACGCCAGGCGACACCAACGGCATTGTCGTGCTCACGCAGCTGCAGCCCATCAGCGTGATCTTCACGGTCTCCGAGGACAACCTGCCCGCCATCCTCAAGCAGATGCGCGCGGGCACGAAGATGCCCGTGGCCGCCTACGACCGCAGCAACACCACGCTGCTCGAAAACGGCGCCCTGCAGACCATCGACAACCAGATCGACACGACCACCGGCACGGTGAAGCTGCGCGCGAACTTCGCGAACCCGGACCAGATGCTGTTCCCGAACCAGTTCGTCAACGCGCGCCTGCTCGTCAATACGATCCACAACGCCGTGATCGTGCCGACCGCCGCGGTCCTGAACGGCTCGCAAGGCCAGTACGTGTATGTCGTGAAGCCCGACAACACCGTGACCGTGCGCGTGGTGAAAGTCGGCCCCGTGGACGGCGAGCGCACGAGCATCGCCTCCGGGCTCGACGCGGGCGAGCGCGTGGTGACCGACGGCTCCGACCGCCTGCGCGAGGGCGCGAAGATCACCATCCCGGCCGAACATCCGAAGCACGCCCGGGGTGCATCCGGTGCGTCCAGTGCTTCGGCTCCGTGGGCCGCCTCGGGCGCGCACCACGGCCACCATCGCCACGCTTCGCAGCCGCAAGGCCAGTAACCCGGCATGAATCCGTCCCGCCTCTTTATCCTGCGCCCGGTCGGCACCGCGCTTTTCATGGCGGCGATCATGCTGGTCGGCCTCGTGGCGCTGCGCTTCCTGCCGCTTTCCGCCCTGCCTGAAGTCGACTATCCGACCATTCAGGTGCAGACCTTCTATCCGGGCGCGAGCCCGGACGTGATGACGTCCTCGGTCACCGCGCCGCTCGAGCGGCAGTTCGGCCAGATGCCGTCGCTCAACCAGATGTCGTCGCAAAGCTCGGCGGGCTCGTCGGTCATCACGCTGCAGTTCAGTCTCGACCTGCCGCTCGACGTGGCCGAACAGGAAGTGCAGGCCGCCATCAACGCGGCCGGCAACCTGCTGCCCTCCGACCTGCCGGCGCCGCCGATCTACGCGAAAGTGAATCCCGCCGACGCGCCGATCCTCACGCTCGCGATCACCTCGAAAACGCTGCCGCTCACCGATATCCAGGACCTCGCCGACACGCGTCTCGCGCAAAAGATCTCGCAGGTAGCGGGCGTGGGGCTCGTGAGCATCACGGGCGGGCAGCGGCCGGCCATCCGCATCCAGGCGAACCCGCGCGCGCTCGCGGCCTATGGCCTGAATCTGGACGATCTGCGCACGACCATCTCGAACCTGAACGTCAACACGCCGAAGGGCAACTTCGACGGCCCGACGCGCGCCTACACGATCAACGCGAACGACCAGCTGACCGACGCCGACGCCTACAAGAGCGCCGTGGTGGCCTACCGCGGCGGCCGCCCCGTGATGCTCACCGACGTCGCCACCATCGTGCAGGGCGCCGAGAACACCAAGCTCGGCGCCTGGGTGAACGGCGTGCCCGCCATCATCCTGAACGTGCAGCGCCAGCCGGGCGCGAACGTGATCCAGGTGGTGGACAGCATCAAGGCCATCCTGCCGCAGTTGCAGGAATCGCTGCCGGCCGCGCTCGACGTGCAGATCGTCACCGACCGCACGACCACCATCCGCGCCTCGGTGCGCGACGTGCAGTTCGAGCTGCTGATGTCGGTGGTGCTCGTCGTGCTCGTGATGTATCTCTTCCTCGGCAACCTCTACGCCACGGTGATTCCGAGCCTCTCGGTGCCGCTCTCGCTGATCGGCACGCTCGCCGTGATGTATCTGTGCGGTTTTTCGCTCGACAATCTCTCGCTGATGGCGCTCACCATCGCCACCGGTTTCGTGGTGGACGACGCGATCGTGATGATCGAGAACATCGCGCGTTACGTGGAGGAAGGCGAGGCCCCGCTCGCCGCGGCGCTCAAGGGTTCGAAGCAGATCGGCTTCACCATCATCTCGCTCACGGTGTCGCTGATCGCCGTGCTGATCCCGCTCCTCTTCATGGGCGACGTGGTGGGACGTCTCTTCCACGAGTTCGCCATCACGCTCGCGGTGACCATCGTGATTTCGGCGGTGGTCTCGCTCACGCTCGTGCCCATGATGTGCGCGCACATGCTGCGCCACACGCCGCCGGCCGACAGCCGCCGTTTCGAAGCGCGCGTGCACGCGTTCTTCGACTACGTGATCGGCCGCTACGGCGTGGCGCTCGAATGGGTGCTCGCGCGCCAGCGCCTCACGCTGCTCGTTTTCGCCCTCACCTTCGTGTTGACCGGCGTGCTCTACGTGGCCGTGCCCAAGGGCTTCTTCCCCGTGCAGGACACGGGCGTGATCCAGGCCATCACGCAGGCGCCGCAGTCGGTCTCGTACGCGTCGATGGCCGAGCGCCAGCAGGCGCTCGCCGCCGGGATCCTCAAGAACGACAACGTGGACAGCCTCACCTCGTTCATCGGCGTGGACGGCACCAACATCACGCTCAACAGCGGCCGCATGCTGATCAACCTGAAGCCGCGCGACGACCGCAGCGAGACGGCGAGCGAGATCATCCGCGACCTGCAAAAGAGCGTGGCGCACATTCCGGGCGCAACGCTCTACATGCAGCCCGTGCAGGATCTCACGATCGATTCGACGGTGAGCCCCACGCAGTACCAGTTCCTGCTCACCACGCCCAACATCGGGGACTTCACGACCTGGGTGCCGAAGCTCATGAGCCGGCTCGAACAGTTGCCCGAGCTCGCCGACGTGGCCACCGACCTGCAGGACCAGGGCCAGTCGGTGTACGTCGAGATCGACCGCGCGAGCGCCTCGCGCTACGGCATCACGCCCGCGACCGTCGATAACGCGCTCTACGACGCCTTCGGCCAGCGCATCATCTCCACGATCTTCACGCAGTCGAACCAGTACCGCGTGATTCTCGAAGCCGATCCGCAACTCCAGCGCTACACCGATGCGCTCAATGCGATCTTCCTGCCCTCCTCGACCTCGACGACGGGCCAGGTGCCGCTCTCGGCCATCGCGAAGTTTCACGAGCGTCCGGCGCCGCTGCTCGTCACGCATCTCTCGCAGTTCCCGGCCACGACGATCTCGTTCAATCTCGCCCCGGGCGCCTCGCTCGGCGCGGCCGTGAATGCCATCCAGAAAGCCGAGCAGGACATCGGCCTGCCGGGCTCGTTCCAGACGCGCTTCCAGGGCGCGGCGCTCGCCTTCCAGGCCTCGCTTTCGAACGAGCTGTTCCTGATCCTCGCGGCCATCGTGACGATGTACATCGTGCTGGGCGTGCTCTACGAGAGCTTCGTGCATCCGATCACGATCCTCTCCACGCTGCCTTCCGCCGGCATCGGCGCGCTGCTTGCGCTCATCATGACGGGCCACGATCTCGACATCATCGGGATCATCGGCATCGTGCTGCTCATCGGCATCGTCAAGAAGAACGCGATCATGATGATCGACTTCGCGCTCGACGCCGAACGCCACGAAGGCAAGGCGCCGCGCGAGGCGATCTATCAGGCGTGCCTGCTGCGCTTTCGGCCGATCATGATGACCACCATGGCGGCACTGCTCGGCGCGGTGCCGCTCATTCTCGGCAGCGGTGCGGGCAGCGAACTGCGCCGGCCGCTCGGCATCGCGATTGCGGGCGGCCTCATCGTGAGCCAGGCGCTGACGCTCTTCACCACGCCCGTGATCTATCTGGCGTTCGATTCGATCGCGCAGCGCCTGAGAAAGCGCTTTGGCGGCGGCAAGCCTTCGGCGGCCCCGGCCTCCTCGACGGAGCCGTGACGCGATGAACCTGTCCCGTCCGTTCATCGCCCGCCCCGTCGCGACCACGCTGCTCGCGCTCGGCATCGCGCTCGCCGGCGTCTTCGCGTTCACGAAGCTGCCGGTGGCGCCGCTGCCGCAGGTGGACTTCCCCACCATCTCCGTGCAGGCCACGCTGCCAGGCGCGAGCCCCGAGACCGTGGCCACCAGCGTGGCCAGCCCGCTCGAGCGGCACCTCGGCAGCATTGCCGACGTCACCGAGATGACCTCGCAAAGCTCGGTGGGCAGCACGCGCATCACGCTGCAGTTCGGCCTGAACCGCGACATCGACGGCGCCGCGCGCGACGTGCAGGCCGCCATCAACGCGGCGCGCGCCGACCTGCCCGCGAGCCTGCGCTCGAACCCGACCTATCACAAGGTCAATCCCGCCGACGCGCCGATCCTGATCCTCGCGCTCACCTCGCCCACGCGCTCACCGGGCCAGCTCTACGATTCGGCGGCCACCGTGCTCCAGCAGTCGCTCTCGCAGGTGGACGGCGTGGGCGAAGTGGACGTGAGCGGCTCGGCGAATCCGGCCGTGCGCGTCGAGCTGATTCCGCATGCGCTCTTTCACTACGGCATCGGCCTCGAAGACGTGCGCGCCGCACTCGCCTCGGCCAATGCGAACAGCCCGAAGGGCGACATCGAGTTCGGCCCGCAGCGCTACCAGCTCTACACCAACGACCAGGCGAGCAAGGCGAGCCAGTACCGGGATCTCATCGTCGCCTACCGCAACGGCGCGGGCGTGAAGCTCTCCGATCTCGGCGAGGTGGTCGATTCGGTGGAGGACCTGCGCAACATCGGGCTCGCGAACGGCAAGCATTCGGTGCTCGTGATCCTGTACCGCCAGCCGGGCGCCAACATCATCGAGACCGTGGACCGCGTGATCGCGATGCTGCCGCAACTGAAGGCGTCGCTGCCCGCCGACGTGGAGGTGATCCCCACCTCCGACCGCTCGGTGACGATCCGCGCCTCCCTCAAGGACACGGAGCACACGCTCATGATCGCCGTGGCGCTCGTCGTCATGGTGGTGTTCCTGTTCCTGCGCAACTGGCGCGCCACGCTGATCCCGAGCGTGGCCGTGCCGATCTCGATCATCGGCACGTTCGCCGCGATGTACCTGATGGGCTTCTCGCTCGACAACCTCTCGCTGATGGCGCTCACCATCGCAACGGGTTTCGTGGTCGACGACGCCATCGTCGTGCTCGAGAACATCTCGCGCCACATCGAGAACGGCGTGCCGCGCCTGCAGGCGGCGCTGCTCGGCGCGCGCGAGGTGGGCTTCACGGTGCTGTCGATCAGCGTCTCGCTGGTCGCCGTGTTCCTGCCCATTTTGCTGATGGGCGGCATCGTCGGCCGGCTCTTTCGCGAATTCGCGCTCACGCTCTCGCTCGCCATCGCGGTGTCGCTCGTGGTCTCGCTCACGCTCACGCCGATGATGTGCTCGCGCCTGCTCGAAGAACCGCACGAAAAAGCCGCCGAGGGGCGCTTCGCGCAATGGCTCGAACGCGGCTTCATGCGCATGCAGCGCGGCTACGAGCACACGCTCGACTGGGCGCTCGCGCACCCGCGCCTCATTCTCCTCACGCTGCTCGCCACCATCGCGCTGAATATCGCGCTCTATGTGGTCGTGCCCAAGGGCTTCTTCCCGCAGCAGGATACCGGGCGTCTGGTGGGCGGAATCGTGGCCGACCAGGCCACCTCGTTCCAGGCGATGAAGGTCAAGTTCGCGGAAATGATGCGCATCGTCCAGTCCAATCCGGCCGTCGATTCGGTGGCGGGCTTCTCGGGCGGGCGCGCCACCAACTCGGGCTTCATGTTCGTCTCGCTCAAGCCCAAGAGCGAGCGCAAGCTCTCCGCCGACGAAGTGATCGCGCAGCTGCGCGGCCCGCTCTCGGACGTCGCGGGCGCGCGCACCTTCCTGCAGGCGGTGCAGGACATCCGCGTGGGCGGCCGGCAGTCGAATGCGCAATACCAGTTCACGCTGCTCGCCGACAACACGGCCGACCTCTACAAGTGGGGGCCGAAACTGACGGAGGCGCTGCAGGCGCGCCCCGAACTCGCGGACGTCAACTCGGACCAGCAACAGGGCGGCCTCGAATCGATGGTGACGATCGACCGCGCGAGCGCCGCGCGGCTGAACATCACGCCCTCGCAGATCGACAACACGCTCTACGACGCCTTCGGCCAGCGCCAGGTCTCGACCATCTACAACCCGCTGAACCAGTACCACGTGGTGATGGAAGTCGCGCCCCGGTACTGGCAGAGCCCGGACATGCTCAACCAGATCTGGGTGAGCACCTCGGGCGGCACGGCGAGCGGCGCACAGAGCACCAACGCGACGGCAGGCACCGTGAGCGGCCCGGCCACGAGCACCACGAGTTCGTCCGCCGGCGGCACGGCCGCCACCACGGCGACGAGCGCCGCCGCCATCGCCGCCGACTCGGCCCGCAACCTCGCGATCAACTCGATTGCGGCGAGCGGCAAGTCGAGCGCGTCATCGGGCGCGGCAGTGTCCACGGCCCAGGAGACGATGATTCCGCTCTCCGCCATCGCCTCGTTCGGGCCGGGCACGACGCCGCTGTCGGTCAATCACCAGAGCCAGTTCGTCGCTTCGACGATCTCGTTCAACCTGCCGCCGGGCAAGTCGCTCTCGGACGCCACCGCCGCGATCTACGACACGATGGCCGAGATCGGCGTGCCCGCCACCATCCACGGCAGCTTCCAGGGCACGGCGCAGGCGTTCCAGCAATCGCTCGACAACCAGCCGATCCTGATTCTGGCCGCGCTCGCGGCGGTGTACATCGTGCTCGGCATTCTCTACGAGAGCTATATCCATCCGCTCACGATCCTCTCCACGCTGCCCTCGGCGGGCGTGGGGGCGCTGCTCGCGCTGCTGCTGTTCCAGACGGAGTTCAGCATCATCGCGCTGATCGGCGTGATACTGCTGATCGGCATCGTGAAGAAGAACGCGATCATGATGGTGGACTTCGCCATCGAGGCGTCGCGCGAGGGACTCAACTCGCGCGACGCGATCCGTCAGGCGTGCCTGCTGCGCTTCCGGCCGATCATGATGACGACCTGCGCCGCGCTGCTTGGGGCGCTGCCGCTGGCGTTCGGCACGGGCGAAGGCGCAGAGTTGCACGCGCCGCTGGGCATCTCGATCGTGGGTGGACTGATCGTCAGCCAGATGCTGACGCTCTATACGACGCCGGTGGTCTATCTGTATATGGACCGGCTGCGGGTGCGGTGGGAAAACCGGCGCGGGGGCACGGCGCGCGCAGCGGTGGAGTGAGCCGGGGCCCCCGGCGCGCTCAAAGCCGCTGCGCCATCGCCAGCGTAAAAATCCTGGCCCAGCGCTTTGCCTCGCGCTCGCCCGGCATGGGCAATTTCCAGACGGGGCGCTTCGGATCGACGACATCGAGCGCCGCATACCAGCGCCCCGCTTCCTGCACCGGTTGCGCCCCGCGCAGATCGGCAAAGATATAGGCGCCTTGCACGCCATCGAGTGTGAACTCGCACAGGCGCTTGCCTGCCGCGAGCCGCGCCCGGCCCCAGTCGCCCGAAACGCCGTGCGTCCAGTCGCCCTCGTTGCGCAGATTCGGCGCGACGTCGCGGCGGCGCTGCCACCACCGCGCGGCGAGCGCAACGAGCGCAGCGGCCACCAGCACCGCTACCGTCACCGCCACGCCGAGACCGAAGCGCGCACTCAGCGCATGAAACGACACCACCGCGCCATACACGAGCGCGATGAACACGAACAGCAGGACGAGGATGGGCATGCGATCGATCGGGGGATACGTGAGCGCGGCGCACCCCGCCGGGGCACGCCGCGTTGAAGCTGCCTTCAGGTTGCGCTGAAGCCGTGTTTGAGCAGCGTTTGAGCCGCGCTTGAACCGCTTTTGAACCGCTTACTGCTGCGGATGCTGCGCCGCCCATTCCTTGAGCGCACGCAACGTATTCTCGACGTGCTGGTCGGGCGCGAGACTCGTGTACTCGTAAATGATCTTGCCATCCGGCGCGATCACATAGGAGACGCGGTTGGCCATCGACTCGTGCATCGGCATGGCCGCGTCATACGCCTTGATGATCTTCGAATCCTCGTCGGCGGCAACCGGGAACTTGCTGCGGCACTCGCTCACCGAGAACTTCGTGAGCGTGTCGATATTGTCGTGCGACACGCCGATCACCGTCGCGCCGTACTTCTTGTACTCGTCCACGGCCTCGGCAAACTCGTGCGCCTCGATCGTGCAACCCGTCGTGAACGCTGCCGGATAGAAGTAGAGCACCACCGGCCCTTTCTTGAGCTGGTCCGCGAGCGAGTAGGTGTAAGTCTTGCCGCCCAGCGAGGCCTGGGTCGTGAAGTCCGGCGCCGGGTCGCCGGGTTTGAGCGTGGCCTCGGCGGTCAGGGCATAGAACGAGAGTCCGGCGCACAGGAGCGCCGCGGCGCCCGTCGCGATGAATCGGGCGATGAATCGTGATTGCATGTCGATGGTCCTCTCCAGGGCTCGCCGCACACCCCGTACGGGATCGAGGCGCGGCGCTGGCGTCATTGGACCATACAATCGCGGCGCACGCAGAGACGCCCCCAGTGGGCGCCCCGAACAGCGGGAAGCGGCCGTGCTCAGCCCTCGGCGTAGGCGGTAAACCAGGCCCCGGCCCACAGATTCAGTTCGGCCAGCAATGGCGGCGTGAGCGAGACAAAGGTCCCGCCCGCTTCGGCGGCGATGACCTGCGCGCTCTCGTGGTCGCCGCGCTCGGCGCTCATGGCGATGCGCAGCAGCGCGCCCAGCTCGCCGTGATGGCCATCCACGGCGCGGCTGATCGCCGAGGAAAGGCCAAGGCGCTCCAGCGTATGCGCAGGGGTCGAGCCCACCAGCACGTGGACGAGCGAAAAGATCCCGGTCATGAACGCGGCATCGGCGAAATCCGGATCGTTCGGGTGGAGACTGCGCGCGGCCAGCTCCATGAAATGCGAGCGCGTGCCGGCAAGCTGCACGAGCGGGTCCGAACCCCACGGCAGATCGCGGCCGCTCGCGTAGAGCAACAACTGCGCCCAGCGCGCGATCTGGCGCGTGCCCGCCGCCAGCACGGCCTCGCGCAGCGAGGCGATGGGACGCGCAGGCGCATAGGCGCTCGAGTTCACGAGCCGCAGCAACTGCACGACCACGCCCGGGTGGTTGCGCAGCTCGCGTTCGAGCTCGGCCGTGCCCACGTCGCTCGCCACCAGCGCGAGCAGGCGCACCAGTGCCACGCGCGAACTGCGCACGCTCGGCGCGCGCAGCACCTGCGGGCGCGCGAAGAAGTACCCCTGGAACAGCTCGAAGCCGAGCGAGCGTGCGAACTCGAAGTCCTCGCTCGTCTCCACTTTCTCGGCAATCAAGGTCTTGCCGGCGGCGCGGATCGTCGCGGCGATCTCCGGCAACGCGCTGCGCTCGGTCTGTATCAGGTCGACCTTGATGATGTCCGCGCAAGGCAGGCCCTTGAGCAGGTTCTCGGAGATCGCGCTCACGTCGTCCAGCGCGATGCGGTAGCCCGCGCGCCGCAGCAAGGCGAGTCGCTCGATCAGCGCGTCGTCGAAGCGCACGTGCTCGAGCACTTCCAGCACGAAGCGGCCGGGCGGCAGCAGATGGATGATGTCGTCGAAGAGCATCTCGCGGCCGACGTTCACGTAACCATAGTGGCGCCCGAGCACGGCGGGCACGCCAAGCTGACCCATCGTGCGCGTCATCACCTGGGCGGTGGCGAGCGCATCGTCCTCCACATCGGCGCGGTTCTGCGCACCGCCGCGAAAAAGCAGCTCGTAGGCCGTGAGCGCGCCGCCGCAATCGAGAATCGGTTGCCGGCCCAGATAAACGAACGGCTGGGCGGCCCGAGCCTCCGGGCGGCCCTCGCCCCGCGCAGCGGTTGCCGGCCTGCCGGCCGCTGACGATGAATCGGACATGGCGTATGTGACTCGTACAGATGAAAAAACCGGCGACACGATGTCCCTTCCGGCCGCTGCGGCACCCGACCGGTGTCGCGCCCGACCGGTACACCGGCCGCACGCCAGACCGCGCCGGCGCCCCCGGCATGCATCGCGCATGGCGCCAGCGTCCCGAACGGCGCCACTTTAACCGAATCCGCGGCCGTTGGCAGCGCCCTGGCGATTGCATAACCTGCAACGGCGTTTTTTCGTCACGCGCGCTAAAGATTTTCGCGGCGGGGTCGATAACTTGCTCTGATGGGCCCCTTCAGCCGGATCCCGCACGGTGCCCAGTGAAGCATACACACGCCATATAAAGCCGCACGGAACAGGGTTGTCAGCGATAGACATGGAAGCGAACAGGATCACGGCGCCCCGCCCGGGCTGGATGCGCACGGTCATCGACCGGGTTCGCGCGCTCGCCCGGCGCCCCGACGGGCACGCCCACGCCCCGCTCGCGCCCGTGGCCAGCCCGCCGCCCCGTCACCCGCTGCCGGAGCCGCACGACGCCGCGCATACAGCTCATACAGCTCATGCGGCTGATACGGCTCATGCGGCTCACGGTGCAGCCGGCCACGAGCGTTCGGACTCGGTTTCGCGCTCGTTCGAAGAAACCGCAAGCGCGGTGGACTTCCTCGCCCACGTGGACCGCGGCCTGCGCTTCCTGTACGTCTCGGACGCGAGCCTGCGCTTTGCCGGCTATCACCGCGAGTTCCTGCTCGGCGCGACGCTGCACGACATCGTGGCGCCCGATCACCTACCGCGCCTCGACGCCCTCTTCGATCGCGCCGCCGCCTCGGGCGCGGTCGAGAAAGACACCGTCGATCTCGTGAAGGCCCTCACCTACCCGCTCGCCGTGGAGCTGCGCGTGCAGCGCGCCGATTACGCGGGCAAGGACGGCTTCGCGGTGGCCGGCTTCGACGTATCGGCGTGGCAAAGCGCGGAGCAGCGCCTCATGCACGCGCTCCATCACGACCCGCTCACGGGTCTGCCCAATCAGACCGCGCTCACGCCGGCGCTCGAACGCGTGCAGGCCGAAGCCGACCTCTATGGCGTGCCGGTCGCCCTGCTGCTGCTCGACCTCGACGACTACCAGCGGGTGAACCGCGCACTCGGCTACGACGCAGGCGACGAACTGCTGCGCGAAACCGCGCGCCGCCTCACCCACCTCGCGCTGCAAGGCGAGCTGATCGCGCGCACCGGCAGCGACGAGTTCGCCATCGTCATCACGCCGCAGCCGCACGGCGATCCGGGCGAAGTGCGCATCGCCGCCGAAGCGCTCGCGCGGCGCCTGCTCGCCGCGGTCCTGCAGCCCTATACGTTCCGCAACCAGCCGGTCCATCTTTCGGCGAGCATCGGCATTGCCTTCCATCCGGACCATCGCGACCCGCGCACAGGCGCTGCCGAGAGCGCGGCCCATGCCGACCCCACGCCGCTCAGCCGCCGCGCCGACCAGGCGCTGCAGCGGGCCAAGGCGACGGGCGGCAACACGCTCATGCTGCACGTGCCCGACAACGATCCCACGGACGCACTGCGCCTGAAGCTCGAGTCGGATCTCTACGACGGCGTGCGCAACGGCGAGTTCTCGCTGCACTTCCAGCCCATCACGAGCAGCGCGACGCGCGGCGTGGTCGGCGTGGAAGCGCTGATCCGCTGGCACCACCCCGTGCACGGACTCGTGCCGCCTTCGACATTTATTCCGCTTGCGGAATCGGTTGGCCTGATTAATTATCTCGGCAACTGGGTGTTGAAGGCCGCCTGTATGCAATTGACCCAATGGGACGAACAAGGCATTTCGTTGCAGTACATCGCGGTCAACGTGTCGCCGCAGCAGTTCCGCAATCCGCGTTTCAAGGACAGTGTTCAGGAGGCGATCGAGCTCACCGGAGTGGATTCGCGCCGCCTCGTGTTCGAAATCACCGAAAGCCTGCTGATGCACGACCCGCAGCATGCCAAGACGCTGCTCGAGGAGCTGACGGCGCTCGGCATCCGCTTTGCCGTGGACGACTTCGGCACGGGCTACTCCAGTCTTGCCTATCTGCAGCGTTTCCCGCTCTCGAAGCTGAAGATCGACCGCAGCTTCGTCGAAAACCTGCTAACCTCGCGCAACGATCAAGCCATCGTGAATGCCGTGGTAGGTCTCGCGCGCACGCTCGATCTCGAGCTCGTGGCCGAGGGCGTGGAAACCGAGGCACAGCGCGAACTGCTCACGAAGATGGGCTGCGATCATATCCAGGGATGGCTCGTGTGCAAGGCACTCCCCTCAGAGGAACTGGCGCAGCGCTTCGCATCGCGCTCGCTCAGTGTTCACGAGGTGCAGTGATGCGGACATCCCATCAGGCAGGGCTTTGGCGATATTGACATGGTTCAGATGGTAAAGGCAGTACTGCTAGACCGGCTATGGGCGCGCATGAACGAGCGCGGCGATTTCCCCATGCTGTCGCAGTCGCTGCGCACCACGGTCGCCGCGATGACCAACGACGACTACGACTTCAACGCCCTCGTCCAGGTCGTGCTCTCCGACTTCGCCCTGACGCAGAAGGTGCTGCGCCTCGCCAATTCGGCGATGTACATGGCGTTCGGCGGCAATATCACCACGGTCACGCGCGCGCTGATGGTGCTCGGCATGGACGCCGTGGGCCACCTCGTGGTGGGCCTGAAGATCGTCGATCACTTTCATCACAGCGCGCCGCGCCGCATCGACGCGAAACTCGAACTGAACCGCACCATTCTCTCCGGCTGCGTCGCGCGCAAGCTGACCGAGCGCGGCGACCTGCGCGCCGGCGAAGAAGCCGTGGTGTGCACGCTGATGCGCCAGGTGGGCAAGCTGCTCGTGGTGTTCTACCTCGAAGCCGAGTGGGACCAGATACGCCGCGAATGCGACGAAGGCGCGGGCGAAGACGAAGCCTGCATCGCCGTGCTCGGCGTGACCTTCGACGAGATCGGCCACGAGGCCGCCACGCGCTGGCGCCTGCCGGAAACGATCCGCGAAGGCATGGGCCAGTTCGACCCGCAGGGTACCGAGCCGCGCCAGGTGCAGTGGCTGCGCGCGATCACGAACTACTCCACCGAGGTGGCGCGCGTGCTCACCACCCCGGACCTCACCGACGATATGCGCGAGGCGCATATCGCCGAACTCGCCTGCTACTACGGCCGCGCGCTCAACACCGATCCGGAAATACTCGTGCAGATGAGCCTCGCGCTCGCGACCGAGGAAGCCGACGACGGCGTAATGCGCGAGATCGTCGAATTGCGCGCGAATGCCGATGCGATCGCGCGCGAGGCGCTCGACCCCGAGGCGCGCATTGCAGCCGGCGTGGAAGACCTGCGCGCCCTGCCGCCCGACAGCCCGTTCAGCACGGCCCTCACGCTCGCGAACGAAACCGTGCTCGCGGGCCTCGGCTTCGCGCGCACGGTGGTGTTCGTGCGCGAAGGCGCGAACATGTTCGCGGCGCAACGCGGCTTCGGCCCCGGCGTGGAAGGCGTGCTGCCGAACCTCTATTTCAACGCGGCATTCCAGCCGGACGTGTTCCATCTGGCGATCGCGAACTCGGTGGGCATCTTCATCGAGAATGCGCGCGACCCGAAGATGATCTCGCGCCTGCCTGCCTGGTATCGCTCGAGCTTCGACGATGCCCGCGCCTTCGTTCTGCTGCCGGTGGCGGTGGAAGGCGACCAGCCGGTGGCGCTGCTCTACGGCGACTGGCTGCTCACGCAGGAAACGCGGCGCATCTCGCAGAAAGAGATGAGCGCGCTCAACGACCTCGCACGCGAGCTCGCGCGTTTTTTTTCGATCAGTTCCGCTAACGTTAGCTAGGGCACGATCGCCGCCGATCGCGTATAAAAGAAAGAGGCGGCGCATCCCGGATGCGCCGCCTCTTTGCATTTGCATTTGCATGGACCGCGAAGCACGCGGCCCACACGCATTCGGTCAGTCGTCGATTCGCTCCAGCCCCGTCGCTTCCGCATTGCGGTCGGCCATGCCGGCCCACTCGCCCGCGGTGAGACTGAGCGCGGCCACCGCACTCGCGTCGAGCGGTTCGAGCTGCGCGCAGATCATGTCGACCGCGCTCCAGTCGCCGTGTTCGAGCGCCTCGGTCACATCCAGCAGCCGGCCCAGCACGCCCTCGCGCCCGACGATCGCGGCGCGAATGGGGCGCGCGAGCGTGAGCATGTCGATGGTCGTTTCGAGCGGGCCGCCGAACACGGCGTCGACGAACGAGAACACGCCCGCGAGAAACGCGGCGTCCTGCTCGTCGCGCCCGGCGGCCGGCAACTGGCTCACGGCGAGTTCCATGAAACGCGCGCGCGTGGCCGCGAGTTGCAGCAACGGATCGTCTTCGAGCGAGACCTTGCGGCCGTCCGCATAGAGCAGCAACTGGGTCCAGCGGGCGATACGGTTGGTGCCCGTGGCGTTGATCGCCTCGCGCAGTGTGGAGACCTTGCGCCCGATGCCGAAGGTCGGCGAATTCGCGAGGCGCATCAGATGCATCACCAGCACCGGGTTCAGTTTGAGCTCGGCTTCGAGCTGCGCGACGGTGGGGTCCGAAGCCAGCAGTTGCAGCAGATTCAACAGCGCCTGGCGCGGCGCGCTCGCACGGCGCCCGCCACCCTGAGGCCTGGCGAAGAAGTAGCCCTGGTAACGGTCGAAACCCAGCGCATGCGCGCGCTCGAAGTCGGCCTGAGTTTCGACGCCCATCGCCACGAGGATCTTGCCCGCGGCTTTCAGCACGCTCGCGAACTTCGCCAGCAGCGCAGGTGCGATGCGGCGCAGATCGATCTTGACCGCCTCGACATAAGGCAGCAGCTTCGCGAAGGATTCGTCGGCCTCGGTCACATGGTCGAGCGCGAAACGATAGCGGCGGCCGTGCAGTTGCACGAGCCGCGCCACGAGTTCCGGGTCCGCGCCGATATCGAGCGGCAGCTCGAACATCACGCGCTGGGCGGGCAGGCGCAGGATGGCGTCGTCGAACAGCGCGTCGCGCGTGACGTCGAGCCAGCCCGGGTGCCCCGACAAGGCACCGCGCGCCGCCGGTGACGCGAAAGCCGCGATCAGTGCGGAACCGGCGCCCGAATGCGCTTGCGGTTCGTCGCCGCGGTCGATTACGCGCGGCTGCATTTCGAAACCACACAACATACCGTCCCGATCCAGCAAGGGCTGGCGGGCGAAATACACGTCGTAGCGGCTCACTGCTGGATCGTCCCCCGCGGCTCCGGGCATGGGCGGCCGATCTGCGGCGTTCAAGCTCATGAAATCCCTCGCGTGGCGCCTTCCTTCGTGCGGCGCCTGGTCTTGATATGGTCTGGACGGTGCGCCGCGTGATGTCGCGCAGATGCGATCTTTCGCGCGCAGCGTGCCCCGTCGATTTGTTACCGATTCTATCCTGGCCGGTACGGCCGGCATATGTAGCCGGGCCTCAAATCCGAAATATTTTCGCATCCGGAGCCTGACGCCCAAGGCAGCGTGATTAGGGCCGAATGATGCGACTTAATTCGTAATCCGAAAGGATACGTTCAAAAGAAAAGCCGGCCGGATGAACTCCGGCCGGCTTCCCGTTCGAAGCCTACGCCTTCCTTACTTCAGCACGACCTTCACGTCGAAGTATTTGGCTGCGAGGCGATCGATCGTGCCGTCCGCCTTCAGTTCCTTGAGCGCCTCGTTGAGCGCCGTCTTCAGTTGCGTGTCGCCCTTGCGCACGCCGTAGCCCACACCCGCGCCAAGCAGCTTTTCGTCGATGACGGCCGGGCCGGCGAATGCAAAACCCGCGCCCTGCGGCTTGTTCAGGAAGCCCTTCGAGGCGGCTTCGCCGTCCTGGAAGGCCGCATCCAGACGCCCCGAAGCGAGGTCGGCGTAGATCTGGTCCTGGGTCTGGTAAGGCACGACGTCAACGCCGGCCGGCGCCCACTTCGCCTTCGCATAGGCTTCCTGGATCGTGCCCTGCAGCACGCCCACGTGCTTGCCCTTGAGCGACCCGGCAGTCGGCAGGAGCGGGCTGCCCTTCTTCGCGATCATCATGTTCGGGATCGTGTAGATCGGGTCGGTGAAGTCGATGACCTGGCGGCGCTGGTCGGTAATCGTCATGTCCGAATTGATCGCGTTGAACTTACGCGCCTGCAGGGCCGGAATCAGCCCGTCGAACGAGTTCTCCACCCACACGCACTTCGCCTTGAGCTTCGCGCAGACGGCGTTGCCCACGTCGATGTCGAAACCCTGCAGTTCGCCCGAGGGCGACTTCGATTCGAACGGCGCGTACGACGCCTCCACGCCGAAGTGGATTTCCTTGATGTCGGCTGCGTGCGCGGCGCCTGCCGCGAGGGTGGCGGCCGTGCAGAATGCGAGAGCGGCCAGCTTGTTCCAGTTCATTTTCATGTGTCTCTTTCCAGTCAGATATGACGCGCAACGGCGCGCCGGCACAGGATCGCTGCGCCAATATCGCGGCTCAAACAGGCGCCTCCTTTGTGGTGCACCGCAACAACCGCGAGGGCGCGATTGTACCGCGAGCGCGCAAGGGGTCCGCCAACGCGCCCTTTTGGGAGAGACGCCGAACTTGCAATTGCGTGTCGTGGATGCGCAAGCGCGTCCGGGCACGAAGCGTGGGGCGGAGGTCGCGGGAAGACGACAGGAAGGTGACGGGAACGTGGCGCAACCAGGCGCCACATCTGCGTCAGACCAGAGTCCCGAGTGTCCGGGCGGTCGTTTCGACGACGAGCAACCCGGCGCGCAAACCGGGTTTGACGGCGGGATTGGGAAACACGATGCGCTCTTCCTCGTGCTCGACGACATAGCGATAGTCGCCGTCGTTGGCGAGTACCGTGCCGCGCGCGAACGGCGTGAAATTCGGCACGTCGGCGGCGACGTGAAGCTCGAACGCGTCGCTTTGCTTCGTGATCTGGCCGATCACGGTGAACACGCGCGGCAACGGCGCCTCCAGGTCGGGCAGCGCGCCCGCCACGAGCCGGCGCACCGCCGCGTCCGCATTCGCGAAGCGTGCCAGGTCGTTCTGGCCGAACGGCTGCACCTTGCCGAGTTCGAGCGTGCAAGCCGTGGCGCCGCAGATATCGGCCGTAAACGACGAGTACGTCGCGCCCTTCTCCGTATGGATGAGCACGCAACCAATGCGGGCGTCCGCCAGCCACGCGAACATCGTGTGCGAAGGCGCCGCACCCGTGTAGGGCAGCAGCGCGAACTGCTCGAATGCGGAGGGGCGGATGGCCGTATGCAGGTCGAGGTGCCAGCGCGCATGCGGCGCCTCGGACGCCGCTGCGAAAAAGCCCTGGGCATGCGCTTCGAGCGCGGCGGCGCGCGGCGCCTCGGCGCTCGATCCCACCTTCGCGTGACGGCCGCCGAACAGCCGGTTCAGATCGTCGTCGAGATAACGGCGGGCTTCACGCATCGCACTCACGTTGCCCAGCACCACGAGCAGGCGGCACGCCAGCGCACTACGGCCCGCCGCGATATCGGCCACATGTTGCGAAAGCAGTTCGATCGGCGCCGTCTCGTCGCCGTGGATGCCGGCCGAGAGCAGCACGCTCTTCGTCGCCGTATCCGCGTGTGCGGGCTCGAGTTGCAGCACGCCGTCGTCGAGCCATTGCCAGCGCGCGCCGTTTTCGAGCGTGCCGCGTGCCGCCGCGTCGCTCGCGGGCCGCGACCCCGCGAGCGTGTAGCGCAGGAAGTCGGCGAACAACGGTTCAGCGCTGGAAGTCATAGAGCGAGCCGAGGTCGAGGATCTGCGTGAGTTCATCGAGCGCCGTGCGCGACTCGACGAGCAGCATCGGGTCGGTCAGGTCCTGCGGCGCGAGACGGTCGCGATAATGCTTTTCGATCCACGCATCGAGGCGCGCGAACAGCTTCTCGTCGATCCAGACGCCCGGCGCCACGGCCGCGCGTTCGGCATCCGAGAGCACCACGCGCAAACGCAGGCAGGCCGGGCCGCCGCCGTTCTTCATGCTCTCGCGCAGATCGAACACGAGCACTTCGTCGATCGGCCCGCGCTTCGCCGCCAGTTCGTCGAGATAGTTCGCCACGCGCGGATTCTCGCGGCATTCCTGCGGCACGACGAGCACCTGCGAACCGTCCGCGCGGCTCAGCAACTGGCTGTTGAACAGATACGACGACACCGCATCGGCCACGCTCACCTGCGCATCGGGCACCTCGATCACGTGGAACGGGGCATCGTGCGCCGCGAGCTTCGTGCGCAGTTCGTCATACACGGCCTGCTGCTCCACGAACGCGCGCTCGTGGCAAAACAGCGTGCTGCGGTTGCCCACGGCGATCACGTCGTTATGGAACACGCCGGCGTCGATCACATCGGGGCTTTGCTGCGCGAACACGGTCGAATCGACGGCGAGACCATGACGCTGTGCCACGGCGCGGCTCGCCTCGAACGTCTGCCGCGCCGGGAAGCGCTTCGGCTCCGCGCCGCGGCGGTATTCGCTGCGTCCGTAGACGAAGAACTCCACGCCGCGCTCGCCATACTGCGAGCAAAAGCGCGTATGGTTCGCCGCACCTTCGTCGCCCAGCGCGGGCGTGCCGGGCAGTGCCTCGTGCACCACGAAATGATCGGGATTGCCGAAGATCGCGCCGAGCGTGCGCTGCGTGGCCTCGTGCTCGATCGCGCGGTGCAGCTTGCTGCACAGGTTCGCCGGGGTGAAATGCACGCGACGGTCCGGCGTGTCGGCCGACGGGCTCACGGTCGCCGCATTCGCGGTCCACATGGCCGAAGCGGAACTCGCCGCGGCCAGCAATTCCGGCGCTTCCTTCGCGGCCTTGGCGATGGCCTCGGCATCCTTGCCGGTGAAGCCGAGCTCGCGCAACAGGCGCATGGAAGGCCGCTCCTGCGGCGGCAATACGCCCTGGGCAAAACCCAGATCGGCGAGCCGCTTCATCTTGCGCAGCCCCTGGCGTGCGGCGGCCTTCGGGTTGGCGACGGACTTCTCGTTGTTCTGCGACGCCACGTTGCCGAACGACAGGCCGGCATAGTTGTGGGTCGGGCCGACGAGTCCGTCGAAGTTGGCTTCAAGGGTTTGCATCGTCGTCCTCATCATCAGAAAGCGAGGCCCGGCGAAACGCTCGCGGGCATCTGCAGTTGGGCGCTCTCGACCGAGGCCATCGGCCAGGCGCAGTAGTCGGCCGCGTAATACGCGCTCGGACGGTGATTGCCGGAGCGGCCGGGGCCGCCGAACGGCGCACCGCTCGACGCGCCGTTGGTGGGCCGGTTCCAGTTCACGATGCCGGCGCGGATTTCGCGCGAGAAGCGATGCCAGAGCGCTTCGTCGTCGGCGAGGAGCCCCGCCGAAAGACCGAAGGCCGTATCGTTGGCCTGAGCGATAGCGTCGTCGAAACCCGCGTAGCGGATCACCTGGGCGAGCGGCCCGAAGTGCTCTTCGTCGGGCAGATCGGCCACGCCGGTCACGTCGAGAATCCCGGGCGTCACGAAACCGAGCGCGGGGTCGCGCTGCGTCATCGTCAACAAGGCGCGGGCGCCGCGTTCGAGCAGCATCGTCTGTGCGCCGACGAGCTTCGCCGCCGCACGCGCCGAAATCACGGCGCCCATGAACGGCTGCGGATCGGCATCGTATTCGCCCACCGCAATGCGCTCGCTCACTTCGACGAAGCGCGCGAGGAAACGGTCGCCGAATTCGCCCGTGGGGACGAGAATGCGGCGTGCGCAGGTGCAGCGCTGTCCCGCCGAGAGAAACGCGGACTGGATGGTGTGGTGCACGGCCGCGTCGAGGTCCTCCACCGGCGCGATGACGAGCGGATTGTTGCCGCCCATCTCCAGCGCGAGCACGATCTCGGGCCGGCCGCCGAACTGGCGATGCAGCAGCGTGCCGGTATCCGAGCTGCCCGTGAAAAAGAGCCCGTCGATCTGGCGATGATTCGCGAGGGCAACGCCCGTATCGCGCTCGCCCTGCACGAGATTCATCACGCCAGCAGGCAGGCCCGCCTCGCGCCACAACTCGACCGTCACGCGCGCCACCTCGGGTGCAAGCTCCGAAGGCTTGAACACCACCGTATTGCCGGCGATCAGCGCGGGCACGATGTGGCCGTTGGGCAGGTGGCCCGGAAAGTTGTACGGCCCGAACACGGCCACGACGCCATGCGGGCGATGGCGCAGCACGGCCACGCCGTCGGCCATCGGCGAGCGTTTCTCGCCGGTGCGCTCGCCGTAGGCCGTGATCGAGATGGCGACCTTTGCGGCCATCGAGGCGGCTTCGGTGCGCGCCTCCCACAGCGGTTTGCCGGTCTCGCGGCCAATCGCCTGCGCGAGCCGCTCTTTGTGTTCGGTGACGAGCGCCGCAAAACGGCGCGCGATGTCGCAGCGCGCTTCGAAGGGCGTTTGCGACCAGTCGCCAAAAGCGCGGCGCGCGGCGTTCACGGCACGGTCCACGTCTTCGGCGGTGGCGGACTGGCCGCTCCACACCGTCTCGCCGGTACCCGGGTTGCGCGAGGCGAAGGCGGGGCCCGAAGCCGCGCTCCATTGCCCGTCGATGAAAAGCTCGTTCATGATCATTCTCGCCGTCATTGCTGTGGATGCTTCTGTGCGGGGCCGAGCACGCGCACGGCGTCGCCCGCCGCGACGTTCAGCGCCGCCGCTTCTTCCGCACTCAGTCTGAATACGCCGTCCTGCACGATGCCGGGAGCAAAGCCCACGCGGAAATCGCCCGGCGAGGTGTTCGAGACGAGCGAGCGCACACCTGCCACGTCGGCACCCGGTGCGCCGATTTCGACCGGCACCACCACGCTCTCGCGCACGGTGCGCAGGTCGGCGATGTGGCATTCGAGTACCGGGCCCGCGTCGAAGATATCGACGTGATTCTCGTAGCGCAGCCCCTCGGCTTCGAGCATGCGGCGCGCGGGAATGGTGTCGGCGTGGGTGCGCCCCACGGCGGCCTGCGCTTGCTCGGGCAGCAGCTCGACGTACACGGGATGGCGCGGCATCAGTTCGGCGAGGAACGACTTGCGGCCATGCGCGCTGAGATAATCGGCGGCATTGAAATCGATTTGATAGAAGTGCGAACCGACTGCGCGCCAGAATGGCGAAGTGCCATCGGCATCGAAATGGCCGCGCAGCTCGGCGCAGATGCGCTCCGGAAAGCGCTCGCGGAACTGCGCGAGAAACATGAAGCGCGAGCGCGACAGCAAACCGCCCACGCCCGCTGCGCGATAGCGCGGCGAGAGGAACAGCGAACACACCTCCGCATAGCCCGTGAGGTCGTGCGAGATGTTGAGCGCCCGCATGCGCGTCCAGATATCCAGATCCTGGCTTGCGTGCACCACCGTGCTCACGCGATAGTTGTAGAAAGGCTGCTGGAGCCCCACCGCCGTTTCGATGCCGCACACGCCGGCCACGTCGCCCGTGGCCGTGTCTTCCATCACGAAGAAGTAGCCGGCTTCGGCAAGCGATACCTCGCCCGCGAGCGTGCGCCGCGTGCGCGCGATGCGCGCCATCAGCGCGTCGCGATCCGGCTTGAACGTGGTGAGGCCGGGGCCGGTTTCCTGGGCGAGCGAGACGAGCGCATCCACATCGCCCGTCTGCACGACGCGAACCACGATCATTGCGTCTCTCCCATCGATTGATCGTCCGTTTCAGAAGTTTCGCGCCACAGCGGCGCGCAGCGCACAACGTCGCCGTCCTGCACGCCGAGCGCCGCACGCGCCGCGGCGTCGAGCGGCGCCTCCCCGCGCAGCGCATGGCGCGGCGCGCGAGCTGCGCCTTCCTGCAGCGCAGGCAGGTTGGCGAGCACGCAGCGGAACTCGCCCGCGCGCTGACTGGCAACCATGTACGACGCCCCTTGCCCTGCCGCCGCCGATGCTTCGCGCACCGCGCGGCTTTCGTTGTCGGCGACCGAGGCCGTGCGATCCACCTGCGCGGTCAGCACCGGACCCGCGTCGAAAATATCGACGTAGCGGTCGGGCTCGAAGCCCTCCTCCAGATGCATTTCATACGCGAGCAGCGCGCTCGGGTCCGGCTCGCCCAGCACGCGCTGCGCGGCTTCGGGCAGGAGCGGCACGTAGATCGGATAGGCCGGCATCACCTCCGCGATGAAGGTGCGGCTGCGACCGCCCGAGGCCATTTCGATGTCCTTGAAATCGCGCCCGAAGAACTTGCGCCCCACCGCTTCCCAGAACGGCGACACGCCTGCTTCGTCGGTTACACCGAGCAGGAGCGAGAACACTTCGGGCGTGAAGCGGCGGCGATTCATCGCCACGTACATCATGCGCGCGCGCGACATCAGGTGCGCGGCGGCGTCGCCGCGCAGCGACGGGTCGATATAGAAGCCCGCCAGGCGGCTCTTGCCCGTGAGCTCGTGCGACATCTGCAGCGCGTGGATCTTGCGGTTCACGTGCAGCTCGCGCGAGGCGTGGATCAGCGCGTCGTTGCGAAACGCGTAGAACGGCTCCGAATAGCCGGCCGCCGCCACAAGGCTCGAGGTGCCGACGAGCTTGCCCGTGGCCGAATCTTCGAGCACGAAGAGATAGAACTCCTCGCCCGGAAAATCGACTTCGGCGCGAAACGAATCCTCGGAGAGCGCGATGCGCGCCTCCAGCGCCGCGCGGTCGTGCGGCAGCGAGTGCAGCACCGGCTGCGCGGTGCGCGCCATGTGCGCGATCGCGTCCAGATCGGAGAGTCTGGCGGGGCGAACGAAGAGCATCGTCGGTCCTGTGTCAGTGAAAATAGCGCGGGCCGCTCAGCGGCCCACCACGTCCTCGAAAGCCTGTTCGAGGCGCACGAACCCCTCGGCCAGATCCGCTTCCGGGATGATGAGCGACGGGGCGAAGCGCAGCACGTCCGGGCCCGCGATCAGCATCATCACGCCATGATTCGCCGCCGCCGAGAGGAAGTCCTTGGCGCGGCCCTGGTAACGCGCGGTCAGCTCGGCGCCGATCAGCAGACCCTTGCCGCGAATGTCGCCGAACACGTCGAAACGCTCGTGCAGCGCCGCGAGCTTCGCGCGGATCGTTTCGCCGCGCGCACGCACGCCGGCAAGCAGCGCCGGGTCGCTCACCAGATCGACCACCTTGCCCGCGATCGCCGCGCCGAGCGGATTGCCGCCGTAGGTCGTGCCGTGCACGCCCACCTTGAAGTGCGCAGCGAGCGCTTCGGTAGTCAGCATGGCGCCGATCGGGAAGCCGTTGCCGAGCGCCTTGGCTGTGGTCAGGATATCGGGCGTCACGCCCGTGTCCTCGTACGCGTAGAAGCGGCCCGTGCGGCCCACGCCGGTCTGCACTTCGTCGAAAATCAGCAGCGCGCCGTGCGCATCGCAGGCTTCGCGCAGCGCGTGCAGGAAGGCCGGATCGGCCGGAATCACGCCGCCCTCGCCCTGCACCGGCTCGACGATCACGGCGCAGGTTTGCGCGCCGATCGCCGCACGCGCGGCTTCGATGTCGTTATACGGCAGATGGCGGATGCCGCCCGGCACGGGGCCGAAACCTTCGGAGTACTTGGGTTGCCCGCCCACGCTCACCGTGAAGAAGGTGCGGCCGTGGAACGATTGCGTGAACGAGACGATTTCAAACTTCTCTTCGCCAAAGCGCTCGAATGCTACACGGCGCGCGAGCTTGAGCGCGGCCTCGTTGGCCTCGGCGCCGGAGTTCGCGAAGAACGCGCGGTCCGCGAAGGTCAGCGCTTCGAGCTTCTGCGCGAGACGCAGCACCGGCTCGTTCGTGTAGCCGTTGCCGATATGCCAGAGCTTGCCGCCCTGGTCGTTCAGCACGCGCAGCAGATCGGGGTTGGCATGGCCGAGGGCCGTCACGGCGATCCCGCCCGCGAAGTCGACGTAATCGCGCCCTTCGGTGTCCCACACGCGCGAGCCGAGGCCGCGATCGGGCACGAACGGCGCCGGGGAGAAACACGGCACCATCACTTCGTCGAAGGTCTTGCGGGTCACAGTCTGGTCGTTCATGGCAAATCCTCTCAGGCTCAGGGCAAATTCAAGGCAAATTCAGGGCAATCTCAGGGCGAACTCGGGGCCAACCCAAGGCAGGCTCGGGGTTCTGGCGGCGCTCGCCGCGTGCGGGGCACAGGCGGCGGGCGCATCGATAACAGGTGCAGTGTAGGCAAGCGCGCTGCAAACGTCTTGCGTGTGCGCGACATATTCTTTCGCGGCCGGTGCGCGCAGGCGCCGCGCCGGCCGTTTCACTCCTGTTCGGGCGGCTCGACCAGTGCGCCCGCGCGCGGCTCGGCGGCCAGACCGCCATGCTGGCGCTCGATCCAGTTGCGGCGATCCTCGCGCGGCGTCACGCCGAAGCGCTCGCGATACGCGTTCGAAAAATGCGCCGCCGACGAAAAGCCGCACGCAAGGCTGATCTGCACGACCGACTTGCTGGTGCGCTGCAATTGCGAGCGCGCCTTCGCAAGACGCAGGCCCAGATAGTATTTCGAAGGCATCGCCCCCAGATACTGGCGAAAGAGCCGCTCGAGCTGGCGCCGCGAAACGCCCACGAGCCCGGCGATTTCGTCGGTCGTGAGCGGGTCTTCGATGTTCGCTTCCATCAGCAGCAGCGCATCGTTCAGGCGCGGATGGCGCTCACCCGGCGCCGTCACGAACGGAATGCGCTGGCGTTCGTCGCCGCTTCGCAGCGTGCTCGCGCCGAGCGCGTCGGCAATGCGCTCGGCGAGCTCCGGGCCGTGGTCGCGGCCGATCATCGCGAGCATGAAGTCGAGCGTGGCCTGGCCGCCCGCGCAGGTCGCGCGATCGCGGTCGATCTCGTAGAGGTGCTGCGTGACGATGGTGCGCTCGAATTGCTCGGCGAACTGCTGGTAGGTCTCCCAGTTCACGGCCACGCGGTAGCCCTGCAACTGGCCCGCCATCGCGAGCCACCAGATGCCGTGATGGATGCCCGTGACAAGCGGCGTGCGCTGCCCCACGCGCGCGAGGCTCGCGAGAAAAAGGCGGTAGTCGGCGAACTGCTGGTAGCGCTCGGTCACGACGATCAGCCAGTCGCACGCGAGCGCGTCGCCGAAGGTGCCGTCGGCGGGCCACTGCGCGCCGCCCGAAAGCGGCACGGGGCGCCCATTCCACGAGAGCATCTGCCAGCGGTAGAGCGCGCGGCCGTCGATCTCGTTGGCGAGGTTGAGCGCATCGACGATCGGCCCCACACCCGACATCGACACCGGCGGCAGCGCCACGATCGCGACCTGGGTAGTGCGGCCCGCGCGAGCGGTCGCCGCGCCCGAAAGAGGCGCCGGCGCGCCGCCGGGCGTGGCGGAGAAAGCCGCAGAAGCGGCGGGAGCGCTGAAACTGGTACGGATCATCGTCGGCTTGCGAGCCTCGTTGCGGCGAGGCGGGCGCGGTACGGGGCGCGGCGGTGCACGGTTACGCGCTTACTTCAGGCTGCCCGAGAGGAACTGGCGCAGCCGTTCGCTCTTCGGATTGCCGAGCACGTCGGCGGGCGAGCCCTCTTCCTCGGTGCGGCCCTGATGCAGGAACATCACATGATTCGAGACGTTGCGCGCGAAGCCCATTTCATGCGTCACGACAATCATCGTGCGGCCCTCTTCCGCGAGCTTTTGCATGACCTTCAGCACTTCGCCCACCAGTTCGGGGTCGAGCGCGGAAGTCGGTTCGTCGAAGAGCATCACGTCCGGGTGCATGGCGAGCGCGCGCGCAATCGCCACGCGCTGCTGCTGGCCGCCCGAAAGATGCGACGGATACTGCTTCTCCACGCGCGGCGCGAGCCCGACTTTTTCGAGGTATTCGCGCGCCCGTTCCTCGGCCTCCTTGCGCGGCACGCCCAGCACGTGCAAGGGCGCTTCCATCACGTTCTCGATCACGTTCATGTGCGACCAGAGATTGAAGTGCTGGAACACCATGGCGAGCTTCGTGCGGATGCGCTGAAGCTGCTTGTGATCGGCCACGTCGAGGTCGCCGTTGCGGCCCGCCTTGGTGCGCACGGTTTCTCCATCGACCACGATTTCGCCGGCATTGGGCTTTTCGAGGAAGTTGATGCAGCGCAGGAAGGTGCTCTTGCCCGAGCCGCTCGCGCCGATGATGCTGATCACGTCGCCCTTCTTCGCGTCGAGCGAGACGCCCTTGAGGACCTCGTTGTCGCCGTAGCGCTTGTGGATGTCGCGCGCGACCAGTTTGCTCGCGCTAGATTGCGTGGCGGGTTGCGTCGTCTGAGGCAAGATGGGTCTCCAGGATTGCGGTAAGGCGCGTTGCGGCGGATGAGTCTCGCGCGTCAGCGCGTGCGCACGGCGAGATAGCCGAGCCAGCGGCGCTCCGCGCGGCGGAACGCGGCCACCAGCACGAACGATACCGCACAGTAGATCAGCGCCGCGAGGCCGAACGACTCGAACGAGCGGTAGGTGGCCGAATTCGCGTCGCGCGCGACCTTCAGGATATCGGGCACCGTCGCCGTGAAGGCCACCGTCGTGGCGTGCAGCATCAGGATCACTTCGTTACTGTACAGCGGCAGCGCGCGGCGCAGCGCCGAGGGCAGCACGATGCGCCAGTACAGCGTGAACGGGCTCATGCCGTAGGCGCGCGCGGCTTCCACTTCGCCGTGCGAGGTCGCGCGGATCGCGCCCGCGAAAATCTCGGTCGTGTAGGCGCAGGTGTTGAGCGCGAACGCGAGGATCGCGCAGTTCAGGCCGCTGCGAAAGAACGCGTCCAGCAGCGGTTCGGCGCGCACGAAGGCGAGACTGTACACGCCCGTGTAGATGAGCAGCAACTGCACGTAGAGCGGCGTGCCGCGGAACACGTAGGTGTAAAAGCGCACCGGCAGCGAGAGCCAGCGCCGCCTGGAAACGCGCGCGACCGCGAGCGGCACCGAAAACACGAAGCCGAAGCCGACGGAGACGACGAGCAGCCACAGCGTCATGGCGAGGCCCGAAACGTGTTCGCCATCCCAGTAGAGGAACGCCTGGCCGAATTGCTGAATGATCTCGTTCATGATGCGTAGGCCCTTGCACTCAAAGCTGCGCGTGGCGCACGCCCGCCGAGTAGCGGCGTTCGAGCCAGATCAGCACGAAGTTCGAGACGGTGGTGATCGCGAGGTAAATCGCGGCGGCAACCACGAGGAAGAAAAACAGGTTGAAGGTGCTGCGGCCCGCGTCCTGGGCGGCCTTCACGACGTCGGCGAGACCGATGATCGAGACGAGCGCTGTGGCCTTCACGAGCACCTGCCAGTTGTTGCCGATGCCGGGCAGCGCGAAGCGCATCATCTGCGGAAACAGGATGCGCGCGAACACGCGCGCGCCGCTCATGCCGTAGGCATGGCCCGCTTCGAGCTGGCCGCGCGGCACGGCGAGAAAGGCGCCGCGGAAGGTTTCGGTGAAGTACGCGCCGTAGATGAAGCCGAGCGTGAGCACGCCGGCCACGAACGGGTCGATGTCGATCTGCGCCATGCCGAGGGCGTCGGTCGCCTCGTTCACGCCGATCTGGATGCTATAGAAGAGCAGCAGCATCAGCACGAGGTCGGGCACCGAGCGGATCAGCGTCGTATAGGCGGTCGCCGCGGCCGCGAGCGGCCGGTTGAACGAGAGCTTCGCCGCCGCGCCGGCGAGGCCGAGCAGCACGGCCACGCCGAGCGAGAGCAGCGAGAGCTCGATGGTCTGGATCGTGCCGGCGAGGAGGATCGGGCCAAAGCCGTAGAGGAACACGCGCGTCTCCGGGAATCGTTGTCGGCCTCCCGCGAGCGTGCCGCGCCATCGAGGCCGCAGCGGGAGTGTGCGCGGATCGTCTCAAGGCAAAACGGATCGCTCAATCGGCCTCGCCCGTCATATTGCGGTGCAGCATCCGGGTGCGAAATCGCAGCACGGCCGCACCGGCCCGCACACGGGCGGGCGCGACGAAATGGCAAGCCGTAAAAGCAACGCCCCGGCAAGCGGGGCGTTTTCGCAAGTTTGGGGGCGCTTTTCGATAGACCGCCGATAGCCTGCCGATAAACTGCCGATAGCCTGCCGCGCGCTCCAATGACGCTCAGGCCGCTCGCGCGCGGCCATTGCCCCCGGCGGCCGGGCGTGCGTCGGCACCGTCGCCGAGAAGCCGCTCGGCGAATGCGCCGAACAGCAAGCCGACGGTGGCCCAGAGGATCGCCTGCATGCCGAGCGCGACGGTGCGGAACTTCCACAGCAGCACGGCCGGGAACGCGGACGGCACTTCGTTGATGGTGGGCAGCGCCGCCTGCACCGCCGCGATCACGACGACGAACAGCACGAGCGCCACGATCGACGCGTTCCAGGCACCGAGCTTCGCGGCCAGCGCGCCACGCACCTTCAACGAGAACACGGTGACGACGATCGAGATCGCGACCATCAGGAAGAAGAGCCCGGTGCGAAAGCCGATGGTCTCCGGATCGCCGACCGAAGGCGGATTCGCCGGATACTTGATGTTCGGCACGAGCGCGAGCGCGACGAACGCCGCGAGCGCCAGCAGCGCCGAAAGCGAGCGCGCGGAAAGGCGCCCGGAGCGGCCGTATGCGTAAGCGAACACGAGCGAAAACAGCCCGCCGATCGCCGCGCTATAGGTCATGACGCCCGTGAAGAGGCCGAACCCGGCCTGGGTTTCGCGGCTCACGATTTCGGGTTCGGGGGCCTCCCCTTTCGCGGCGTCGAGTTTCTCCTCGAACGAAATGGCCTGATCGACCTGCGGCTCGCCCGCGAACTTCGCGAAACCGAACGTGAGGAGTCCTGCGGCGATGCCGGCCAGCATCCCGCGCGCCAAGAGCTTGCCTACCATGTCGGCCTCCGGTCAGTGGCAGGGAAAGCCGAGCAGATGGCGGCCATCGTGCACGAACTCGTGCACATACATGCCGGGGACGATCGAGGTCGCACCTTCTTCGGCGCCCACGAAATACAGCGCGAGCAGCAGCATGAGGCCGGCGAAGATCGCCCAGGGCAGGATCTCGCGCAAGGGGATGGGCACGGGCGTGGCGGCCGGCGCGTGGAATACGGCTTCGGACATGGTGACTTCTCCTCGGGGAAGACGCGCCCCGTTAGTCGATTCGAGGGTGGACACGACACGCGGGTCTGGCTTCCGTTGGCCTCGCCGCCTGTGTCGAATGGCGTCGAAAACGCATCGAACAGCGCGGGCAAACGGTTACAGTGGCGCGACCGCGCCGGAGTTGCACCGGCTTCCAGAGGTCGTGGAGACGGTATTCTACGCGCACCGGCAGCGCATGGAAGGCAAGATGTAAAACACATTCAAGGAAACAGCAAGGGAGCAGGATGCCGAACACGGTCTGGCTGGTCAGTCATGCAGCGAATGCCGCGATGCGGACGGGGACGTTTCCGCCAACGCCCGACCCGCACGGCGACGCAGTCGAAGCGCTCGATGCGCGCGCCGTTCAGGCGCTCGGCGCCTGGCGCGAGCGCTGGCAGACGCGGCTTGCCGATGCCGCCGCCGTGCTGACCAGTCCCGCGCCGATTGCACGCGCAACGGCGCTCGCGGCAGGCTTCGATAGCGCAAGGTGCGTCATGCACGCCGCGCTCGCCGACGCCGACTACGGCGCCTGGGGCGGCCGGCGCCTCACCGATCTGGCCCGCAGCGAGCCGGATGCGCTCGCCGCCTGGACGCGCGATCCGGCCTTCCGGCCACCGGGAGGCGAATCGTTCGAAGACGTTCGCACGCGCGTCGGCGCATGGCTCGATGCCCTGCCCGCGAATCCGCCCGACAGCGGCGACCTCGTCGCCTTCACCCCTGCCCAGGTGATACGTGCCGCCATCCTGCACGCGCTGGGCGCGCCCTCCACCTCGTTTCGACACCTCGAAATCGCGCCGCTCGCGGTCACGGCACTGCGCCGGACAGCGCACGGCTTGAGCTGGCTCGCAGTCTCATCCTGATGACGTATCAACGCGTTGACACAGGGAAATGAGAGGAATAGGATGGCCTCATGTATCAACACGTTTATCCGCCGTTTGGCCGAGTTGGCGGGCAACCCGAGGAGTGCGCAAATGACCGTTCAAACGCTGAAGCGCTGGGGCAATAGCCTCGCCGTGCGCATCCCGGCAAGCATGGCCGCGAAGCTCGGGCTCGCGGAAGGACAGGAGATCGAAATGGAAGTCGAAGACAGCGTACTCATGGTGCGCCCCCGCACGGCCATCCGGCGCTTTTCGCGCGAACGGTATCTTCAACAGTTGCGCGCGAACCGGCTCGCACGGCATCCGCTCATCGACTTTGGCGACCCGCAAGGCGCCGAAATCGGCGGACCCGACGACCCGGCGCGTTTTGACCGCTGGTAAAAACGCATGAAGAACAGAACGCCGGACGCAGGCGATATCGTGTGGATCAACGTCGGCCCGGGGGCGGGTAACGAGCAGAATGGCTATCGCCCCGCCCTCGTTCTCACCGACGCCGAATTCAACGAACTCACGAGCCGTTTCATCGGGTTGCCCATCACGAGCACGATCCACGGGTGGGAGTCGGAAATCCCCATCGGCGGCCTGGGCAAGCCTTGCGTGGCCATGGCCGACCAGATCACCACGCTGTCGCTAACGGGACGCGTCTGGCGCCACAAAGGCGAAGCCGCGACAGAAGAAGAACTGGAGGCCGCCAGATTTGCCGTCGCCGGCCTTCTGAACTTCTAGCTCGCGGCAGTCAATCCAGCCCAAGTTGCGCCCGTATGGCCGGCAGCATGTACTGCACGGCCGCACGGCCTTCCGCGATGGCGGGCGCGGCGCGATGGAAGTCGAAGATCCCCATGCCGCCGAGGCGCGGCTGGATCAGCACGTCGGCGGGCTCGCCCGCAAGGCGGCTGCGCGTGATGCGCACCTGCATGATGTCGATGCTCTGGGCAATCGAGCTCAGCATCGAGGGCACGCGCGCACTGGGTGGCGGCGCCACGCGCACGTCCTCGCTGCTGGAGGCCGCCGAAGGCTGCAGCCAGCGCGGGAAAGGCTTGCCGTTGCGGCGCAGGAGCGCCGGCGGCTCGGTGCCGTCCAATGACGATGGCACGGCACCGGCACCCTGCACATCGGGAGCCGCTGAAGCAGCGGGAGGCGCGGGCTGCACCTCCACCGGCGCTTCGCGCGGCACGGTGTCGATGGCGCCGCCCAGATCGCGGCCGTTCAGTATGTCGTGATTCAGATCGACGGCGATCACGCAGTCCGCACGCATCGCCCGCGCCGCGGAAACCGGCACGGGATTGCTGAGCCCGCCGTCCACGAGCCACACGCCGTCATGCCAGATCGGCGTGAAGAGGCCGGGTATGGCAATCGAGGCACGCACCGCATCCACGACCCCGCCATCGCGCAGCCAGACCTCGCGGCCCGTGTCGAGTTCGGTTGCGACGGCCGTGAAAGGCATGCCGAGGTCATCGATGGCGCAGCCATTGAACTGATGCGCGAACAGATCGATCACCTTGCGTCCGCCGAGCAACCCGCCCGAGAAACGCAGATCGAGTAGCCGCACCACGGTTTGCCACGTGAGCTTGCCCACCCATTCCTCGAGCCAGTCGAGGTCGCCGTTCGCATAAACGGCGCCCACGAGCGCGCCGATCGACGTGCCGCATACCACGTCGGGCTTGATGCCGGCTTCCTCCAGCGCGCGGATCGCACCGATGTGCGCCCAGCCGCGCGCCGCGCCGCCGCCCAGCACCAGACCAATCCGACGAGTACGTTGCCTGTGCATCATTCCGGCCTCCCGCCGCTTGCTATCCTCGATCCGCGCGCTCAGTGCCCACGGATCACGTCCGAGCGCGAGGTCGTGACGACCCGGCCGTCCGGTCCGAAATGCACGTTGAAGAACGCCTCCTGGGTGACCCCGCCTTCAAGCCACTTCCAGCTCCATACGGTCTCCTTCTTGAGGCGGAACGCCGCGATCTGCCCCGGCTTGCCGAGCCATTGCCGCACCTCGTCCTCGCTCATGCCGATGCGGATCTTCGCGAAATTCTCCGCCGTGAGCACCTGCGTGATCGCAACGAGCCGACCGTTCGGCCCGATATCGACCATGTAGGTGTTGAGCCCCTGGGGACCGCGCGGGTATTCGAGGCGCCGCGAGCCGTCGTCGAAGACGCGCTCGGTCTCGGGTTTGCCCATTTGCCCGCGCACGTCGTCGAGCGTCGAAACACCGGGTGTCAAGCCCTTGAGGAGCAACACGTCGGGCTTGACCGAATCGAAAAAGGTCTTGAGTGTCTGCCACATGGAATCGATCTGGCGGTCGTCGCAGCCCGAGAGCACCAGCACTGCCACCATGGCGAGCGCCGCGCCGCCGGACCGCCCGCCCTGCAAATTGAGCTTCATGGTCCTGCGCATCCGATCCGTACTTCAACCGCACGGCCGCTTGTGGAAACAGACACCGGGGTCATCGATCCCTTCAATGTACCCCTCCATGTACTTTTAATGAACTTCTTCGTGAGGTTGGGACCGGGATCCGTTGCGCGTTGGCTGCGGGGATTCCGCGAACGCCTCGGCACGGCGCAGGTAGCCGCGCGTGCGCACGAGTTCGGCGCCCTGCCAGGACAGCAGCGCGAAGCAGCCGAACACGACTTCGCGCATGCGCTTGACGAGCGCGAGCGAGAAGGCCACGTCCGGTCCCACGCCGAACAGTTGCGCGAGCAACACCACAGCCGCTTCCTGGATGCCGAGCCCCGCGGGCACCATGAAGGCGGCATGGCGCGCGGCCTGGGTCAGCGCCTCGATGGCGAGCGCCCCTTCGACCGACACCGGAAAGCCGAGCAGCCGCAGCGCCCACCAGGTCTCGAAGGCCCCCAGCACGTAGCCGGCCAGTTGCCAGCAGAAGGCGCGAAACATGAGGCCGGTGCGCGACATCAGCGCGTCCAGATCGCGGTCGAGCTGATCGCCGTCGATGCCGAGCACGAGCGGATGCCCCGCGCCGAACATGCGGCCGGCCCAGCGTTCGATGGCACGGAACACGCCGCCGCGCCGCAACAACACCACAGCGGCCACGGGAAACGGCAAGGTGAACAGGAGCGCGAGACCGATCGTGACGATCGTATGGAGCGACCCGCCATTGCCGATGGCGGCCACGATCAGCACGAGCCCGAGCGCCGAGAACGCGTACTGCACGGCGATGGTGATCAGCACCTCGACGATCACCGAGGCCGTGACGAGACTGCCGTCGCGCATGCGCCAGCGCGCGAGCCGGATGCCGACGATCTCGCCCCCCACGCCCAGGACGGGCAAAAGACGCGTGACGGCCTCGCGCACGGTGGCGACCCACCAGAGGAAACCGAGCGGCAGACGCTTGTCGAGCAGCAGGCGCCAGGCCTGTGCGTCGAGCAGCAGCGGCAGCGCATGGAACGGCACGAGCCACAGCAGCACGGGTCCCGCCGTGCCGATGATGTGCATGACGTCATGCGCACCGTCGTGAACGGCGAGCCCGATCAGGATCGCGATCCCGACGGGCACGCCCAGCCACTGGAGCCACTTCATGACGGCTGCGCCTCGCGCGCCGCCCGTGCGCTCCGTGCTTCTTGCGTCTGCCGCTGCGGGCCGCCGAAGAACACATCGGCGAAACCGCCGCGCCGCACTCCCGCGAGGGCCAGCGCCTTCGCGACCCGCGGCGAAACGAGCGCCGCCAGTTCGTCGGCGTGACGATAGGTCTGCATGGAAGGCGTGATGGCGCCCTCGCCCGCTTCGGCGGGATGGCAGTAGATCTCGCCCACGCCCTCGGCGGGCAGGTTCGCGATGGCGTCGAGCAGCACGGCCTCGTCCATCGCGCCGCTCCTGGCGATGCCCACAACGAAGTCGTTGTGGGCGATACCCGCGCGCGCGAGACGCGAACGCACGAGCGCGAGCCAGGGCCTGAGCGCGAGCGGCGCGCCAGCCTCCAGCGGCAGGCGCATCGCCTTGAGGCCGAACTCGCGGCCGATCGAGAGGATCAGCGAGAGCACGGTGGGATGCAGATGGAAATGCTTGTGGGTATTCACGTGATCGAGCGCAAGCCCGGTCGCCGCAAATGCTTCGAACTGCGCACGAATCTCCCTGGCGAGCTGCGCGCGCACGTGCGGCAGGAAGAAGAAACGCACGCCGTCCAGCGCCATGTTCTGGCCGAAGCGTCCTTGCGCGTCGACGAGCGCGGGAATCTGCGCGCGCGGCAGCATCGCCGCGCCGTCCGCGAGCACGAGGTGCAGACCCACGCGCAGGCGCGGCAGGCGCCGGGCGCGCGCCACGGCATCGGCGGCCGCCGGAGCGGCCACCATCAGGCTGGCCGCATCGAGCGCCCCCTCGCGATGCGCGCGCTCCACCCCGGCGTTGACCCGCTCGTGCAGGCCGAAGTCGTCGGCGGTGAAAATGAGCGCACGCCGGTCCTGCCCGCCGCCGGAGTGCGCGCAGGCAGGCGGCTGGTCCATCATGCCTCGTGCGCGCGCAGGAAGCGGAAAAACTCCACGCCTTCGCGCAGGCGGCGCTTCATCATGTCCCAGCTCGTGAGCATCTCGCGCACGATCTCCCAGATCTTCGAGGGACGGAAGTAGAACTGGCGGTAGAACTGCTCGAGATGGTGATAGATCTCGTCGCGCGACAGATGCGCATAACCGATCGCCGCGAGCTGCACGCCTTCCTTCGAAACGAGGTTGATGGTCTTGTTCTCTTCCATCCAGCCGTTTTCCACGGCCTGCTTGTAGAGCGTGGTGCCGGGGTACGGCGCCGCGAGCGAGACCTGGATCGTGTGCGGATTGATTTCCTTCGCGTACTCGATGGTCTTCTTGATCGTCTCCTGCGTCTCGCCCGGCAAGCCCAGAATGAAGGTGCCGTGGATCTTGATGCCGAGCTTCTTGCAGTCCGCGCTGAAGCGGCGCGCGAAGTCCGTGCGCACGCCCTTCTTGATGTTCACGAGGATCTGGTCGTCGCCGGATTCGAAGCCCACGAGCAAGAGACGCAGGCCGTTTTCCTTCATCACCTTGAGCGTCTTGTACGGCACGTTCGCCTTGGCGTTGCACGACCACGTGATGCCGAGCTTGCCGAGGCCGAGCGCGATCGCTTCGGCGCGCGGCAGGTCGTCGGTGAACGTGTCGTCGTCGAACATAAGCTCCTTGACTTCCGGCATGTTGTCGCGAATCCACTTCGCTTCTTCGAGCACGTTCTCGACCGAGCGCGTGCGGTAGCGGTGGCCGCTCACCGTTTGCGGCCACAGGCAGAACGTACAGCGCGACTTGCAGCCGCGACCCGTGTAGATCGACACGTACGGGTAGTTCAGATAGCCGATGAAGTAGTTGTCGATCTTCAGGTCGCGCTTGTAGATGGGCGCGACGAACGGCAGCTCGTCCATGTTCTCGAGGATCGGGCGCGCTTCGTTGTGCTCGATCGAGCCGTCTTTGGCGCGCCACGAGAGACCCTTGATCTGGGCAAACGGCTTGCCTTCGGCGAGCTCCTTGCAGGTGAAGTCGAATTCTTCGCGGCAGACGAAGTCGATGGCTTCGGTCGCCGTGAGCGAGTTGTGCGGATCGACCATCACCTTCGCGCCCACCATGCCGACGAGGAGCGACGGCTTGCGCTTTTTCAGATCCTCGGCGAAAAGCGCGTCGGTCGGAAACGACGGCGTGCTCGTGTGGATGATCACGAGGTCGTAGTCGTCGGCGATCTTGAGCGTCTCTTCGACCGAGATGCCGTCGGCGGGCGCGTCGAGCACACGGCTTTCGGGCACGAGCGCCGCGGGCTGCGCGAGCCAGGTCGGATACCAGAACGAGCGGATCTCGCGCTTTGCCTGGTAACGTGAACCGGCACCACCGTCGAAGCCGTCATAGGACGGGGCCTGAAGAAACAGCGTTTTCATGAGATGAATGCTCCGGCAACCCGGGTTGTATCGGGCAAGTTTTGAAATGACAGGAACGAATCGTGGCGCGCGACGCCCCCGCGGCGCGCGTACTGCACTGCGAAATCAACGGCCATCGGATACCTCGACGGCCGCACGCCGTGTGGGCGCGCCCCGCGGGGAGACGCCCCGCGCGGGCACGCTGCGCGTCGCCCCGTCGACGCGGGTTTCGCCCGCCTCGGGGTTGGCCACCGGCACGCGCACGCCGCGCCAGACCACATGCGAGCCGAACACCGCCGCGAGCCATTGCAGCGCGAGCAGCGTATCGCGCAGCGGCACGAGCGGCAAATCGCGCCAGAACATGCGCCAGCTGATGCTGCTGCGCGCGTGCAGCAACCCACGCGCGATGATACTGCCAGCCGTGCTCGCGCCAAGCGCGGCAAGCGCCGCTGTGGTCGAGCCGCCACTGCCGGCGAGCGCGGCCGCCAGCGGCGCGCTGCCCGCGGCGAGCAGCGCCGCCAGCACGCCGCCCAGCATGAGCCACGGCGACGTGAAGGTAATGAAGAGCGAAGCGAAGCCAGCGGGATTCACCGAGCGGATCGTGCGCAGCCAGCGGGTCTCGCGCAGCCAGAGCGTGCCGAAGGTGGGCTCGATGACATCCGTCGCCACCACCACCGGGGCGAGTACGGTCGCCAGTCCGTGGTCGCGCGCGTAGCGGGCGAGCAGATAGTCGTCGGCGAGGCAGTCCTTGAGCGCGGCGAAGCCGCCGATGCGCTCGAGCGTCGCGCGCGACAGCGCGAGCGTCGCGCCGAAGCCGAACGCACGCGAACCAGTGCTGTGCGCGACGCGCACCGAAGGCGCGAACCACTCGTTGATGAAGAGCGCACCCACGCGCGGCCAGAAGCCGCCGATGCTGCGCGCCTGATAGAGACAGGTCACGACGCCCACCGAGGGATCGGCGAGCGGCGCCGTGACGATATCGAGGTAGTCGGGTTCGACAGCAATGTCGCTGTCGGCGACGATCAAGGCGTCGTAGCGGGCCCGCGCCGCCAGGTTCATCAGATTGCTGACCTTGAGATTGCTGCCATAGACGCGCGGATCGACCACGAGCTCGATGTCGTGCTGCGGATAGGCGGCCTGCAGCCGGTGCACGACGGCGATGGCCGGATCGGCCGTCGAGGAAACCCCGAACAGCAGTTGAAAGGACGGGTGGTGCTGCTCGCAGAAGGTGGCAAGATTCTCGTAGAGGCGCGGTTCGGCGCCGCACAGCGGCTTGAGCACACTCACGGCAACCGGCGCGCGCGAACGCGCGCGGCGTGCGGCTGCGCGCACCTCGGCCATCGAGCCAAGACGCGGCATGGTGAGCGCGGCGCACACGGCATACACCGCGGCCGCGCAGCACAGCGCGACCAGCAGCCACCAGGCCGAAGGCAACGGCAGCGTCATGCCCTGACCTCCCGCGAGGCGAGACACATCGCGCAAGGCCGATCGCTATCGGCATCGCTTAGCGTGGCGGCCCGTTCAGCCGAATCGCCTCGTACCATTTGCACTACCCTGAAGTTCGGAAGAAAAACAACAGTGCATCCTGACTGCAATGCCTATTCCCCGGCAGAGATTAAACCCCGAATACGACGCAGTATGACGCGGCGCAATTCGACTGAATCGTTTTCGGCAATAAACAAACTCGGTAGACGCCTATTGCTCGCGCCCCGATTAGATGACAGAAAATTGTATCAGTAACATCCGGAAACCGCTTCAGGCCAGACAGCAACACATCTTTACGCGTTCTGGGCCACCTTCCGGCTGGCGCCATTATTTCAGCGAAAGCGTGATCCGCCCCGCGCTTTTACTTTTCGAAAAAACCGGTAAGGAAAATGCAAACGATCATTAACAGAATTGAATTAAGGGATCGTGTCAACATACTGTTATCTTAAGATTGACTTAAGAATAAAAACGATTCCCGTTTCATATTCCTATAAACCGCATAACGTAGCCCCACTCCGATTATGGGTTCCGGTTCACCGTCAGCAGGAACCGGCGCACCCGGGCACAATGGCCGGACCTTGCATACGGCTTGCACTCGCATCACACGCCGCGCACCACGCGGCGTGCGCCGACGCTCCATCCACGAGAACACACCCATGATCCCCTTCTCGGTCCTCGACCTTTCGCCCGTTCCCGCCGGCTCCGACGCCGGTGTCGCACTGCGCAACACGCTCGATCTCGCCCAGCACGCCGAACGGTGGGGCTACCGCCGCTACTGGCTCGCCGAGCACCACAACATGACGGGCATCGCCAGTGCGGCCACGTCGGTCGTGATCGGTTACGTGGCGGGCGGCACGCGCACGATCCGGGTGGGCTCGGGCGGCATCATGTTGCCCAATCATTCGCCGCTCGTGATCGCCGAGCAGTTCGGCACGCTCGAATCGCTCTATCCTGGCCGGATCGACCTCGGGCTCGGCCGCGCGCCCGGCACCGACCAGACGACGGCGCGCGCGCTGCGGCGCGACCTGCAGTCGAGCGCCGACGCATTCCCCGACGACGTCGCCGAGCTGCAGCGCTACTTCGCCGCGCCGGTCGAGGGCCAGCGTGTCCGGGCGGTACCTGGCGCCGGCCTGAACGTGCCGCTCTACATCCTCGGCTCGAGCCTTTTCGGCGCGCAGATGGCGGCGGCGATGGGCTTGCCGTTCGCGTTCGCCTCGCATTTCGCGCCCGATCAACTGCTTACGGCCCTCAGGCTCTATCGTGCGCAGTTCCGTGCGTCGGCCACGCTGGCGAAACCGCATGCGATCGTGGGCGTGAACGTTTTCGCCGCCGATACCGACGACGAGGCCCGCCTGCTCTTCACCTCGCTCCAGCAGCAGTTCATCAACCTGCGGCGCGGCACCCCGGGACAACTGCCTGCGCCCACGACGGCGATCAATGCGAACGAGTTCGAGCTTGCGGGTGTCGCGCATTCGCTCGCGTGTTCGGTGGTGGGTTCGCGCGAGACCGTGCGGGCCGGCCTTACCTCCGTAATCGAGCAGACGGGCGCCGACGAGCTGATCGTGACCGCGCAGATCTACGACCATGCCGCGCGGCTGAAGTCGTTCGAAATGACGGCCGAAGTGCGGGAGGAACTGGCAGCGGCGCGCTGAGCGCCGTCGCCATCGGCCTGAGGGGCCTCAGGGGCCTCAGGGGCCTCAGGGGCCTCAGGGGCCTCAGGGGCCTCAGGATCTTAGAGGCTTCAGGGCTGCGCGGGCAACGCCGCCAGCCCCTTGAGCAGCGCCGCGTGGAAGGCCCCCGGATCCTGCATCTGCGGCGCATGTCCGAGATCCGGAAACTCGACGAGGGCGGCGTGCGGGATGGCCTGCTGAGCCGCGCGCGCGAGCTCCGGATAGTGGCCGAGCCGCGCGCGCACCTCGGGCGGCGCGAGATCCTTGCCGATCGCCGTGGTGTCCTTGTCGCCGATCAGCAGCAGCGTGGGCATCTGCAACTGGCCGAATTCGTACACCACCGGCTGCGTATAGATCATGTCGTACAGCAGTGCGGAATCCCAGGCCACCTGCGCCTTGCCCGGTCCGCGATACATGCCCGCCAGCATCTGCACCCACGGCTCGAACGCCGGACGCCACTGTCCCGCGTAATACGTGGCCTGTTCGTAGCGGCGGATGCTCTCAGCCGTCGTCTTCAGCTCGCGCGCGTACCAGTCGTCCACCGAGATCGACGGCACGCCCTTCGCCTTCCAGTCCTCGAGCCCGATCGGATTCACGAGCACGAGCTGCTCCGTCTCCTGCGGATACATGAGCGCATAGCGCACCGCCAGCATGCCGCCCGTGGAATGGCCGATCAGCGTCGCCCGGCCGATGCCGAGCGATGCGAGCAGGGCATGCGTATTGCGCGCGAGCTGCTGGAAGCTGAACTGGTACGCGGCCGGCTTGCTCGACTTGCAAAAGCCGATCTGGTCGGGCGCGATCACGCGGTAGCCGGCCGCGGCCAGCTCGCCGATCGTGGTATCCCACGTCGCCGCGCAGAAGTTCTTGCCATGCAGCAGCACGGCCGTGCGGCCATTCGGTTTCGCGGGCTGCACGTCCATATAAGCCATGTGCAGCGACTGCCCCTGGGAGGCAAAAGCGAAGTCGCGCACCGTGTACGGATAGCCGAAGCCCTGCAGTTCGGGACCATAGGCGGGACCCTCGTCGGCGCGGGCGGCATGGCAAAGCGCGGCGGCGCAGCACGCGGCGGCGAGAGCGAAAAGCTTGCGGGTCAGGGTCATGAGCAAAAATGCGGTCGGTCGGGAAAAAACGGATGAGGGAGTCAGTCGATGGGCCTTTGCATATCGGCTCGCGGCAGGCAGAGGCGCCGCCAGCGATTCTAGCCGTCGTGCGCTGTCCGCGCCGCCCTCCTGCTCCGGTGCGCCCCTCACTGCCGTCGCGGCCGTCATCGCCGTTCCAATTCGCACTGTGGACGATTCGGTGCTAGAACAGTCTATGCAGGCGAGACAACAAACACCGGCGGCGCTGCGTTGCACGAAAAACAAGACGAAAGTGCCGGGCCGGCCTGGCCGGGGGGCGAAACGAAGAAGAAGCTGTGTCGAAAGGAGACGGTCATGGAAACCCCGGCAAGCCTCAACGATCTGCAGCGCACCACGCTCGCCATCGTGCTCGCGGGCGGACGCGGCACCCGCCTCGGCCCGCTCACGAACAAGCGCGTGAAACCGGCCGTGCACTTCGGCGGCAAGTACCGCATCATCGACTTCGCCCTCTCGAACTGCCTCAATTCGGGCATCCGCCGCATCGCGGTCGTGACGCAGTACAAAGCGCATTCGCTGTTGCGCCACCTGCAACGCGGCTGGGGCTTCCTGCGCGGCGAATTCAACGAGTTCGTCGATCTATGGCCCGCGCAGCAGCGCGTGGAAGGCGCGCACTGGTACCGGGGCACCGCCGACGCCGTGTACCAGAACCTCGACATCATCCGCTCGATCGCGCCGAAATACGTGGTGGTGCTGGCCGGCGACCACATCTACAAGATGGACTACACGCGCATGGTGGCCGACCACGCGGCAAGCGGCGCGGAATGCACGGTGGGCTGCATCGAGGTGCCGCGCCTCGACGCCCGCGCGTTCGGCGTGATGGCCGTGGACGAGTCGCGCCGCGTGACCGGCTTCGTGGAAAAGCCCGACGACCCGCCCGCCATGCCCGGGCACCCCGATATCGCGCTCGCGAGCATGGGTATCTACGTGTTCGACACGGAATACCTGATCAGGCTGCTCGAAGACAACATCTCGATGTCCGCCACCGATCACGATTTCGGCAAGGACATCATCCCGCGCGTGGTGACCGAGGGGCTCGCCATCGCGCATCCGTTCAGCCTCTCGTGCGTCACCTCGGACCCGGGCGCGCCGCCGTACTGGCGCGATGTCGGCACGATCGACGCCTATTGGGCCGCCAATCTCGACCTCGCCTCCACGATTCCCGCACTCGACCTCTACGACCGCCACTGGCCGATCTGGACCTATCAGGAGCAGTTGCCGCCCGCCAAGTTCGTGCGCGACCTGAACGGCCTGCAGGGCTCGGGCACGAACCTGATCGTCTGCGGCGGCAGCGTCATCTCGGGCTCGCAGCTTTCGCGCTCGGTGCTGTCCTCGAATGTGGTCGTGAAGTCTTTCTGCAACATTGCCGAGGCAGTCTTGTTGCCACAGGTGACGGTGGGGGCGAGCTGCCGGCTGCGCAAGGTGGTGGTGGACCGCGGCTGCGAGATCCCCGACGGCACCGTGATCGGCGAAGACCCGGTGCGCGACGCCGAACGGTTCTACCGGACCGAGAACGGGATCGTGCTCGTCACGCGCGAGGCGCTCGCGAAGACGGCATGCTGAGCGCCGCGAAGGCGGTGGTCGTCGTGGTCGCCGTAACGATTGCGCTGACGGCGGTGGTCGCCGTTGCCGTGGCGGTGGAGGCGGCGCTCGTCGCCGTCTTTTGACGCCCCGCACCGAGAGGATACTCACCCGATGACGATCCGCGTCCTGCACGTAGCCAGCGAACTCTACCCGCTCCTGAAGACCGGCGGCCTCGCCGACGTGACCGCCGCCCTGCCCGCGGCCCTGATCGAACAGGGCGCCGACGCCCGCCTGCTGTTGCCGGGCTTCGCACCGGTCGCGGCGGGACTGGCCGACCTGCGGCCCGTCGCGCGCCTCTCGCGCACCTTCGGCGCGCCCGAAGCGACGCTCGAACTGGGACGGCTGCCCGAGAACGGCCTGCCCGTCTACATGATCCGCGCCGACGCCTTCTACGCGCGGCCCGGCAACCCGTATCTGGACGCCGAGCATGTGCCGTACGGCGACAACGCCCAGCGCTTCGCCCTGCTCGGCTGGACCGCGGCCCAGCTCGCCCGGCACCTCGATCCCGAGTGGGCGCCGCGCATCGTGCAGGCCCACGACTGGCACGCGGGCCTCGCGCCCGCCTACCTGCGCGCCGACGCGCACGAGCGCGGCCTCGGCCCCGGAGCGGCCCCGGCGCGCTCGGTCTTCACGATCCACAACCTCGCCTACCAGGGCGTCTTTCCCGCGCAGCAGTTCGCGAGCCTCGCACTGCCCGCGGACTACTTCGACATGCACGGCATCGAGTTCTACGGCCAGCTCTCGTTCCTCAAGGCGGGCCTCTACTTTGCCGACAAGATCACGACGGTCAGCCCCACCTACGCGCGCGAGATCCAGACGGTGGCCCAGGGCGGCGGCCTCGAGGCGCTGCTGCGCGGCCGCGCGCACGACCTCGTCGGCATCCTCAACGGCGTGGACTACACGGTGTGGAACCCCGCCACCGACGAAACCATCGCGACGCGCTACTCGGCCACGCGCATGAGCGGCAAGCTGCGCTGCAAGGCGGTGCTGCAGGCGCGCCTTGCACTCGCGCCCCGGCACGACGCGCCGCTCTTCGGCGTGGTGAGCCGCCTGACCGAGCAGAAGGGCCTCGACCTCCTGCTCGCCGCCCTGCCCGAGATCCTTGCGCGCGGCGGCCAGGTGGCGGTGCTCGGCACCGGCGACCCGAGCCTCGAACAAGGCTTTGCCCGCGCGGCGCGCCAACATCCGGACGCGGTCGCCGTCGAACTCGGCTTCGACGAATCGCTCGCACATGCGATCGTCGCGGGCGCGGACGTGATCGCCGTGCCCTCGCGCTTCGAGCCCTGCGGGCTCACGCAGCTCTACGCGCTCGCCTACGGCGCGCTGCCGCTCGTACACCGGGTGGGCGGCCTCGCCGACACCGTGGTGGATGCGTCGCTCGAGAATCTTGCCGACGGCGTCGCCACCGGCTTCGTGTTCGAGCGCTTCGAGCCCGATGCGCTCACGGCCGCCATCCGCCGCGCCTTCGCCCTCTACGCAAGGACCCGCGACTGGCGCGACACCCGCCGGCACGCGATGGAGCAGGACTTCGGCTGGTCGGCTTCGGCGCAGCGCTACATGGCGCTGTACCGCGAACTCGACTGAACGGCCGGCCTGCTGCATGCTGCTGCACGCCGCGGCCCGCCGTTCGCTCCCGCTGTCCACCCCGCCTGGCGATTTCGCGCAACATCGGCGCCCGCGACCATCGACCGCACGTGCCGAATTCGGTTATCGTTGCTGCACCCCCGCACGGCGCGGCCCGGCACCTGCGCTATGCGGCGCCGCGCGTCCGGGCCGGGCCCCGAGCCCGGGACAGCCGTCACCCTCAGCGAGAACGAACCGGATCGACCCATGAAAAACGTCCTGAGCATTCAGTCCCACGTCGTGTTCGGCCATGCGGGCAACAGCGCCGCGGTGTTCCCGATGTGCCGGCTCGGCGTGAATGTCTGGCCGCTCAACACGGTGCAGTTCTCGAACCACACCCAGTATGGCCACTGGACCGGCAGCGCGATCGACGCCGAACAGATGGTCGAGCTCGTGGAAGGCATCGGGGCGATCGGCGTGCTGCCGCGCTGCGACGCCGTGCTCTCGGGCTACCTCGGCGCCCCCGACCAGGCGCAGGCCGTGATCGACATCGTGCGCGCCGTGAAGGCCGCCAATCCGCACGCGCGCTACTTCTGCGACCCGGTGATGGGCACCACCGGCGGCTGCCGCGTCGAGCCGGGCATCCAGGAATTTCTCGTCGAGAACATGCCCGAGGTCGCCGACGCGTTGATGCCCAACCACAGCGAGCTCCAACGGCTCGTCGGGCGCGAGCTCGAAACCGTGGAAGAAGCCGTGACCGCCTGCCGCGAAGTGCTGCGGCGCGGTCCGAAGATGATCCTCGTGAAGCATCTGCTCGACCGCAACAGCCCCGCCGACCGCTTCAACATGCTGCTCGTGACCGCACACGAAGCGTGGGTCGGGCAGCGGCCGCTCTACCCCTTCGCGCGCCAGCCGGTGGGCGTGGGCGACGTGACGAGCGCCGTGTTCGTCGCGCGCCTGATGCTGGGCGACCCGCTGCGCCGCGCCTTCGAGCACACGCTCGCGGCCGTGAACGCCGTGGTCAAGACCACGTGGGATGCGAACCGCTACGAGCTGGAGATCGTCGCCGCGCAGGACCAGATTGCCCGGCCGCGCGAATGGTTCGACGCGTGGGCCGCCGACACGGCCTGAGCGCTCGGGACGTTTGGGACGCTCGGGAGGTTCGGGGCCTGCGCCGCCGCGGGAGTAAATTAGAGGCCTGCCGCCAGTGCCCGAATCTGCAACGCCACGCGCGCAGCCTATAATGCGGCCCGCGCATGTCGCGCACCCCGATTGAAGAGAATGGCCGATGTCCCACCCGATCCGCAGCGAACAGGAAGAGTATTTCGAGCAGCTTTGCCTTGCCGTCGACGCAGGCGAGACGCATGAGCAGGAAGCGATCGAATACTTCGAAGCGCAAAGTCACGAAAGCGAATTCGATGCCGCACAATGGCTCGACATCGCGCTCTATCACGCGCCCGAAGTCGCGCGCGGCATCATCGACTTCGTCGACGAAGAAGACCGCGCGCGCAGCGATATCGCGCAGACGATTGCCGACAATCTCGACATTGCTTACGGCGACGACGATTGCGAACGCTTCGGCGAAACGCTGCGCTTCGCGCTCGCCAACGGCGTGGCCGTCGATCTCGACGTGGTGCTCGACGGCTGCAACCGCGCGCTCGACGATCTCGAAGAGTGGGCCGACGAAGACACGAAAGCACCGCTCAAGAGGCTGCGCGAATTGCTGATGGAGATGCAGAGCGGCCATTAAGCCGCTCGCCCCCCGGCCACGCGGGCACGCCCCGCCGGGGGGCACCGCACGGTTTCCGTCTGGCTGTCGTGTTCTGCCGCACAGTCTTGCTGCGCCGTTTTATGCAAACCTGGCTGCTGTCCCGTCTGTCGCACCTTTCGTACTTGCCGCACCTGCCGCACGCCGTACCCGCTCCACCGTCGCCGTCCCATGCCTCGAGCGCGCGCGCATCGCGCGGCGTTTGCCCTGCCCGAGCAGCACACCGCGCCTTGAGCGGCGCAAGGAGTCACGATGAGACTGCTGGACCCGCTGAGAATCGCCGCCGCCCTCGTCATGGCAGCGGCCGTCGGCATGGCGCCGGCCGCCGCGGGCGCCGCACAGGCCAGCTCGGGCACCTCGGCGAACCCGGCCAATCCATCGGCAGCCACGCCGCTCACCGTGCGCATCGGCTTCGTCGCCCCGCTCACAGGCGATAACGCGAACTACGGCCGCGACCTGCAGAACGGCGTGCAACTCGCCCTCGACGAAGCGAATGCGCAGAACCTCAAGATCGGCGAGCAGACCGCGCACTTCGAACTCGTGCCCATCGACGACCAGGGCGACCCGCGCCTCGGCGTGCAGGCCGCCGCGCAATTCGCCAACGAGGGCGTATCCGCCGTGGTCGGCCACTTCAACTCGGGCACGGCGATCCCCGCATCGCGGATCTACGAAACGGCCGGCATTCCGATGATCGACCCCGCCGCCACCAATCCCGCACTCACCGCACAGGGCTTTGCCAACATCTTCATGGTGATCTCGAACGACGCCCAGAATGCGGGCATTGCGGGAGCCTGGGCCGTCGACGTGCTGAAGGCGAAGCGCATCGCCATCGTCGACGACCGCAGCGCGTTCGGCCAGGGCGAGGCCGACGTGTTCGAGCGCACCGTGCGTGCGCACGGCGGCAACGTGATCGCGCGCGAATTCGCCACCAGCAACACCGACACCTTCGCCACCCAGCTCACGAAGATCCGCGGGGCCCGCGCCGACCTCGTCTATTTCGGCGGGCTTGCCCACCAGGCCGCCACGATCGTCAAGGAGATGAAAACGCTCGGCATGGCGCCGCAGTTCGTGGGCGGCGGCGGCGTGGTCAACTCCGATTTCATCCAGTTCGCCGGCCCCGCAGCCGAAGGCGCGATGGCCTGGGAGTACGGGCGGCCCCTCGCCCAGTTACCCGATGGCCCGCGCTTTGCGCAGAAGTACCGCAGCCGCTACGGCGCGGACGTGCTCGCCTACGCGCCCTTCGGCTACGACGCCGCCTGGACCGCGATCCACGCGATGGTCGCAGCGAAGTCGTCGCGGCCCGACATCTACCGCAGCGCGCTGAAAATGCTGAGCTTCGAAGGCGTGACCGGGCATGTCGCGTTCGAGCACGACGGCGCGTTGAAGAACGGGGCGTCGACGCTCTATCAGGTCAGAAAAGGCACCTGGGTGCCCATGACGACCCAGGGCGGCTAGGCAGGCGGCGGCCGTCCACCCGCGCCGGCCTCTTCGCTGCGCGCACGCACGACGATCTGCGCGTGCGTATCGCGCTCGATGCGCAAGAGCGTCCCGCGCATCTGCGCGAATTCTTCCGGCGAGCACATCTGATGGCCGAAATGCGCCGACAGGTGACGCTCGATCTGCACCGTGCGCGAGGCCGGATCCACCACATAGCGCGCCGTGTAAGCCAGTGCGCCGCTCTGCACGCTCACGTCGCCCGGCACGTCGCCGGGAATGTCGCTGATGCGCACGCCCGCGGGCAATATGATCTGCGCGGTCTCGTCGAAATCGCCGCCCACGCAGGCCCACGGCTGCGTGCGGCGCGGCTGCGCGAGCCAGTAGTCCACCTGAGTGGCGATCCCGCCGGAGAGGCTCGAAAGCGCGGGCAGCGCCGTCGTGCCGCTCGTCCAGACGAGATGGTCGACGACACCGGTGGTGGTGGTCGAGAACGGCCCCGAGGTCGCATCGAGCGGGCCGGTCGAGATGTGCGCCGTGCCGGTGAGTCCCGTCTGCCGCAGGCGCTGCAGAGCTACCTGCTGGCGCGTTTCGCGCGCGGCCCGGCGGAACGTGTTGCGCTCCGGTTCCGCGCTCGCGCCCGCATCTTCCACGTAGTAGCTGTACGCGGCGTCGCCGTCGCGGCCCACCTGGATCGCCAGCCTCGCGCTGCGCGCGTGCAACTGGGTGGCAGGCGTGCGCACGAGCACGCCTTCGTTCACGAGCAGCGCGGGGCGATCCATCACCGCCGCCGGCAGATAACCGAACGCGATGCCGCCCGAGGACGTATCGGCGAAAAGGCCCAGGTCGGGCAGCCAGGTAATCACGTGATTGATCGCGCTCTCGCCGTAGCCCGGCACATCGGGCAGCGTGTAGACGGGGCCGAGATTCACCATCGCCGTTTCGGCACGGATGCCCACTGCCGCGAGCAGCGCCGTGAACAATGCGACGTGATCCTTGCAGTCGCCATAGCGGTTGCGCAGGATGTCCACGGCGCGGTGCGGCACCGCCTCGGTCTCGCCCAGAAACAACGCCACGTAGCGAATGTTGAAACGCATCCAGTCGTAGAGGCGCTGCGCCTTTTCATGCGGATCGCTGGCGCCGGCGGTCAGCGCCTGCGCCAACGCCACGATGGACGGGTCGGCGGTGCTCGGGTCGACGGCCGCCTCCCGGTAGCGCGCGGCGAAGGCGGCGAAGTCGGGCACCGTCGACACCATCAGCCGGTCGCCCCAGTTCACGTAGGCGACTGCGCCCGGTTCGAGCGGCGCATAAGGTCCATGCCGGTATTCGAACGCATAGCGGGTGCGCCCGTTCGCGGTAACAGGCGGCAGCGCCACGTAGCCGCGTGCGTCGGCATGCAGCGGCATGTCGGCAGGCAGATCGAACACGAGGCGCTGGTACTCCACGGGCTCGCCCGTCGGCTCGACGAAATACGAGAAGGTGCCTGCCTGCAACGGCCGCGTGCGCCGCTTGCCGAACACCAGATGCACGCGCGAACCCGGTTGCACGCCGGGAAAGATCACCGTGCGCAACACGCCGTCCTCGAAGGTGGGCGCACCGGCCGAGCGCGGCTCCTGCACGTCGCGGATGCCCTCGGGGCCGACCTTGTGGACCGAGCCGTCCGCGTCGATCGTTTCGGCAGCCAGCCCGGTCACTGTTTCGATATCCTTATTGAACCAGACATAGCGCTCGGCCACCTGATCCACACCGGCCGTGGTGTTCGCCCGCATCGTCGAATCGTCGTGCTCCACCACCGAGCCGTCTTTTTGCACGATGAAAAGGTGGATATCGCTTTCGAGTGTGGCGGGGGCGAGGTCGGCAGCCGGTTCGGTCGAGGCGTTGACGGAGCCGCCGGCCGGCTGGGCATGAGCACCCCACCCCGCCAGCAGCAGACAGAGGGCGACCAGGTGACGACGCCCGCGTCCTGCTCCCGCGCGGGGTTGATGAGCGGCTATCCGGTGCAAGGCGACCTCGCGCGACGATGGCTATGGCTGCCGTTTTATCACATCGCCGCGCGGGTCGCGCTCATCGCCCCCTCATCTCCTCACCGCCTCTTCGCGACATCACGCCGCCTTCTGCCGCTCCTCCATGGCACGCAGCAGCGAGAGCGCGATGCCCTCGGCGGCGAGCCGCACCTCGGCCAGCGCCGGAAACGACGGTGCGATACGCAGATGGCTGTCCTCGGGGTCCAGGCCGTAGGGAAACGCGGCACCCGCCGGCGTGAGGATCAGCCCGGCCTCCCGGGCCAGTTCGACGGTTCGCCTTGCGCAACCGGGCGGCGCATAAAGGCTGATGAAATAGCCGCCCTGCGGCACATTCCAGCGCACCTGCGGCACGTTCGCGAACCGCGCCCGGAACACTTCGTTCACGGCATCGAACTTGGGCTTCAGCAACGCGCGGTGCTGTTGCATGAGCGTAGCCAGCGTTTGAGCGTCGCGCAGAAAGCGCACCTGGCGCAACTGGCTCAGCTTGTCGGGGCCGATCGTGCGCACCGCCGTGTGCCGCTGCCACCAGGCCACGTTGCGCGGCGACGCGGCGAACCATGCCAGCGCGCCGCCCGCGAACGTCACCTTCGAAAGCGAGGCGAACATCAGCACGCGCTCGGCGTGGCCGGCGGCGGCGCATGCCTCGACGACATCGAGCGTCGAAAGGCGCGCTTCGCCCAGGTGATGGAAGCGATATGCGTCGTCCCAGAAGAGGCGGAAGTCGGGCGCCACCGCGGGCATCGCCGCGAGCCGGCGCACGACGTCGTCCGAATAAACGGCGCCGGTCGGGTTGCCATAGAGCGGCACGCACCAGATGCCCTTGATCGAGGGATCGTCGCGCACGAGGGTCTCTACGGCGTCCATGTCGGGGCCGTCCTCGCGCATCGGCACGGCGATCATGCGCACACCCAGCGCCTCGCAGATCGCGAAGTGCCGGTCGTAACCCGGCGCCGGGCACAGGAAAGCGATCTCGCCCTGCGCGCGCCACGGTGCGCTGCTCCCCTCGCCGGCCGGCACGCCGTGCAGCAGTGCGAACGCCATCGCGTCGTGCATCAGCGCCAGGCTCGAATTGCCCGCCGCGATCACCTGCGCAGCGGGCACACCCAGCAGTTGCGCGCCCAGTTCGCGCGCTTCGGGCAGCCCCGAAGGCAGCCCGTAGTTGCGGCAGTCGAAACCGTCGCGCGCCAGATAGCCGGCCTCGGGCGCCGTGTCGATCAGCGCCTGGGCAAGATCGAGCTGCTCGGGCGCGGGCTTGCCGCGGGACATGTCGAGCTTGAGCTGGAGCTGCTGGAATCGTTCGTAGGTCAAAGTATCGGGCAAGGTCATCTGCATGATGGTTGAGTGCGCAACGCAGTGCGAAGTGGAGCGGATCGAGACGAATGAGCCCAGTATGCTGCCCGGCACACCTTCAGGCAAACGAGTTATATTGAAGTTTTCGATCAGCTTTTCTTATACCTCGCCTCTACGTCACGTCACGTCAGCCCATGAAAACCCTCGACCTCGATGTGCTCGCCATGGTGGTCGCCGTGGCCGACGCCGGCAGCTTCGTGCGCGGCGCCGCGCTCGTGCATCGCTCGCAGGCGGCCTTGAGCATGCAGATTCGCGCGCTCGAAACCTCGCTCGGCAAACCGCTCTTCATCCGCGGGCCGCGCAACGTCACGCCCACCCAGGACGGCCACACGCTCATCGCCTACGCGCGGCGCATGCTCGCGCTGCGCGACGAGGCGTGGGCCTCGCTCGCGCATCCGGAGGTCAAGGGCCGCGTGTCGATCGGCGTGCCGGACGACTACGCTTCGTCGCTGCTGCCGCCCGTGCTGCGCAAGTTCTCGGCGAGCTGGCCGAAAGTCGAGATTCAGGTGATCGGACTGCCGAGCAGCGCGCTCGCGCCGCTCCTGAAAGACAACAAGATCGATCTCGCGTGCGTGACGCGCATGCGCGGGCTCTCCGGCGAATTCGTCCGCCTCGAACCGATGGTGTGGGCGGCGCCGCCCGCCTCGGCCACGGCGGCGAGCGGCCGCGAAATCTGGCGCGAGCGGCCGCTGCCCATCGCGCTTTTCGGCGCGGGCAGCGTGGCGCGCGCGAATGCGATCCACGCGCTCGAGCGCGCGAAGATCGCGTATCGCACCTCCTATGAAAGCCCGAGCCTGATGGGTCTGTGCAGCATGGTCGCCGCGGGTCTCGCCATCGCGCCGCTCGCGCGCTGCGCGGTGCCCGAGACCTTCACGACGATCGGTCGCGCGCAGGGCCTGCCGAAGCTGCCCGAGCTCGAAGTGGTGCTCGCGCGCAGCGCCCGCTCGAACCGGCCGCCGTGCGACTTTCTCGCCGAGCAGATTCTCGCCGAACTGCGCGTGTAGGCCCCGGGGTCAATCGTCGCCGAGGCGCGCGAGCAGCGCGTGGAGTTTGGTCACGTGGCGCAGCAGCAGTTCGCGATGCTTTTCGATCTGTTCGAGCCGGCCGGCCAGATCGGCGCGCACGCGCTCGTCGGGCTCGGCCGCGGCGATCACGTCCTCGATGCGCGCGCGCAACGCCGCCGCTTCCACCGGCGGCACGGCCAGGTAGCGCTCGAGCTTGCGCACGTCCTGCACAGCCAGATCGCGGATCTTGCGCATGCCCGCCATGCGCGCATGCGCGGGCGCCGCCGGCGCGCGCTCGTCGTGCCTGGGCGCCGTGCTTTGTCCGAAGATAGGCTCGGCGCGCAGCACCGGCGGCTTGCGCACCGGGTGCGCGGTGCCGCGAAAGCGACCGCGCGGCCTTTCGTTGTCGATGGCATCGCGCGCGGTGTCGGGCAGCTCGTCCGCGCCGTGGGGCTCGTCCATCCAGCCCTCGGGCAAGCCCGTCACGGATTCGACCCCGCGCACGAATTCGCCGCTGAAATCGCGCTGACCGGAGAGGATCAGCTTCAGATAGCTCGCGGAAAACGTCATCATCCGCGCAAGCCGGGTGACGGCGCCCACTTCGCGGGTCAGAAGCGCGAGATTCGCACGCCAGATGGGCATGAGCGTAGCGCCGGTGTCTTCCATCTCGGAACCTCCCTGATTCGTACGCAGGGTGGGCATCGCAGCGGCGTCGCGCGCGCCGTGCCGCCATGCTTCGCCTGCCGGGCCGGTGACTGAAGGGTAGCTGCTCCAGACGGCTGTGCGCAACCCGCGTGCCGCGGGGCGGAACGCCGGATTACGGACGAATTCGGACGAAAAAGAGGGAACGAGAGAGAACGGACGCCCGCGCGATGAAAAACCACCGCAGGCGCCGCAAAGCCAGACGCTGAAACGGCGCTAGAAGTGCCCCGTGAACCGGTAGCGGCTGCCCGGATGCCAGAGATTCGCCACCGAAGCCACGAGGCCGCGCGACCAGGTGCGGCGATGCAGCACGAGACAAGGCTCGGCGGCGCCCATCGCGAGGCGCGCGCGGGTGTCGCCCTCGGGCGCGAGCGCCTCGATGCGATACTCCACGCGCTGCAGCGGCGCGACGCGCACGAGATACTGGTTCGGCGTGATGTGCGTGAAGTCCTGCAGCGCGTATTCCGGTGCGACCGCCGGGTTGACCCAGCGCTCCTCCAGCTGCACCGGCTTGTCGTTTTCGAGGTGCAGCACGCGCGAGTGGAATACGCTCTCGTGCGTGGCCACGCCGATTTCGACGCCGAGCGCCTCGTCGGCCGGCAGCGCGCCGATCTCCAGCACCTCGGCGCGATAGCGGTGGCCGCGCGCGACGATTTCGTCGGAGATACTGCGGATCGCCACCAGCGTCGATTCGTACTTCGGGGGCGCGACGAACGTGCCCGCACCCTGCACGCGCGTGAGCACCTGCTCCGCGGTCAGTTCGCGCAGCGCGCGGTTCACGGTCATGCGCGCGACCTTGAAGTCGCGCGCCAGCTCGTTCTCCGAAGGCACCTGGTCGCCCTCGCCCCACTCGCCCGAGTCGATGCGCGCGAGGATGAAGTCCTTGATGCCCTGATACGCCGGTGCGTTCATCGCGCGGGCCCGCCCACTCGAAGCGTCACTGCGCCGGCGCTTCGGATTCGAACGCGAACGGGCTGTGAGCCGCGATCGTGCCGTTTTGCACGAGTCGCGTCACCGCGGCGATGTCCGGCGCGAAGTAGCGGTCCAGATCGTAGTGCGGCACTTCGCTGCGCACCGTTTTCATCACGCGCGCGAGCGACGGGCTCGTGGGGTGCGGCGCGCGCAGGTCCACACCCTGGGCTGCTGCGAGCAGTTCGATCGAGAGGATGTTGGCCGTGTTGTCGGCGATATCGGCGAGCTTGCGCGCCGCGAACGTCGCCATCGAAACGTGATCCTCCTGGTTGGCCGAGGTGGGCAGCGAATCGACCGAGGCCGGATGCGCGAGCGTCTTGTTTTCCGAAGCCAGCGCCGCGGCCGTCACGTGCGCGATCATGAAGCCCGAGTTCACGCCGCCATCTTTCACGAGGAACGGCGGCAGGCCCGAGAGCGTGGCATCAATCAGGAGTGCGATGCGACGTTCGGCGAGCGCGCCGATTTCGGCGGCGGCGAGCGCGAGATTATCCGCCGCGAACGCCACCGGCTCCGCGTGGAAGTTGCCGCCCGAGAGCACTTCGCCGGTGTCCGGGAAGATCAGCGGGTTGTCGGAGACGGCGTTCGCCTCGATGAGCAGGACTTGCGCCGCATGGCGCATCTGGTCGAGACACGCACCCATCACCTGCGGCTGGCAGCGCAGCGAGTACGGGTCCTGCACCTTGTCGCAGTCGTGGTGCGAAAGATTGATCGCCGAGCCGTCGAGCAGCGCGCGATAGGCAGCCGCCGCTTCGATCTGGCCGCGATGGCCGCGCAGTTCGTGGATGCGTGCGTCGAAGGGCTTGACCGAGCCGGCCGCCGCGTCCACGCAGAGAGCCCCCGAAACGAGCGCGGTGCGGTACAGGTCTTCGATTGCAAAGAGGTTGTAGAGCGCGAGCGCGGTGGAAGCCTGCGTGCCGTTGAGCAGTGCGAGGCCTTCCTTCGCCTGCAGCGTGAGCGGCCTGAGGCCCGCGGCGGCGAGACCCGCTTCGGCGCTCGCGCGCTCGCCGCGGATGAACACTTCGCCGATACCGAGCAGCACCGCCGACATATGCGCGAGCGGCGCGAGGTCGCCTGAGGCGCCCACCGAACCCTTCACCGGAATCACGGGCAGCACGTCGGCATTGAACAGCGTAATCAGCGCGTTCATCACCTCGCGGCGGATGCCCGAGTGGCCGCGGCCCATGCTCGAAAGCTTCAGCGCCATCAGGAGGCGCACGACCGGACGCGCCATCGGCTCGCCCACGCCCACGGCATGCGAGAGCACCAGGTTGCGCTGCAGGAGTTCGAGCTGGTCGGCCGGAATGTGCGTGCTGGCAAGGCGGCCGAAACCCGTGTTGATGCCGTAGGCGGGCTCGCCCTTCGCGGCGATCGCGGCAACGGCCTGCGCGCAGGCGTCGATGGCGGCGAAGCTCGCGGGATCGAGTTCGAGCTTCACCGGATGTTGATCCGTCTGGCGCGCGATCTGGCGCAATTGGGGCAGGGTCAGGTGGCCGGGCGTGAGTCGCATTATCGAATCCTGTCTATACAAGTAAGCTGAACGTGGCCGCAGTCTAGCCTGGCGAGCTTGTATAGACAACAGATTCCGTGCGTCCGCCGCCCTGGGGCTATCCACGAGACAGACGCCCGGCTCCTATAGCTCCAGCCTGCCCCCAATAAAGGAAAGGAAGCATTGCACCCGCGCCGCCAGCGCCTCGCTGCGGTAATAGACGGCGTGGACCGGCTGACGCTCGTCGGCGAGCGCCGTGTCGAGCACCGTCACGAGGCGCCCGTCGCGGCGATCCCCGGCCGTCATGAAATCGGCGAGGCACGCGATGCCCGCGCCGCCCAGCGCCAGTTGGCGGATCGTCTCGCCGCTCGACGCCGCCAGCGACGGCTCGACCGTCAAACCCGGCGGCTGGGCCTGCGCATCGTCATGACCTTCGCCTGAGCGCGTCTGCAAGGGCCAGCGGTTCAGATGCGCGGGTGCCGTGAAGCCGATCAGGCGGTGCGCAGCCAGTTCGTCGACAGTATGCGGCGTGCCGTGCGCCGCGAGATACGCGGGGCTCGCCACGAGCCGCAAGCGGCTGGAACCGAACGCGCGCGCATGCAGCGTCGAGTCCTGCAGCGCGCCGATGCGAATCGCGATATCCACGCGCTGCTCCAGCAGATCGACGATGCGCTCGTTGTGAGTCAGCTCGAGCTGGATCGCCGGATACTGCGCGGCGAATGCCGCCATGTGCGGCACGATGCAGTGGAGCATGAACGGCGTGGCCGCATCCACGCGCAACCGTCCCGAAGGCGCTTCGCGATGGCGCGCCACGGCCTCCTCCGCATCCTCCATGGCCGCGAGTATCGCGCGGGCGCGTTCGAGGAACAGTTCCCCTTCGCCGGTCAGTTGCAGGCGCCGCGTGGTGCGCAGGATCAGCGCGACGCCCAGCTGTTTTTCGAGCCGCGTAAGCGCGCGGCTCACCCCCGAGACGGTCTGCTGGAGCTTTTCGGCGGCGGCCGTGATCGAGCCCGCGTCGATCACGGTGACGAACACGAGCAGTTCGTCGGTGGATGTCTTCATTGTTGATCCGCAGTCAAGATTCATTTGAGGCTAACACGGTTTGTCCGCCTGCCGAAGCGGCGGATACTCGCCGTCATCGACAAAGCAACCGGAGTCATCCATGAAGATTTTCGTAACGGGCGCAGGCGGTTTCATCGGCGGATCGATTGCAGCGCATCTGGTGCGCGCGGGCCACACGGTGCGCGGCCTCGTGCGCCGGCCCGAACAGTTCGCCGACCTCGAAAAGCTCGGCATCGTGCCGGTCGCGGGCGATCTCGACGACCGCGATCTGCTGATGGCCGAAGCGCGCGCCGCCGATGCCGTGATCAATGCGGCGAGCAGCGATCATCGCGGCGCCGTCGAGGCGCTGCTCGACGCACTCGAAGGCTCGGGCAAGGTGTTCCTGCACACGAGCGGATCGAGCATCGTGGGCGACGCTTCGGGCGGCGAGCCGAGCGATCGCGTCTACCGCGAAGATGCCCTGCCCGAGCCGACCGCCGACAAGGCGCCGCGCGTGGCGATCGACAATCTGGTGCTCGCGGGCGCGGCGCGCGGCATTCGCAGCGCGGTGCTCTGCAACACGCTGATCTACGGCGAGGGCGCGGTGCCGGGCGCAGCGAGCGTGCAGTTGCCGCGGCTCGTGCGCCAGGCGCAAAAGAGCGGCGTCATGCGTCACGTGGGACGCGGCGCGAATATCTGGTCGAACGTGCACATCGACGACGTGGCCGAACTCTACCGGCTCGCGCTCGAGAAAACGCCTGCGGGCACCTTCTATTTCGTCGAGAGCGGCGAAGCGGCGTTCAACGAGATGAGCGCGGCGCTTGCCGCGGCGATGAAGCTGCCCGCGCCGCAGGACTGGCCGCTCGACGATGCGATCGGGGAATGGGGCTACGAGATGGCCTCGTATGGACTCGGCTCGAACAGCCGCGTGCGCGGCGAGCGTGCGCGCACGTTGCTGGGCTGGCAGCCGCAGCGGACTTCGGTTACGAAGTGGATTCGCGACGGAATGCACGCGGCGCACACAGCACACGCGGCGCAGAAATAAACGCAGGACACCGCATAACTGTTGCGTATCCGTAAGGTCGATTCGCTAGAATCCCGGCCATTCGTACGACTCGTCCAGACGCGCCCGCCCCGGTCCGCGTCGCGGATACGCCCGATGGTCCTCGCGCTGAACTTCGACTGGCTCACCAATCTGCTCGCCATCCTGTTCGTGATCGCGTGTCTCTACGACGCGCGCTACGACGAATATGGCACGCTGACGCTCGCCGCCGCGGCGATGGGCCTCATCGTCATGGCGATCGAGGTTCTGCTGCGGCCGGCCTTCGAAATGTCGCTCTAGGACGCGCGCCGACGCTTCACGCCCGGCAGCCCGCCGCCCACGCGCCCCTATTCCGTATAGTTGTCGAGCGACTTGTGCGCCGTCAACCATTCGTTCTGCGAAACGATCTCGTACGCCTTAAACGCCGCCCAAAGCCGCACGGCCCGCGCCGCCGTGAAGCGACGCGGGCCGTGCAGCCGGCCGGGCGGGCCGCCGGGTCCGCCTGGCCGAATGACCGGGCCATCAACGTGTCGGTGCACGCATCAGATGGCCCAGCCGCCCAGGTAGAACGCGACCAGCGCCACGGCGATCACCACGGTGCCCACGTTGAGCTTGCGGTACTCGCCGCTCACGATGCGGCCGATCACGAGCGTGGAAAAGCCCAGCATGATGCCCGTCACGATGTTTGCGGTCAGCACGATGAACACGGCGCACACGAGGCCCGACATCGCATCGACCATGTCGCTCATGTCGAGGCGCGAGACACCCGCGAGCATCATGATGCCCACGTACATGAGCGCCGGGGCCGTGGCGTACGACGGCACGAGACCGGCGAGCGGCGCGAAGAACATCACCACGAGGAACAACACGCCCACCACGGCAGCCGTGAGCCCCGTCTTGGCGCCGGCCGAAACGCCCACCGCCGATTCGATGTAGGCCGCCGCCGGCGCGCCGCCGAAGAAACCCGAGAAGATCGAGGAGAGCGAGTCGGCCGTCAGCGCGCGGCCGCCGTTGACGATGCGGCCGTTCTCGTCGAGCTGGCCGGCCTGGCCCGCCACGGCGCGAATCGTGCCGGTGGCGTCGAACACGGCCGTCATCACGAGCGCGAGGACGCTCGGCAGCACGGCGAGCGAGAGCGCGCCCTTGATATCCATCGCACCGATCAGCGAGGCATGGCCCGGCGTGGACAGCGACGGCCAGGCGAACACGCCGTGGAAGCTCACCTCGGGATCGATTGCGAGACCGAGCGCCGAAATCGCGACGATCACGACCAGGATCGAGCCCGGCACGCGGCGGCGCACGAGGCCGAAGATCGCGGCGAGGCCCGCCACCGAGAGGATCGCCGGCAGCGACGTGATGTGGCCGAGCGAAACCGGCAGACCGGCGCCCGGATTCTTCACGACGAGGCCGACATCGTTCGCGGCGATCAGCAACAGGAAGAGGCCGATGCCGATGCCCGTGCCGTGCGCGATGCCGTGCGGCAGATTGCGCAGGATCCAGGAACGCACACCCGTCACCGAGATGCCGGTGAAGACGAGGCCCATGAGAAACACGGCGCCGAGCGCGACTTCGGGCTTGAGGCCCTTGCCGAGCACGAGGCCGAACGCGGTGAACGCCGTGAGCGAGATCGCGCAGCCGATGGCGATGGGCAGCTTCGCCCACAGGCCCATCAGGAGCGAACCGAACGCCGTGGTGAGACACACGGCGACAAACACCGCGCTCGTGTCGAAGCCCGCCTTGCCGAGCATGCCCGGCACGACGAACACCGAATAGACCATCGCGAGGAAGGTGGTAACGCCAGCGATGCCCTCCTGGCGCAGCGAGCTGCCGCGTGCGGAGATATCGAAGTAGCGGTCGAGAAAGCCGGTCGAGCCAAGCGGCTCGACCTCCGTGCCGGCCGTCTCGGTGAGCGGCGTGGCGTGGGGTTCCATCATGGTGAGTGCCTCCTTTATCAGCATGCTGAAACGCACCCCTGGCGGGGGCCGTCATCAGGTTCGTCTCGATTGGAATCGTCGTGCCGGCGCGATGCGAGGGCCGCCGGCACGCTTGAAGCAAAAATGCCGTTACGGCGTTGTCTCTGAACCGTTCTGCCGGATAACCCGGATTCGCGATCCACATCGTTTTGACATCTTTTTTTGCTGGTCCGAAGGTTAGGCCAACACAATCGGAGCTCCCATCGCGGGAGTCGCATTCAGGTCATGCCACGATCCTTATAGTTACGCCGTCAGGCCTTGGCGGACGGCCCGCCCCCGCGTTTACACCTGGCCCCAGGACCGCCCGGGTTACACTCTCACGCACCCGACCCGGTTTTCCCCGCCGCGCGCCCACTGCGCCGGCCGCTTCAAGGAGTTCCCGTTGATGAGAGGCGGTTTCGCACGTCCCGTTGCAACCCTCCCGTATGCCCTGCCCCTGCTGCTTCTGCTCATGCTGTCGGGCTGCAGCCTGTTCCGTACCGCCGCGCCCCCGCCCGAGCCGGAGGCGCCGATCGCCGCGAGCGAGCCCGAGGCCCCGGCGAGCGAGCCCGAAGCCGCCTCCGCGCCCGAAATGGCGAGCGCGCCCGACGAAGCGGCCGAGGCCAAACCCTCGCCGAAAAAGCCGCGCCCCGCGCCGATCCGCCGTCGCCGCCCGGCCCCGCCGCCGCCCGTGACCGCCTCCGCGCCCCCCGCGCCCGCGCCGGCGCCGCTCGTGACGACGCGCACGTTCGAGCGCGGCACCTATCGCACGCTGCTCGACGCCGAAGTGCAGAAGACCGACGGCAAGGTGGTGGGCCGCGCCGTGGATCTCGTGGCCGGCCCGGGCGGCAAGCCCGCGGAGGTGGTGGTGAACCTGCAGGGTTTCATGGGCGTGGGCGACCGCAAGGCCACCTTCCCGTGGAATGTCGTGCGCGTGAACCCGCAGCCGAAAACGCCCGCCATCACGCTCGCGCTGGCCGCGGGCCAGCAGCCCCTGCCCGACCGGGCGAAGTCCGGCAGCAACAGCGCGCAGCCCGGCCCGGGGGAGCCGAGCCCGACGCGCCTGCCGATGCTCGACGCGACCGTGGAGCGCACCAACGGCGCCAAGGTAGGCCGCGTGGTGGACGTGCTGCTCGACGCCGGCGCGGACCCGCTCGCCGTCGTGCTCGACGTGAGCGGTACGCTGGAAAAACGCCATATGATCGCCGCCGACTGGTCGGCGCTGCATTTCGTCGCGAAGAACAACGAACTGACGGCCCAGCTCGACATGAGCGACCAGCAGGTGGACGCCTCGCCCGAGTACGAGAACGACCAGCCGGTGCGCGCGGTCGCGCCGGCGGCGCCCAGGCCCCCCGCCCCGCCGGCCGTGGCTTCCACGACCTCGGCTGCCCCCGCTCCTGCAGCTTCCGCGCGCGGTGACAAATGACAGGAGCCACACTGCGTACGATGGCCAGCACGCGAAGTTTGCGCGCGCTCGACTGGCTGAACTTCTTCGTCGCGAACGTGCAGACGGGCTTCGGTCCGTTCATCGCGTCGTATCTCGCTTCGCATAAATGGACCCAGGGCGAGATCGGCCTGGCCCTCTCGGTCGGCACGATCAGCGCGATGGTGAGCCAGGTGCCGGGCGGCGCCGCCGTGGATGCCCTGCGCAACAAGAAAGCCGCCGCCGCGTGGGCGATCATCGCGATCATCCTCTCGGCGGTGCTGCTCGCGAGCAGCCCGACCGTCGTTCCGGTGATGGCGGCCGAGGTGTTCCACGGCTTCGCGAGCTGCATGCTCACGCCGGCCATGGCCGCGCTCGCCCTCATGCTGGTGGGCCGCCAGAACCTGGGCGACCGGCTGGGGCGCAACGCGCGCTGGGCGTCGATCGGCAGCGCGGTCGCGGCCGGCCTCATGGGCCTGTGCGGCGAATACGTCTCGCCGCGCGCCGTGTTCTGGCTGACCGCCGCGCTCGCGCTGCCCGCGCTCGTCGCACTCGCGATGATCGAGTACGACCGCCGCAGCGCCGGCGCGTCGATTCCGGGCACGCCCAAGCCCGCCACCCCGGCCGCCGGCGAGCCGCGCGAGACGATCTTCGATCTGCTGCGCGACAAGCGCATGCTGACGTTCGCCGGCTGCGTGATGCTGTTCCACCTCTCGAACGCCGCGATGCTCAATCTCGCGGCCGGCGAAGTGACGGCCGGGATGGGCGACAACGTCCAGCTCGTGATCGCGGCGTGCATCATCGTGCCGCAGGCGATCGTCGCGCTCATGTCGCCCTGGGTCGGCCGCACGGCCCAGCATTGGGGGCGCCGCCCGGTGCTGATCCTCGGGTTTTCGGCCCTGCCGGTGCGCGCGCTGCTCTTTGCGGCAGTGCACAATCCGTACTTCCTCGTGCCGGTGCAGATGCTCGACGGGCTTTCGGCCGCCGTGTTCGGCGTGATGCTGCCGCTCATTGCGGCCGACGTGGCCGGCGGCAAGGGACGCTACAACCTGTGCATCGGGCTCTTCGGGCTTTCGGCGGGGATCGGGGCGACGCTCTCGACGGCCGTGGCCGGCTTCATCGCCGATCATTTCGGCAATACGGTGAGTTTCATGGGCCTCGCCGCCGCCGGCGCGGCCGCCGTGCTGATGGTCTGGCTCGCGATGCCGGAAACGCGCGATGCGCTGGAAGAGGAGGAAACCCGCGACGTGGCCGCCTGAGACGGGCGGCGGGCTCCGGCCCGCTGCCTGACATTGCCCCGCGCCCTCGGCGACCGGGCAGGCGCAGACAAGCACAAACGGGCGCTACGGTCCGAACCTTGAAAGTTCGGACCGTAGCGCCCATTTCATCTGGAGAAACCCTTCGGCACAGCCCGCAAGGCGCGCCGGCACGTCACACGTGCAACGCTCAGGCCGCCAATGCCTCGTCGAGACGAGCGGCGATCACGCTGTTGGGCAAATTGTCGATCTTGCTGGCGAGGATCATCGCGTCGGCATTGGCCGGGCGGTGACGGCGGTTGGGACTCGGGCGGAACACGGCGTCGCCGCGGCGGATCTTCTCGCCGGTGAGCGCGCACACCGAACTGCGTCGGGCCGTGCAGACCCGCCAGAGCTGGTCGGAATAACGCCCGTAAGTGGCGTCGCTCCAGCAGACCGTGATGCTGTCCGGATCATGACGCCGGATCAAGGTAATGCCTTGTGCGTCCCACGAGCGCACGGTGGCGCGGCGCCGGTTGGCCGCCTCCGAAGCGCTGCGTGTGATAGGTACCGGTTTGCAGCTCCTGCCGCCCACGGGTTCGGCCACCAGGGTGAGGGGCTCGGACGCTGCGGACAGAAGGTCAATGGTTTGTTGCCAGACGCTGCCGGTATCTAATTTCGTCATAATGCACCTCGTGCACGCGGAAACGATTCGAATATGCCGGTCGAATAAGCACTTTGCCACGAACGGATTATAGCGTGTCCATCTCGCAACCCACAGGGAAAACTCAATTTTCACACGATAAATCAAAACGCCAAAATGGTGAAACGGCCAGCCTTTCAGCTCCGACTGATGAGAAACATCAAGAGTTTCTTTACCTTGCGAACATTTTTTTCCGATTTGTCGATCTTTGTCATTGACAGACCGGAAAAATTAACCGAAATCCACCTGGAAGCCTGTTACGGCGGCATAGACGGATCAGCCGAACTGGTCCCGCTCCCGCCGCGGTTCATTGCCGCGGGAACGCCCGGGACAAGCATCGGCGGCCATCGGCGGGCGCTTGCCGGTCGTTGCGGCCCACCTGCATGTTCTCGCCCAATCATGACCAATCAATGAAACGCAATGCGCGGCAAGGGCGCCGCTCCCACGCGTTTTGCATACAAAACATCAGGAGAAACTACGCGAAATTGCCGCACGACAAGGGCTGCAGCCTTACGGCAGTCAATACCGAGACTACGCTCTATATCAAACCCAATTAATCCAGAATGAATCGCGCTTTAGTCATTTTGTCATGTGCCATTGCGTGGAGATTGTGTGGAGATTGCACCGAAATGGACAATCGGGCTTCTCCAAATAGTTCGACAATTTCGCAGGATGTAAAGAAAAATCCGCTTTCAGGATAAGTCCCGCAGCCCGCTTCAGTCGAGAAATTCAGTGCACCGTCGCCTGAGCATGGCGCCGAATTCGTCGAGCCAGCCGATCGAGAGCCGCCAGCTTTGCCAGTACAGATCGACATCGAACGCGCGGCCCGGCGTCAGTTCGACCAGTTCGCCGCGGGCAAGATGTTGCGCGATCATGCGTTCGGGACACATGCCCCAGCCGAGTCCGTTCAGGCAGCAACACAGAAAGCCGGCCACGTGCGGAATCCAGTGCAGCGGCGCGTCCACCTGCGCGCGCGTGATGCGCCTCACGAAGCGCTTTTGCAGCTGGTCCTTCGGATTGAATTCGATGCACGGCGCGCGCCGCAGCGACTCGCGCGTGACGCCCTGCGCGAAATAGCGCTCGAAAAAGTCCGGCGAGCACACGGCGAGGTAGCGCATGCGGCCAAGGCGCGTCGAGCGGCAACCCTGCACCGGCTCCGCCTGCGTGGTCACGGCGCCCTGCACGCTGCCGTCGCGAATGCGCTCGGCCGTGTGGTCCTGGTCGTCGATCACGAGGTCGAGCAGGATGCCGCGCTCCACGCAGAAGGCGGCCACCGCGTCGATGAACCACGTGCCCACGCTGTCGTCGTTGACGGCGATGCGCAGCGTGGGCCGTGTGCCGTCCGACGCGCCGGTGAAGGTGGGCATCGCGCCGCCCAGTTCCGCTTCGAGCAGCTGCACGCGTTCGGTGTGGCGGCACAGGAGCGCGCCCGCGGCCGTCGCCACGCACGGTTGGCCGCGTTTCACGAGCACCGTGCCCACCCGCTCCTCCAGCAGCTTCACGCGCTGCGAGACCGCCGAGGGCGTGACATTGAGCGCGCCGGCCGCGCGGTCGAACGAGCCGTGCCGCACGACGGCGGCGAGCGCGTCGAGCAACGCATAGTCGAGCATTAGCGTTCCTTAATCGGGTTTAAGAAAATCAGCTTCTCTTAGGTCGCCGATGGCCGCAGACTAGCGCCATTCCCCCCGCCGTGCAACGTGAACGGCAACCGGCAGCGAAGATTGCCGCACCTCGGCTCCCGACTATGAACTGGCTTGCTTTTTCTCACGGCGCGGCGCTCTGCGCTTCGCTGATCGTCACCATCGGCGCGCAAAACGCCTTCGTGCTGCGCCAGGGCATTCTGCGCTCGCACGTCGCCAAGATCGTCGTGCTGTGCGCGCTGTCCGACTTCATCCTCATCGGCGCGGGCGTGGGCGGCGCTTCGGCGCTCGTCGAGCGTTATCCCACCTTCGTGCATCTCGTGCTCTACGTGGGTCTCGCGTGGCTCGTGTGGTTCGGCATCGGCGCGCTACGGCGCGCGGTGCGCCCCGGCCACGCGGTGCTCGACGCGGCGGCGCAACGCGAGGCGCCAGTGCAGCGCGCATGGCCCATCGTGCTCATGACGCTGGCCTTCACGTGGCTCAACCCGCACGTGTATCTGGACACCTTCCTGCTAATCGGCACCGCGGGCGCGCGCGAACCCGAAAGCGGCCGGCTCGCGTTCGCGCTCGGCGCGATGAGCGTGAGTGCGGTGTGGTTCGTGGCGCTGGGCTATGGCGCGCGGGCGCTCGCCCCGCTCTTTCGCCGTGCCGGCGCCTGGCGCGTGCTCGATGGCGCCATCGGTGGCATGGTGCTGCTGATCGCCTTCACGCAGTTGCGCTAAAGCGGATTGCGCTTCCGGCCGGAAGCGCTCGAAGCGCTGAAGGCCCTTTCATCTGGCCGGTGCCTGAGCAGCGCCCTGCCCAGACTTCAATTGCTGCAGGAGTCCGTCGACGAGCGCGGGCGACATGTAGTGCGGCCCGTCGAAGAGATAGACGCGGTAGCCGTGATACGCCTCCAGTTGAGGCGCAAGTTCCTCGGGCGTGGCGGCGCGAAAGCCGCCGCCCTCCTTCGGCCGGAACGCTTCCGCGATGATGCGCACGCGCTTGCTGCCCAGGTGCGCCGCCAGCGCATCGGCATATTCGCGCGCCGCAGCCGGACCGCGCGCATACACGCCGCAACCGTCCTGCAACAGCACGCCCACGTCGTTCGGCAGCCAGCTGTCCAGCCACTTCGCAAACGCCTCGCCGCCGATATTGCTCGTGTCGTACACGCTGATCCACAGCGGATGCGGCAGACGTTCGAGCAAAGGCGCCATGCTCGCCGCGTCCTTCCAGGTGGGATCGGCTTCCACCGGGAAATACCAGCCCGTGATGTGCACGGGCGGGCGCACCTTCGCGAGCGCGAGCGAGCGCTCGACCAGCTCTTCCATGTTCGCGCGCGCCTTCTGCTCGTTCGAGTAGCCTGCGAGGCCCACGATCACGCCGCGCGCCCACGGCTCGTTGGCAATGCGCACCCAGTCGGGCACGCGCGGCGCCGGCAAGCCCGCACCCGCCATGTACGCGACGTCGTCCACGGCGATCCACTGCACGAGCAACTCGTTCACGCCGAGCTTCTCCCAGTCGCCGTGCAGGTCGAGGTGCTCGTTGTCGGGCTGCCAGACAATGCCCTGCGCGAGCGAATCGGCATGCGCGGGCACCTGGAGCGTGCAGCCCGCGGCCGCGAGGGCACACATCGCAGCGGCAAGCACACGGGCCGCCATCTGCACGACAGCGGCACGCGCGATGCGACGGCTCGCGAAACGCTCAGGCATGGTCGACACTCCCTCCCCAGTCACTCAGTAAGACAGCACCGTGCCGAAGAACACGCCGCCCGCGCGGTTGTCCCCGGTGAGCCGCCAGCGGTATTGCACCGAAACGTCCACATACGATTTCGGCGAATCGTAGAAGCCGTCGCGGAACCAGTAGCGCGACGAAATGCCCACGCCCATCCCCACCGGAATGCTGTGGTTGATGCTCGAATCGTAGTCCATGCCGACCACGGCATACGGAAACACCGTGAGCTTCGGGCTGATGGGGTCGAGCCGCCAGGTGCGGCCCGCTTCGATATAGCCCGTGCCGTAGTTCCAGCCGTTGCTCACGTAGTGGCCCACTTCGCCATAGTCCTGCACGGTCCACCACGACGGCACGTCGAGCCGCAGCTCGGTGCCGAAGCCGCCCGAATACGCAAGGCGCAGCAGCCAGTCGGCCGGCGCGCGCGAGCCGATGGGAATGAGCCGCTCGAACGCGATGATCGCATTGACCGACTCGAAGGGCTTCGCGCGTGCGCCCACGGCCGCGAGCGCCGTGGAAACGCCGCTGGGCGCGTCGCCCTGGGCGCCGAAGTCTTCGTAGGCGCGCGCATAGACTTCGAACATGCGGTCGCCGAGCGAGCCGAACGGCCGCCAGTAGCCTTCGAGCCCGGTCTGCCAGTTGTTGTAGGTGCCCGGGGCCGAACCCGTCGAGACGCCCGGCTGCAGGCCCGCGCCGCGATAGTTGAGCGAGGCGATGAAGCCCCAGTCGCGTGTGACGTCGGCGTGGGCGTTGCGCAAGTCCTGGAGCTGCGGGAGCGTAGCGGGCGCGGCGCCGTCGGGCGGGGCGGTGCCGTAGTCGATCGCGCGCTCGAAATAGCGCGCGGCCAACGCGTCGAAATGCGCGCGGTACGCGCTGTAGCCCGCGTCGCCCGCGGCCTGCGGCGGCAACTGGCCGGCCTCGTCGGCATGCGCGAAATAGACGTACGCGCGGCGGTCGTCGCCGGCGCGCTGCGCGATGTAGGCGGCTTGCAGCGGCGGCATCGCGTCCAGCAGTCCGGCGTCAAGCGTGGCGCGTGCCTCGCGCTTCGCCCCCGCCGTGTCGCCCGCGTCGACGAGCGCGTTGATGAGCTCCACCCGGTGCTGCGGGTTGCGCGGATCGGCATCCACCGCCTGGCGCGCGTAGTCGAGCGCCGCGGCCTTGTCGCCGTGCTGGGCGGCCACGATTGAAGCGCGCCGCGCGGCAAAGCCCGGATCGGCCGCATAAACGTCGCAGGCCGGTCCGTAGCGGTCCACCGTGCAGTCGAACACCGGGCGCGCCGCCTGTGCCACGCGTTCGGCTGCCGCGCCGGCGACCGGTTTCGCGAGCGCCATGCGCGCGTAGTAACGGCGCGCCTCGATCTGCGCGTCGGTCGCATCGCCCACCGGCTTGAGCGGCGCGAGCAGATCGAGCGCGCGCTGCGGCTGCCCTTCCTCGGTCCACACATCCGCCACGATCACGCGCGCCACGCGCTGATCGCGCTGCGTGGCGTCGCTCGACTGCAGGGCGTGATCGAAGTCCTGATCGGCATCGGCGAAACGGCCTTGCGAGGCGCGTGCGTAGCCGCGCATCACGTAGGCCATCAGCGCGGGCTTCATCCCTGCATCGACGGCGTCGGTTGCCGCCTGTTCGAGGCCGGCCTGATCGTTCTGCGCGGCAAGCGCGTCGAAGAGTTGAAGACGGTAGCCCGGACGATCCGGCGCGTAGGTTATCGCCTCGCGCAAAAGCGCTATGGCCTGCGCCGTGTCGCCGCGCTCGCGCGCTGCCTCGGCCTCGGTCGCAAGCGGCGGTGCGAGCCGCGCACCGATATCGAGGCGCCGGGTACGCAAGTCGGCGCTGCTGCCGAAACGCTGCGTCGCGTCCTGTGCCGCCTGCCATGCGTCGCGGTCGTGGCCTGCGGCGCTCGCGGCGTCGATGGCGAGCAGACGCAGGCGCAATACATCGGGCCGCAGGACGATGGCCGCGTTGACGTCGCGCCATGCGTCGTCGTAGCGGCGAGCGTCATACGCTTTATAGGCCTGTTGTGCGAGTTCATAGGCGCGCCCCGTGAGGTTGTCGGGCGACCCCGTGCCCGGCACCGCCTGCCGCCCGCCGCGCGGCGCGCCAGACCGCGCCGAGGCCGCCACCTGCGCATCGAACGCGCGCCGCCGCGCGACGAGCGCCGGATCGGGGCCGATCTGACGCTCGGCTTCGGCAAGTGTGCGGCTCGCTTCGCCAAGCTTGCCCTGGGCCGCCTGCGCGTTCGCGAGCAAGAGGCGCAGCGAGGCCACGTCGGGCCGTTGACGAATCGCCTTGCGGGCATAGGCCTCGGCCGCCGCATAGTCGCCGCGCGCATAGGCATCGTAGCCCTGCTGCGCCACGCGTTGCGCCGGCCCGCTCAACGGCAGCGGCAGCGTGCCCGAAGGCACCGCCTGTGCCTGCGCGGCGGCTGGCACGAAGAGCCCGGCACACGCCGTGGCACAAAGCGCGGCACACGCCGCGGCGAGCGCGCGCCGCGTGCCGTGCCGCGACGAGCGCGAGCCTGGCGCACGCTCGACCAACAGTTTCGGAATCCTCTTCATGGGGAAGCGGCCTCGTCTCGCTGACGCCGTTGCTCCTCGATCGCACCCGCCAGCGCCTCGGCCGTGATGACGCCCTGCGCCACCATATAGTCGCCGATGCGGCCGTGATCCTGCGGCCGGTAGCGCTGCAAGGCGGCGTCGAACTCGGCGCGCCGCACCGCGCCGCGCTCGATCAGCAGGTCGCCGAGGAGCGGTACGCTCGCTGCGTGGCGGCCGAGTGCCTCCTGCCGCGCGATCGCTTCATGCTGCTCGTGCACCTCGGGCACGGGAATGCCGCGCAAAAGCCGCAGTCCATCGGCGATTTCGCCTTCGCGCACGATGCGCTGCGCGAGCGGCAGCGCGAGCTGCGCCTGAAGCGCGCCGACCGCGTCCTTCGCAAGCGGGCTCGCGCAAAGCAGCACCGCATGGCCTTTGCCGTCGTCGCCCTGGGGCAGCACGCGGTAGCGCACTGCGAGCTCGAGCGGCACCTGTTGCGCGTTCGCTTCGAGCTTCGCGCGGTCGAGACGTCCGCGCAGCAGGTTCGCCTGGAAAGCAATGGCTTCGGCCAGCGTCTCCTCGTCGAGCCAGCCGTGCGCCATGAGCACGCGGCCAAGCGGCGCCTCCTGCGCGTACTCCTCTTCCAGCGCCTTCGCGAGTTCCGTCTCGTCGATGGCCTGCCACGAGAGCAGCAATTCGCCCAGACGCTGGCGCCGGTCGGTAAAGCCATCCGACGAAGGGAAGTCGTGCATGGTCTTGTCCCACACGAGGCGCTTGCCGGTGACGAGATAACCCAGATACATCTTCCATGCGCGCGCAACCGCCATGAAGTTGACGAAATTGCCGATCACCATGCGCGGCACGGACAGCACCCCATGCTCCCAGCCGTAGAGCCGCGACACGAAGAACACGCGCTGCCCCACGCGCATGAGCAGCGCGATGCCGTTCGCCCACAGCACGAAGGTCAGAAAGCGCGAATCGGCGAACGGCGAAGCAATCAGGCTGGGGCGGATGCCGAGCAGATCCGCGAAGGTGAACAGCAGGAACTGCACGAGCAGCACATAGGCGAGAATCCCCACGAAGGCCGTGACGATGCCCTTGCGGTCGCGCGCGAGCAGATAGCGGTTGGCGAGCGACCCCACCCAACCCGTCTGCTCCCAGCCTTGCAGGCCGATGCCGAGCGTCCAGCGCGCGCGCTGCCGGTAGGCCGTGCGGAACGTGTCGGGGAAAAACTCGCGCACGCACAGCGGCATGGTGAGCGTGACCTCGCGCTCGGGCCCGAGGCCGAACCACGACTTGCGGCGCGTGGCGAACTGCACCGGAAAGCGCGCGAAGATCGAGTGCATGCCCATGCGGCCCAGCCGCTCGCCGACGTCGTAGTCCTCAGTCAGGGTTTCCGTGTTGAAGGGCTGGTTCTGGGTCTGCTCCGCGAGCCCCGCCAGCGCCCGGCGCGAGAAGCAGGTCCCCACTCCGGCGGAAGGCACCGTGCCCGCGAGACTCTCGCGCACGACGAGATCCTTCGCGTGCCATTCGGCGAACTCGTCCATGTAGGTGCCCGCCACGAGTTCGTACCAGTTGCGCTCGAGCGAGGCCACCGGCAACTGGATCATGTCCTTGCGCGGCAGCAGATAGTTGAAGAAGCGCAATTCGAGCGGATGCAGCACGTCTTCGCTGTCGTGCAGGATCACGCCCGCGAACTGGATGCCCGTCTCGCGCTCCATGCGAAAAATCGCCTGCACGATCCAGTTCAGGCAGTCGGCCTTGCAGGTGGGGCCGTCGTGCGGCACTTCCACGCGGTGAAGCTGCTTGTAGCGCCGCCGCATGCGCTCGACTTCGGCAATCGTCGCCGCGTCGTTCTGATAGGTGCCGACGAACACCACATAGTTGCTGTAGTCGAGCACGCGCACGAGGTCCGACACCATCGAAGCGATCACGTCCTCTTCGCGCCAGGCGGGCACCATGATCGCGAGCGGCTGTTGCTCGCGCGTATAGAGCTGCTCCGCCCGCAGCGGCGCATAGCGACGCTCGACCGTGAAATGGCGGAACGTCTGGCGCACCCAGAACCAGGCGTCGATGAAAAGATCGTCGAGGCTCGAGATCAGGATGATGACCGCCACCACCGCGGCAAGGTACTCCATGCCCTGGTAGTAGCGGCTCGCCAGATAGCCGAGCCACCATTCGAACGCGGCGAGGCTCACGGTCAGCCCTGCGGGTTGGCCGGGCCGTGCGGATCGCCGCTTTCCTGCGCCTCGACCTTCGCTGCGGCCGCGGCAGCCGCGGCGGCGGCACTCCGCGCGCGGGCGCGGTTGCGCGCCATGGCGGCCGCGAGCAGCAGCAACAGCAGCACGACGATCGCGATGGTCGGGATGCCCCAGCCCGCCCAATGCCGCGTGAGCCAGGCGCGCTGATCGTCCACCGGCGGCACGCCGCCCGCGTATTGCGTGTCGAACTGCTTGAGCACGCCCGTGTCGTCCACGATCGCGACGTCGCCGCTCAGCAGTTGCAGGCTCGCCGGCAGCACCGGGGGCGTTGCGCCCACGCTGCGCCAGACGATGCCCGGCGTGCTGCCCGAGCGCACCACTTCGATGAGTCCGATCTTCGAGAGGCCCGTCATGTCGACGAGCGTGGCGCCGCCGCGGCCCTTGAGCGTGAGACGCTGATCGCTGAAGCTCGCGTGGCCGTCTTCCTTGTCGAGCACCACGTCGAGCGCGAGGAACGGGCCGGCGGGTTGCGCCGCCTGGCCATGGCTTACGACCTGCGTCGCGGCACGCGTGGGCGCAATACCCGCCGCGTTTGCGAGGCGCGCGACACGCGGCAGCGTTGCGAGTGGATCGGCAAGATAGGCGTCGGGCACGAGCACGTTCGCCTCGCGCGAGTAGCGCGCCACCATGCCGGCAAAGTCCTCGGGTAGCGGCCCCTCTCCCAGCACGAGATAACTGGTGGGCAGCACCGCAGCCGGATAGCCTTCTTCGCGCGGCCGGCAGCCGCCGGCAGGCTGGCGCTGGAACAGCACGCGCAGCGTATTGACCGAGGCAAGCGCGTAGGCCGGAATATCGGCGCTCACGCGCTGCGCGCGGCCGTCCGTATCGAGCAGATGCGCACCGATCAGCACGCCGTTGAAGAAGATCGACGCAGTCTGGCCATTGCGATCCGCCGAGGGCGCGGCCGCAAGATCGAGCACCACGCGGCGCGGAATCTTGCCGTTGCCCGAAACGGCCGCGAGATCGAAGTTGGCCTCCCACGCGGCGCTCGTCAGTACGTTGAGCGTGCGCGGCGTGCCGCCGATCAGCGAGAGCGCGACCTGGTCGCTGTCGCCGCCCGCGCTCAGATTGGGCGAGGCCGCGACTTCGTGCACGATGAAGCGGTTCGCCACGTCGATGGGCGTCCAAGTGCGCGAGAGCGCGCTCACGCCAAGGCTGTCGCCCACCACCACGGCGGGCAGGCCGCCCAGGCGTGCAAGCTGCACCTCGCCCTTCGTGAGCGGCGCCGCAAGCAGCCCCGCCGCGCGGGCGCGCCAGGCGTCGAATGCGCCGGCGGCGTCGGCCGATACGGCGGTGACCTGGGCACGCAAGGCGTCGAGCGCTTCGTTTGCATGTGCGCGCAACGTTTCATCGGCCACCACCACGTTGGGCGCGAACGCGCCCGGGGGCGCCAGCGCGATCAGCGCGCCCAGTTCGGCCGGACTGGCGATCTTGTGCTGTCCGCCCGCCGCGAGCGCCCCGAACGCCGGCACCGCCTGCAGCGCGCCCGGCACGCTCAGGCTGCCGAGATCGACGGTGTCGCCCACCGCCGGCATCACCTGCGTCACGGGTGTCGCCCCGCCGCGCATCAGCAACGCTTCGAGGCGCCATGCCACGTCGTAGGCATTCGCGTCGAGCTTCGCACTACTTATTATGATTACAGGCTTCGCGGGCAATGCACTCCAGGCCGTGCGCACGTCGTGGATGGCCGACGTATCGAACTGGTAGGTCAGCCGCGTGGTGGGCGCGACGCGCCAGAGATTGCCGATGGCCGTCTGGTCCGTACAGTACGTGTCGTTGAGTACCGACGACCACTGCAGCCCCACGCGCACGAAGCCCGAGGGGCGCGGCGCATCGTCCACGCCGAGATTCACGGAGCCGTCGCCCTGCGCGTCGGTGAGGTTGCGCGCCTGCACCGGCGAGCCGTCGAGCGAGAGCACGAAGGTGGTGCGTCCGCCGTTGCCGCGCAGATAGTTCGCATCGAGCTGCAACGCGGCGTTGGCGATCGGCAGGCCCACGGGCACCGGAAAATAGAGTTCCTGCACCGCATCGGGGGCGCGCAGCACGAGCGGGTCGTGCACGCCGAGATCGGCGAGCGAAACGCTGCGCGATTCGACGCGCCCCGCCCCGAGTTGCGCAAACGCGCTGGCAAGGTCGCCGGGCGCCGCGTGCGCGACGTCGCAGAGCGCGGCAAGTGCAATCGCAGCCGCAAACCCTGTGCGGCAAAGCGTGCGCAAGCGCTCGTGCGCGGTGTCGTCGCAATGCGAAGTCAGCTGAAATCTCACGTGTTACTCCCCATGGGGTCGGCGCGATGCGGGCCTCGCGCAAATCGGGCAACGTCACGGCAACAGCAAGGAAACTTCAAGGAAACTTCGAAGAAACTTGAGACGGACCGCTCAACAACATCAGGAGAACCAGGCGGCCGCGCTGCACGATCGCAAGCGTGCGGTTGCATCGGGACGCGAGGCCTGCATCAATCCTGCGGTTCCGGCGTCTCGCCGCGTTCCGCCAGCACGGGATGCCGATAACCCGGCAGCGCGCGGCTCGAAAACTCGGTGAACGGCTTGCCGGTCAGCGCGGCAACGATGCGCTCCGACGCATGCCCGTCGCCATACGGATTCACGCGGCGTGCATAGGCCCGGCGCTCCTCTTCGTTGTCGACGAGTTCGAGCACCGCGCGCTCGATGGCCGCGCGGTCGGTGCCGATCAGCTTGACCGTGCCGGCCGCCAGCGCTTCGGGGCGCTCGGTCACGTCGCGCATCACGAGCACCGGCTTGCCGAGCGCGGGCGCCTCCTCCTGCACGCCGCCCGAATCGGTGAGCACGATGGCCGCGCGCTGCATGAGGCGCACGAACTCGGGATAGTCGAGCGGATCGGTGAGATAAACATTGGGCGCATTGCCGAGCTTGGCGAGCACCGGCCCGCGCACATTGGGATTCAGATGCACGGGATAAACGATCTGCATCTTGCCGCTATGCGCGAGCGCGGCGAGCGCCGCGCAGATATGCTCGAAGCCCTCGCCGAAACTCTCGCGCCGGTGGCCCGTGACGAGCAGCAGCGGCCGCCCGCCCTCCTGCGGTTCGAGAAAAGGGAACTGCGCGTCGATCCCTTCGCGCAGTGCGGTGTCGCTATCGAGCCGGGCACACATGAGGCGCAGCGTGTCGATCACGGTGTTGCCCGTGATGATGACGCGGCCCGTGAGCGCTTCGGCCTGGAGATTGGCCTTCGAACTGGCCGTGGGCGCAAACAGCAGATCGCTCACCACGTCCACCACGCGCCGGTTCATCTCCTCCGGCCACGGTTCGTACAGGTTGCCGGTCCGCAACCCCGCTTCCACGTGCCCCACCGGAATGCGCCGGTGAAAGGCGGCGAGCGAGCCCGCCATGCTCGTGGTGGTATCGCCGTGCACGAGCACGCGGTCGGGGCCGACCTCGGCCAGCACGTCGTCGAGGCCGGCGAAGAGGCGCGCCGCGAGGCCATTGAGCGTCTGGTTCGCGGTCATGGCCTGGAGGTTGTGCGCGGGCACGATGCCGAACAGGTCGAGCACCTGTTGCAGCATGCTCTGGTGCTGGCCCGTGACGCAGACGATGGACTCGACGCCGGGCTCGGCTTCGAGGCGCTTGACGAGCGGCGCCATCTTGATGGCTTCGGGCCGCGTACCGAATATCGACAGAATGCGCACGTTCAGGCTTCCTTCATTCATCCGGTAACCGGTGCAGGCGCGGCATCACTGCACGAACCGGCGATCCGCCGGCCCCTGCTCCGCGTCTCCCTTTTCCTTATGCACTGCTTACCGGCTGCTTTCGTGTCGGCTGTGTCTGCTTACACAGCTTGCAGGGCCGGTCCGGGCTACTCTACACGGTTCGCTTACATGAGGCCGCCCACGTGCCCGAAAGCATTCTAGTGTGCGATAGACGGCATGCACGCCAGATTGCACCGCGGCGCGCGGCATTGTTCAACGTTTCGATGTCGATCGGCCGCATTGTTGCCGGAGTTGCCGGATCGGCCCGTCAGTCGCCTGTCCCTGCGCGTCGCCCTCGGACCCATCATGCCACTCGCCGCGCGCCTCGGCCACCGTTCTGCCCCTTTCTATGCGTTTCGCGTTACGCTCTGCGCCATATGCCCATCCTCCGGAAGGCCCTCCATGACCACCAGCCAGGCTTATTCGCGCCCCGCGCGTCTGCTCCAGATCGCTTCGTGGATCATCGCGGTGCTGTTCGCCGTGTTCCTCAACATGCTCGGCGCGCTCGTGATACGCGACCTCATGTTCGCCCCGCGCGGTGGCCCGCCCGAGCCGCAGCAGTATGTCGACCAGACCGCGACCGCACCGCTCGAGGCGAAACTGCGCGACCTTCAACGCGAACACGAGGCACTCGACGACAAGCTGCAGACCGTGCGTGCCGCCCATGAGCGCGCGAGCGCCGACTACCGCAACGCCAGGGAGAGTTTCCGCAACTGGATTGCCACGCGCGAGGCCACGGGCGACAGCCGCAACGATCCCGAACTGCTCGCGCGTACGCACCAGCTCGACGCCTAGCAGGCCACGGCCATGGACTGGCAGCGCCAGCTCGATGCGCTCGCCGACCAGCAACGCGCGCTCGATACGCAAACGGCGCAACTGCGCACGCAACAGGACGCCGCCCAGCAGGTGGCCGACGCACGCTTTGCCGCCGCGGAACGCCACTACGAACTCGTTGTCTTCGCATGGCGCCTCGCGCTCACGCTGCCGGTGCTGCTCGTCGCCGTCTGGCTCGTCGTGCGCCACCGCAAGAGCCGCTACTGGCCCTTCGTCTATGGCTTCGGACTCTTCGCGCTGAGCGCGTTCTTCATCGAGCTCGTACCTTACCTGCCCGACTTCGGCGGCTACGTGCGCGTGCTCGTGGGCATCGCGCTCACCGTGTTCGCGGGCGTGTACATGCTGCGTGCCTTTCAGCGCTACGTGGAAAGAAAACGTCTGGAAATGCAGCAGAGCCAGAGCGAACGGGCCCGCGCCATTGCGGACGAAAAAGCCATCGGCGCGTACCAGAAGAAGCTCTGCCCGTCCTGCGACAAGGCCTGGAACCTCGGCGGCGAAGAGGTCTCGTTTTGTAGCCAGTGCGGGCTCGGGCTCTTTACGGTTTGCCCATGCGGCGCGCGCAATTTCGCGTTCTTTCCGTTTTGCAGCCAATGCGGCGAGCCGGTGCAGCGCCCGCGCGAAAGGGCGCAGCCCTGAGCCGCAGGCGCACTCGATAGCCGCGGGCGCATTCGATAGCCGCGTGCCGGAGTTGATGCACCTCGGTCTCGCTGAAAACGACCGGCGCTTCTCGGGCTACGACACGCGCCTGCTGCGCCCCGAGACCATGCCGAAGCGCGTGCGCTTTGGCCGAGCCTCGCGCTACGCTTCATGCACGACAAGAAGCCGTGAACACAAACGACCGCGCCGCGAAGGCCGTTCGAAGCCAGTTCTAGCGCGGTGAAACGAGCCGCCAGCGCGCCGTCGGCGCACTCGGGCGCGCGCACAGGCTCAACGCGGAACGCCCGGTCATTGCCGCCGTCATGTCGCCGCCCTCACCGCGCCGATGTCCATGCTGACGCCGCGCGCCGCAAAGCGCTGCCGCGCGCTTGCGCGAGCGCCAGTCACTCCACCTGCGCCGCCGCACGGCCGCCTCCCGGTTGCGCTTGCGGCGCGTGGCGATGCGCGTGATGGATCGCGACGATCCCGAGCAGCGAAACGCATGCGGGCACGGCCGCGGCCATGAAGAGCGACGCCGACGACCAGTGCAGATGCATCAACGCTCCGCCCAGCACCGGCCCGACCACGGAGCCGATACGACCGACCCCGAGGCTCCAGCCAATGCCCGTCGAGCGCAACGAGGTGGGATAGTAGGTGGCCGCCAGCGCATTGAGCGCAGGCTGGCCGCCGATGATCGAAAAGCCGGTGAGAAAGATCGCCACGAACATGGCGACGACCGAGACCATCACGGCCGGATTGCCGATCGCCGCCGTGGCGACGATGGCGATCACGAACGTCGTGGCAAGCACGCGCGTAAAACCCGCGAGGTCGATGATGCGGCCCAGCAGCAGCGTGCCGATCACGCCGCCGCCCCAGAGCGCGGTGCCGGCCAGCACGGCGGTCTGCGTGGAGTAGCCTGCGTCGCGGATCACGGTGGGCAGCCAGTTCGACAGAAAGTACATGTCCAGCAGATTCGCGAAGTTCACGACCCACAGGAGCAGCGTCACGCGCGCGCGGCCTTCCTTGAAGAGCTCGACGAACGGTACGCCGCGGGCGCGCGTTTCGGCAGTCGTGAACGTCGTGTCCGCGGTCAGCGCCAGCGTGGGCGCCACGCGGGCGAGGTTGCGGCGCACGCGCGCCTCGGCATCGCGGCCCTTGCGAAAGAGCAGGAACTGGATCGATTCGGGCAGCGCGATCCCCATCAGCACACCCATGACGAGCGGAATCGCGCCGCCCACGAAGAACACGGCGCGCCAGCCGAAGGCCGGAATCAGCGCGGCGGTGATGAGTCCGCCCACCACGCCGCCCACCGTGAAGCCGCACGAGACGATCATCATGAGGGTCACGCGCACGCGGCGCGGGCTATACTCGCCCGCGAGCGCCATGGCGTTGGGCATGATGCAGCCGAGCCCGAGCCCCGCCACGAAGCGCCAGGCAATGAGTTGTTCGATCGACTGCGCGAAACCCGTGGCCAGCATGCAGACCGAGAAGAACAGCGTGGCGCCGATCAGCACGGGGCGACGGCCGATCTTGTCGGCGAGCGCGCTGAACGTGAGCGAGCCCACCAGCATGCCGAAGAGGCCCGCGCCGAACACGGGCGCGAGCGTTTCCTTGGGAATGCCCCATTCGCGGATCACCACCGGCGCGACATAACCCATGGCCTGGACGTCGAAGCCGTCCATGACGAGACACATCGCGCACAGCACCACCACCAGCAGTTGATACGGCCCGAACCGGCTTTCGTCGATGACGCCGGTCACCTCCACGGTCTTGCTCATGAAAAAGTCTCCATTCCACCTATGTCGTTCTAATGTCGATCCCGGCGCGTACGCCTAGAGTTCGAGTATCACGCGCCGGCCCTTCGCGCGCGAGCAGCAGGTCATCATGCGCGTGTGGGTCTCGCGTTCGGCGCGCGTGAGCACCACGTCGCGATGATCGATCTCGCCCGCGAGCACGCGCACTTCGCACGATCCGCACAGGCCCTCCTCGCAGTCGCTCTGAACGTCGATGTTCGCGCGCCGCAGCGCATCGAGCACGCTCTGGCCCGCCGCGACATTCAGCACGAGCCCCGAGTCCTTGAGTTCGACTTCGAACGCATGCTCGTTCGCAGGATCGAGCTGGCTGGCGCTCGCCGCAAAATGCTCGACGCGCAACGCGTCGTCGGGCCACGCCTCGCTGCATGCCGTAAGCGCATCGAGCAGGCGCGCCGGACCGCAGGCATAGACGCGCGTGTGCGCATCCACGACGAGCGTGCCGAAATCGTGCCGCGTACCCTCGTCGGAAACATGCAGGTGCAGCCTTTCGCCGTGCAACTGCGCGAGTTCGTCGATAAAGGCCATTGTCGCGCGCGAACGGCCGCTGTAATGCAATGCGTAGTCGATGCCGAGTTCCTTCGCGCGACGCGCCATCGCGCTCACCGGCGTGATGCCGATACCGCCCGCGACGAAGATCGCGCGGCGCCCTTCCTCGTCCAGACGAAAGTGGTTGCGCGGCCCACGAATTCTGAGCCGCATGCCCTCGCGCACAGCGTCATGTATCCATTCGGAGCCACCCCGGCTCTCTGTTTCGCGCAGCACCGCAATCTCGAACGCCAGCGTATCGGCCGGATCGCCGCACAGCGAGTACTGGCGCGAGAGGCCGGTGTCGCCGCATTCCACGTCGATGTGCGCGCCCGGCGCCCAGCGCGGCAGCGACGCGCCCTCGGGCGCGACGAGCCGCAACCGCACGATGCCGTTAGCCGCCGTGCTCACGCGCTCCACGATTACCGGACGGGCCAGCGCATGCGTGGACGGTTCGCCGATGCGCACGGCGCCCTGCCGCTCGGGCAGCGTGGCTTGCCTGCGCTCCGGATTCTGCGCCGGGTCCCACTCCACCCAAAGATGCTCCGGCCCGCGAAACGAAGTGTTCGGTACGTAGCTGAACGACTGCTCGGCAAGCCGCATGTGCGGCAGACGGCGCGTAAAGGCTTCGAGAAAGATCTGCATCTCCATGCGCGCGAGGTTCTTGCCCATGCATTGGTGCGAGCCATAACCGAACGTGACATGGTCGCTCGAATTCTCGCGGCGGATGTCGAAGCAATCCGCGTCGGCAAAATGACGCTCATCGTGATTGGCCGACGACGTGACGATCAAAAGCTTCGCGCCCGCCGGAATATCGATGCCGCCCACCTGGGTGTCCTTCGTCGCGAGGCGCCGCCACGCCGCCACCGAGCCGTTGTGACGCAGGCATTCCTCCACGGCGTTCGGGATCAGGCTCGGGTCTTCGCAGAGCTCGCGCCAGGCGTGCGGATGCTGCAGAAGCAGCTTCATGGCATTGGCGGTGGCGTTCGCCGTGGTCTCGTGCGCGGCCACGATGCCCGCCATCATCATGGAATGCAGATAGGAGTCCGTGACGATTTCCGGATATTCCTTCTGCTTGCGGATGCCGTACTGCATCCAGCCGGGACCGTCGGGGTTCTGGCGCATCTTCTCGAGCACCTTGCCCGCGAACTGCCAGAAGTTGCCCACCGCGTGCGCTACCGCCACCTGCTCCTCGGGGCGCGGCCGGCCCCACGTATTGACGGTGTGCGCGATCGAGTACTGGCGCATCAGGTCCATGTCTTCCTCGGGCACGCCGAGGAAATGAAGCGCCACCGTGAGCGGCACTTCCCAGAGCATCTGGTCGACGAGATCGGCGCGGCCGGTGTCGATGAAACGGTCCACGTATTCGCGCGTCAGGCGCCGCACCATCGGTTCGTGGTGCTTCAGATGCTCGGGCGTGAACGGCTCCATCAGCACGCGGCGGCGCGGCATGTGCGCGGGTTCGTCCTCGTTCACAAGCGTGCGGTTCATCGCGTAGCCGTACGAGGCCAGCACGGCGTTCGCTTCCGGCCCCGTGGGCGTGATCTTTTCGAGCGCGATGGAGGGGCTGAAGGTGAGGTTGTCGCGGAAGATCGCCTTGATGTCGTCGTAGCGCGTCACCACCCAGTAGCCCAGTTGCGGGCTGTAGAACACCGGCTCCTGCTCGCGCGCCCAGCGCACGTATTCGGGCGGGTCCTGCTGGTAGCCGTCGCTGAACGGGTCGAACGCCGCGGCGTTCGCGCTGACCGGGCAGCCGCCTGCGGCCGCTGCCGCGCCATGGGGAAAGGGGCAGCCTCCCGCCCGGGCCGCGGTGGTCTCGGTGGCTTCACTCATGGACTTCCTCCTGCCTGCGCAATGCATTTTGCGTAACTCTAGTACGCATTGCGTAATTCAGAGATAGGGGTTAACCTGAAATCGCGCTGGTGCTGCGCGACTTCTTCCGCCACTTAGAATCGCTGCATGAAAACCGTCCCCGCTTCTTTCCCTTCTTCCGACCCCGCTTCGTCGCCCACGTCCGCTGCGGCTGCGGCTGCCAAGACTGGCCGCGCTGCGAAAACCTCGACGACAACGACAGCGGCGACGTCGACGGCTGCGACGGCCACCCGCGAGCGCCGCCAGCGCGTGCAGTCGGCGCAAACCGGCATGGCCGTGCTCAAGGGCCTCGCGCGGCTTGGCGGCCGGGCGAGTCTCACCGGTCTGGCCGCCTACGTAGGCGAGAGCCCCGCGAAAGTGCACCGCTATCTGGTAAGCCTGATCGAGGAAGGACTCGTGACGCAGGACGCGCTCACGCAGCAATACCGGCTCGGGCCGGAGGCGATGATGATCGGCGCGGCCGCGATGCGTCAGGCCGATCCGGTGCGGATTGCGGAACCCGCACTCGTGAGGCTGCGCGAGCAGCTCGAAGTGACGGCGTTCGTCGCGGTGATGGGCAACAAGGGACCGACGATCATCCGCTTCGAGGAACCGGGGCTGCCCGTGACCGTGAATGCGCGAGTGGGATCGGTGATGCCGCTGCTGTGGTCGTCCACGGGGCGCGTGTTTCTGGGCCTGCTTGAAGATAAACGCGTGCTCGCGCTCGCCGAAGAAGAGCTCGCGCACGCGGACGCGTCGCTGCGCGCGCAGCTTGACGCCGCCGATCCGATCGGCGAGCTGCGCCGCTGCGTGCAGGCCATGCGCTGCGCGTCGGTCAAGGATACGAATCTCAAGGGGATCAGCGCGGTCTCCGCGCCGCTCTTCGATCACGCCGGCAAGGTGTGCGCCGTGCTCACCGCGCTCGGCGCCACGGGCGGCTTCGACGCCTCGCCCGACGGCCCCATCGGCGAGGCGCTGCGCCGTGAAGCCGCCGCGGCGAGCGCCCTGCTCGGCTATCTCGATGCCGCGACGGCGCACACGCCGCCCGCGACCGTCGCCGGCAAGCGCTAACGCGCTGCTTGTGCGAGCGGCGGTTTGCCCGCCTGCGGCTTGAGCGCGTAACCGTCGTTGAGCGTCTTCAGGAATGCGATCACGTCGTCGATGTCGTGCTCGCTCCAGACCGGCTTGTCGCCCTTCTTGTAGGTGAGCGGCGCGTCGATGGTGTCCACGTTGCCGCGCTCGGCGGCCGGCAGGTCGTCGAACTTCACGACATGGCCCGTGCGGTCGTGCGAATACCACTTCTCCGGATTCGTATCGCGCTGCACGTAAAAGCGCAGCGCCTCGCGCAGCGTGTGGAAGCGGCCGTTGTGGAAAAACACCTCGCGCGTGGCGGTATTGCGCAGCGTCGGTGTCTTGAAGAGGCCGCACATCGTCTTGTCCTTCGCGAGATCGGTGCGCAGCGGTCCGCACAGACCTTCGTCGTAGTACGAAGGATCGCGATTCGCTTTCAGCTCCGGATTGCGCGGCACGCCGAGCGCCTCGAACTGGAAGTCCGTGAAGAGCGGATGGGCGCCGTTCACGCCAGATTGGTCGATGTGGCAGGACGCGCAGTTGCCGCTGTTCGGGTCGTCGAAGAGCTTCTTGCCGTGCAGTTCCGCCGCCGTGAGCTGGGCCCGGCCGTCGAGGTAGTCGTCGAACTTGCTCGTGTAGGGGTGAAAGTCCGGCTCCTCGAGCTCGTAGCGCTCGACGGCCATCATCGCATCCTTCAGCGCCGCGTCCGGCGCGTCGAATACGGTCTCGCCGAACACCTGTTTGAAGCGCGCCGCGTACGGCCCATGCGCGAGCTTCGCGACCACCGAAGCGGCATCATGGTTCGCCATTTCGTCGGCGTTGAAAAGCGGGAACGTGGCCTGATCGTGCAGGTGATCGAAGCGGCCGTCCCAACCGAAGCCGCCCGAAGGCGAGCTGTCGTCTTCGAAACGCTCGCCGAGGCTTGCCGCCTGCACGTGTGTCCAGACCGGCGTGCGGTTGAGCACGTAGCGCAAGGTGGGCACGGCGCGCGTGCCCTGCGAGTGCAGGTCCGGGCCGCCTAACTGGGCCGCAAGGCCGTTGGGCGGACCATAGGCATGCGCCGGGCTATGGCAGCTCGCGCACGACATGCGCCCCGAGGCCGAAAGCGATTGATCGTAGAACAGCATCTTGCCGAGCGCTGCCGTGTCGCTCAGGACGGCCGGCGTAACCGCATGCTGGGCGGGCTGCGCCTGCGGAGAAGGAGACTGCGCGAGCGCAGGGGCCGCGCCCGCCACGCAAAACGCCGCCACCGCGGCAGCGGTGGCGGCAAGCGCAGCCTTGACGGCGCACTGCGCCGTCGTGGTTGCAAAAAACGCGGACATGATTACAGGTTCGTGAAGATGTCGTTGCCGAAGCCCACAAGCCCGGTTTGCCCGGCGTAGCCCAGGTGGCCGAGGCCGAAAATGTCCTCGATGCTCTTGAGCATCGAATAGTGGTTGTACTGCGCCGTCGAAACGGTGCCCGGCTTGATGAACTTCGAGATCATCACCGCGCCGGTCTGGTCGCCGCCGTAGTTCGCCTTGGTCATGACGAGCGAGATCGTGCCGAGCGAGGACGGCAGGCCCGGAATCGAGCTGGCCGGCAGCGTGCCGTAGGCCGAGGACTGCGGGAACGCCGCGAGGTTCGGGCCCGGCTGCTCGCTGCAGCAGGTGCTGCCCGAATAGGTGAGCGTGAGCGTGGGCGGCTTCGAGCTCGTGTTCAGCGATTCGCTCGCGTAGCTGCTTTCGTCGAAGTTGATGATCAGCAGACCGTCCTGCTTGAACGCCGCCGACGACGTGATAATCGGCACCCACTTCTGCAGGAAGGTGTTCGCGCTAGTCAGGCCGCCCGGCTGGCCGTTCACGCACGGCGAATCGTGGCCGTCGTCGCAGAGATTCGGCGTGATGAAGTTGAAGTTAGCCGTCGTCGCGACCGACTGCAGGTCGTTCTGCAGGTTGTTCAGGCCCACCACGTTCGTCTGGCAGTCCGACGAATCGATGATCGAGTGGAAGTACATGAACGGGTCGTGACGCGTGGCGTACTGGTCGCCCAGCGGCACGGCCGCGCTCGGCGCTTCGGCTTCCTGCGTGAGGTCTGTCGTGTTCAGCGTGGGGTGGCCGCAGGTTGCCGCTTCGCGCGACGGGTCGTTGCCCATGTCCTCTTCGTAGCCCTTCCACGTGAAGCCGGCAGCCTTCAACTGGTCGGGCAGCGTCTTGACGCTCGCCGGAAACACGCAGCCCGTGCCGATCGCCTGACCGTCCGACGTCGTGCCGGACATGTTGTAGTCTTCATAGGTCGTGCAGTCGTTGTCGGTCTGCGGCGTCGGCGCCTGGCCGCTCAGCATCGAGATGTAGTTGTCGAGGCTCACGTGGCCGGTGCCGTAGTAGTTCTGCACGAGCGCACCCTGGGCTGCGAGCGTTTGCGCCAGATACGGCGCCTTCGTGCTGGAGCCGAAGGTGGTCGCGTAGTTCTCGTTTTCGAGCGTGATGACGAACACGTGGCGAATCTGCTGCTGGCCCGTGAGCGCCGTGGACGAACCGCACGCGCTCACGAAAAGCGCAGCGCAAAGCGCGGCAAAGAGGGTCGCGAAAAGCGCCCAGACCTTGCCTGAAAAACGTACAGCCATGGAAGTCCTCTGGATTGTCGAATCGTTATGGGGATTGTCGTGGTTGCCCGCCCCATGCGCGGTGGATAGGGCCGCGCAAGCTTAGGGACGGGATATGACGGCGACGTGAAAAATCGGCCCCAAATACCCGAAATATCGGGTCAACGCGAAATATCAGCATGCTTGCGCACGCAACATGTTTGGTTGTCCATGGGCGAAACAATATGGACCTCATGCGGCGTTCTTGATGAGCGCGAAACGCCTCCCTGCACGCGTTTTCTCCCTCACCCTTCGCGGGGGGATATCATGTGCATTCGAATCCATCTATGAAACAAGCGAATCACATGGCCTCTCCCCAGGAAAACGTCAGCATGGCGGTGTTCTGCGACTTCGAAAACGTCGCGCTCGGCGTGCGCGACGCAAAGATCGACCGCTTCGATATCAAGCCCGTGCTCGAGCGTCTGCTGCTCAAGGGCAGCATCGTCGTGAAGAAGGCCTATTGCGACTGGGAACGCTACAAGGGCTTCAAGGCCTCCATGCACGAAGCGAGCTTCGAACTGATCGAAATTCCGCACGTGCGCCAGTCGGGCAAGAACTCCGCCGATATCCGTCTCGTGGTGGACGCGCTCGACCTCTGCTATACGAAGTCGCACGTCGATACCTTCGTGATCGTGAGCGGCGACTCGGACTTTTCGCCGCTCGTCTCGAAGCTGCGCGAAAACGCGAAGAAGGTGATCGGCGTGGGCGTGAAGCACTCCACCTCCGACCTGCTCGTGGCCAACTGCGACGAATTCATCTTCTACGACGACCTCGTGCGCGAAGCCGCACGCGACGCGAGCCGGCGCGAGGGCGCGACGGGTGCGAAGCGCCAGGGCGGCGAGGAACGCCCGGCCAAGGCCGAGAACGACGAGCGCGACGAACGTGACGAGCGCAAGGCCGAAGAGCGCAAGTCGAAGGCCATTGCGCTCGCGGTGGAAACGCTCGACGCCCTCGTGCTGGAACGCGGCGACAGCGGGAAGATCTGGGCGTCGGTGCTCAAGAGCGCCATCAAGCGGCGCCGGCCGGATTTCAACGAAACGCGCTATGGATTTCGCGCGTTCGGCAACCTGCTCGACGAAGCCCAGGCGCGCGGGCTGCTGGAAGTGGGCCGCGACGAGAAGTCGGGTACCTATGTCTCGCGTACGAGCCCGCCTGCGGCGGGCGATGCAGCCGAGACGACGGCTCCTGCGGTAGCGGAAGAAGCCGCGCCCACGCGCAGCGACGAATCGCGCGGGCGCGGCAAGGGTCGCGGCAAAGGCCGGCGCGACGAACGCAATGCCGCGGGCGGCGCAAAGCACGGCGGCAAGGGTCGCGAAGCCTTGGGCGAAGCGCAGGCGAACGAAGCGTCGCAGGTCGAGGGCGCCGTCGCTACGCACGGAGGCCACGCTGCTGCGCAGGCGAAGCAGCCGCCTCTGCCGCTTTTCAGCGAAGCGCCGCCGGCGCCCGCGGTGGAGGAGACCGTCTCCTTCGAACAAGCCGAAGTCGCCGTGCAGCAGGACGCCCCAGCCGAGGAAGACCGCCCGGCTACGCGTCGCGCCCGCAAGACGGCTTCGCGCAAGACCACGGCACGCAAGACTGCGGCTGCCGCGCCAGCAAGCGAAAACGTTGCCCCCGCTGCACCGGACGCTACGGCCGACGCCACCGATACCGCAAAGAAACCTGCACCTGCGAAGAAGGCCGCATCACGCGCGCGCCGCCCGCGCGCCAAAGCCGCCACTGCGGCCGCAGACGAAAGCTGATTGCAAGATCGACCCGCACCGCTGCTCGCCAGATCCGCAGGGAAATCGGCGAGCGACGGTGCGAGCAAAAAATCAGGCGTCGCCGAACGGATTCCCGGAACGCTTTGGTGCAGGCGCAGCCGGCGCCTCGCCTCCAGACGGATCGCTCGGTCCAGCAGCTTTGGCCTCACCGAAGGGATTCGACGCCTTCGTCCGCGCAGCCGACTCACCAGGCTCACCAAACGGATTGGCCTTGCCCTTCGGCCCTGCGGTTTCGCCGAACGGATCGGCCTTCGCCGCAGTTCCCGCCGCGCTGCCGAACGGGTCCGTCTTGCCGGCGGGAAGCGTGTCGCCCGACGCGTCGTCATCCACCGAGAGGTTGTATTCGGCCTGAACGCGGGCCACCACGTCGGCAATCACGGCCTCGAAGCCCGCCGCGTTGCCGAAGTGCTTCATCGTCCAGTTGCAGCCGCTGCGGTCGGCCGGCTGAAGCTGCGGACGCGGCACGACGAACTTCACGCCGTCTTCGATCGCTTCCTGAAGCTTGTGCAGGCGCCGGCTCACCTCCTCCTGCAGCCGCGAGGCATTGAGTGTCTTACGCAGCATCGGGACCTCCTCGTTCCATTGCCCATGGGGAATCGAAGAGTCTAGCGCAACGGCATCAGAAGAGCGTGCGCAGCCCCACCCGCACCGCCACCGACGAGGGCCCCGTACCCACATAAAGGCCGTTCACGAACACCGGCGCCGCGCCGCCGCCGAGGAACACGGGCGCGGCCCCGCCCGTTGCATGCAGCCAGGTCGTGCTCGCGTAGACGTCCACGGTCTTGGAGAGCGCATAGTCGCAGATGGCCGTGGCGTTCACCCATTTCTGCGATCCGAGCTTGCTGTACCAGGCGCCCGCCATGAGTGTCGTCGCGGGGGTCGCGAAGTACACCTCGTTTGCCTCCCAGGTGAGCATCGAGCCGCTGTCGTCTTCGATGCGCAGGCGCGTATCGGTCAACAGCAGGCGCGTGAGGCTCGACCCGTAGCGGTAGCTGCCGCCCGCCCCCAGCGACTGCACGTTGCTCGCGAGCACAGGGCCGGCCGGCAGATCGGGAAAGAACGTCGTGCCGGCCTGGGTCGGTCCGTTCAGGCCGAGATCGTGGGTGTTGGTGTAGGCGAGGCCGAGGTTCAGCGGCCCGTTGACGTAGCGGGCGCCCAACGCGAACACGCGACCGGTGCCCGCACTCACCGATTGCGAAGGAAAGGCGTAAAGGCCGCCAAACGTTAGTCCTGCGAACGATGGCGACACGTACTTCACCGCGTTGTTGATATGCAGCGTGCCCGCGAGGTGATCGAAGTCGCCGGGGTGCCACGAATACTGGCCCGCCACCTGCCCCATGGCGAACTGCGTGAGGTTGTCCCAGAAGAAGTCGTATTGCTTGCCGAGCGTGAGCTGTCCCAGCGTCGTATTCGAAAGACCCATCCATGCCTGGCGGCTGAACAGCACGCCCGACTGCACCATGGTGCCCGAATAGAGATTGAAACCGTTTTCCAGCACGAAGACGGCGCGCGTGCCGCCGCCCAGATCCTCCACTCCGCGAAGACCCCAGCGATTGGACTGGATCGAGCCGTCGTTGGCCACGAACGTGCTGTGGCCATTGAGGTTGCTGAACCACGTCACACCCGCGTCGATGATGCCGTAGAGCGTCACGCTGCTCTGCGCATGCGCGGCGCTCATCGCCCCTGCACTCAATAACGCGGCGCACGCCGTCTGGATCGCGATCTTTTTCATTCTGTGTCTCCTGTTTTTTTAGGCAAAACGAGTCCCTCCCGTGCCTTCGGGATGTTTGCGCTCGGGAAAGTCCGGCCGGAGCCGAACGGTGAGGCGGCGTGTGGAGGCCTGTAGCGTCCTGTAGCGGCCTCTAGCCGCCAGGTGCGTCTCTAGCCGTCGAAGCGGTAGAGCATGGAATCCACGCCGAAACGCAGATCCGCACTGAGGCTGTTGGTCACTGCGAGATAACGCGTGCCCGCTTCGACGAAGGTTTCCGCCGAAGTCGCGCCACTGGTGGAAAAGGTTTCCGCGAGTTCGAACGTGCCGCCCGTCCAGCGAAACACTTGCGATTCACGCTCCACCACCGGCGCCTGCGGTATGCCGGTGATGAAGCACACGCGTACGAGATAGCGGCCACGCGCCCCCTCGATCACGCAAAGCTCGCGCCCCCCGGCGCCACCCAGACGCTGAACCTCGACGCAACGCGCGCCGTCGAAGCGGTAGAGCGTGGTATGCGCGAGCAGGTTGGCATGCACCATCCAGAGCGTGCCGCGGTCTTCGAAGAAGCGGAACGTGCGGCCTCCCTTCTCATCGAACGTTTGCTGAGACACGAAGCGCACGCCGTCCCAGCGCAACAGTTGCGAGCCGTCCACGTGGTCCGCATAGGTGAGATAGTGAGCTCCGTCGTGGCTCGTGAAATTCCAGTCGTAACCCCAGCGGCCCTCCACGGTCTGGAACAACACGAAGCGCTCGCCGTCCCACTCGTAGATGCAGGATTGCCGTGGATGCAACGCGTCGATTCCCTCCACCGTCACGCCTTGCGCAAGCGCGAGGAAGTACCGCTCGCCGATCGAGAACGCACGCCACTGCTTGGCCGCGAACACCGCGAACCGCTGTAGCACGGTCCATGCGCCGTCGCGCCATTCGTAGACCACGGCCTGGGTGTTGTAGTCGTAGGGGCCCCGGCCCGTGCGTATGCCCGCTGTCGCCAGGAACTGACGTGCCCCAATGCGGAAATACTCGACATCCTCGCCGCCCGCGAGCGGCAACGCCCCGCATTCGACGAACCGGCCGTCCTCCATGCGAAAGAGCGGCGCCTCGATATCGCTGTCACCGCCATTCATGTGCGCCGGCGTGCCCGGAATATCGCGCGCCATTTGGGCCACCGCGAGATATCGCGTGCCGTCGGCCTGCCAGCTCGCCAGCGCCCGCGCGCCGGTTGTCGGCAGCGACTGCAGTGGCGTCAGGATGCGTTCGTTCATTACTTCGTTCTCCTGTTTCTGTTTGCGCGGCTCGCGCCAGTGAAGCCTCGGCCTCAATGCCCGCCTTCGGCCAGCGCCAAGGTGCCGTTTTCGCCCGGCTCGGTATCTGCTGCCGTGGTTGCGCGGTGCCGCCAGCGGCCCGAGAGTGCGAGCGCCAACGCCGCAGCCAGCGCCAGCGCGGCGATCGAGGCAAAGAGCGGCTCGAACGCCATATGCCGGGCGAGCAGAACGCCGCCGACTACCGGCCCGATGATCGAACCCAGACGCCCGATCGCCATCGTCCAGCCCACGCCGGAGGCGCGCACAGCAGCCGGAAAGAGCCGGCTCGCGATGGCCGGAAAAGTCAGCTGGCCGCCGACGAGGCACGCGCCCGCAGCAAACAACATCGCGAAGACACCGCCGCCCGCCCCGATAAAGAACCCAAGCGCGCAAACGAGCACGCCCCCCGCGGCCAGCGCAAGCGCAACCGGTGTGAAAGGCTCGCGCCGCCGCACGCCCCACGAGAGCGCCAGGGCACCCGCAATCGCACCGAGGTTCAGTACCACGGCTCCAAGTGCGGCGCGCGCGGGCGGCACGCCGTCGAGATTGAGCATCGTGGGGATGAAATTCACGAGGAAACCCGAGACGATCATGCTCGCGAGCACCCCGCCCCACAGCGCGAACGCCGGGGCAGCCCGGCCCTCGGCGAGGACCGTGGCAAAGCGTGCGTGTCCCGCCCTCGCCTCGTGCGACACCCCGACCACCCGTTGCGACGGAATCAGCGCGACCACCGGGACCAGCATGGCCAGCGCGAACGTCCCGCCCATCAGGAACACGAACGGCCAGCCGTAGCGCATCATCAACACCGCCGAGATCGCGCCGCCTACCACCGCGCCCAGCGGGAATCCAATGAACATCAGGATAACGAAGGATGCGCGACGACGCGCGGGCACACATTCGGCCGTGATGGCCGCAACAGGCGGAATCGCGCCGCCCATGCCCAGTCCGCCGAGAAAGCGCAGCGCCGCGAGTTGCTCCGCCGACTGGGCAAACGCGCAGGCAAGCGTGAGCGTGCCCGTCACGAGGAGCGCCACGATCAGCACGGGCCGCCGCCCGAACCGGTCGGCGGCCGGCCCGGCGGCGATCGAACCGATCACGGTGCCGATGAACCCCGCGCCAAAGACGCGCCCGAGCATGGCGTGATCGAGGTGGAGCGTATGCGAAAGCAGTGGCGCAACGAACGAGAGCATCAACGTATCGAAGCCGTCGATCATCGAAACCGCGAAGCAGACCAGCGTGACGAGCACCGCGCGTGACGCGTTACCGTGATTCATGACCGTGTCTCCTTTCTGGCGGCGTCGTTGCGCCACCGTGTTATCAGCCTTTTTGCGGGGCTATGCGTGCCTCGCCCGCGGGTAATCGACATCGGTAAAGCCCGGAATCGGCACGCGCGCGGGGTCGTTGCCGTTGGCATGCAGCTGGTCGGTGATGTAGTCGGCCACGCAGTTCGACAGCAGCTGTGCAGGGTCTTCCATGATGCGGCGCAGGCGCGCGGTGGTGGCGCGGCGATCGCGGATATCGACGATGGGCGGCATGCCGTCCGCCGCGGCAGGTTCGAGGCAATAGCCCGGGTCATGCGGAAAGAGCTGGCGCGCCACGTCGATGCTTGCACGCGTATTGAGCCAGAGCGACCGATAGCCGCGTTCCAGTTCCGCGAGTCCCGCCGCATCGGGCAGTTGCGTCACGGAAAACGACGGCGCGTGCGGCGCGACCAGAATGCGCTCGGCCGCCATCGCCCGCTCCGACGCACGCCAAAGCAGGTAGCAGATGTTGTTCGACGCCCACGTCACGCCGGCCGTCGGGCGCCCGGAGCGGCCGCTCACCAGCGCCATGGCGCGCGTCCAGTCGATGCGTTGCGCGCGCAACCAGTTTCCGATGCGAAAAACGATATCCAGGTACGCGAGGCCGAACGTAGCGAACATGACGTCGTTCATCGGAATCGGCACGCCCGCGCCTTCCGCCGGCGCGAAATAGCGCGCGTTGAGCGTGTCGAACGTCAGCAGATCCGGCTCGCGCAAGACGTCCTCCAGCATCGCGGACGACACGGCGCAAGTGTAGTCCACGAGATCGACGATCTTCTGCTCGTGGCCCGCAAAACTCGCCACGTTCACGTAGTCGCGCCAGAGCGCGAGCGTGTTCGCGCGGCGAGTCTGCTGCGCATGTTCGAGCAGCCTCTGTGCCAACGCGCGCCACGCCGAATCGCCGCTTGCTGCGCCATCCAGTTCGCGCATGCGTGCAAGATAAGCCAGCGCGAGCGGCAGATGCGACACGGCCGTGAGCTCGATGAAACCGCGCGTGGACTTGCGAAAGCTCTCGAAGAGCGGCGCAGCGCCGCTACCCGGAAAAAGCGCGATATCCGAACCCGTGGACACGATGAGCGGATCGTGCGCCGCGAGACTCGCCATCTGCGCGGTCAGTTGCGCGCCGATACTCGCCGGGTCCGAGGTGAACGCTGCAAAAAGGCCCGCGAACGCGGGATCAGGCTGATAGTTCATGGTCTCCTCCTGCCGGCGCGCCCATCAGAAGTCGAAGAGGCGCGCGGGGTTGTCTGCGAGTATCGCCTGCCGCACCGACGCATCGTTCGTCCATGTGCCCAGCAGATTGAGCAGCACACCGGTATCGCGCGAACCGTCGGGAATGTGCGGCCAGTCCGAGCCCCAGATGACCTTGTGCGGCGCCGCCTCGATGATCCCTTTCGCCATGGGCGCGACCGCCTCGTAGCCTCGGTGCTTCGCAATGCGGTACGGCGCGCTGAGCTTGAGCCAACAGTTGCCGTCGCGCAGGAGGCCGAGCAGGCGTGCGAAGTCGGTTTCCGTGAGACCGTCTTCTTCGAGCATATACCCCATGTGGTCGATCACGAATTCGGTCTGCACGTCGCCGAGGAACGGGATCAGGTTGCGTACCACCCAGCCCGGCGCGTAAAACTGCAGATGCCAGCCGAGCGATGCGCAACGCTTCGCCATGCGCGCGATGTACTGCTGGATCTCGGCGGTCGGCAGCGACGAGCGCGCAAAGAGGTCGAGGCGCACCGCGCGCACGCCCGCCGCATGGAAAGCGTCGAGCGTCGCCGCATCGGTGTCCTCTTCGATCATGACCACGCCGCGTGCGATCGGGCCCGCAGCGCGCAGCGCATCGATCATGCAGCGGTTGTCGGTGCCGTAGAAGCTCGGCTGCACGATCACGAAGCGCTCCAGTTGCAGCACGTTCATGAGCCGCAGGTAGGAGGCCAGCTTGCCATCCGGCAACGTGTAGTGCGGACGGGCCACACACGGATAGTCTTCCAGCGGGCCGAAAACGTGCATGTGCGCATCGCAGGCGTGCGGGGGCATGTCGAACGCGGGCAGTTCGAGCGTCGCGCTGTCGCGCATCGGCGTGGAAATCAACGGGGTTTCGGTGCTGTTGGCCATAGTGGATTTTGGCGAGAGGTTTTCGGTTAATCGGCTGTGCGTGCCTGCGCAACCCGTTGCCGCAGTGCGGCGAGAAAGAGATCGGTGTCGATACCGGCGAATATGAACGGCGCCGCGCCCTCGGCGCGCAGCGAGGCCAGCGCCTCGCCCTCGGGCATACCACCCACCAACGCCACCTTGCCGTGGCGCCGCGCCGCTGCGATCACGCGCCGGCAGGCATCAAGTACCTCGGGATGCGTGGGCTCGCCGGTATGGCCCAGGTCGGCGCAAAGGTCGTTGCAGCCCAGCGCGACGACATCGACCCCTTCGACAGCGGCAATCGACTCCGCGGCTTCCACGCCGGCACGACTTTCGATGAGCACCTTGAGCGCGGTGGCCGCGTTCACGCGCGCATTCATTTCCGGCACAGGCAGCGCGGCGTAGCCCACATGCGGCAGCGTCGCGATCTGCGAGCGCTGTCCCAAGGGCGCGAAGCGCGTGGCGGTCACCGCCGTCTGCGCCTCGTGCGCGCTTTCCACGCGCGCCACGATGATGCCCAGCGCGCCGCCGTCCAGCACGCGGTTGATGGTCCCGTAGTCGCGCTCCGGCACGCGCACCCAGGGCATCAGGCCCAGGTCGAGCGCACACGCACACATTTGCGCCACGCTATCGACCGGCAGCGCGCTGTGCTCCATGTCGATCCAGATCGTGTCGTAGCCCGCGGCCCTGGCCCAGCGCACCACGTCGGGCGTGCGCGAGCCGCGAATACCGAGCGCGAGCACCTTGTGACCGCCCCGCAAACGCGCGAGCAGTTCCGCTGCGTCCATGTCGTCTCCATTCATTCGTCTCGTTGGAGGAAAGTATGGCCGACGCGAACGATTTCATTTATTCTCTAAAACCAAGTTATTGATTTGTCTTTCATATCAATGAACCTGCGCCACCTCGAGTATTTCGTCGTGCTCGCCGAGGAACTGCACTTTCGCCGCAGCGCGGAACGGCTCGGCATCACCCAGGCACCGCTCAGCCTCGCGATCCAGGCGCTCGAAGCCGATCTCGGCGCGCGCCTCTTTCATCGCACGCGCCGCGAAGTCGCGCTCACCGAAGCGGGGCTCGCCTTGCTCGAAGACGCGCGCGCGATCCTCGCCCGTGTCGAGCATGCGAGGGAATCGGTCTGGGAAACGGTGAGCGGCGACGTGGGGCGCCTGCGCGTAGGGTTCACGAACGCCTCCTCGCTCTCGCCGATGTTTCCGCGGCTCATCCACGCGTACCGCACGCGCCGGCCGAAGGTGAACATTTCGCTCATCGAACTTTCTTCGGCGCGGCAACTGGAAGCGATCGGCGAACGCGAACTCGACGTGGGTCTGCTGCGCGCCCCGCAGGCCGGCGTACCCTCCGGGCTCGTGCTCACGCCGCTCTACACCGAGCCGCTGCTGCTGGCCGTGCAGTCGCGCCACCGGCTCGCCAAGGCCAAACGCATCTGCCTTGCCGATCTACGCGACGAGCCTTTCATCGCCTATCCCCGTTCGGCAGGCGTGGCCGTACATGAGCAAACGCTCGCGCTGTGCGCGAAGCGCGGCTTCGAGCCGAACGTGCTGCAGGAAGCGCAGCAGGCCTCCACGTTGATCGGCCTCACGGCCACGGGACTCGGCGTGGCGCTCGTGCCCGCCTCGCTGCGCGCGATCACGGTGCCGGGCGTGGTGTTCCGCACGCTCGAGGACGAGGACACCTGCACCACGCTTTACGTCGCCCACCGCTATGGCGATGCCAACGCACGCGTCGCGCAGTTTGTCGAGCTCGCACACTCGCTGCAATGAAGTGCTGCTTCAGGATCGCGGACTAGCCCTCGGTCATGGTCGCGGGGTTCCGTCCGGGGGTTGTGCGGAGGGATCGGGTGTCGCTTCGCGCTCCAGCACCGCCTCCTCGCCGCCCCTGGCCTCTTCCGCGGCCCGCGCTTCCTTCACGCGTGCGACGATGGCGGGATGAGCACGCCGGATCGCCAGCTTCCACGCGTCGCCCAGCTCGCGCGAAATCGCATCGTAGACTTCCTTAGAAATCGAACGCTCCTCGTACATGGCCACGATGCGCTCGCGGCCCTCGCGCAACGCATAGAGCAGCAGCATGCGCTGTTCGAGCACGTCCGCAGCATGTCCGAAACAGAGCCGCACTTCGTCCAGCGCCTTCTCGACGAGCGCAATGCGCGACTTGAGAATCGTCGTGAGCAACGCGGAAAGACGCTCGCCCAGCAGCGGCTTCAGGCTCTCGTCGTTGAATGCGATCAGTTGATGGAGCACCACGCGCCGGCACATGAGCAGCTCGAAGCGGTCGGCGAGCGCATCGGCATAAGGCTGCTGGATATGCAGCCAGCGGTGCGCGAGTTGGGCGAGCTTCATACCCGGCGAATACGCGAGTATCAGGCGCGCCGCACGCTGGTAGCCTACGCGGCCATTCAGGCGCGATTCCTCGATCATCGCCTCGGTGTTTTGCATCATCGCGTCGAGATTGTGGATCGTGATGATCCCGCTGCCGTACTGCGGGATCAGGTCGCGCTCTTTCGCCGCCAGCGTGACGAGGCCGATGGCGAGCCGCTCGCGCTCGGTCAGCGCGGCTTCGATATCGAATGCCGTCGTGCTCAGGTCGATGCTGCGGCGGTAGGTCTCGCAGGCCGCGTCGGCTTCATCCGTCGCGATGCGGAACGTGCGTGCCGCCGCGTGAACCTGCGCCGACACGGCGATCGCCGAAAGCCGCACCGCCTGCTGCTGCAATGCCTGCTCCTGCGGCGAAAGCAGGTCCAGCTTCAAGCGCCGGATCAGCAGTTTGAGCGAGGTGCCGTTGACGACGAGGCTCACCAGCACGAAGCCCGTCGCGAGGATTGCCACGAAGCGGCGCGTGCTCTCGGGCAGTGCCGTGTTCTGCGCAAGGCCGAGCGCGAGCACGAGGGTGACCGCACCGCGCAGCCCGCCCCAGGCGATAACGAGCTTGTAGGCAGCGCTCACGGGCTCGGTCAGGCGCAAGCGGGAAAGCAGCGGCAGCATGCCGAACACCACCACGAGCCGCGCGATGAACGCCGTCGCCACGACCACGGCGAGCGCAACGAGGTCGAGCCAGTGGGCCTCGCGCAGCGTGCGCGGAATCTGCATGGCGGCGAGCAGAAAGATGGCGGCGCCCGCCATGGCTGCAATCTGCTCCCAGATCAGTTGCAGATGCAACCAGTTCGAGGGAGAGAGGCGCGTGCGCCCGAGGCCGCTGATCACGAGCCCCGCCGCCACTACGGCGACCACGCCGGACACGTGCAGGGTCTGGTCGGCGAAGAGGTAGAGCGGATACGGCAGCGCGAAGCTCAGCGAGACCTCGGCTTTGCCCTCGCCGCCCAGCAGCGGCAGGAGCCACGCGAAACAACGCCCGGCGAGCGCACCCGCCAGCAGGCCGCCGCACAGGCCGATGCCGAGCGTGCGCAATGCCGCGCTACCCGTCGCTGCGGCCGCATCGCCGGTGAGGGCCGCGATCAGCACGCTCGCGATGGCGATGGCCGCGGCATCGTTGAGCAGGCTCTCGCCTTCCACGAGGCGCACGAGCCGCGCGGGCGCTCCCACTTCGCGAAACACGGCGAGCACGGCCGAAGGGTCCGTGGTGGCGATCATGGCGCCCAGCAGCAGGCCGTCGGTGAGCGGGCCAAGACCGGTCAGGCGGATCCCTTCGCCCACCATGCCCGTCGTGACGAATACGGCCACCACGGCGAGCAGCAGAATGGGCGCTGCGTCGCCCATCATTTCGCGCACGTTCACGCTGAGCGCCGCCTGAAAAAGCAGCGGCGGCAGAAAGATCCAGAGGTACGCTTCGGGCGCGAGCTGCGGCGAAAGCGCGGGCGTGACGATGCCGGAGACGAGATCCGGCCACGCCTCGCCGCCCAGGAGGTAGGCGCCGCCCAGTGCGAAGCCCCATGCGGCCAGCAGCACCGATTCGGAGATCGCCCAGCGCACGCTCACCGCTTGCACGAGGGCGATGCTTGCGAGCAGAAAACCGCTCAGGAGAAGGATCTGAATGACCATCGTCGGCGCGCCGATGTGTCCATGGCATCCGTTAGATTCGAACGCCGGCGGCAAGCCAGGCCGGCACGTCGTTACAGCGCAAGTCCCGGGCAATACGCCGGCTGCGGCGAGCGAGAGGCCAAGACCGGAATCGCGGTCACGCCGCCGGCAGCCAGACCACGGTCAACGACTTCACGCCCTGCGCGCCCTGTATCAGCACGCCTTCGATATCGGCCGTTGCCGATGGTCCCGTCACCAGCGCCGCGTAGCGCGCGCTGCGAAAATCGTCGCAACGGTACGCGTCCTGCAGGCCCGCCACGATCTGCGCGGGGTCGAGCAGCACGACCAGATGCTGCACGATATAGCCGAGCGCGTTCACGACATATTCGCGCTCGCTCAGCCAGACCGAACCCGTCTCCGCAACGGCGAAGCGTGCCCGCACCACCCCCACATCGACGTTCTCGAGCGACGCGGGCGGCATCTTCGGATCGAGTGCGAAGGTGCCGGCCACTTCGGGCACCGCCGAGGCGATTTGCGCCTGCGCGCCGAAACGCTCGTGGATCAGCGGCAAAACTGCATCGGCGGACGCGACCTGCGCCTCGCGTCCGCCCATCAACGCGAGCGAGGCGACGAAACGCTCGCGCAGATCGCCCGGCGGCGTATCGAAACACGGCACCTCGGGCAGATCGAGCGCGGCGGGCTGGGCGGCGCGCACACGCGCAATGAACGCCTCACGATTGGCCACGGCTGCCTCCCTGGCGATTCTTCTTGTACCACGCGTGGAACGTCGTGGCCGGCGCCTGCGGCAGATCGCGCTGGCGCCCCCAGATATTGAGCGGGTTATAGAGCATGAAGTTGGGCAGGCGGCGCAACGCGCCTTCGAGCGACGCCACTGCGCCGCGATAGAGCGTGGGGCTGCCCAGCAGGCGCCCCGCCATCTTGAGCACCTCCTGCTTGACGAAGGGCACTTCGTGCTGCGCGGCGATCACCTGGCGCCACTGGTAGATCTGCTCGTGAATGTTGATTTTCACGGGACACACGCTGGTACAGCTCCCGTTGAGCGTGGAGGCGAACGGCAGCGCACTGAAGCGCTTGAGGTCGAAAGTCGGATTGATGATCGCGCCGATCGGTCCTGCGTAGGTGCTGCCGTACGAAAGGCCGCCACTGCGCCGGTACACGGGGCACGTATTCATGCACGCGCCACAGCGGATGCATTTGAGCGATTGCCAGAAGTCGGGCATGGCAAGCCGCTCCGAGCGGCCATGATCGACAAGGATGAAGTGCAGCTCCGCGCCCTCGCGCGGCGCGCGGAAATGCGACGTGTACTGCGTGATGGGCGAGCCGAGCGCACTGCGCGACAACATGCGGATGAACACACCCAGGTCCGAGATGCGTGGAATCAGCTTCTCGATGCCGAGCGAGACGATATGCAACGGCGGCATGTTCGCCGAAAGATCGGCGTTGCCCTCGTTAGTGCAGACGACCACCGTACCCGTTTCCGCCACGGCGAAGTTGCAGCCCGTCATGCCCGCGGTCTTCTCGCGCACGAACCACGGCCGCGTGTTCATGCGCTGGCTCTGCGCGAGGTAGTGAATGTCTTCGTTGTGCGGGTCCGTGCCGATCGTGCGGCTGAAGACCTCGGCCACGTCGCCGCGCAGCTTGTGCACGGCCGGCACGACGATATGACTGGGCGGCTGGCCGTCGAGCTGCTGGATGCGCTCGCCGAGATCCGTTTCCATCACCGCGATGCCGCGCGACTCCAGATACGGGCGCATCTCGCACTCGTCGGTGAGCATCGACTTGCTTTTCACGAGCCCCGTCATGCCGCGCTCGCTCAATAGCCGGTACACCGTTTCGTTGTGCTCTTCGGCCGTATCGGCAAAGTGCACCTGCACACCGTTCGCCTCGGCCTGGCTCACGAACTGCTCGATGTAATCGCCGAGCTTCGAAAGCGTATGGGCCTTGATGGCCGAGGCGAGCGAGCGCAGCGTCTCCCATTCGGGAATCGCGTGTGCCTGCGCGTCGCGCTTCGAGCGCAGATCCCAGAGCCGTTTGTCGTGAAAGGCCACGTGCTCGGGGTGCGAGAGAAAGCCGCTCGCGAGCTTCGCATGTTCGACGCGCTTCATTCGCGGGCTCCGTTGAGCACCTGGGCAATATGGATGAAGCGCACGTCGGCGCTCATGCGCTCGGCGCAGCCCTGCTGGTGCATGAGGCACGACATGTCGCCCGAAACGATGTACTGCGCGCCCGCGCCGACATGATCGACCACCTTGTCCTGCCCCATGCGCACCGAAACGGCCTCCTCCGTCACGGCGAACGTGCCGCCGAAGCCGCAGCACTCGTCGGGACGTTTGGGCTGCACGAATTCGATGCCCTTCACGCCGTCCAGCAGCGTGCGCGGCTTCGAAAACGCGGGACCGGCGATTTCCGATATCGAAGCTTCGTGCAGGTGGCGCAGCGCGCTGCAGCTGTTGTGCAGACCCACGCGCCAGGGAAATTCCGCCCAGGGAAAGTCGCGGGCGCCGAGCACGTCGTGGAGGAATTCGACGAGCTCCCAGGTCGACGCCCGGACCTTGCGCACCTCGTCGGTCTGCTCGATGGCGGTGAGATGGTCCCGCACATGGTTCACGCAGCTCGCCGAAGGCCCGACGATATAGTCGTAGCCCGCGAACGCGCGCACGAACACGCGCTCCGCGCCGGCGGCTTCGGCCTGCGCGCCGCTGTTGGCCATGGGCTGGCCGCAGCAGGTTTGCTCCGGCGGATAATCGACTTCACAGCCGAACCGCTCCAGAAGCTCGAGCGTCGCGATGCCCACTTCGGGGTAGAACGCATCGATGAAGCATGGAATGAAAAGGGCGACTTTCATGCAGTGGCTCGTACCGGACGAAGGACGCGCTCATTCTACTGCCGATCGCCGCGTTTACGACCCCAGGCTGCACACGCGCCACGGCGCCGCCCTTCGGCGGCTTCAAGGCTTCCGGCATCGGCCGCGAGCACGGCCGCGCGATTATCGATGCCTATAAGGAAACGAAGGCCATCTGCATCGCGTATTGAGCGGGCCCCGGCGTGGGCAGGCGGGCGCTCGGTGCTAAACTCCGTGCTCGATACGGGGGCTTGCACCGGGCAGGCCTTCATTGCGCCTTCAACCTGTTCACACCATGTATCTGTCCATACTCGCCGTCGGCATCGGCGGCGCACTCGGCTCGCTGTTCCGCTGGGTGCTCGGCCTGCGCCTGAATGCACTCTTCCCTTCGCTTCCGCTCGGCACGCTCGCGGCAAACGTGATCGCGGGCTACGTCATCGGCGTGGCCGTGGCGTTCTTCGCGCGCATGCCCGAGGTGCCTGCGGAATGGCGCCTCTTCGTCATTACGGGGTTGATGGGCGGTCTCTCCACGTTCTCGACCTTCTCCGCCGAAGTCGTTTCGCACCTGCAGCAAGGCCGCATCGGCTGGGCGCTCGGCGAAATCGCGATACACGTGTGCGCTTCCGTGCTCATGACGATCCTCGGCATCGCGACTGTCACGGTCGTGATGCGCTGAACGCGCTGAACAAGCGGATCGTCGCGATGAAGAACGGGCGGCGCGAGCGCGCCGCCCGGGCGGCTCGGGCTCAGCCCAGCGCCGGACGCCGGTAGCCACCAGGCAGCCCCTGCTTCGTGAACACCCACTGCCAGAGCTGGATGTCCCGCGCACGGAACGCGCCGGCGCACGACAGCAGGTAGTAGCGCCACATGCGGTAGAAACGCTCTCCCATCTCCGCTTCGAAGCGCGGCCATGCCGCTTCGAAATTCGCATGCCAGGCCATCAGCGTGCGATCGTAGTCGGCACCGAAATTGTGCAGATCCTCAGTGACGAAGAGGCCGCCCGAAGCGTCCGCGATCTGGCCGATGGTCGGCAATTCGCCATTCGGGAAGATGTATTTGTCGATCCACGCATCGGGCGTGGTTTCGCGGCGGTTCTTGCCGATCGTGTGCAGCAGGAAAATGCCGTCGTCCACGAGGCAGCGCTGCGCCACCTCCATGTACGTGCGGTAATTCTTCGGGCCCACGTGCTCGAACATGCCCACGCTCGCGATACGGTCGAACTTCTCGTCGAGCAAGCGATAGTCCTCCAGCCGGAATTCGACCGGCAGGCCCTTGCAACGCTCGGCGCCGAGCGCCGCCTGCTCCTTCGAAATCGTCACGCCCACGCACGAGACGCCGTAGCGCTCCGCGGCGAACTGCATGAGACTGCCCCAGCCGCAGCCGATGTCGAGCAGGCGCATGCCGGGCTCGAGCCCGAGCTTGCGGCAAATCATGTCGAGCTTGGCTTCCTGCGCCTCATCCAGCGTCTTCGCGCCGCCCGACCAGTAGCCGCAGGTATAGGTCATGCGGCGGTCGAGCATGGCCTCGTAGAAGGCGTTGCCGATGTCGTAGTGCTTTTGCCCCACCTTCCACGCGCGGCGCGCGGTCTGGCGGTTCATGAGGCGCGCTTTCAGCGCGTGGAAGACGAGACGCGCGGGATCGATCCGCTCGTCCAGATGCGCCCGCAACACGTGCGCGAAGAATTCGTCGAGCCGGTCGCAGTCCCACTGGCCGTCCATATAGGCTTCGCCGAGACCCAGGTTGCCTAGCGCGAGCACCCTCTCCGGCACGTGCGGATCGTGGATGCGCATGTCCCACTCGCGCGTGCCGTTGAGCTTCACGTCGGCATGCGCCAGCAAATCTGCGGCGAAACGCCAGGCCGCCGAACCGGTGGCCTCGCGGGCGGAATGAACTGCTTCGAGATCGGGCGTTGCCATACGTGCTCCGTATCAACTGAACGAACCCTGCCATGAACCGTGCTGCAAACCCTTATGATGCACCTGGTCAAAAAATCCTGCAGGAAACCCGTCAGGCCCCTTCGGCGTGGGCCATAATCGTTGGTTGACCGATCCGCGCTGCGCGCGCGGGCGCCCCCTCACCCGGGAGAACTCATGGCTTACGACCCGAACAATATTTTTGCGCGCATCCTGCGCGGCGAACTTCCCTGCATCAAGGTCTGCGAGAACGAGACCACGCTCGCGATCATGGACGTCATGCCCCAGGCGGACGGCCACGTGCTGGTGCTGCCGAAAGCGCCGGCCGAAGAGATCTACGAACTGCCGGTGGAAGCCGGCGCGGCGGCAATAGAGATGGTGCAGAAGGTGGCCGTGGCGGTGCGCACGGCGCTCGCACCCGAAGGCCTGCTGATCGCGCAGTTCAATGGCGCGGCGGCGGGACAGACCGTGCCGCACGTCCATTTCCACCTCATTCCGCGCCGCGAAGGGGAAACGTTGCGTCCGCACGCACGTGAAATGGCGGACATGGCGAAGCTCGAAGCCATCGCCCAGCGCATCCGCGCGGCGCTCTGAAGCGTCGCGGCCGAGGCGGCTGCCTGCCCCGCGCGGGCAGGCAGCGGGACACTCAGACACCGTCGAACTGGGCGAAATCCTCGAGCGGCACGCGCGCTGCACGCCACTGGTTGATGGGGGCGGCACTGTCCTCGTAGCCGATAGCCATGCCGCAGAACAGCATGCGCTGCGGCGGCAGCGCGAGAAATTCGCCCACCGTCTGCGGATAGCGCGCCCAGCATTCCTGCGTGCAACTGTGCAGACCGGCCTCTCGCAACAGCAGCATCACCGTCTGCAGGAACATGCCGAGATCGGCCCATTGCGGCGCCCCCATCTGCCGGTCGACGCTGCAAAAGAGCGCGAGCGGCGCGTCGAAGAACGCGTAGTTGCGCGCGAACTGACGCAGCCTGCCGGGACGATCGTCGCGCGTCACGCCGATGCTGCGATACAGATCCTCGCCCACCTGATAGCGTCGATCGCGATACGGCGAGGAAAGCTCGCGCGGATAAACATCGTATTCGGCCTGCTCGCCCGCGGGCGCCTCGACCACGCGGGCGGCCATGATGGCCTTGAATCTCGCGAGCGACTCGCCGCCTAGCACATGCACGCGCCACGGCTGGAGGTTGCCGCCCGAAGGCGCACGCGCCGCGCGCGAGAGCACAGCGCGGATCACGGCCGGATCCACGGGATCGGACAAGAACTGCCGCACGGACTTGCGGCTTTCGACTGCTTCGCTGACCTTCAAGCGCACCTCCCCGTTCCAGACATGAAAAACGCCGGGCGAACCCGGCGTTTTTCATTATGAAGGACAGTCGCTGCGGTTGCAGGCGCTCAGCCCACGCGCATCAGAACTTGTGGCGGATGCCGACGGCCACGAGTTCCTGCGTATCGGTGCCCGAACTCACACCGAAGTCGCCGATCGACGCCTGCGCCGCCACCGCCTTGCCGTTGGTGCCGAGCGTATGGCCGCTGGCCTTCTGGTAACCGGCGAGCGCGTAGAGCTCGGTGCGCTTCGAGAGCGCGAAGTCGCCGCCCAGGTTCACCTGGTTGTAGTGCGCCGAAGCCGGCCCCGTGAGCGACGTGTAGTTGTAGCCCACGCCCGCGCGCAACGCCGGGGTGAACTGGTAGTTCACGAAGGCCGAACCGTTGTTGAACTTCGCCGTCTCGTGGAAGGCCGAGAACGCGTCGCTGCCGTACTGCGTATTCGAATACGCGAGACCGAACGTAACCGCGCCGATCGCATACTCGCCGCCTGCGCGCACGATCTGGATGGAGTTCGCGCTGGCGAAGCCCTGGTTGATGACCGTGTTAAACAGGCTGTCCGAACTGCTGGTCCAGGTGCGCACGCCCGACGTGAGCGTGTTGCCGCCATTGGCGAAGAAGTAGCCGGCGGCGAGCGAGAGCGGACCGTTCGCGTAGCCTGCGCCGAAGCTGTACGTCTGACCGTTGCCGGTCGCGCCCGCGACGCCGCCGAGGGCGTACAGCGCTTCGAACTGCAGGCCGGCGATCAGCGGGCTCGTGTACTTGAGCGAATTGCTCACGCGCAGGCTGTTGTCGTAGTTGTCGAGGTCGCCGGGCGTGCCGAACACGCCGCCGAACGGACCGTCTTCGGTGAGCGGCTGCACGAGATCGACGAGCGGATCGTACTGGCGGCCGAGCGTGAGCGTGCCGAACGTGTTGCTGGCGAGGCCCACGATGGCCTTGCGGCCGAACTCGCGCGAGCCCTGGCCGAGCGCGCCGGTGCCGACGTTGAAGCCGTTTTCGAGCTGGAAGATCGCCGAGAGACCGCCGCCGAGATCTTCGGTGCCCTTGAGGCCCCAGCGGCTGCCCGAGAGGTTGCCGCTGCTGAACTTCACGAGCGTGGACTGGTTCACGCCGCCCGTGCCTTGCGCGTTGTGCACGTAGGCGATGCCGGCATCGACGATGCCGTACAGGGTGACGCTGCTTTGCGCGTGGGCGCCGGCTGCGGCAAGAGCCAGGGTGGTGGGGATAGCGAGACGTGAGAGCGCTTTCATGCGGGTTCCCGTAGTGTTTGTGTTGTTGAGCCAGTCAGGCGGCAACGATACGGGAAGGCCGCGGGGGGACGGAACAAAGGAATTCTGCGTTGCTTATATGGGGGAGGTTTTTTTTGCTTCGGCGTGGGTGGCGGGGTACTGCTGGCGCTGGTTTCCCCTCGCGCCTGGACTCTGCTATAATCTGCCTCCCGCCGGAGAGATGGATGAGCGGTTTAAGTCGCACGCCTGGAAAGCGTGTATAGGTTAATAACCTATCGGGGGTTCGAATCCCCCTCTCTCCGCCAAAAAAACTAAGCAGACCGTTGGGCCGCCGGCACGTCGTCGATGCCGAGCACGTCCAGCGAGGCCGCACGGCATTCGGCATTCGCGCAAAACAGCGCCAGGACGTCGCCGGAAGCCGCGGCTCCGACAATCGCGCGAAGAATAACACCCGCCTCGGACGGCTCATCAATCGCCGCAGCGTGGATGCGCCCGCCGGTATGCAGGTCGCTCAGGTCGACATCGTCGCGATAAAGCGTGTAATCGCGAAGCACGACGACCAGCTCTTTCCCTTCGATAGTGCACGTAAAGCGATCCGGGTTCGGTCCCGGAATCTGATCGCATTCGGATTCCATGTTGGCCTCGGGCTCGGGGACGGTGTCGCCACGGAAGATCCGCGTGGCGCCTGCTGCCGCGAGAACGAAGATAGCACGACACAATTCCTCCGCGGCAATCGCCTGCACGATAACACCTCATTTTGCACAGCCGCGCTCAAACACAGCCCGCGGAAAAGCACACTGCTCAACCCACGAAACAGAGTATCCCTAAGGATGCCGAATATAATCCACCAGCGCCATCGTATAAGCATCCGGCCGCCGATCCATAAGACTCACCCCAATAGCCACAAGAAAACCCGCCGGCACCCCAAACACGCCTGAACTGATCGGCTCGATCCCAAACCACCTGCCCCCTTCAAATCCGGTCAACTGCGTAAAGAACGGATAAGTCGCGACAATGTAATAAACGCACACCGCCAGCCCTGCAACCATACCCGCCACGGCCCCAAGCCGCGTAGTCCGCTTCCAGAACACCCCCAGCACGAGCACCGGAAACAGACTCGAAGCCGCCAGCGAAAACGCCGCGCCCACGAGAAATAGGATATTCCCGGTATTGAGCGAAGCGACCCACGAAGCAAACAGCGCCACCCCCAGCAGCAGAATCTTCGACATCGTCACGCGCCGCTGGCTCGAAGCCTCCGGATCGACCATGTGGTAATACACGTCGTGCGAGAGCACGTTCGAGATCGTGAGCAGCAACCCGTCGGCGGTGGAGAGCGCAGCCGCAAGCGCCCCGGAAGCAATCAGCCCGGACATCACATACGGCAACCCCGCAATCTCGGGGGCCGCCAGCACGACCATATCGGGCTGCATCTGGATATCGCCCCAGCGCACCACGCCGTCGCCATTCACGTCGGCAATGGTGATGAGATATGACTCGATGCGCCGCCATTGCATGATCCAATGCGGCAGATCGTCGATGCGCTGCCCCACCAGATGCGAAAGAATCTCGTACTTGATGAGCACCGCCAGCACCGGCACGGTCAGATAGAAGATCGCGACGAAGAAAAGCGTCCACCCCACCGAACGCCGCGCGGAAGCCACTGAAGTCGTCGTGTTGTAGCGCGTGAGAATATGCGGCAGGCTCGCAGTGCCGAGCGAGAGGCACAGCAGCAGCGAAAGGAAATTGCGCTGGTGAATGCGCCGCGCTTCTTCGTTCTCGGCGGGAAACGGCTCGTGCATGGGCACCGGTGTCGCTGCGCGCGCGAGCAGGTCGTCGCGCTTTTGCGTCCACACCACGCGCGCCGCCTCCGGGTCGTGCGGGAACGCTGCCAGTTCGCGCTCGCGCGAATCGATCTCGCGCAGCGAACCGTTGTGGCGGCGCAGGTTCGCGAGTGTCTCCGTAAGGCGGTTGCGCTCTTCCGTATACGACTGCGGCAGCGCATCGAGCCGCGACTGCCAGAGCGCCGCGTCCTGCCGGTATTCGTCGCGCACGCTCTGCTCGGCACCGGAGTCGCGTACGTTGCCCTCCAGCGTTTCCACCCGCTCCATCAGGTGACCATAGTCGAACTGCGGCAGCCAGCTCAGTCCATCTCGATGCGCGATCAACGAAACGGGAATCAGGATCGCCGCAATCAGGATGATGTACTGCGCAACCTGCGTCCACGTCACCGCGCGCATGCCGCCCAAAAACGAACACACGAGTATGCCCGCGAGCCCGCAGAAAATGCCGATGGCGAAATCCACGCCGATGAAGCGCATCGCAATCAGTCCCACGCCCTGGATCTGCGCGACGAGATAGACGAACGAGCAAAGGATGGTCGCGAGTACGGCGAGCGCACGCACGAGGTTGCTGGAGAAGCGCGTGCCGAGAAAATCGGCGATCGTGTAGCGCGCGAGTTTGCGCACGTAGGGCGCGAGCAGGAACGCGACGAGGCAGTAGCCACCCGTCCAGCCCATCATGTAGGCGAGTCCGTCGTAGCCGCTCGCGTAGAGCGAGCCCGCGAGGCCGATGAACGAAGCCGCCGAAAGCCAGTCGGCCGCCGTCGCCATGCCGTTGAAGAGCGACGGCACGCGGCGCCCCGCTACGTAGTACTCCACGAGATCCGAGGTGCGCGACAGCAGGCCAATCACGGCATACACGGCGATCGGCACGAACAGGAACACATAGCCGATCCACATGCCGGGGCCGGTGACGAGTTCGATGCGCCACATCACGTACACGAAGGCGAGAAAGCCGAGCGTGTAGAGCGCATACGAGCGGATCAACCGATGCGCCAGCCTCATCGTTGCTGCGCCTTGCTGGCTTCGCGGATCGCGAGGTCGGCTTCGAGCGCAGCCTGCAGTTCGCGGTCGGCGCGCTGCATCAGCAGGATATAGACGGCAACCAGCAGCACGTACACCAGAATCGCACCCTGCGCGCCGACGTAGAACGGCAGCGAGAAGCCCGCGAAGCGCACGTTCGCGAGTGGGCGCGCAAAGAGCGGCACGACGAACGAAACCATGAAGCCGATCGTCATGAGCACCGCGATCAGCGCCATGTTGAAGCGCCAATAGCGCCGATGCGCGAGCGCCATCGCCTCGCTGACCGGCGGCGGCTCAGGCAAGGGATTGACGTTGTGCTGGGGTGTAGGGTGTGGCGCGGCCATGCGCCTATGTAGCAAAAACACGCAGGGCCGGCAATTGGGAAGAACCGCGGGGAAGAGCTAGCAGGTAGTTGGAGCACTTCCATGACGCGGCGCCACGAAGGCCACCGCGTCATGCGTCCTGACTCGAAAACCGGCCGCTGCCGGGTCTGGACATTACAGCGACTCGCCTAGCTGATCGAGAATCGCCGGGTTTTCGAGCGTGGAGACGTCCTGGGTGATCGCCTCGCCCTTGGCGAGCGAGCGCAGCAAACGCCGCATGATCTTGCCCGAGCGCGTCTTCGGCAGGTTCTCGCCGAAGCGGATGTCGCGCGGCTTGGCAATCGGCCCGATCTCCTTGCCCACCCACGCGCGCAGTTCGTTGGCGAGCTTCACGGCATCTTCGCCTTGCGGGCGCGTGCTCTTGAGCACGACGAACGCGACCACGGCTTCGCCCGTCGTGTCGTCGGGGCGGCCCACCACGGCCGCTTCCGCGACGAGCGGGTTCGCCACGAGCGCCGACTCGATCTCCATCGTGCCGAGGCGGTGGCCCGAGACGTTCAGCACGTCGTCGATACGGCCCATGATCGTGAAGTAACCCGTCTCCTTGTCGCGCACGCTGCCGTCGCCGGCCAGATACAGCTTGCCGCCCAGTTCCTCGGGGAAGTAGCCCGACTTGTAGCGCTCGGGCTGGCCCCAGACGTTGCGGATCATCGAGGGCCACGGGCGCTTCACCACCAGAATGCCGCCCTGCCCGTTCGGCACGTCCTGGCCGGTTTCATCCACGATCGCGGCCATGATGCCCGGCAGCGGCAGCGTGCACGAACCCGGCACGAGCGGCGTCGCGCCCGGCAGCGGCGTGATCATGTGGCCGCCGGTTTCGGTCTGCCACCAGGTATCGACGATCGGGCAGCGCGAGCCGCCCACGTTCTCGTAGTACCAGACCCAGGCTTCGGGGTTGATCGGCTCGCCCACCGTGCCGAGTATGCGCAGCGAAGACAGGTCGTAGCTCTTCGGATGCACCTTCGCATCGGCTTCCGAGACCTTGATGAGCGAGCGGATGGCCGTGGGCGCCGTGTAGAACAGCGTGACCTTGTGCTTGGCGATCATGTCCCAGAAGCGGCCCGCGTTCGGGTAGGTCGGCACGCCCTCGAACACCACCTGGGTCGCGCCGATCGAGAGCGGGCCATAGGCGATATAGCTGTGGCCCGTGATCCAGCCGATATCCGCCGTGCACCAGAACACGTCGGCGGGCTTGTAGTCGAAGGTCCACTTCATGGTCTGCGCGGCCCACAGCAGGTAGCCGCCGGTGCTGTGCTGCACGCCCTTCGGCTTGCCCGTGGAGCCGGACGTGTAGAGGATGAAGAGCGGATGCTCGGCGCCCACCGGCACCGGCGGGCAGGTCTCGCTCTCGGCGTCGGCCAGTTCGTGCATCCAGTAGTCGCGGCCTTCGTGCCACGCGACCTTGCCGCCGGTGCGCCGGTAGACGATCACGCTCTTCACGGCTTCGCAGCCGCCCATCGCGATCGCTTCGTCGGCGATGTTCTTGAGCGGCAGCGCCTTGCCGCCGCGCATCTGCTCGTCGGCCGTGATGAGCGCAACAGCGCCCACGTCCACCATGCGTTCGTTGAGCGACTTCGACGAGAACCCGCCGAACACCACCGAGTGCGTCGCGCCGATACGCGCGCAGGCCTGCATGGCGACGATGCCTTCGACCGACATGGGCATATAGATCACCACGCGGTCGCCCTTCTTCACGCCGCGCTTCGTGAGCGCGTTGGCGAATCGCGAGACGCGTGCGAGCAGGTCCTTATAGGTGACGTTGGAGACGGTGCCGTCGTCGGCTTCGAAGATCACGGCCACGCGCTCGCCGTTGCCGGCTTCGACGTGACGGTCGAGGCTGTTGTACGAGGCGTTGAGTTCGCCGTCTTCGAACCATGTGTAGAACGGCGCCTTCGATTCGTCCAGCACCTTCGTGAACGGCTTGTGCCACGTCAGGGTTTCGCGCGCGAGGCGCGCCCAGAAGCCTTCGTAATCGCGCTCGGCCTCGGCGACGAGCGCCTTGTAGGCATCCATGCCGGACACGGTGGCGTTCGCCACGGCTTGTGCGGAAGGCGCGAAAACGCGGCGCTCCTGAAGAACCGATTCAATCGCAGACATCGACAACCCCTTGGTGAAGATGAAACGTAAAACGTGTGGGCGCGCGCCGCGCTTCAGTCGCGGACCGCGCACCGTCTCCATGCCGCGTCGCCCGGCCGCGTGCCCATATGGGCCCGGCAGGGCGGCGGCGCTGTTGTTCCTGCTGCCCGCACCGGCTTGCGCGCGACGATGCGGCAACGCAGCATACACGGACAGGCGACGTGACCGCTCCGTCCATTGCGCCTAGATTAAGCGTAGCAACTTACCGGCCACTTACGTACATAACTTCGGTACATAACTTCGGTACATAACTTCGGTACATAACTTCGGTACATAACTTCGGTACCTCACTTCGGCACATAAACCGGCACCCTCGCCCGATAAGTCTGTGACGCCAAAGTAAGCAGGCATTTAGAATGCTAACTGAACTGTGTGCCCGGATTCCAGCTTGAACCGCTATTCTCTCTTCCTCGTCGCCGCGATGCTGCTCGTCGGCAGCAATGTCGGCATCGGCAAGTCGATTGTCGCTTTCGTTCCCGTTCCGCTCTTCGCCCTGCTGCGTTTCGTGATCGCCCTCGCGGTGCTCGGCCCGCTGTTGCGCGTGGCGAAGATGCGGCGCGTGAAGCGCGGCGAGTGGATCAATCTGTTTTTGCAGGCCTTGTTCGGCACCTTCGGGTTTACGCTGCTCATGCTCGGCGGCGTGCATCGCACGAGCGCCGTCGCGGCCGGCGTCATCACCAGTACGATCCCGGCCGTGGTCGCGCTCTTCTCGTGGCTCTTCCTGCGCGAGCGCCCCGACGGCCGCTCGCTCGCCTCGATCGTGCTCGCCATTGCGGGCATCGCCGTCGTCAATCTGGCACACGCCGACGAAGGCGGCTCGCCGCAGTCGCTTGCCGGCAATCTGATGGTGCTGGGCGCCGTGTGCTGCGAATCGCTCTACGTAATCCTCTCGCGCCGCCTCACGCAAACGCTCGAACCCCTCGACATCTGTGCGTACACGCATCTGTTCGGCCTGCTGCTGATGCTGCCCGTTGGCCTGCCTTACGCACTGTCGTTCGATTATTCGGCCGTACCCGCCGGCATCTGGGGGCTCTCGCTCTGGTACGGGCTTTCCGCCAGCATTTTTTCGTTCTGGCTCTGGATGAAGGGCATCCGGCACGTGCCGGGCAGCGTCGCAGGCGTGTTCACGGCTGTCCTGCCGGTGGCCGCCGCCCTCTACGGGATCGCCTTTCTCGGCGAGCGGCCCACGCCCGCGCACGGCGTCGCGCTCGCCTGCGTGATCACCGGCATCGCACTCGCGAGCGTCAAGACGAAGCGCCTGCCGCCCGTCGCCTCCTGAGGTTCCGGCCCCGGCAACCGCGCCGCCCGGCACCGGCTTCGAGGCCGCAGCCGGGTTCGCAGCCGGATCCCCTCCCGCCCCGGGGCCTGCGCCGCACGCGCGGTCCGCGCTGCCGGCGCTACCCGTCTGGCGGCGAGCCGCCATGCCGACGCTGTACAATAGCGCGCGCCCGGCCCCATGCGGCGCGCATCCGCCGGTGGCGTCGCAAGGCGCCGCCGCAGGCGGACAGCGCAGTCCGGCGGCCCGGCCCGATCAATCCCCACGCGAAACGCCCATGACCGCTGCACGTCCCTCGCCGCTCCCGCGCCGCACGCGCCTGCTGCCGCGCGTCATCTTCATGAGCCGCTGGCTCCAGGTGCCACTCTACCTCGGCCTGATCGTCGCGCAGACGGTCTACTGCGTGCTGTTCCTGAAGGAAGTCTGGCACCTCGTCACGCACGCGATGTCGCTCGACGAGACCAGCATCATGCTCGCCGTGCTCGGCCTGATCGACGTGGTGATGATCTCGAACCTGCTCATCATGGTGATCGTGGGCGGCTACGAGACCTTCGTCTCGCGCATGGGTCTCGAAGGCCACCCGGACGAGCCCGAATGGCTCGATCACGTGAACGCCGGCGTGCTGAAGGTGAAGCTCGCCATGGCGCTCATCAGCATTTCGTCGATTCATCTGCTGAAGACCTTCATCAATCCCGATGCGGTCTCCGAGCACACCGTGATGTGGCAGGTGATCATTCACGCGGCGTTCCTCGTTTCCGCGCTCATCATGGCGTGGATCGACCGCCTCACCACGCACACGCACCCCGAGCACTACCAGGATCTCGCCGCGCGCCATCCGGTGCGAGCGGATGCCATCGCGCCGGAATGACGCCCAATCGACCGCGCCGGCACGACACCCGATACCGATTCAAAACACCCAGTCCCCACTGAAGCCTAGCCATGACCGTCATCAAACAGGAAGACCTGATCCAGAGCATTGCGGATTCGCTGCAGCACATCAGCTACTACCATCCGCAGGATTACATCGAAGCGCTCGGCCGCGCGTACGAGCTCGAAGAGAGCCCGGCCGCGAAGGACGCGATCGCGCAGATCCTCACGAACAGCCGCATGTGCGCCGAGGGCCGCCGTCCCATCTGCCAGGACACGGGCATCGTCACGATCTTCGTGAAGGTCGGCATGGACGTGCGCTGGGACGGCGCGACGATGGGCGTCACCGACATGATCAACGAAGGCGTGCGACGCGGTTATCTGAACCCGGACAACGTGCTGCGCGCCTCGATCGTGAGCCCGCCCGAAGGCGGCCGCAAGAACACGAAGGACAACACGCCGGCCGTGATCCACTACGAGATCGTGCCGGGCGACAAGGTGGACGTTCAGGTCGCGGCCAAGGGCGGCGGCTCGGAAAACAAGTCGAAGTTCGTGATGCTCAACCCGTCCGACTCGATCGTGGACTGGGTGCTCAAGACCGTGCCGACGATGGGCGCGGGCTGGTGCCCGCCGGGCATGCTCGGCATCGGCATCGGCGGCACCGCTGAAAAGGCGATGCTGATGGCCAAGGAATCGCTGATGGAATCCATCGACATCCAGGACATCATCCAGCGCGGCCCGAAGGACTGGGTCGAAGAGCTGCGCGTCGAGCTGCACGAGAAGGTCAACGCGCTCGGCATCGGCGCGCAGGGTCTGGGCGGTCTCGCCACCGTGCTCGACGTGAAGATCATGGCCGCCCCCACGCACGCGGCTTCGAAGCCCGTCGCGATGATCCCCAACTGCGCCGCCACGCGCCACGCGCACTTCGTGCTGGACGGCTCGGGGCCGGCACGGCTCGAGGCGCCCTCGCTCGACGCCTGGCCCAAGGTCAACTGGGAACCGAATACGGAAACCAGCAAGCGCGTGGATCTGAACACGCTCACGCCGGAAGAAGTCGCTTCGTGGAAGCCGGGCCAGACACTCCTGCTCTCGGGCAAGATGCTCACGGGCCGCGACGCCGCGCACAAGCGCATCGCCGACATGCTCGCGAAGGGCGAGACGCTGCCCGTGGACTTCAAGAACCGCGTGATCTATTACGTCGGCCCGGTCGATCCGGTGCGCGACGAAGTGGTCGGCCCGGCCGGCCCCACCACCGCCACGCGCATGGACAAGTTCACGGAAACGATGCTCGCGCAAACCGGCCTCATCTCGATGGTCGGCAAGGCCGAGCGCGGCCCCGTCGCCATCGAGTCGATCAAGAAGCACAAGGCCGCTTACCTCATGGCCGTGGGCGGCGCCGCCTACCTCGTTTCGAAGGCGATCCGCGGCTCGAAGGTGCTCGCCTTCGAAGACCTCGGCATGGAAGCCATCTACGAGTTCGACGTGCAGGACATGCCGGTGACGGTGGCCGTCGATTCGTCGGGCACCTCGGTCCACAAGACCGGTCCCGCCGAATGGCAGGCGAAGATCGGCAAGATCCCGGTCGCAACGGCGTGATACCAGGCAATCGGTTCGCACCGATGCACAAAACCGGGGCCTCGGCCCCGGTTTTTTTTGCCGTTTAACCGATTAACGCGAAAGAGACTGAGATTAATTCTTAGCCCGCTGCAAAGGTCTGAATAGAATCGGGATTCGGTCTTGGCAATTGCGGGCACAGCGTTTATTGTTCAGTACCAGAACCCAAAACGCCCCACCAGGTAAGGAAAAATTATGCAAGGCGACAAGAAGGTCATCGAATATCTGAATGCGCAGCTCAAAAACGAGCTCACCGCGATTAATCAATATTTTCTCCATGCGCGCATGTACAGGCACTGGGGACTCGAAAAGCTCGGCAAGCACGAATACGACGAATCGATCGGCGAAATGAAGCATGCCGACTGGCTCATCGAACGCATCTTCATGCTCGACGGCCTGCCCAACCTTCAAGACCTGCACAAGCTCCTGATCGGCGAAGAGACCAAGGAAATCCTCGAATGCGACCTGAAGCTCGAGCAGATTTCCCAGTCCACCTGCAAGGAAGCCATTGCCTACTGCGAGTCGGTGCGCGACTTCATTTCGCGCGAAATCTTCACGAAGATTCTCGACGACACCGAAGAGCACATCGACTGGCTCGAAACGCAGATCGACCTCATCGACAAGGTCGGCATCCAGAACTACCAGCAGTCGGCGATGGGTTCGGTAGAATCCTGATCGCCGTCCGGCTCCGTGCGGCGCATTCGTCCCGGCGGCGAATGCGCTTTTTTCATGCTGCCCCAGATCCCCTGAACGACTCGTCGTGAACGACACGCCCAACGCCTGCTCCGCGCCCGTCGGCATCTTCGACTCCGGCCTTGGCGGCCTCTCGGTGCTGCGCGCCGTGCGCGCGCTGCTGCCCGCCGAGCCGATAGTCTATGTCGCCGACTCGCGCTATGCGCCTTATGGCCAGCGCGACGACGATTTCATCGCCGACCGCACGCTGGCAATCGGCGAATGGCTCGTGCGCCAGGGGGCCAAGGCGCTGGTCGTGGCCTGCAATACGGCCACGGCGCAGTCCATCGAGCTCGTGCGCGGGCAGTTGCCGATTCCGCTCGTGGGCGTGGAGCCGGGCGTGAAACCTGCCGCACTGCAATCGGTTTCGCGCGTGGCGGGCGTGCTCGCCACCCAGGTCACGCTGCGCAGCGCACGCTTCCAGGCCCTGGTGGAGCGCCATGCAGGCGACCTGCGCGTGCTCAGCCAGCCCGGCCACGGGCTCGTGGAGGCGGTGGAGCGCTGCGACGTGGGCTCGCCCGAGCTGCTCGCGCTGCTGCGCGGCTATCTGCAACCCATGCTCGACGCCGGCGCCGATACGCTCGTGCTCGGCTGCACGCACTACCCGTTTCTCGATACGGCGATCCGCTCGATCGTCGGCGAACGCATGACGCTGATCGACACCAGCGTCGCCATCGCGCGCCAGCTCGAACGCGTGCTGGCCCAGCACGGCCTGCTCGCCCAGGCGGCGGAAGGCGCCGCCGAGCCGGCCCCCACCCGCCTCTGCTCGACGAGCGACGGCGCCCACCTGCGCCTGCTCGCCGCGGCGCTGCTCGGCATCGATGCCGAGGTCGAAACCGTGCAAATCCCCTCGCGCCGCACGCTCGAACTGGACAAGCCGGAAAAGTCGGCCGCCTGAACGTCGCCCCCTCGTTTCTACCCTTTTAGCTGTCCCAGGCCACCCGCCTTGCCCCGCGGGCTTTCGGCCATTCCGCCCCCGATTTCCCCCTCCGCGCCCTTTCAGGCGCCGTTCTGACCCAGAGCAAAATCCCTGCTAAGGGTCCGGTTTTGTTACAAATTTTCCGTCAAGACGCTTGCCAAACGCATCAAACATAATGATAATAATTCGCATTAACTCTTTCTATCGCGCTTCATCATGATTGTCTGCGTGTGCAAGTCCGTTTCCGACCGGACGATCCGTGCCTCGATCGCGGAAGGCATGGACTCCTTCGACGAACTCCAGTTCGAACTCGGCGTCGCCACCTGCTGCGGCAAGTGCGAAGAGTCCGTGCGCGATGTCATGGCGCAAAGCGGCGTCTGCGCGACCCGCTGCGGCGTGACGCACGCGCACCCGGTCGCGGTGCCTGCTGTGCAACCTCTCATGTTCTACGAGCGCAAGGCCGCCTGAACCCCGCGGCGCGCAGCCGGCCACGCCGCCGGCATCGCGCGCCACGTTCGCGCCGACAGCAAGCCAGTTTCACGACCAGCCAGCTACCGCTCGTTCCCCTCTCTCAGGAGGCCGGAATGGAATTGCTGATCGGATTCGTGACTACGCTGTGCATTTCGCTGTTGATATTTCGCAAATGAATTTGTCCGACACGGTGCGCCGGCTTGCCGGCGCACCGTCTTTTGTCCGGCTCCCACGCTAACATGCAGGCTATCCATACCACAGCCGGCACGTTGCCGGGTTCCCCCTTTCGCGCGAACCGCCGTATCCTCACCGCGACGGCCCTCGTGCTGGCCGCGCATGCGGCACTCATCGCCTACGTCCTTGCGAACCGCGACGCGGCCACGCCCGTCGCCCTCCAGTCGCGCACGATCACGGCCGAGCTGATCCAGCCCGATCCGGTCGCCGCGCCTGCCGCACTCCAGTCCACGCCCACGCCGCCTCCGCCCAAACCGGTGCCGCACGTGACGCGCGAAAAACCCAAGGTCCAGCCCAAGCCGAGGCCCACGCCGCTGCCCGTCGCCGAGGCCCCCTCGCAGCACGCGGTAGAAGCGCCCGCTCCCGCTGACCCGGCGCCCGCGCCCGCCGCACCGGCCCCGGCGCCCGCAGCGGCGGCCGCCCCCGCGCCGGGCAAGCCGACCATGGCCATCGACGCGCCGAAGAACGTCTCGCACCTCGACTGCAACATCGTGAGCCCCGATTACCCGACGCTCTCGAAGCGCCGCGGCGAGACCGGCGTGGCCTACGTGCGCTTCGTGGTGGGCCTCACGGGCAAGATCGAAAACGTCGAACTGAAGAAGAGCAGCGGCTACAGCCGCCTCGACGACGCCGCGCTCGCCGCCATGCGTGACAGCGCGTGCAAGCCGTACACGGAAAACGGCCAGCCCGTGCGCGCGGCCTATACGCAGCCATTCGACTTCAGCCTGCACGACTAGCGCGGCCGAAGCCACACCGCTTTCATGAATTGAATAACGAGGAATCGAGAATGCAGAACTACGGTATCGCCCACGTCTGGGCGCAAGGGGATTTCGTGACGCGCGGCATCGCGCTCGCGTTGCTGGTCATGTCGGTGCTGTCGTGGTGCGTGATCATCGTGAAGGGCTGGAACGTCGTGCGCCTGAAGCGTCTCACGAAAAATGCCGAACAGTCGTTCTGGCATTCGGACGATTTCGACGAAGGCGTGAAGAAGCTCGGCAGCGGCACCCGCGACGACAACCCGTTCCTCGCACTCGCCCTCTCGGGCCAGGAAGCGGCGGAGCACCATCACCAGACGCAGCCGCACCTGCACGACCGCATGGACGTCTCGGACTGGGTCACGCGCTGCCTCAAGGACGCGATGGACGAATCGATCGCGAAGATGCAAAGCGGCCTCGCCATCCTCGCGTCGATCGGCAGCACGGCGCCGTTCGTGGGGCTCTTCGGCACCGTGTGGGGCATCTATCACGCACTGCTCACGATCGGCGCAACGGGACAGACGTCGATCGACGCCGTTGCGGGCCCGGTGGGCGAAGCGCTCATCATGACCGCGTTCGGCCTCTTCGTCGCGATTCCGGCCGTGCTCGCCTATAACGCGCTCACGCGCGCCAACAAGGCGGTCGTCACGAAGCTCAACCGCTTCGCACACGGTCTGCACGCGTTCTTTGTCACGGGCGCGCGCCTTTCGTCCACCAAAGGCAATCTGCGCGTCGCCACGCGCACGCACTGAGACGGAGACGCACCATGGCGATGAGCCCTTTTGTCAGTGACGAAGACGATGGCCTGATGAACGAAATCAACATGACGCCGCTCGTCGACGTCATGTTGGTTCTCCTGATCGTTTTCATGGTGACGATTCCAGTGATCCGTCACGCCGTGAAGATCGATCTGCCGCACGCGAGCAGCCAGAAGGAAGACACGAAACCCGCGCAGATCAATGTTTCCATCGAAGCGGACGGCACGGTGCTGTGGGACGGCACCGCCGTGGACGACAAGACGCTGCAGGCGAAGATCGCGGCCGCCGCGCAAACCGAGCCGCAACCGGAGTTGCACCTGAACGCGGACCGCAAGGTCGCCTACGAGAAAGTGGCGCAGGTGATGTCTGCTGCGCAAAGCGGCGGCCTCACGAAGCTCGGCTTCGTCACGGATCCCGCGCATCGTTGATGCGGGGGCGCTGCCTGCGCCTTTCCTGCTCGGCAAAGTAAAAGGCCTTCATCGTCAGATGAAGGCCTTTTTTCGTGCGCACGCGGCGCATTCGGGCGGTATCGACACTCACCGTCGGCCAGTGCGTGCCGGCACATGCGACATGCCGTGGGCAACACGGACAGCGCTTTCAGCCCTGAAGGCCCACTATGATAGCGGCCATCAATTCCCGCTCAAGACCGGTCTTGGCGAGAGGGATTTCAATATATTCCTCTCGCCTTGCGCATTCAAGACTTCGCCCATTGAAAGTAACGATTGCCGACGACGCTTAAATGCGAAAAGACATAGGCATGTCGCTGCTTACATCACCAGGGCTCGATGGTCTCATGCCGTTTCGATGTTGCGGCCCGGCCTGGGGCGCACTGCCGTGTGCACAGGGGCCGCTTCGCTCTGCGCTTCGCGATGGCGCTCCAGCAGCGGTGCGATGTCGCTGCGCAGCGGACACTCCTGTTGCAGATGTTTGTCCGCATCGAGCACTTCGACGAGGTAGTCGACGAACGCCCGCACCGCGGGCACCATCCCCTGGCGCGACAGAAACACCGCATAGAGCTGCGGCACCGGCAGCGTCCAGCCCGGCATCACGGGCGAGAGCTTGCCCGTGCGCAGCGCGGCGCCGTACATCATCTCCGGCATCGCCGCGATGCCGAGGCCCGCAAGCGCGGCCTCGCGGATCGTCGTGAGGTCCGCCGTAATGAGGCGCGGTTCGTGCTCGTGCGAATGGCGCGTGCCGTCCGGCGCGATCAGATGGAACACGTGGCGGCCATCGCTCGTGGGCGTGTCGAGTGTTTCGAAACGTTCGAGGTCGTCGGGCGTGAGCGGCGGCGCATTCTGCGCGAGCAGGCTGGGCGCGCCCACCAGCATCTGCTCGGTGCGCCAGAGCGGGCGCACCACGATGTTCGCGTTCTGCGGCGGCTCGGAGCGCACGCGCAACGCGATATCGACGGAATCTTCGAACAGATCGATCACGCGGTTCGTCACGCGCATCACCACGCGCACTTCCGGATAGCGATGCATGAACTCCGGCATGATCTGCGAAAAGATGGTCTGCGAGAGCGTGACCGGCACGCTCACGCGTACCGTGCCGCGCGGCGACGAGCGCAGCGACTGCACGACGTTGACCGCCGCCTGCGCTTCGGAGAGCATGGCGCGGCAATGCTGGTAGAAGAGCTCGCCCGCTTCGGTGAGCGCGAGCTTGCGCGTGGAGCGCTGCAAAAGACGCACGCCGAGCGACGCCTCGAGCTCGCTCACCCGGCGCGACAGACGCGACTTCGAAATACCCAGCACGCGTTCGGCCGCGGAAAAGCCGCCGTGCTCGACCACCTGCGAGAAGTACATCAGGTCGTTCAGGTTATGCGAGTCGATCTTCATGTCGTCGTTCCAGCGATGGGACAATCCATTGCGTCAAGGCCCTAAAACAGGCCCAATTGGCTACCTATAATAGCGTTTTGTTTCACATATCGCGTAATTCCCATTTTTTCGAGGTGATATCCATGACGACCACCCGCACGATCGAACGCGTCTTCCCCGCGGTTCGCACCACCGAGGGCGCTGGATTCATCGTCCATCGACCGTTCCCCACCCGGCAACTGATGGACTTCGATCCGTTCCTCCTGCTCGACGAAATGGGGCCCGTCGACTATGCGCCGGGCACGGCCAAGGGCGCGCCCGACCATCCGCATCGCGGCTTCGAAACGGTCACGTATGCGCTCGAGGGCCGCTTTGGCCATAAGGATTCGGCGGGCCATTCGGGCACGCTCGGTCCCGGCGACGTGCAATGGATGACCGCCGGCGCGGGCGTCGTCCACAGCGAAATGCCCGACCCCGAATTCGTGCGCAGCGGCGGCCGCGTGCATGGCCTGCAGTTGTGGGTGAACCTGCCCGCGCGCGACAAGATGATCGCGCCGCGCTATCAGGAGATCTCCCGCGCGCGCATTCCGGTGGGCCGTTCGGCGGACGGCAAGGTGTCGGTGAAGGTGATCGCGGGCGAGGCGCTGGGCGTGAAGGCCGCGATCGAGACGCGCACCCCGATCCTCTATCAGCACTTCACGATTGCGCCCGGCGGCCGTGTCGAACAACCCGTGCCGCGCGAATGGAACGTGTTCGCCTACGGCCTCGCCGGCACCGGCAGCTACGGGCCCGGCGGCGAGCGTATTGCGGCGCAGCAGATGGTGGCCTTTGCCGGCAACGGCGATTCGGTGGTGCTCGCCGCGCCCGACGATGCGACCGAACCGCTCGAGGTGCTGCTGATCGGCGGCGTGCCGCTCAAGGAACCGGTGGTGCGCTACGGCCCGTTCGTGATGAACACCGAGGCCGAGATCCGCGAGGCGGTGCTCGACTACCAGGCCGGACGCATGGGCCGCATCACGCACTGAATGCATCGAACGCACGACGGAGAACCGGAAAACCCGCGGAAAACGCAGGCCTCAGGCAACTTTCCGCAGCTTCGTCCGCTTTCGGTCACAATAGGATTTCGAGGGGCGCGCCGCGCGCGTCCCGTCCTTATCCCCCTTGTCCGCACCGTCCGCGAGGAGCGCATGGCCGAAACCATCGTCACTGCCCACATCGGCTCGACCAACTATCAGGTTCAATTCGACGACGGCACCCACACGTGGATCGCCGACGAACCCGCCTCGCTCGGCGGCGGCGACCGCGGCCCGTCGCCGTTTTCGCTGCTGCTGTCGAGCCTCGGCGCCTGCACGTCGATCACGCTGAAGATGTATGCGCAGCGCAAGGAATGGCCGCTCGACGGCGTGCGCGTGAAGCTCTCGCTGGAAACGGGCAGCGAAGGCACGACCATCGACCGCCAGATCGCGCTGGAAGGCGCGCTGAGCGACGAGCAGCGCGAGCGGCTGTTGCAGATCGCGAATGCGTGCCCGGTTCACAAGGTGCTCACGAACACGATCACGATACGCTCGGGTCTCGTGGCCGTGTGAGCGGCGGCGGACATAGCTACAGGAAGCCATCGACCTTGAATTTCGAACACCTCATCCAGATCAACGACCCGTCGAATCCGCTCGTCCAGCCGCTAACGCGCGACCAGCTCTGGGAAGGCCTCGTGCTGCGCGCCGAGCAGCCGCAGCTCTTCGTGCTCGGCCTCGACAGCTGCACGATTCTCGCGCGCGAGGGCAATACGCTCGAACGCGAGCTGCACTATGGGCAAGCCACGGTGCGCGACCGTGTCACGCTCACGTTGCGGGAAAGCGTGCGCTACGACATCCTCGCGACCGAAACCTACGTGGGCGGCTCGCTCACCATGAGCATCGAAGAGCCCGAAGAGGAGCAGCTGTTCCTGCGCTTCGACTACCGCACCACGCTCCCCACCGCCGAGACCGAAGACGATCGCCAGACCTCGGAGATCGTGAAGTCGGCCTATCGCGAGTCGGACATCGACACCGTGCGGCTGATCCGCCAGTACGTGCTCGGCCTCGGCGACCCCGAGGCGCGGCACTGATCTGCTGCGTATGCAGCGCTCGATGAGCGCTGCATACGCCCCTTCCCTCAGACTATCGCCGCACGAATCCGATGAATTTATCGCAGTTGAAAATAGGAACGATTATCATTTAGAATCATTCCATCGTATCGAGAAAGACGTCACGCAATGACCGACTTCAACCGCTCATCTACACTCAGCCTGCGCCGCTCCGGCGGCCCGGCGCTAACCGCTCCGCGCGCGGCATCGACGCACGCGGCCAAGCCAGCCGCGCCGGCTCAACCGCGCAAGGGTGCGCCAGCTCAGGACGGGGCCAATGCCGGAGCCGGCGGCGCGCCCGCCAACGAGCGCACGCTCGACAGCACCGCGCTGCTGCAAGGCCGCAGCCACGTGAGCATCATGCATAACGGCGAGACGTATCAGTTGCGGGCCACGCGGCTCGGCAAGCTGATCCTCACCAAGTAGTTCGTACCGGGTATTGTGGGGACCGCCTCCTATCGAGAGGCGTTGGGCACTAGCCAGTCACGACGGCTTGCACGCGAGATCTAGACCCCTTCGTGCAGACATTCTTCACGCCAGCCGTCGCAGCCAGCCACGCCATTTTTTTGTTCTCACCATGAAAACGGACGGCATGCCCTCAAGCGAGGGTGCCGTCCATGGCAAGAGGCCGCGGCAAGTCCGCGGCCTTTGTCTTTGCGATGGTTTTTGCGATGGTCTTTGCGACGCTGCTGCGTTCGCGCTTACCTCTCGCTGTTATGTCTGCTACGTCTGTTATGCCCGTCCCGTCAGGACGCAGCGCCGTCTCAACCCTGCTCGACGCCAAGTGCCGCAATGCCCGCGCGCGCGATGGCGGCGTCCTGATCGGATTTCACGCCCGATACGCCAATCGCGCCGATCACGTCGCCGTTCACGATGACGGGCACCCCGCCCTCCAGCATGGCGGGCAGCGGCGCGCTCAGGAACGCGGTGCGCCCCTGGCGGATCACTTCTTCGTACACCTTGCTCTCGCGGCGCCCGAGCGCCGCCGTGCGCGCCTTGGCAGCCGCGATTTCGGCCGACACGGGCGCCGCGCCGTCGAGGCGGCGCAGCCACAGCAGATGAGCGCCCTCGTCGACGATCGCAATCGTCACGTTCCATTCGTTGGCACGCGCGTGCGCGATGGCCGCGTCGCCCATTTTCACGATGTCTTCGTCAGTCAGTGCCGCCCTGGTGCGCATGGTTCGCTCTCCGATCGGTTGAACGGCCGGTCAGTGCGCCCAGCCCCAGAACATGAGCCACCACGCGCTGTCGACCACGGCAAGCGCGGCGGCGAATGCCGTCGTCGCCAGAACGCGTTGCCCGAGCGACTGACTGTAGCGGCCGGTTACCCGCCACGCAAGCCAGCCACTCCACATATTGAATATGCCGAGAATCGCAAGTCGCACGTCCGATGCCCAGTCGATCGGCATGTGCTCCGCGCGCAGCAGGGAGAGCGTGGTGGCGGAAAGTCCGAGGAATACGCCCGCGCCCGCGAGCGGGATCAGCGCCTGCGCGAAGTGATGCAGGCGGCGCAGATCGAAGCGGCCGAACACCGCGCTTGCGCCGGCGAGCAGCGCAAACAGCGCCGTGCCATACACTAGCCCGGTCGTGACGATATAACCGACGATCATCGTGCCGTCGAGCCACGAAAACACATCGTTCTGCTCAGGATAATGCGTGAGCAGGAACCAGGGTGCGTTCGTCTCCAGCGGCCAGGTGATGTCACGGTCGATGAGCCAGCCCGCGACGAATTGCTTGAGATCGATGAACCACGGCGAGGCGGTCCAGTGGAACGCGCCGATGGCGATACCGAGCAGGCCGTAAAGAATCAGTGCCGTGTCCCAGCCGCTCGCCTGGCGCTCGCCCAGGTCGACCACCTCTTCGGCGGGAGAACGCCAGGTGAGGTCGATGGCGTCGCGGTGGCCCGCGCAGCGTCCGCACATATGGCACGCGGCCGCACCCTTCATGTTGCGCAGCGGCACGAGCGGCGCGCAGTTGACCGGAATGACGCGGTGCCCGCCATGCTCGCCTGCCGTGTAGGAGCGGCGCCAGGCCTCTTCGTCGACCTTGTAGCGAAACGGCGCGAGACGCGCCAGTAGCGAAAAAACCCCGTTGACGGGGCACAGATAACGGCACCAGACGCGCTTCTCGCGTCCGTAGAGAAAACCGATCACCATCGCGCCGAGCGTCGATCCGCCCAGCACCAGCAGCACCGCCTTCGGATACTGATAGACGCTCACCATCTGGCCGTAAATGGTGGTGAGCCCGAACGCGACGAAGGGCCAACCGCCCCAACGCATCCAGCGCGGAATCGCGCCGCCGCGCCCGAAGCGGCTTGCGAACTCGGTCAGCGTGCCCTCGGGACACAGCACGCCGCACCACACGCGGCCCAGCATGACCATAGAAAGGAGTACGAACGGCCACCAGATGCCCCAGAACACGAACTGCGCGGCGAGCGTGAGGTTGTTCCAGAGATGCGCAGTGTCGTCGGGCAGCGGCGTGGCCGCGGGCACGAGAATCAGGAACGCGTAGACCGCGACGACAACCCACTGCACGGCGCGGATCGCTGCGCCGTGACGCTGCATCCACTGCCCGGCCTGCGCGAGCCAGCCGCGGCGCATGGACAAAGTACCCGGTTCGGGCGCCCCACAACTCATGCCGCCTTCCTTTTGCCGACGGCCGACGCGCGGGCGCCGGCGCGGCGCACGAGGAATCCCGCCACGAGCCAGTACGCCGCGTACGCGATCAGGTTCATGAGCGCCGGATGCGCGCGATAACCGGTAAGCGTCGCGACGAGCGAACCGAAGGTGCTCGAATCGTCGAGCAGCGCCGACGAGTTCCAGACCTGATCGACGAACGTGGGCAGAATTTCCTTGTCGATCAGCTTGTCCACGCCGCTCTGGAAGAGGCCAGCGCCGAGAAACAGCAGCATGATTTCGGTGACGCGGAAGAACTGGCGCCACGAGAACACCTTGCCGCCCAGTTGCAGCACGTAGAACGTGACGAACGCGAGCGCGAGACCGATCAGCACGGCGAAATACTGGCTCGCGTCCACGTGGCCCGACTGGCCGAAACCGAGGCCATAGAGAAAGATCACCGTCTCGCTGCCCTCGCGCGCAATGGCGAGCGCGACGAGCACCGTGATGCCCCACCAGTTGGCGTCGCGCGCGGTCTGTTCGAGCGAGCTTTCCATTTCGCGCTTGAGCGTACGTCCATGCTGCTTCATCCACAGCACCATCTGCACGATCAGCACGCAGGCGACGAGCACCATCGCCGTCTGGAAGTAGTCCTGTGCATCGCCGGACAGCACTTCGGTGAACCCCACCAGCGCCGCGCCGAGGCCCACCGCCGCGAGGATGCCAAGCGCCACGCCGCCCCACAGGTACGGCAGCCCGCGCCGCGCGTCGGCGTCGCCGTTCTTCAGCCACGCATAGAGAATGCCGACGACGAGCAGCGCCTCGACGCTCTCCCGCCACACGATGAACATCACCTGACCCATTCAATCCTCCTGCAACCGGCCGCCGTGCCGGCTGCCTTTGCTGCCTGCGTTACGACTGCGCGTGCCGCCCGCTTCGCGCAGATCACTTCGCGACAATCACGCCCTGCGCCTGCTGATGGAAGTCGTCGAAGAACTTGTACTCGCCCGGATCGAGCGGCGCGATCACGACGAACGACTCCGCCCCCGGCGCCAGCACCTTCTCCTTGCGCAGCTGGACGCTTTCGAACTCCACCGCGCCCTTGCCCGTGTTGCGCACCTCGATCTTGATGCGCTTGCCCGCCGGCACCTCGATGCGTGCGGGGTTGAGCTTGCCGTCGGCCATTTCCAGCTTGAACGTCGGCAGATCTTCGGCGTGCGCCGCGCCGGCGACAAGCGGCAGGCCAAGCGTTGCGGCCAGCACGAGCGCCGCCATCTTCCTGATTCCAGTCATCCGTTGTTCCTGCCCGAATTTCACCCGAAAACGCGCAGGCGGCACGCTGCCCGCCTGCGCGCAACCTGCCACGTCAGTAACCGCCCTTCTTGCCGATGCCCGCGAACGGGAAGTCGTATTCGAGCGTGAACGGCTTGAACCACGGACCCACGCCGGTTTCCTTGTCGACGTGGCGGCCGAACGCCATGTGGCCGGTCTGCATCGGCGGTTCCACGATCAGCTTCAGGTGATACTTGCCCGGACCCGCCAGCTTGACGTTGTCGCCGTAGTGCGGACCGTCGTTGGCGACCATGCCCATCAGGTCGCCCTTCTGCACGTAGCTCGAGCCCGGCTTGGTGAGTTCGTAGTGAACCTGCAGGTAGGGCATCCAGTCGCCTTCGGCGAAGCCCGTCGGGTTGTTCTTGACCGCGTGGATGTCCGCTTCGAGGTGAATGTCGGAATCCGACGCCTTGCGCATCATGCCTTCGGGTTCCATGGTGATCGGCTGCAGATAGACCGCGCCGATTTCCATGCCGCCCTGGATCTGCTGCTTGCCGATCGGATATTCGGCAGCGCTGGCGGCGCAGCTAGCCGCTGCGGCGGCGACGAGCGCCGCACCGCGCAAGAGAGAGTGAATCCGCATCGAAACTCCTGGTTTTTATTTGAGAGACACAAGAACCTCGCACCAACAGCCGAAACGTTAATGCGAACAATTCTCAATATGCCGGGAGTGTAGCACCGATAGGGAAACGTAACAATTGAAAGTGCGCGACAAACCCGACGCGATCAGGGTCTTGCACAACAAGGCTGAAACGTCGGGCGACGTCTTACACGATGTAGGAAGTGTAAAGAGGGGCGGAATTCGGGGGCGAACAGGCCGACCTGACGGGCCGCCAAAACATCCGGAGCAAAACGGGCGGCCCTCGATCCCCGAGGCCACCCGCCGCTCCATGCCCTGCGCCCGGCGCTGCAATCAGGCCGGATGGTCGCCGACGTTCGCCCCGAACACGCGCTGGCGCAGCGTCGCCAGTTGATCGCGCGTCTGCGCGGCCTTCTCGAATTCGAGGTTCTTCGCGTAGTCCATCATCTGTTTCTCGAGGCGCTTGATCTCCTTCGCGATCTGCTTTTCGGACATGTCCTCGAACTTCGCGCGCTCCTGCTCCTCGCGCAGCTCGGCGCGCGCCTCGTCCACGTTGTACACGCCGTCGATGATGTCCTTGATGCGCTTGACCACGCCGCGCGGCACGATGCCGTGCTCCTCGTTGAAGGCCATCTGCCTCGCGCGGCGCCGCTCGGTTTCGTCGATGGCGCGACGCATCGAGTCGGTAATGCGGTCGCCGTACAGGATCGCCTTGCCGTTCACGTTGCGCGCCGCACGGCCGATGGTCTGGATCAGCGAGCGTTCCGCGCGCAGGAAACCTTCCTTGTCGGCGTCGAGGATCGCCACGAGCGAGACCTCGGGAATGTCGAGGCCCTCGCGCAGCAGGTTGATCCCCACGAGCACGTCGAAGGTGCCGAGGCGCAGGTCGCGGATGATCTCCACGCGCTCCACCGTGTCGATGTCGCTGTGCAGATAGCGCACCTTCACGCCGTGATCGGAGAGGAACTCGGTCAACTGTTCCGCCATGCGCTTGGTGAGCGTGGTGACGAGCACGCGCTCGCCGGCCGCCACGCGTTCGTTGATCTCACCGAGCACGTCGTCCACCTGCGTGGAAGCAGGCCGCACCTCGATCACCGGATCGACGAGCCCCGTGGGCCGCACCACCTGCTCGGCGATCTGGCCCGTCACCTTCTTCTCGTAGTCGGCAGGCGTGGCCGAAACGAACACCACCTGGCGCATCTTGCGCTCGAACTCGTTGAACTTGAGCGGACGGTTGTCGAGCGCCGAAGGCAGCCGGAAGCCGTAATCGACGAGATTTTCCTTGCGCGCGCGGTCGCCGTTGTACATGCCGTTCAATTGCCCGATCAGCACGTGCGATTCGTCGAGGAACATCATGGCGTCCGCCGGCAGGTAATCGACGAGCGTGGGCGGCGGCTCGCCGGGCAGCGCGCCCGAGAAGTGCCGCGAGTAGTTCTCGATGCCCTTGCAAAAGCCGAGCTCCTGCAGCATCTCGAGATCGAAGCGCGTACGCTGCTCGAGCCGCTGCGCTTCGACGAGCTTGCCTTCGGCGTAGAAAAACTCGAGGCGCTCGCGCAGCTCGGCCTTGATGGTTTCGACGGCGCGCAGCACGGTGTCGCGCGGCGTGACGTAGTGCGAGGACGGATAGACGGTAAAGCGCGGAATCTTCTGCCGCACGCGGCCCGTGAGCGGATCGAAGAGCTGCAGCGTCTCCACTTCGTCGTCGAAGAGCTCGACGCGCACGGCCATCTCCGCGTGCTCGGCCGGGAAGATGTCGATGGTGTCGCCGCGCACGCGGAACGTGCCGCGCTGGAAGTCCTGCTCGTTGCGCGTGTACTGCATCGCGATCAGCCGCGCGATGATGTCGCGCTGGCCGAGGCGGTCGCCCTGGCGCAGCGTGAGAATCATCTGGTGATACTCGGACGGATTGCCGATACCGTAGATCGCCGAGACGGTGGCCACGATCACCACGTCGCGCCGCTCCATCAGGCTCTTGGTCGCCGAAAGCCGCATCTGCTCGATGTGCTCGTTGATCGACGAATCCTTCTCGATGAAGAGATCGCGCTGCGGGACGTAGGCTTCCGGCTGGTAATAGTCGTAGTACGAGACGAAGTACTCGACCGCGTTGCGCGGAAAGAACTCGCGGAACTCGGCGTAGAGCTGCGCGGCGAGCGTCTTGTTCGGCGCGAACACGATGGCCGGGCGGCCCAGGCGCGCGATGGTGTTCGCCATCGTGTAAGTCTTGCCGGAGCCCGTCACGCCCAGCAGGGTCTGGAACGCGAGGCCGTCGCCGACGCCCTCCACAAGCGTTTCGATGGCCGTGGGCTGGTCGCCGGCGGGCAGGTACGGCTGGTAGAGCTGGAACGGCGAGCCCTCGTACTGGACGAACTTCGACTCGTCGAGCACGGGCGCGTCGGCAACGGTATGGTCGGACATGGGGGCGACATCCTGAGCCGTGAGCAAACGACTATTCTAGCGTCTTGCCGGAGGGCGGGCCGAGGGGGGTCCAGGGCGCGAGCCAAAGCGGCGACGCGCGGCTTCCGGGGGAAACCGGGACCGCAAAACACGGGCGAAGTCCCTGCGGCGGATGGCCGAAGTCCGCGCAACCTTCGCGCAGCGGGCGAAAACGCCGCATAGATTCGTTACAATAGCGCGTTGCGTGGCCGGCCGGCTGCGCCGCCCTGCCCCCGCCCCTGGGCGTTGCGGGCCACGCGGCGGCGCCAGAGCCAGCGCAAGCGGCCAACCAGGTTGTCCATCCTTGACTATTGCCGAACCATCATGTCCCTCTTTTCCGCTGTCGAACTCGCCCCTCGCGACCCCATCCTGGGTCTGAACGAAGCCTATAACGCCGATGCGCGCACCTCGAAGGTGAACCTGGGCGTGGGCGTCTACACCAACGAGGAAGGCAAGATCCCGCTGCTGCGCGCGGTGCGCGAGGCGGAAAGGGCCCGCGTCGAAGCCGGCCTGCCGCGCGGCTACCTGCCGATCGAAGGCCTCGCCGCCTACGACGCCGCCGTGCAGAAGCTGCTGCTCGGCGACGACTCGCCGCTGATCGCGGCGGGCCGCGTGGTGACCGCGCAAGCTCTGGGCGGCACGGGCGCGCTGAAGATCGGCGCCGACTTCCTCAAGCGACTGAATCCCAACGCAAAGGTCGCGATCAGCGACCCGAGCTGGGAAAACCACCGCGCCCTCTTCGAGAGCGCCGGTTTTGAGGTGGTGGCCTATCCGTATTACGACGCGCAAACCAACGGCGTGAACTTCGAAGGCATGCTGGCCGCGCTGAACAGCTATGCGGCAGGCACGGTCGTCGTGCTGCACGCGTGCTGCCACAACCCGACCGGCGTGGACCTGAGCGTCGATCAATGGAAGCAGGTGGTGGAAGTCGTGAAGGCGCGCAATCTCGTGCCGTTCCTCGACATCGCCTACCAGGGCTTCGGCGACGACATCGAGGCCGACGGCGCAGCCGTGCGCCTTTTCGCCGCTTCGGACCTGAACGTGTTCGTTTCGTCATCGTTCTCGAAGTCATTCTCGCTGTACGGCGAGCGCGTGGGCGCGCTGTCGATCATCACGAGCAGCAAGGAAGAATCGGCACGCGTGCTTTCGCAGCTCAAGCGCGTGATCCGCACGAACTACTCGAACCCGCCCACGCACGGCGGCTCGGTGGTCGCGGCCGTGCTCGGCTCGCCGGAACTGCGCGCGATGTGGGAGACCGAACTGGGCGAAATGCGCGATCGCATCCGCGCCATGCGCACGGGCCTCGTCGAACGCCTGACGGCCGCGGGCGTGGACCGCGACTTCAACTTCATCAACGTGCAGCGCGGCATGTTCTCGTATTCGGGCCTCACCGCGGCGCAAGTGGATCGCCTGCGCGAAGAGTTCGGCATCTATGCCGTGAGCACGGGCCGCATCTGCGTGGCGGCGCTCAACACGCGCAACCTCGACGTGGTCGCGCAAGCGGTCGCGCAAGTGCTGAAGTAAGCAACATCGCGCGCGTGCTGCCGCTTTGCGGCGGCGCGCCCGGTCTGCTTCGGGCAGATAGAAGAAAACGGCGTCCGTTCTTTCGAACGGACGCCGTTTGTGTTTTGACGCAAGCCTCTGTCAGTTCATACGCCGCTCACACGCTGCCTTCGCCCGGTGTGCGGTGAGCGCCGCGTGCGTCGCGATGGATGTCGTGCGTGACGAAGCCGGCGTCGTTGTCGGGCTTGTCGAGCCAGCCCGGCTGCGAGAGCGTGGCGCGAATGTCCTGCAGGCCGCTCGCCCAGTGCTCGCGCATGGTCGAGACGCCGAACTGGAAGTCCTTGAAGTGCCCTTCGTACTCCTTCTGCCGGTAGATCAGATGGATCACGTTGTACTTCCTGGAGCACGACAATTCATTCGCCAGTTCGACCCACGTATCGTGCTGATGCTCGGGCGCAACGCGATCGAGCACCTCGCGCAACACATGACGAAAACGCTGCGAGCGCTGCAGCATGTCGGTCACGAGACGCGTGCGGCTCGAATACTGGATGTCCTTCACACGGCCCTGAACGTCGGTGATGTTGTCGGGCACGGGCCCGCGCGCGCTCCACAGGTCGACCTGGAACGCGAGCGTGTCGCGCCGCGGCGTGGTCTGGATCACCTCGTAGAGCGGCGTGTTCGACATCAGGCCGCCGTCCCAGTAATACTCGCCGTCGATCTCGACCGCCGCGAAACCCGGCGGCAGCGCGCCCGAAGCGATGAAATGCTCGGGCCGCAGCTTGCTCGTGGTGTTGTCGAAATAAACGAAGTTGCCGGTGCCGACGTTCACGGCGCCCACGGAAACGCGAATTTCCTTCGAGTTGATGCGATCGAAATCGCACAGGCGCTCGAGCGTTTCCTTGAGCGGCCGCGTGTCGTAATAACTGGCCTTTTCGGGATGCCCCGACCCATGCGGCAGCGGCGGCGGAAAACGCGGCACGAAGAAGCCCTTCTGCCCTTCCACCACGGCGCCCGCCGCCTGCATGGCAGTGAACGTCTTGCGGATCGCATCGCCCGAATTGAAGAGCGCATGCTCGACGAACGTGGGCAGCGGCACGCTGTAGGCCGGCTTGCAGATGGTTTCCCAGAACTCGTGCAGCCTCGCAACCCGATGCTCGGGCGGATTGCCCGCAATGATCGCGGTATTGAGCGCGCCGATGGAAATTCCGGCGATCCAGTTGGGCGCGATGCCGGCCTCGGCGAGGCCCTCATAAACGCCGGCCTGATAGGCACCGAGTGCGCCGCCGCCTTGCAGCGTCAGCGCGACGGTTTCCCACTGGGCGGATTCGCCGCCGCACGCGGGATGCGGCCGCGGCGCGGCGCCGGTATGCACAGCGGTCTCTTCGCCGACCGCACTGGACTGCACCTGCCCCTTCTTGCGTTGCGCCATGGCCGCACCTCCTGCTTATTGCATGAACCAGCCGTGGCTGACGATGAACGACTGGCCCGTGAACGCGGCCGTCGGGAACGCGGAGAGGAACAGCACCGTCTGCGCGACGTCTTCCACGGTCGTGAAAATACCATCCACCGTGCCGCCCAGCATCACGCGCTTGACCACTTCTTCTTCGGAAATGCCGAGTTCCTTCGCCTGCTCGGGAATCTGCTTGTCGACGAGCGGCGTGCGCACGAAACCCGGGCAGACCACGTGCGAACGCACATTGTGCTTCGCGCCCTCTTTCGCCAGCACGCGCGCGAGGCCGAGCAGACCGTGCTTGGCCGTGACATAGGCCGACTTGAGCGGCGACGCTTCGTGCGAGTGGACCGAACCCATGTAGATCACGACGCCGCCGCGATCGTCCTTGTACATGTGCTTGAGGGCCGCCTTGGTGGTGAGGAACGCGCCGTCCACGTGAATGGCCTGCATTTTCTTCCAATCGGAAAACGCGTAGTTTTCAATCGGATTCACGATCTGGATGCCGGCATTCGAAATGAGGATGTCCACCGAGCCCAGTTCGGCCGCCACGCGGTCGATGCCCTGGTTCACAGCCTCTTCGTTCGTGACGTCCATGGCCACGCCGATGGCCTTGCCGCCCGCCGCCTTGATCTCCTCGGCCACCGCGTCGGCACCGCTCTGGTTCAGGTCGGCGATGGCGACCGCGGCACCCGCCTGGGCGAAGGTGAGCGCGATCTGCTTGCCGATACCGCTGGCTGCGCCGGTGACGACGGCAACCTTACCGTCCAGTTTGGTGTTGAGAGAGAGAGACGACATCGAGCACCTCCGGTTAGTGAACGAGATGAAACCTCGACTCGCGCATGCCGACAACCTGGCCAGACGATCTATGCCGTCCGGCAGAATGCTGCACCGCGGCCAACCGCGCTATTGTGCATGAACCCGGCGACAGCGCGCATCGAGCGCGGCACGCGTTGCGCGCACTGGCGGTAATATCGTGCTTCTTCCCTTTCTGGAGGTGTTCATGAACTATCGGCGACTCGGCCGCTCCGGCCTGCAGGTCAGCGAACTATCCATTGGCTCGTGGGTCACGTACGGCAATCAGGTCGACCGCAACCTCGCGCGCGAATCGCTCGCCGCGGCGCGCGACGCCGGCGTCAACTTTTTCGACAACGCGGAAGCCTACGCGGGCGGCAAGTCGGAAGAGATCATGGGCACGGCGCTCAAGGAACTCGGCTGGTCGCGCGTGAGCTATGTGGTTTCGACCAAATTCTTCTGGGGCTTGAACGAAGCGCCGAACCAGTACCACACGCTCAACCGCAAGTATCTGCTGAACGCCATCGACGGCTCGCTCAAGCGCCTGCAACTCGATTACGTCGATCTCGCGTTCTGCCACCGGCCCGACCCGAATACGCCGATCGAGGAAACGGTTTGGGCCATGAGCGATATGGTCACGCGCGGCAAGGCGCTGTACTGGGGCACCTCGGAATGGAGCGCCGACGAGATCCGCACGGCGTGGGAGATCGCCGAACGCCATCACCTGCACAAGCCGGTCATGGAGCAGCCGCAGTACAACCTGTTCCACCGGCGCCGCGTGGAGGACGAATACCGGCGGCTCTACGAAGACATCGGCCTCGGGCTCACCACGTGGAGCCCGCTCGCCTCGGGTCTGCTCACGGGCAAATACCGCGGCGGCGTGCCGGCCGACAGCCGCGCGCAACTGCAGGGCTACGACTGGCTGCGCCAGTCGCTCACCAATGCAGACAAGAACGCCATCGTCGCAAAGCTCGCCGATCTGGCAGCGCAGTTGGGCTGCACGGTTGGGCAGCTGGCCATCGCGTGGATCCTGAAGAATCCGCAGGTGAGCACCGTGATCACCGGCGCTTCGCGGGTCGAGCAGATCGGCGAAAACATGAAGGCCCGGGAAGTGGCGGAAAAAATCACGCCGGAAATCAAGACACAGATCGAAGCGATCGTCGGCGACGCCTACGACTGACAACGCAAACATACGCAAGAACGTCACAGGGCGCGGCCGCGCGGACACCTCGCGTACCCTCGCGTACTCTCGCGTACAATACGCGGCCTCGCCGTCGCGCCCGCCCTCCCGGGCGGCGCGACGCGTCTCGCGAAAGCGTGTCGTCTGGTTCATGGCGCGCTTCATCGCCTGTTTTTGTCCGACCTTCCGTTACCGCCCATCATGCTGAGCTACCGCCACGCCTTCCACGCAGGCAATCATGCCGACGTTCTGAAACACGCCGTTGTCGTGCAGCTACTGCGCTATCTGGGCAAAAAGGACAAGGCGTACTGGTATATCGACACCCACGCGGGCGCCGGCGCCTACGCGCTGCGCGAAGGTTATGCCACCAAAACGGCCGAGTTCGAAACGGGCATCGGCAAGCTCTGGGGCCGCACCGATCTGCCGGCCGCACTGGCCGAGTATGTGGACGAAGTGGCGGCGCTCAACCCGGACGGCGAACTTCAGTTCTATCCCGGCTCGCCCTACCTGGCATGGCGGCTCATGCGCGAACAGGACCGCATGCGGCTCTTCGAATTGCACAGCACCGAAATCGACGTGCTGCGCCACCGGTTCCGCGATGCGGGCCGCCGCGTGATGCTCTACGACGGCGACGGCTTCGAAGGCATCAAGGCGCTCCTGCCCCCGCCACCGCGCCGCGCGCTGGTGCTGATCGATCCGTCGTTCGAAGACAAGCGCGACTACGCCCGCACGCTCGCCTGCGCGGAGGAAAGCCTCAAGCGCTTCGCCTCCGGCACCTATGCAATCTGGTATCCGCAGGTCACGCGTCCGGAATCGCAGCGGTTTGCGGAGCAGCTCAAGCGCCTGCAGGAAAAGAACTGGCTGCACGTCACGCTCACGGTCAGCCAGCCGCCTTCGGACGGCTTCGGTCTCTACGGCAGCGGCATGTTCATTCTGAATCCGCCCTACACGCTGGAGGCGACCATGAAGGAGTCGCTGCCCTGGCTCGTGAAGACGCTGGGGCAGGATCAGGCGGCACAATTCAAGATCGAGTCGCGCGGAGATTGATCCCGGGCCGATCCCGGCCGGACCGGCTGACCCGCTCTAATACGCGGGGGCCGTCTGCGGCACCGGACGCGGCCGCGGCGGATTGGGCCTCGACCCACCCCCGCCCCCGCCCGGCACCTCGATATACGGCGCGACGATATACGGCGGCGACGGATCTGTCGCCAGGCCCGCAGGCGCAGCCGGCTGCTTCGCTGCGACCATCGGCTCGTGCGAGAGCGGCGCGTTCTGCAGCACGAGCCCCTTCTGGCCGTCGCTGATCCCTTTCTGCGTATCGAGTATCAAAGGCGGGCCGTCCGCCCACGCGCAGGCATGCGCGAGCGCGAGCACGCACGCCGTTGCCGCGGCGGGCAGCCACGCAGTCAAAGGCTTGTGAAAGATACGGTCTGACGCCATGAGCGGTCCCCGGAAGCGTGGCTTGTCCTGTACGGCAATATCGGCCAATCTCAAAAAGGACTTTACCTTACCGCAATGGCAAGGTTCAGACTGTGTGCATCGACTGGCTGAGCGGGCAAGCACCCGTCCCCGAGCAAGCCACGAAGATGCGGCGCCAGAAATGACAAAGCCCCGCAATGCGGGGCTTGAGACAGCTGGCGTGGCGCCTGGCTTAGTGCGAGTAGCCGTTCGTTTCGAGCGAGCGGATGCGCTGTTCGAGCTGGACGATGTCCGACGACTCCGCGAGGTACGCTTCGCGGCGGGTGCGTTCTGCGACTTCAAACCAGTTGCTCATTGCTTCGAGGATATATGCAAACATGATGTTGTTCTCCAAGGATCGATGTATCCCCGGTGGATTTGCATCAGGGATTACCCTAAAAGGGATAACCCGAATTATAACCGCCTTCTGGAACTTTGCCAGTGAATTGCACGAATGACGTGCATTCCAATCTGGAATGCACCTGATTGGAACATCGGCAAATTCATGATTTATCGGCGCATTTTTTTGACGCGTTAACCGACGATCCAGGCAGAGCCCCAGAATGCACCATATTGACGCACACCTTGAAACAAGTTGCGACAATTTGCCTGGCGCGGTTGCACCCGCATCAGTGGTTGCAGGCTCCCGCTCTGCGCTCCAGGGATTGCGGATCGGCGAGTTGTTCGAGGATCGGGCAGTCCGGCCTGTCGTCGCCGTGACAGTGGGCCGCCAGATGGCCGAGCGTGTCGCGCATCTGCGTGAGTTCGGCGATGCGGTGGTTCAGTTCGGTCACGTGCGCGAGCGCAATGGACTTGACCTCCGCGCTCGCACGGGAACGGTCGTGCCAGAGCGCGAGCAGCCGGCGGATATCGTCCACGAGAAAGCCCAGCCGCCGGGCCTGGCGAATGAAGCGCAGGGCGTGCACCTCCTCCACGCCGTACACGCGATAGCCGGACTCCGTGCGCCCCTTGGGCGCGAGCAGTCCGACGCTTTCGTAGTAGCGAATCATTTTTGCCGTGACGCCCGATTCGCGCGCCGCCTCGCCGATATTCATGGATACCCCCGCTTCGATCAATGTATCGATCCTACACCTTGCCATCATGGGAAGGTCCAGCGGCCATCGCAGGAGCCGGCGTCCTGACGGCTGGCATAATCCCGCGGCGGCCTCATATCAATCTGTAGCAGCCCGTTGAGTACACCTCTTTTGAAAAGGAAGACACCATGATCCAGTTCAACGTCGAAGGTATGAGTTGCCAGCACTGCGTGGGCGCCGTCACCCGCGCGATCCACGAACACGACGCCGCCGCGAAGGTCCAGATCGATCTGCCCGCGGGTCGCGTGACGGTCGAATCGAACCAGAGCGCCGACGTGCTGAAGGCCGCTATCGACGACGCCGGTTATACGGTCGTGGCGGTCAACGGCACCGCCGCCGGCCCGGCCAACGCGTGACGCGCACCGCCATGTTCAAGGTCGCCGTGATCGGCGCGTCCGGCTTGCTCGGGCGCGCCATCGTGCGGGAGCTGGCGGCCGAGACGGACTGGCAGGTCGTGCAGACCGGCTTGCGCCATGTCGGGCCGCAACAGGTTGCGCTCGACGTACGCGACGACGCGGCCGTCGCGGCCTTCGTCGCTCGCGAAGCGCCCGATGCGATCGTCGTCGCCGCGGCGGAGCGCCGCCCGGACGTTTGCGAAAACGATCCGGCCGCCGCCCGGGCGTTGAACGTGGATGCCGTGCGCAGCATCGCGCAGGCGGCGCGGCAACGCGACGCGTGGGTGCTGTCGATCTCGACCGATTACGTGTTCGACGGCACGCAGCCGCCCTACCGCTACGACGACACGCCGAATCCGCTCAACGCTTATGGCCGCAGCAAGCTCGAAGGCGAGCGGACGCTGCTCGCGGCAACCGATCACGCTTTGGTGCTGCGCCTGCCGCTGCTCTACGGTCCGGTCGTGGACTGGCAGGAGTCGGCCGTAACGAGCCTCGTGCCGGCCGTGCTCGCGTCGGCCCAGCCGGATGCGCAGCCCGCTGCGATGGATGCCTGGGCCACGCGCTACCCCACATTCGCGCCCGATGTCGCATTCGCGATCCGCGAGTTGTTGATTCGCAGTGCAGACGGTCGTGCGGTCTGCGGCATCGCCCAGTGGTCGGGCGACGAGCCGATGACGAAATATCAGATCGCGCAGCGCCTCGCCCAGGCGCTCGGCGTGAGCGCGCGACTCCTGGCGCAGACCCAGCCCGCCGATGCGACACCGCGCCCGCGCGACTGTCACCTCGATTCGGGCCGTCTCGAAGAACTCGGCATCGGTCGCCGTACGCCGTTCGATGCGGCGATTGGCGCGGTGCTCGGCGGATTCGAGGCACGCGGCGGCACGGCATAGACGCCGGTGAACCACGGAGCCTGAGTCGCCCGCTCAATGAAAATTCCGGCTCTCGGTCGCAAGCCGCCCGAGCAGCCGGCTGTGATCTTCCAGGCGGCGCGCGACGAGGTGCACCACTTCGCCCTCGCGCTGCACCACGCCCTCCACCGCCATCAGCGAGGACCCGAGCAACGCCTTGCGCTGCGCCTCCACGAGCGCTTCATGCACGATCACGTTGATCGAACCGGTCTCGTCTTCCAGCGAAACGAAGATCGTCCCTTTGGCCGTCCCCGGCCGCTGCCGCCCCGTGACGATGCCGCATACGCGCACGAACCGGCCGTGCCGGCAATGCGCCAGTTGCACGGCGGTACGAAAGCGCTGCTTCGCGAGCCCTGGTCTCAGCAGTTCGAGCGGATGGCGATTCAGCGTGAGCCGCAGGCTGGCGTAATCGGCGACGATCTCCGCGCCCTCGGAAGCGCGCGGCAGCGCGAGCGGCGCCTCGGCGAGCGGCGCATCGCGCAGCAGCGCCGGCACTGCATGCTGCGCGGTCACGGCCCACCAGGCTTCGCGCCGGTGCCCGGCAATGCCTGAAAGCGCGTTCGACGCAGCGAGCGCCTCCAGTTCGCGCCGCGTGAGCGCAGCACGGCGCGCGAGATCGTCGACGTCGGTAAAAGGTCCATGCGCACGCGCCGCCATCACGCGGTGCGCGGCTTCCTCCGAAAAGCCCTTGATGAGGCTGAAGCCGAGCCGCACGGCCGGGCCGCCGCAACCGTAACGGCTGGACGGCAACCTGACGCGGACGCGCCGCTTGCGTGCAAGATGACGTATGAAAGGGCTTACGAACCGGGGCCGGCTGTGCGGCCACACGGCACGTAAGCGGCGCTGTTGCTGCATCACCTCGAGCCGCAGCATCCCGGTCTTGCCGGCACCGATCCGGATGCCTGGCTGATCACGCTCTTCCAGTACGGACTCCCAGTCGCTCAACGCGATATCGGGCGGCAGCACCTTCACGCCGTGGCGTTTCGCGTCCTGCACGAGTTGCGAAGGCGAATAAAACCCCAATGGCTGACTGTTCAGCAGTCCTGCCAGAAAAGCAGCCGGCTCGTAGCGCTTGAGCCACGAACTCGTATAAACGAGCAGCGCAAAACTTGCGGCATGGCTCTCCGGGAAACCGTAATCGCCGAAGCCCTCGATCTGCTTGCAGATGCGGTCTGCGAAGTCCGCCGTATAGTCGTTCTCCATCATCCGGCGCTTGAGGTCGGCCTGATACGGCCGCAGGTCGCCATCGCGCCGCCACGCGGCCATCGCACGGCGCAGCTTGTCGGCCTCTTCGCCGGTGTAATGCGCTGCCACCATCGCGAGGTGCATCACCTGCTCCTGGAAGATCGGCACACCGAACGTACGTTCGAGCACCGGCTTTAAATCCTCCTTCGCATATTCGACCTTTTCCTCCCTCGCCCTGCGCTTCAGATACGGATGCACCATATCGCCCTGAATCGGTCCGGGCCGCACGATCGCCACCTGGATCACGAGGTCGTAGTATTCGCGTGGCCTGAGGCGCGGCAGCATGCTCTGCTGCGCGCGCGACTCGATCTGGAACACCCCCACCGTGTCGGCATGGCAGCACATCTCATACACAGCAGGATCTTCGCGCGGAATGTCCTGCACGCCGAACTTAGGCAGCCCGTGCCGCAGCGCGACGAACTCCAGCGAACGCCGGATTGCCGACAGCATGCCGAGCGCCAGCACGTCCACTTTCAGAAGCCGCAGTGTGTCGATATCGTCCTTGTCCCACTCGATGACATAGCGGTCCTTCATCGAGGCATTCTCGATCGGCACGAGGCGCGAGAGCTTGTCCTTCGCGATCACGAAACCGCCCACGTGCTGCGAGAGATGACGCGGAAAGCCGCGCAGCTCGCGCGTGAGCCGGATGAGTTGTTGCGTGACGTGCGAGTCCGCGGCAAAGCCCGCTTCCTCCAGATGATGTGCGATCGAATCGGGACCGTCCCACCACTGCTGCGCGCCCGAGATCTTTTCGACGAGCGCGGTATCGAGCCCGAGCGCCTTGCCGACATCGCGCAGCGCGCTGCGCGAGCGGTACGTGATGAGCGTAGCCGCAAGTGCAGCGCGGCGCGTGCCGTACTTTCGATAGACATACTGAATGACTTCTTCGCGCCGCTGGTGCTCGAAATCGACGTCGATATCAGGCGGCTCGTTGCGCGCACGGGACAGAAAGCGCGCAACGAGCATCTTCATCTGCACCGGATCGATCTCGGTGATTCGCAAGCAGTAACACACCACCGAATTCGCCGCCGAGCCGCGCCCCTGACACAGGATGTTTTGCGAGCGCGCGTAACGAACGATGTCGTGAACGGTCAGGAAATACTTTTCGTATTTCAGCTCGGTGATCAGCTCCAATTCTTCCTCTATCTGATCCGAGCGCTTCTTGTTCAAACCATCGGGCCAGCGCTCGCGCACCCCCTCCATCACGAGATGGCGCAGCCAGGTCGTGGGCGTTTGGCCGGCCGGCACCAGCTCCTCGGGATATTCGTAGGCCAGTTCGGCAAGCGAAAACGTGCAGCGGCGCGCGACATCGAGCGTCGCATCGAGCGCGTCGCGCGGATACAGCGTGCCGAGGCGCAGGCGCGAGCGCAGATGCCGCTCGGCGCTCGGCTCCAGCGCGCGGCCGCACGCGACGAGCGGCCGGCCTATGCGGATCGCGCTCAGCGTGTCCTGCAACGGCTTGCGCGAACGCGCGTGCATCAGCACGCCGCCCGCTGCGACAAGCGGCAAACCGGTTTCCTGCGAGACGTAGCGCAAGGCTTCGATCTGCGTCTCGTCGCCGCCGGTCTGCCAGAGTTCGAGCGCAAGCCACGCACGTTCCGCCGCGAAACCCGCCAGCCAGTGCGCGGCACGCAGCGTCTGCGAGAGCGTCGCCGTGCGTTGCGGCACCAGCAGCAGGACGCAGTCGCGCAAATGCTTCAGATGTTCGAATGCGGGCTCCGGGTCGGTGAAATCGTCCGGATACACCCGGTAGTCGCCCTTTTCCGCCCGCGAACGCGCCAGCGTAATCAGCTCGCACAGGTTGCCGTAACCCTCCCGATTCATTGCGAGCGCAACGAGTGTGCAGAACGGCGCGTCCTGCGCCTTGGCCACCTCGCTCATCGCGACGAGATTCAACTCGCTGCCGATCAGCAGATGCAGCGACGGCACGAAGGCGCCGAGCTTCTCCGCTGCCGCCGGGCCATCGCTCGCCCGTACCTTGCGCACGGCTTCTTCGTGGGCCTGCTTGAGCGGTTCGTCATGCTCGTTCAATGCGCTGAACGCGCGCACCACACCGGCGAACGAGCATTCGTCGGTGATGGCGAGCGCCTTGTAGCCGTGCTGGATCGCCCGCTCGACCAGCTCCTTCGGGCGCGAAGCGCCGCGCAGGAACGTGAAGTTGGTGAGGCAGTGCAGCTCCGCATAGTCAGGCAGATGCGCCGACGCAGCCGGCACGGCAGCCTGACCGCCCGGCTGCGCGGAAGAAGAGAAAGAGGAAGCGCGCGGCGCCTCGTCCGCAGGACCCGACATCGACATGATCGCCGCTCTAGCCGAAAAGCCCTTGCAGATACCACTGCCCGCCCATGCGTTCGCGATAGAGCCAGAACATGCGGCCCTGATCGTCGGCGGCCACGTAGTAGTCGCGCTCGACGGTGTCTCCGTCCCACCAGCCGGCCTCGATGCGCTCGGCGCGCGTGAGCGTTTTCAAGGGCCGCCGGTACACCGGGTGGTCGCCGCGCATGGCGAGCTTCAGCGGCTTTTCGAGCAGCCATGCCGGACGCGGCTGCGACGGCAGCGGCACCTCGGGCAGATCGAGCAAGGACTGCGGAGACGGCCCGGCATCCTGCGCCGGATTGCGCGGCCTGGCGGCCTTGCCCGCTTTGCCATCCGCTTTGTCATCCGATTTTCCGCCCGCCGATCGCCGCGTGCCCGCGCGAGACGCTCGAGACGGGCGATAAGGGCGCGCCGCCATCGCGTGCTCAGGGCGGTGATCGTCCTCGACAAAAAGCTGCAACACGTTCTGCTCGCCCACGCGCGCGCCAATGCGCTCGAACAGCTGCGTGAGCGACGCTTCCGACGCTTCGGGCATCGGGAACAGCGTGTCGTTGGGCGCAGCGTATTCGCTCACCTCGGTGGCGACGAGCGCGAGGTCGATCACCGGCGCGGCCAGCTCGGTCTGGTTCAGCTTCTCGCGCAACAGCCACAGTAGATGCCCGGCGTCGCGCGAGGGCGCCGCCCACGCGAGCGTGAGACTCGACGTGCGCGGTGCGTGGCGCGAAGCCAGCTCGTGATCGAGCCGCAGCTCGAATGCGGTGAGCGCCACGTGCTGCGCGGCGAGCCAGCCCGCCAGCTGCATCACGAGACGGCGCGCGGCAAAGAGCAGCGCCTCGGCGCTTTCCACACGCGCCTGCAATTCGAGCGCGGCGCGAAACGTGGGCGGCGCGCTGAACGCCACGCGCGGATCGGGCGCCTCGCTGCGCGCCTGGGCAAGCCACGTGAGCACGCCGTCGCCGAAGCGGCGCACGACGCCGTCACGCGGCAGGCGACGCAGATCGGCGAAAGTCGCGCAGCCGATCTGCGTGAGCGCGTGCTCGTGCTGGGCGGCGAACGGCGCGAGCGTGACCGGCAACGCATCGAGCACGCGCGCGAGCGTCGCTTCCTTGAGCACATGCCAGCGGCGCGAAGTCTTCGTGGCGCGCGCCTGCGCGAGCGTCCACGCACCCCAGGCCGTAGGCGCGCAGGCAATGCGTGCAGCGTGACCGCAGCCGGCCACCGTGGCGGCCACTTTCGCGAGCAGCGCGCGCACGCCGCCGAACAGGCGCAACCCGGAGCCGACCTCCAGCAACAGCGTATGCGACGGCGCGAACGACACCTTCGGCGTATAGGCGAGCAACGCGAGCGCGAGCGCTTCGAACGCGCGGGTCTCGCGCACCGGATCGGGTTCGAGCAGCACGAGGCCCGGTGCGAGCGCGAGCGCATGGGCGCGCGTGCCGTCGGTGCGCACGCCGAGATGAAAGGCGTCGAGATCCGGAATCAGCACGCGCGCGTGATCGGCCAGCGCATAGCAGCGGGCGTGCGGGCCGTCCTGCGGCTGCGCCTCAGAGGGAGGCAGAAACGCCCGGTCCGAGAGGCACGGCGGCCTCACGGCCTCCAGCGGCAAGAGCGGCAAGGTGACGGCGATCCACAACATGATTGACCCCGGGCCGCGGCGCAGCAGATGACGGCCCCGCGGGGGGCAGCACGGCATCCTGCAGCGGCAGCGTAACGACGAGTGGCTGGGCGGGCGGCGGCCCGCGGCGTTTGAAAATATCGACGGACATGGCGGCGAGCTGCATCCACTGGCGCCGGTTGAGGCTCGTATCCGCGGGCGGCGGCACCGGCGTGCAGACCATGCGCAGCGGCGCCGGCGACGACTGGTTGCGCGCAGCGGGCGGGCGGACCAGAAACGCGAGCGCCTGCGAATCCTGGGCGGCGACCTGGAGACGGCGCACCGCGTCCGGACGCGCCTTCGCCTGCCAGAGCAGCACGGCGCCGATCCCCTCCTGGCGCAGCGCCTGCTCGGCGACCCAGGGCGCCTCGGCCTCGCCCGCGCGCACCCAGATCACGCGCTCGAGCGCGAGCCCCCAGGCCTTGAGCGCGCACGCATACGGCTGCCAGGGCGGCCCGACGAGCAGCACGTGCCGGCCGGCCGATGCCGTCAGCGTGCGCAGCGCCGGCGCGACGAGCCGCATCTCGCCGATGCCGCCCTGCTCCACCAGCAGTTCGGTCAGGCTGCCCGCGGGCCAGCCCGCGCCGGGCAGGAGCGCGTCGAGCGTGGCGTGGCCGCTCGACACCGTGCGTTCGAGCGCGCGCGCTAGCTGATCGCCTTGCCAGATCCGGCTTTGCAGCCGGGGCGGCAGATGCGTCGCCGCAAGCTGGAGTGCTGCTGCCATGGGTGCGCTCGTTCAAAGGATTCAGTCAAAAAGGCTCAGTCAAAAGGGAATAGCTCCCCCTGCCCGGCCTGAAAAAGGGGGCATGACGGAAGGGGCGCCCGGCGAAGGGGCGCCCGGCGCGAAAACCGCACCGGAACCTGTATATTTATACAGTATTTTTTGGGATTTGGGAAAGAGGTCCGCAGGATGAGTCCGGCGGGATCCTCCCGACCCAATCGTCGCAACGAAGCCGCTCGCCACCGTCCCACGCAGTTTTAGAAATAAGTGCTATAACGCGCGAATCACACGCCCGTTTGCGAACAGAGTGCTTGACCAGCCTGGGAGAGCAATATGAAAAACAAAACGTGGAAGTGGCGAAAGTGGCAGAAGCTGCGGACGTTGCGTGCAGGAGGTTTCGCAATCCTGACGGGTGCAGCGCCTGCCGTCGGCCATGCGACCTGCAGCGCTACCGCGCCGGCCAGCAATACGACCGTGAACTGCACGGGCACGAGCATTCCTTCGGTGGTCGCCGTGAGCGGCAGCACGGGCGTTACCGTCAACATCGCGACAGGCGCGACAGGCAGCTATACGCTTGCGAGCACCCCCACACCGTTCTCCGTCGATACTTCGAGCGCCATCACGAACAACGGCACGCTCTCGCTGTCCGGCAACGGCACAGGTGTGGCGAATCGCGGCGCGATGCTGATCGGCATGAACAACGGCAACACGATCACCAATGCCGCGAACGGCATGATCACCACGACGGGCGCCTATAACGACGGCATCGCGGCAAACGGCAACAACAACACGCTGATCAACAACGGCACGATCACGACCTCGGGCAGCAACTCGTATGGCATGACGGCGGCGTGGGGGCAAAGCAATACCGGCGCCACGGGCAACCAGCTCGTCAACACGGGCACGGTCACGACCTCGGGCAGCAACGCGCGCTCGGCCTCGCTGCTGGGCGGCAGCGGCACCATCACCAACAGCGGCACGCTCACGGCAGCAGGCCGGGACGGCACGGCCGTCTATATGCAGGGCAACAACGACACGCTCGTCAACAGCGGCACGATCCAGACCACCGGCACCGCATCGAGCAGCGGCAACGTGGATGCCGTCGTGTCGAACACGGTGGGCAGCTCGTTCACGGCAACGATCACGAACCTCGCGGGCGGACAGATCATCAGCAACAACGGGATCGGCGTGCGCTCGACCAACGGCAACACCACGATCACGAACGCCGGCCTCATTCAGGGGGGCGGCGGCACCGCGATCCAGAACGGCAACGGCAACGACACCCTGATCCTGCAAACCGGCTCGCAGATCATCGGCACGGCCAACGGCGGCGGCGGCACCAATGCGGTGTACCTGCAAGGCACGGGCACCGCATCGAACGCATTCATCAACTACCAGAGCCTGACGATGCAGGGCACCGACTGGACCTGGTCGGGCACGGGCACCTTCTCCACCGCGCTCGTGCAAAGCGGCACGCTGAACCTGACCGGCACGCTCGGCACGACCACGGCCACGGTGGTCGCCACCGTCAATAGCGGCGCCACGCTGCAGGCCAACGCATCGAACCTGCCGCTCTCCGTGACCGATAACGGGCTCGTACGCTTCCAGCAGGACGGCGCCGGCACCTATACCGGCCTGATCGGCGGCACGGGCGCGGTGGAAAAAACCGGCGCGGGCACGTTGACGCTCGCGCCTGCGACCTCCGGCGGCAACACCTGGTCCGGCGGCACGACGATCACCGAAGGTACGCTCTCCGTTGCCGCCGACAATGCGCTCGGCGCTTCATCCGGACCACTAACCTTCAATGGCGGCACGCTCCAGTTCGGCAGCGCCTTCGACCTCGCAGCGAGCCGCGCGATATCGATCACTTCGAATAACGGCACTATCGACACGCAGAGCTTCGATTCCACGATTGCGCAGAACATCGCCGGAGCGGGTTCGCTTACCAAGATCGGCTCCGGCACGCTCACGCTGAACGGCGTGAACAGCTATGCGGGCGGCACGAACGTGAATGCGGGCACTGTGATCGTCGGCGACGGCACGAGTGCAGCGGCGGCGCTTTCGGGCGGCGGCCCCGTTGCGGTGGCATCGGGCGCGACGCTCGGCGGCTATGGCAGCGTGACCGGCAACGTCACGAACAGCGGCACGATCGCGGCGGCGAACGCACTGGCCAGCCTCGCGAGCGGCGCGACCGGCAACTTTCAGATCAACGGCAATCTGACGAATGCGGGACTCGTGCAACTGGGCGGCAGCGGAGTGGGCAATACGCTGACCGTGGCCGGCAACTACGTCGGCCAGAACGCGACGATCGCGCTCAACACCTATCTGGCCGGCGACGGCGCCGCCTCGGACCGGCTGGTCGTGAGCGGTGGCACGGCGAGCGGCACGAGCACGCTCAAGGTAACGAACGTGAATGGCCCCGGCGCGCAGACGGTCAGCGACGGCATCGAAGTCGTGCAGGCCACCAACGGCGCGACGACGAACGCCGGTGCGTTCGCGCTGTCTGGCGGGACGATCGAAGCCGGCGCCTACGCGTATTACCTCGCGAAGGGTGGCGTGACGGACGGCAGCGGCAACAACTGGTACCTGCGCAATACGGTGCCGCCGGCGGAACCCTCGCCCACCACGCCCCCCTCGACATCGTCTACGACGCCTCCCACCACCGAATCGCCAGTCACCCCGGCAGAAAACACGCCCGCGCCAATCACCGAGGCCGTCGACAATGCCGGTTCCAACACGGCTCCCGTCCCGGTCTATCGCCCGGAAGTGCCGCTCTATACGGAAGCGCCGAGCGTTGCGCGTCAATTGGGACTCCTGCAAATCGACACCTTCCACGATCGCCAGGGTGAACAGGGGCTGCTGACCGGAGACGGGTCTACACCGGCCGCGTGGGCACGCGTCTGGGGCGGCTACAGCAACCTTCACCAGGGCGGCAGCGTCGCCCCGGCCTTCGACGGCACGGTGTGGGGCATGCAGGTCGGCCAGGACCTCTATGCGGACAGCACGCCGGGCGGACAGCACAATCACTATGGCTTCTTCATGGGTTTCGCGCGTGCCGTGGGGGACGTGAACGGCCTCGCGCTCGGGCAGCCCGGTCTTGGCGTGGGTTCGCTCCAGGTCAACACGTATAACCTTGCCGGCTACTGGACGCATATCGGCGCCGGCGGCTGGTATATGGATGCCGTCGCGATGGGCAGCACGCTCACGGTACGCACGAATTCGATCGATAGCGTAAGCGGCTCGACCGACGGCAACGCCTTCACGGGTTCGGTCGAAGCGGGGCTGCCCATCGCGCTCGGCGGCGGCTTCACGGTGGAACCTCAGGCGCAACTGGTATGGCAATGGCTGTCGCTCGACAAGTTCGACGACGGCATTTCCAATGTCACGTGGAATAACGGTAATACGTTCCTCGGCCGTATCGGCGCACGCTTGCAGTGGGCGACCGAGACGAACGGCATCGACTGGAAGCCGTGGCTGCGCGTGAACGTGCTGCGCTCGTTCGGCTCCGACGACAAGACGACGTTCAGCGGCACAACGACGATAGGCACGCCGGTGGGACAGACGATGGGACAGATCGGTGTGGGGATCGTCGCGCAGTTGACGAAGCGCGGCAGTGTGTATGCGACGGGAGGGTATCTGACGAACCTCGGTGGCGAACACCAGCGTACGGTTACGGGCAATGCGGGGGCGCGGTGGGTGTGGTGAGTGTGCCGCGGCACCTGGAGTGCCGGGATCGGGCGGTGCGGAAATGCCGCGACGCTGGGGTGCCGCCGACTCGATCCTGTTCGCTTGCGATCCCGACCCTTTCGCTTTTCGCTGCACGACAACCGGCGAAGTGTCGTGCGGGCAGGTTCAGCCCGCCGCTTTCAAACGATTCTGCAGCCAGAAAACTCCAACTATCGTCTTGGCGTCGATGATCTGGCCGGAGCGGACCTGCTCCAGCGCTTCGTCTATCGTCAAGGCAACGGTTTCGATGTCTTCCGCTTCGCTGGCCAGTCCGCCCCCCGAACCCACCTTGCTCCGCGCCGTAACTTCCGCGTAGTAAAGAACGATTCGCTCCGACGTTCCGCCGGGCGACACGTAAAACGTCGAGACAGGTTCCAGTTTGACCAGGTCGAAGCCGGACTCTTCGAGGACTTCTCTTCGAGCCGCTGCCTCTGGACTTTCGTCCTTGTCAATGGCACCCGCGACAACTTCGATCATCCAGCCTGGACCTTTCTCAAGCGTGGGATATCGAAACTGGTTCGTCAGGAACAGTGTTCGCGTCTCCGGATTGAAGATGAGCACAGCCACCGAGTCGCCGCGCTCGAGACTCAGGCGACGAACCGACGAACTCATCTGGCCGTCGAATTTCTCGAACCGCAAGTGCGCTTCGTCGACTTTGAAGAAGTCGTTCAAGATTCTTGTCTTCTTCTCAACCACGACCTTTTTCAATCGGACCCCCTGTCTTCGTAGTGGATGGAGGTGCGCTTCGCCAGTTGCCGGTCCAGCGGGCACCGCCTTCACGAATAAGGATACCGGGTATTGCGGTTGGAGCGGAGCAACCGGTCAATTGATCCATTAATAGCGTACACACTTAAAAATCAAGACGCAAGACCGCGCTTAAAAATTGTCTTCTGGGAACCATCAGACAAAACTCACTGGCCGGCACGAACAGCCTCCAGCAGTCATTTCCCCATTATTCCCGGCAGTAATCAACGAAAAATCCCTCCTGCTTTCGCAAAATGCGGACCTGCCGTGCGTCATTCTCCATGTTGTGTCAAAGCGCCAGGGAAACCCCTCAACCCTTGAATCGAGAAAAACATTGAACAGGATTTTTTGAGTGTGTACGCTTTGTTTAGCAACTCAAGCGACGCCGTCGCATGGATAGCGTCGAACCTGATGCAGTTACCGCACTCTTTCTGATGAGGCCGCCATGTACGACCGTTTTGCTGTTGACCGCCTGATTGACCTTTGGCTGATCGAGGACATTGGCTACTGCGACCTGACGGCGCAGACGATGATCGACGAAGACGCCACTGGCGCATTCGTGATGAACGCGCGCGAAGACGTCATCGTCGCGGGTATCGACGTGGCCATGCGCGTGTTCCAGCGCTACGACCCGTCGCTCACGGTTCAAAAGCATGTCAGTGACGGCGCCCGTGCTCAAAAGGGCGCCATCCTGCTGTCCGTGAGCGGCAACGCTCGTAGCCTGCTGACGGCTGAACGCACGGCGCTGAACATCGTGCAACGCATGTCGGGTATCGCCAACGAGACGGCTCGCTACGTCAAAGCCATCGAAGGCACAAAAGCCCGCCTGCTCGACAGCCGCAAAACGACCCCCGGTCTGCGCATGCTCGAAAAACACGCCGTCGCCTGCGGCGGTGGCCTGAATCACCGCCTGGGCCTCGATAACGGCGTGATGATCAAGGACAACCACATCGCCGTCGCCGGCAGCATCGAGGCGGCTGTGGCTCGCGTGCGCAAAACGCTGCCGGCGCTGACCAAGATCGAAGTGGAATGCGATCGTCTGGACCAGGTTGCCGAAGCGCTGAAGACCGATGTCGACGTCATCATGCTCGACAACATGGCTCTCGAAGACATGCGCGAGGCCGTTCAGATGGTCCGGGGCCGCGCGAAGGTCGAAGCCTCGGGTGGCATCCGCCTCGAAACGATTCGCCCCATCGCCGAGACCGGGGTGGACTACATCTCCACGAGCAAAATCATGCAGTCGGCGCCGGCCGTGGACATTGGCCTCGACGAAGCCGAGTAACGGCCATGGCAAAGCCCGGCGTCTTCTTCTTTGTCGTTGGCCCAAGCGGTGCCGGCAAAGATACACTGATCGATGCAGCGCGCCATGCGTTGCCGCCTGCCGACTTCGTGTACGCAGCGCGATACATCACGCGCCCGAGCGGGGCTCCGGGCGAACATCACATTGGCGTCACCGAAGAGGAGTTTGCGACGCTCGCGGATGAGGGAAAATTTCTCATCACATGGCACGCCCATGATCTGTATTACGGACTACCCATCGAACTCAAGCACGCAATCGAGGCAGGAAAAAACGTGATTGCGAATGGCTCCCGCGCGATCATTCCGTCACTGGTCGGCCGGGTACCCAATCTTGTGGTCATCGAGGTCACGGCTCCCGTCGGCGTGCTTGCCAGGCGAATCGCAGGCCGCGGCAGGGAAACCGAAGAGCAAATCGTGGCCCGCCTCGCCCGCACGGTATCGGCCGTACCTGACGGCGTTCGGTCGATCCGGGTGATGAACGATGCAGCGCCTGAGGTCGGTGCCCGTCGATTTATATCGACGGTTGAAGCGATTGCGCGGGAGACGCCCCGTGCTGCCAGTTGCCCCGGCTGGGACGATTTCCTCGAAAAACACGCCGGAGTATGCCTGGACGAGGCCGCCTACGCCCGCATCATGGGCAGCCTCGCGGGTGAACGGTTTTCTGAGGACGAGTGCGCAGATATTCTGCGGGTCCTGATCTCGGAGCTTCAAGACGAGGAAGTCGGCGCCCTTGCGCGAGTGCGCACGACACGGATGCCCCGCATCGACTGGGGCGAATCGATTGTGGTCGACAAGCATTCGATGGGCGGAGTGCCCGGCAGTCGAATCACCCTCATTGTCGTGCCCATCGTGGCGGCATTCGGACTACTCATGCCCAAGACCTCGTCCCGGGCCATTACTTCCGCCTCGGGGACCGCCGATGCGATGGAAACGATTGCCCGGGTCGAACTGGACGCCGACGAATTGCGAAGCGTGTCCCTCAAGGCGCGGGGCTGCATCGCATGGAACGGACGACTGAACCATTCGCATGTCGACGACGTCACGAACGCGATGGTGCGGCCGCTGAAGCTGGACACTCGCCGCTGGTCCGTTGCCTCCATTCTGTCGAAAAAGTACTCCGCCGGTGCGACCCACGTTGTCGTGGACTTGCCCTTTGGGCCGCAGACCAAACTCCGAAACGAACACGAGGCGCTCGAGCTGGGTACGCTCTTCGAAAAAGTCGGCGCCGAACTGGGCATCATCGTTAAGGCCTTCGCAACCGACGGCACGGCGCCAATCGGCCGAGGCATCGGTCCCGCGCTTGAAATGCGGGATGTTCTGTCCGTTCTCAACAACGACGGCGATGCGCCAACGGATCTCAGGGATAAAGCATTGCGTTTCGCTGGTGCAATCCTCGCTTGTTCCCCGGACGTAGGGACTGTCAAAAAGGGGCGAGAGGAAGCGGAACGTTTGCTCAACGATGGCTCTGCCAAAGCCGCCTTCAACCGGATCGTCGACGCTCAAGGGCGCAGGGATCTGGTAGTGCCGGCTTCACTGACTCGTACCATCAACGCCGAAGAATCGGGCCGCGTTCTGCACATCGACGGATGGGCGATTGGCGGTATTGCGAGAGAAGCAGGTGCGCCGCACGACAAGGGGGCCGGAGTCGATCTTTTGTGCCGTATCGGCCAGCAGGTCAAAGCGGGCCACGCACTGATGCGAATTCATGCATCCACTGGGACGGACCTTGAAAAGGCCGTAAATGCTGCGCTCGCCAACCCGGCGATTTCTATCGAAGCCTCGGTCGTCTCGTGAACGAATAGTTGCCCTCGCATCCAATCTGGATGCGATATCAATCATCGACGCCGGGCGATACCGGAATGTTCCGATCGTCGAAAGTGCGCGGTCTCGCGCCCACGGAGAAGAGATGTCACACGGTACTGGAAACCTTCGCTGGAAGATTGTCGCGTTTCTCATTGCGCCGATTACCTTTGTCATGACGCTAGACCGGGCGGCGATGACGGTCGCGGCACCGACCATCCAGAAAGAGCTCGGCCTTTCGATTGTCGAAATGTCGATGATCCTGACAGTCTATTTCTGGACCTACGCTATTGGCCAGGTTCCAGCGGGTCGAATGGCCGAGCGCATCGGTTCGCGCAAAGTGCTTGCGAGCACCAGCGCGGTCTGGTCGGTCATGATGATGGCGACACCGCTTGGCCCCACGTTCGCATGGTTGTTTGGCTGCCGCCTCGTTCTTGGTGGCGCTCAGTCCGCGGACTGGTCAAGCGGCGTCGTTGCCATCAAGCGCTGGTTTCCGCGTACCGAACGCGCCAAGGGCAATTCAATACTGCTGGCAGGGCTGTATCTGGGGCCGATTGTCTCCGCGCCTTTGACGGCCTGGACCATCATCCGGTTTGGATGGCCAGCGGTGTTCTATGGTTTCGGCGTACTCGGCCTGCTCCTGGGTGCTATCTGGTGGATCGGCTATCGCGACAAACCATCCGAACACCCGTTGATTACGCCCGAAGAAGCGAAGTTCATCGCCGACGGACAACCCATCGAAGCCCCTCAGGCAAAAGGCGCTTTTCTCCGCTGCTTTAAACAGCCGCGCTTCTGGATCTTCGGCATCCAATACTTTCTGCTAGTGCTGATTCAAAGCTTCTACACGACGTGGCTACCGACGTACCTGACTCGCGCAAGAGGGCTGTCTCTGAAGGACATGGGAATCTATGCTTCGCTCCCGTGGGTCGCCGTCTTCATTGCTGTGTTCGTCGCCGGCATCATCTGCGATCGCATCTTGAAGAAGACCAATTCGGTCTATTGGGCCCGTACTCCGGTTGCGATGACGGGGTTTGTGGTGAGTGCCGGCGCTCTGATTGCAGCGTCTCGTGCAGTGGAAATGTCGGCTGTGATCAGCCTGCTCTGCCTCTCGTTCGCCGCGGTCGGGTTTGTTCAGGTCGTCGTCTGGTCGGCGGCGCAAGACCTGGGCCGCGCCTATACGGGCGTCATGTCCGGCTGGACCAACCTTTGGGGCGCGCTCTCCAACGTCGCGGGCCCCGTAACCGTGGCTTACACGGTAAAGATAACCGGCAACTGGGAAAGCGGCTTGTTCCTGATTGGTGCAGCCGCTGTCTTCGGTGCAATTCTCTGGATTTTCCTGCATCCGGAGCGGCCGCTTCAGAGCACTGCCGACATCGACGCCGAACCGCAAGTCAAGCCGCCGGCCGAAGCGATGGCAAGCGAAGCGGACATTGTTATAGCCACAACGCGCCTGTCAAATCAGGAATCCTGATTCTTTGCATCACGGTCAGAAGCAGGCGGGACACGGGAATCGATGCGTTTGCGGGATACTCGATGAAGACTTGTGGTGCCAGGCATTATCGACAAGTCGCTCAAGGACATTCTCGATGGTTACGATGCGGAGGAGGAATTGCTGCACAAGATTGTCATTCCGGCAACCATGCGGGTCGAAGCGATGAAATGGCTCTACCGGATGAACCTCACAAACGCGTCGCTGTTCCCTGGGCTGGATGGGCTCGCGCGGTCGATCGCCCTCGAACGGGAGATTGTCTGGTCAATGTCCGCGCCGTTCGTTTACCCGTTTAGCCGCGGCGATATCAATCGAAGACCATCTACCAGCAATCGCTGGGCGGCGGGACGAAACTACCCTCCCGCCCCACCACAACGCCAAACCAGATCAACGAGATCGCTTACGAGCAGGCCTTGCCGCGTGCCGGATGATCGCCGGCAGCCTTGGCCGCGGCTTCCGACATATACTGGCCTTGCTTCGTCTTACCGTAGAACTCGTCACCCTGGCAGTGATAGACGCTGGATTTGGTGTTGACCCACACCTGGCCAGGGCCGCCGGCCGGCGCCGCGGCGGCGCTAGCCACGGACGCCGCTGTAGCCTGCTTTACCGGGGCTGCGGCGACCGGAGCGCTAGCCGTGGCGGCGCTGCTCGCGGCAGCCCCGTACCACGTCTTTACTCCCTTGTGCCCCTTACACGCGCCCTTCTTGCTTGCGCTGTTGCTAAACGAGCCGTCCTTGCACAGACCGGTGGTGCCTGCCGGCGCGCTGGCCGGAACCTGGGCAAAGCTGCTCAACGAAACACACAGGCCGACGGCGAGTGCCGTAAAGAAAACTGATTTTTTCATGATGGATGCACTCATTGGGAATTGGGACGGATCATTTGCCGAATGCGTACCAGGCAAGCTCACTTGACCCAGTGACACACACGATGGTGGTGATGGTCGAAGTGACACACGCGGTGGGGGTTAGCGTTGGCGATCGCCGGTGTGAGAACGGTGAGCGTAACGGCCGTCGCGGCCAGAATCCTTGCGATGCGAATCATGTCGATCTCCTGAATGGTCGAGCAACCCTCCTTCGAGCTGCTGCAGGCTTAACGGAAATGAAGCGCAATGCGTGCACGTCGCGACAAGCGACATGACTATTGTTAACATTCTGAGCGCACCCATCGCGGCTTGATATGCGGCTATATGAAGCGATCATCGTCTGCGACGAAAGACAGCTAAAGGCGACCTGGCCTGCGGAGTCATTGCCTTGCGGCGCGGGTAATCCCTACATGCTCCCTTTTCATGTCTACAAGCATGAGCCCAAAAATATCCGGTTCGTGGCGTGGCCATACGTGGTCATCCGCGAGGAGCAACGTGCGAACACTGGCGCTCTGATTTGACGAAACGCGGCAAGAGTCCTGGTGTGACTTGCCGATTCGCGAGCCTTACGGTCCGTCAACTCCTGACACGCTCGCCAATAACGCCGCTGGAAATGCCGTAACGCAACCTGTCGAACAGAAATCCGCTGTGATCCTCGCGGACGAAACCATGCGCTCATCACATAAAAAGCGGCCCGTTCCAGAGAGAAAGGAACGGGCCTAAGGGGTTGGTACAGACATGACACCAGTAACGGGTACTGGCGAAGAAAACGATAAGTCAAACGTCTTGCACCGTTTATCAACTTTCGTGAACTACTATGCTGGCTGAATTATTTTCGTTGCTCCAGCAACATAGTCTGTCGAGTCGGTGAAGAATCAGGCACTACCGGAACCTCATGACATGCCACACGAAGACGCGCTGTAGCGCCGATATGAACTGGACGAAATGTTCAATGTACTTCCGTGGATGGCGCGAGCCGGTGCGTCGTAGCGCATGCTGCTGACTAACTTCCCGCCGTGAGGGGTGGTCTAAGAACAAAAACCAGGTTGGCTCAACGCGGGTTGTTTTGAGGCGATCGTCAACGATTCGCGTTCGGCACTGCGTGTAGCACAGGAACGCTAGGGGCACAGTCCAATGCGGTGATTCTGGATGGACGCACGTTGCAAGCAACATGCGCGAGCGGGCTACGACCGTCACAAGCGCAAGCAAAGTTCATATGACCTTCGACACGCTGGGCCTGCTGCTCTCGGTACACATTACCCCCGCCAACGAGCAGTGGCGCGCACAGGTGGGCGAGCCTACGCGTCAGGTTCAGCACGTCACTAGTCAGACGGTGAAACCCGCCTTTGCTGACCAAGACCATCCCGGCGACACGGCTGCGCAAGCCGCACGCGACGAAGGCATGGAGTTACAGGTCATCAAACTGCGCGAGGCGAAAAAGGCTGCGTACCGCTGCCGCGCCGCTGGATGATCGAACACAACTTCGGGTGGCTGAGTCGCCTCAGGTGATTGGCACGCGACTATGGGCGCCCTCCTGAAACACTGGCAGGCCGGCACTTCGTCGTCTTCGCCAACGTTCATGCTTGTTCATACCGCATCCATTCTCACCGCCTTCATCCACTCGACTCACTACAAAAGCTTCATCAAATTTATTTAAAACCTCCACTCAAAGTCAATAATTTTTATTCGAAAAATCTCAAAATATGACGATATATTACATTAAATTTCCACCCTCAATCACACTCCATTTTTTCTGTTTCGACCCGATTCGCCTCAACCTTTCCCAGCTCTTCCAACCATTCCGTCAAGCCTTTTTTGATATGGAATTTAATTCTGAAAATAATTGTCAATTTTTGCAAACTTTAATCAATTTCCCATGCAAATGCTTTAATGTTAAACATAACCACAAAGTTCATCCCCAAGCTCGATATTTTGCATTCAATCAATTCATCTGATTAAAACCGGTGGCGTCCATCATATTTAATTCAGCATGTAAAAAACAAGTCGCTTCAGCTTAGAGCTACAACTTTGAAGTGACTATGTAATGGACGAGGAACACGATTTGGCGAAAATTCTTTTGCTCGAAGAGAGTCGTAGTGAAGCAGAATTTCTGCAGCTGACACTACGGGACGACGGGCACGAAGTTCGGTCTTTTCAGCGGGGAACGCAAGCGATTCGCTATCTGGAAAATTCCGTAGTCGACCTGCTATTGCTCGACTGGCATGTCTCCGACATCTCCGGCCTCGACGTTCTGGGTTGGGTCAGGCACAGAATTGGACGTGAACTGCCTGTGCTATTCATCACCCAGCGAACGCATGAGGATGAATTGGTGCTCGCGCTGAACGCTGGTGCAGACGACTATATGATCAAACCGATCCGGACACGGGAGCTAACGGCGCGCGTGAAATCACTGCTGCGTAGAGCATATCCCGACGCCGAGCAAGATGAAAAGCCTCTGGAGTTAGGTCGATACCGCATCGATCCAGGCAGGCGGATCATCCTTCTGGACAATGAATTTCTCGACTTAACCCCTAAGGAGTTTGACCTTGCTGTCCTCTTATTTCGCAACATGGAACGCGTAATTCCGCGCGATACGCTCATTGCCAGGATATGGGGCCGCGAACCGAGCTGGGTGTCGCGTAGTCTCGACACGCATATTCACCGCTTGCGTACGAAGCTTCGCCTTGGTCCGGAAAATGGTTTGCGTCTACGTGCTGTTTATACGCACGGATACCGCATGGAGTTAGCAAGTGAACCCGTTCAAAACCTGCTGCCTCCAGATCCGCCTTGACTCCGAACCGCAAGCAATTCTGCATTCTGTAGACTGGGAGTCCACCGCCGGATCGATCAAACAGATTGGTGTGCCTATAAAGTAAGGGGCACATTCCTGGCAAATCAGACACCACTATCGGAAAGCCTATTTGACTACCAGTTTTTATGGAGTGACGCACACAGCATCACTTCGTCGACATGTCACAGGAATATATTGGCATCAGCGCGATATACGGCCAGATTCTGGTCGTGCCCGGCGAAGGTCTGATTCATTAATATCGCGCCTTTCTCGCAATCAAATTCGTGATAGCGGTAGCCGCAGTTTTCAATCAAATGCGAATTACGGACCAGCGGGTATCCACCATAGAGCGCTTCATAGCAGACATAGTTCTGTGCATTTTCCCACTGGTGACTCACCCACCGGCCATCTCGATGACTACGTTCACCTCATCCATCACGTCTCTGCTCGACATACGGCGCAGACTCAAACCAACTCCGCGACATCACCCCCGGCGGCATGCCACACCGGTCCCCGCAGTCGATGAGTAGCACCGCCTTCACTTATCGCGCAACGAGGTCGGCAAGGTCGCGGCGAAGCCGCCGAAGTACTGTGGACCAGTCTTGGTAGTGCTCCTGCCGGTACAGTGTCACCGACGGATACCACGGACTATCAGGTCGTTCAAGCATCCAGACCCAATGTGGGTTAACGTCCAGAAGCAGCCAGGTACGTACACCCAACGCGCCGGATAGATGCGCAACCGATGTGCATACAGTAATGACCAAATCGAGATTGCAAATCAAAGCCGCCGTTTCGTCGAACGAATCGAGCGATGCCGTATGGTCGATCAGTTCGACACCCCCGTCGGCAATCGCTTTTGTGTCCTCCGCACCGTCGATCTGCAGGCTGTAAAACAGGGTACCGGGAATCCCACCCAATGCTTGCGCGTACAACGATGGCGATATCGAACGCAGTGGATTACGCTGGTGCGAGCGACTGCCACTCCAGACGAGCCCAACCTTGAACGCCGTGTCGCCCGACAGCTTCGAGCCCCATCGCCTTACGCGGATGGGGTCCGCTTCGAGGTAACGTGATGGTGCCGGGAGCGTGTCCAGCGTCACGCCGAGTCGCAGTGGCAGGCTGCCAATCGGAAGATCGAAATCGAATGCCGGAATTTCGGTTGCATCATGCGGTACAAAAGTAATTTCATGTGCGGCAAAACTGCGTTCGAAGAGCGGCATGAGTTTTCGAAAGCAGCAGTAAATCAACGTGCCACCAACTGCCCGCATATGTTCCGCAATGACGCTAACGAAGCGCACGAATTGGATCGCGTCACCCAAGCCTTGTTCGCCCCATATGAGCAGCACCTTGCCATGCAGATCCTCGCCTTGCCAACGCGTCTGCGGAGTCAGGAAGGAGATATGCTCCAGCTCCGGCGAACCGGCCCAGCGCGCCTCGTGATTAACAAAACCATTGGCGTAGTCGCCTCTTCGAAGCTGCAGCATCGCCCCGGCCCACAAGGCTTTGGGGTTCCTCGGCGCCGCCTGCGCAGCCCGTGCGACGGCGGCCTGCGCCTCATCCCAGCGTTGCAGCTCCTTGAGGGCGCTGCTCAGCGCAAGCAGCGCGACGAAGTAGCCCGGAGCCAGGGCACAGGCTCGTTCGGCCGTAAGCAGTGCACTCTCTGGATCGCGCAGACGCAGCCATGCATTGCTCGCATTGGTCCAGGCCAGAGCATTGTCGGGGTCGAGCCGCAACGCCTGCTGGGCGAAACGCAGCGAAGCGCGATCATCCTGCATCTGATAGTGGAGTGCCGACAGATTGCTGTGCAGCATGGCGTTGCCGGCGTCGATTGCCAACGCCCTTTGATATGCTGCGAGCGCGGCTTGTAGCGACGAATTCTTATGGTGTGCCAGCCCCAGCAGAAACCACGCCCGAGCCAAATCCTGCCGAGCTTCGCACCATCCGGTAGCGACCTCCACGGCACGCGCATGAAGGCCGAGTTGCAGCAGAAGCTCGATCCATGTATCAAGCCACTCGGAAGATTTAGATGAGTAAGCGGTCTGCGGCGAATTTTGGAAGGCGCGTTCATAGCATGCATTCGCGCGTTCGAATTCACCTTCTCGCGCCGCGAGGCGCGCCAGTTCGATGTGCGTCGGAGCAAATTCAGTGGTGACTGATAGCGAGCGCTCAAGCGTCGTTAAAGCCTCGCTGTAGCGACCGCGCAGCCTCAGCAGGTGAGCTTTTGCCGTCAAGGCACCGGCGTCCTTGGGCTGCAGTGCTTGCCATGCCTCGATCTCCTTGGCAGCGCTCACGGACTCCCCATTTGTGAGACTCTGCTGAATTCTTTCGAATCGAGTCTGGGGAGAGAATTGCAAGGTCATCGGTCGAAATCCTTCCGAACATAAAACGAGTACTAAGCTGGAACTCAGATCCGCTGGCGAACAGCCCGCGCTGGCAAGTCGTCGAATAGAGCCGCATAGGCGTCGTGATTCTCAATGGCTTCGATGACCTTTAGCGTTTCGGCCTCGTGACGCAGGCCGACCGTTATGCCAACGCACAGTCCGCTCACGGTGTCGCAATCCGCCCCTCGGACTCACCCGGATTCTGCGTTTGGCGCGTGACGTAGCCGGTCAGGTGCCACCGGCTATCGTCTCCCAGGCGGAAGCTCAGCATTTCGAACACCTTACGACCGTTCGCCAGGGTAGAGAAGTCGACATTCGCGTAAAGACCATCGGGAATTCCTTTCGCGCCGCTGTACTGGATCCGTGTAATCGAAGCCCAGCCACGCCGGGTCACGGCACCCACAGACTGCCGCGTTTGCTGCATCTCGCGCGCGAAGCGCTCCTGTGGCACGCTCGCCTTGACGAACGGCGCGGCATCTTGCCAGAGCGCCGCATAGTGGTTGGCGTCGAGCTGTTGCAAGACCTGGTTGGCATCGTTTAGCAGTTCGTCGGCCGACGTGCCCTGTTGCGCGAGTGTGTGCGTCGACCCGCAAGCCATCGCGCCAGCGACCATCCATGTTGCGGCAACGCGAGCAGCAATCGATAGGCGGGTCCGCCTGGCGATTCGTTCAAGCGAAAAATTGAGCTTCACAATGTGAACCTAAATCTATACGTTAAACAGGCACGGAGAGGGAGCAGCCAGGAAAGCGCGGCACGGCTATAGCCGGTGTGGCTCGACACCATCGCCTCCGTGACGCCGGCAATCAAGCGCAAACCCGCGGGTCTCCCATTGGCCGCACCCCCGCGTCCATATCTTGAACGACTGCCTTTCGCTGTTTCCACCGCGCGCTTCCTTTATTGCCCTTCGCCCCACCGAAACTGAACCTGCCGACGGATGATGAGACAGGCCGGCGGAGTATCGACGAGCGTGACCGTTTCACGAGGCCGACCAGGTGCTGTGTAGACGGAAATGGCCTTCACAAGCACGGTTCCCTGATAACCTCTTAGCTCCGAGCGGGCAACTTCTTTGCAGGATATTGGCTCACTCGATATACGCTCCGCCAGAATTGTGCAGCCGCCGGTAGACCCCGGAACCGTGGTAAGCGATACGACAGCTGAGGTATTCCCGTACTCCAGTCCAGACAAAGAGAAAAACGGTTCGCGATCCGGGTTGCCACGGTCCCAGTCGAGCACGACATCCGCGCGCTGCGCGTGTTCAAATAGCCGACTTGAAACCTGATCGACCGCCCGGTAACACCTCTGGATCCCAACCACACCAGCTGCCTTGGCCAATACAGTGGGGGCAGGTTGCGCCGTGGAATCCGGCAACAGTGAGTTCGACTGTCCTGGCGCCAACTGGACGTAGAACCCAAAAAGCGCAGCGACAACGATGCTGCGATTGCAGCGCATCACCTTGACCGGCCACTTCTTCATTTCCAATCGAGTCATGGTATGGATTCCTACTTTCTGGAGTTCGTGTCAGCAAGGACCACAATCAACCGACCTCCATACGTAATCACCTACCTCTCACAATCGGCACCATCGGGGAATTTTTTAGCTCTTGTCGAGATCAAGAAACACCTCGACCCGGCGATTCCGCGCACGCCCCTCGGGAGTCGCATTGGTGTCGATCGGATGCTCTTTCCCATACCCGACGTGAGCGAATTTTTTTGCCATCAGCCCATGGTCATTCAGGTAAGTTGCAACCGCCGCCGCCCGCCGCTCGGACAGAGCCTGGTTATAGTCAGCAGAACCCACCGAATCGGTGTAACCGTAGACTGCAACAGAATTGATCGACACACCTTTAGCCTCTTCAATCAAACGGTCGAGTTCGACTCGCGCGAGAGGCGTGAGAGTGGCTTGCGCGGTGTCGAAGTACGCGTCCCCGCTAAGAACAATCACAGTGGGCGGAAGTGTTACTGCGGGAACCGACGTGGGCACAGACGCGGGCTGCGGAGTGCGGTCGCCGCACTCAAACAGAATGTTCCGGTCATCCGGCCGACCGCCAGAGGTGCTACCTGACAATGCCTCACCCTGCAACAACCTGACCGGTTGATCCTTGCAGATTGATTCGGCTTCTTTGACGCAGGTATTGGAATTCTCGAGTAGGCCGTAACACGTTACCCGATGGGCCGACCCGCCATCCGGCAATGTCACTGCGTAGTTGGTATGAGTGGGGCCCGATGCAGCCGTGCAGCCGGCAAGTGCCGCTACCGCCAGCGGAATGCCTAATCTCGCGTTGAACATGATTTACCTCTTTTTTATTCACTTCGCTCCGGTCGGACCGGAAATGAGTCTAAAGTCGCGGCCGCCGGACCCGACTGAATCCGGCGGCGGTCAGCAATGACTTACCATTGATAGCCCATGCCAACCCCGTAGGTATATCCGGCAGCCCCTCCGCTCACCCCACCTCGTAGCTTTATGTTGTCCGTCAGCCGCGCAGTGAAGCCGAGCGCCACTGCGCTGTAGCCCTGGTATGAGCCGCCACCGATGCCCACTGCAATCGTCTTTCCGGCATCGACCTCAGGAATCATCGACAATGCGGTGGCCGCTGCGATGCCCGAGTAAGCCGTACGCGCCACACCATTCACGCTCGTCTGCACGGCGCTCAATTGCGACATATTGACCGCGTCGGTCGGATTGACACCAGGCGCGACATTACTGATAGTGCGCTCGCTGCCCGGTGCGCCGACTGACACAGTATTCGGGGCGGCGGCTACCGAACCGGCACCCAACGCAACCGAATTCGCCCCGCTGGCCGAAGCGCCCGGTCCGATCGCGACACCGTTGGCTCCGGACACCAACGCATTGGCACCAACCACTGTAGCGCCCTGTGCGGAAGCTATGGCACCACTGCCCAACGCTGTGCTGTTGTTGCCGGTCGCCGCCGCACCGCTGCCACCTGCAAGCGAATTCTGACCGCTTGCGCCAGGCGACGAATAATTGGACGCATTGCCGGTTATCCAGTTGTTCGACGTTGCGACAACGTTTGAGTTACCGACAACTCCGCTCAAACTCAGGTTGGCGGCCAGTTTGTCGATTGCCTCATCCGTTGCAAACAGTTGCGAGCCATTGACCGCATCCGTACTGGTCGCGGTCACTCGACCGGCCGCGACGTTCGTGATCTGACGTTCCGAGCCGGATGCGCCCACGCTAACCACGCTGGTCGGCGTCGTTCCAGCGTAGTTGTACGTCACGCCCCCGATCGTCCCCGTTGACGTTGGATTAGGTGCGGCAGTGACTGCCCCGGATCCCAGCGCCACGTCGTTTGTGTTGTTCGCCACGGCGCTCGAACCAATGGCGATCGCCCCTGCTGCTGCGGCTGTCGATGCGTTGCCAAACGCCACGGCACCTTGACCCGTTGCAGAGTTAGCGTTTCCGAGTGCGACCGCCCCGGCGCCGATCGCGGAGTTAGCGTTACCCATTGCTACGGCGCCGGTACCTGTCGCCACGTTCGGATCCCCGATCGCCACAGCACCATTGCCGCTTGCCGTATTGCCGGCGCCGACAGAAACCGCTTGTCCCCCCGTCGCCATTGCATTCTGGCCGACCGCCACCGCACCATCCGAATTGGCGTTAGCACCGTTGCCTACCGCCACGCTACTTGCACCCGCCGCAGTCGCGTTGGTGCCCGCAGCTATCGCATTGATCCCTGTCGCGCCATTATTGGCGTAGTTCCCTTGCTGGGTGCCGTTGTCGTTGACGCTGTAGTAATGCGTCGTAGCAGCACTAATCGCAGTGGAGGTCGAAGTCGACAGCGAAGCGACACTGCTATTGGTCGTGCTCAGGCCGGTGGACAGTGAAGCCACGTTGCTGCTGGTCGTGCTAAGGCCGGTGGACAGCGAACTGATCCCCGTCGACGCCGACGTCGACAGCGAAACCACATTGCTGTTCGTCGTGCTCAGACCGGTGGACAACGAACTGATTCCCGTCGACGCCGACGTCGACAGCGAAACCACATTGCTGTTCGTCGTGCTCAGGCCGGTGGACAACGAACTGATCCCCGTCGACGCCGACGTCGACAGCGAAGTCACGTTGCTGTTCGTCGTGCTCAAGCCGGTGGACAACGAACTGATTCCCGTCGACGCCGACGTCGACAGCGAAGCCACGTTGCTGTTCGTCGTGCTCAAGCCGGTGGACAGCGAACTGATCCCGGTCGACGCCGATGTCGACAGCGAAGCCACATTGCTGTTCGTCGTGCTCAGGCCGGTGGACAACGAACTAATCCCCGTCGACGCCGACGTCGACAGCGAAGCCACGTTGCTGTTCGTCGTGCTAAGGCCGGTAGACAACGAACTAATCCCCGTCGACGCCGACGTCGACAGCGAAGTCACATTGCTGTTCGTCGTGCTCAGGCCGGTGGACAACGAACTGATTCCTGTCGACGCCGATGTCGACAGCGAAGCCACATTGCTGTTCGTCGTGCTCAGACCGGTGGACAGCGAGCTGATTCCCGTCGACGCCGACGTCGACAGCGAAGTCACATTGCTGTTGGTCGTGCTCAAACCGGTGGACAGCGAACTGATCCCCGTCGACGCCGACGTCGACAGCGAAGCAATGTTCGCATTGGTGGTACTGGCGACCGCGTAGAGCTCCGAACCGTTGATGGCGTCGGTGCTGGTCGCCGTGATCTGCCCCGCAGCCACATTGGTAATCGTCCTTTCCTTGCCCGGCGTACCCACGCTCACGGTGGAGGTCGGCGTCGCTCCGGCGAAGCCGCCATAAGTCACGCCGCCAACCGTGGCCGAACTCGTACCCACTGCCGTCGTCGTAACCGAACCGTAGCCCAGCGCCACGTCGAGGGCATTCGATGCAGTGGCAGTCGGACCAAGCGCCACGGACCCAGTCCCGGCAGCCGTGGCCTGGTGACCCAGGGCAACCCCGCTGACTGAAACGGTATTAGGGCCAAGCGCCACGGATCCGGTTCCGGTCGACGAAGCGTTATCGCCCAAAGCAATCGCGTTGTCCGAGTTGGACGTCGCGTTTGTTCCAAAGGCGATCGAGTTCGTTCCAGATGCACTTGCAGCATAACCCTCTGCCGTTGCAAAGGAACCCAACGCCGTCGCGCTTGCACCCAATGCTATGCCACCGTCCGTCAGATTCGACACACCGTCAACCAGCGCGCCGCTTCCGATCGCAATGCCTTGAATCGACGCGTTGGTCGTGTGAGCATTGCTGCCGATGGCAATACCACTATTGCTCTGCGTACTGGTGGTCTGATCGGCGATGGCGCCCACACCCAGCGCAACACCCTGTCCATATGCCTGTGCGTTCGTGCCAATCGCAATGGAATTGATATCCCCTGCAGTTCCGGTAGCGCCGGCGCCATCGCCGATCGCTATCGACCCATTGGTTGTAACGGACGCACCTGTACCCAATGCTATTGCATTAGTCGTGTTTGGGCCAATCGATGCGCCCGTCCCAATTGCAGTCGACGACACAGACCCGGCACCGACGCTAGATCCTGATCCGATCGCAATCGAAGTATCGCCTGATGCAGTCGCTGTCGAAGCCGTTGCCGTTCCCGCATTACCTGCAATCGCGATGGAATTCAGGCCGGTGGCAGAACCGCCGCCGGCGTCATACTGCGCATAGGCCAAATTTGCTCCTACGCCACCCATCAATCCGACGACCGCGATATGAACGACCACCGCCGCTTTGTTGCGCTTACCACGCGCAGAACTGATTTCCGAAGCCGCCACCCATGATCCCAGAGCTTCATTCCAGATCGTTTTGTATGATTTATTCATTTTTCAACTCACCCATCTTTTCCGTACTTTTACTCGATCAACCCTCATCAAAATTTCCGATCAATAGACAAGGACATCAATCAAATTAAAAACGTGCAGATCCACCAATTTATCGCAAGATATTAGTAATACTTATTATTTTAGTTTTAATAAATCTTGCCCCGTCAACTCTTACGGATACGTCAATTCTTCATCCAGACCCGCACGAGGTTCCTCAACAAATGCCCTCCTCACCAAAAGCGCTGACCTTCCGCAAAGAAAAATCCCTGAACCCACCTCGCGCCAGCCTCCTTGGCCAACTCGAGATCCGATTCATTCTCTACGCCCTCCACTACCACGTAGCTGGAGATTTCTGAGGCAAGTGAAACCATCTCGGCCAGTCGCCGAACCTCGAAAACGCCAGTTCGTATTCCTGCAAGGAAAGAGGCATCTATCTTTACGATGTCGGGGTCGCCCACTTCAATTGCCGTTTCGATCCCAAACCCGACTCCGTAGTCGTCGACGGCTAAACGGCAACCCGCTTTTCTGAGCGCGTCGCCAAATTGTCGCCCCCCACCGCGCTCCAGCGCCTCCGTCTCGGTGATCTCGACGATTAGTCGACTCGCCGCGTCTGGCGTAGTCGCAAGGTCAACAAACATTGCTTCCCACACCACGTCCAACACTGCACTCGCACCGGAGACATTTACACCCAGACACAGGCATGGGTTCGCGCGCAATAGCGCAATTGCACGTCTCACCACGTACCTGTCTAGTTGGCGGATTAGCCCAATGGCCTCCAGAGCAGGTACGAATTCGCTCGCCCGAAGAATACGTCCGCATTTATCGGACACTCGTGCCAGGCACTCCCAGTACAACAACCCCGCCCCCGTGCCCTCAACGCTGCAGACCGGTTCCGTCGCGAACTTGACGCGCCCTTCGTACATCGCATCGACTACCGCTTCAGCGATCTTCAGCGAAGGCAGGTCTTCCAGCGTTCCCATGTAGCACCTTTGGCAGAAAGCCTGTCCAGCACCCGCGTACACCTCTAAATTCTCATTCGAAGGATAAGTTCGTCTTTTGCAGCACGAAGGGGAGGAAAAAACTTCTCAAATCTAGATCCAACACGCACCATCGTGTTGGCCCTTTTCGCAACATTTTTTCTAAAAAAGAAAACCCGAATAAATATGCATCATTCATTTCAATTTGACCAGTCCGATAAAATGATTTTAGCAATCCTTGACATTTATAATGTCAACACTTAAATACACCAACTTGAATTAGAGTTCACATCTCGTCAAATTCAAATGAGTTTGAAAGAAATTGAGTTTGCATTGACTCATATCCATGTAACATTTGATGATTCGAAAATATCAAATTCGAAAGAAATTGAGTCATCATTGAACACAGTTTCCATAACATTTATCGTAAGACAAGAAGAATGCCTTCGAAGACAGTGAGTTAGGAGTGACTCCATATTCAGTAACATTTGCGATCCTAACTATCGTTCATTTGAAAAATAGTTTCCCTTATAAGTTTGTCAACTTATTTGAGACAGCTTGAGCACCATCCCGGATTGGCAGAAAATCAACCATACGTGACTTTTAGCTGATGATTGGGTCGCGAACTCCATGTCAGGACTGAGTAGGGGAATGGCGGCCCGCGGATCGAACAAGTATTCCTCAAACCGATTGAAGTACTCCGCCGGCAAGAAGGCAGCGCCTTGACTGCTCTAGCGTTTCATCGATGCCTCTCTTGCTATAGGTTCCTCAGCGTTACCAGTGATTTTTTTGTCCGGCTTTGGATCGATTGCTCAACCGACAGGCTAGAAGACCCGCTGGCCGCCCGTGTGCGCCCCGCTGCCTTTGGCTGATTCACTAATACTCCAAGGCAGACTATGATTGAATTACAGATTGGAAAGGAGGCTGCAGTCCATTGACTATGGATGACAAGAATCAGAGGCGTTTCCGGAGCAGCGTAGCGGCGCGGTTGGCAAAGATCCCCGTCGCCACACTACGTATTTGGGAGCGCCGCTATGGTGTCGTGGCTCCCCCGAAAAGTGACTCGGGGCAACGTCTGTATTCGGAGGATGACGTTTGCAGGCTATCGCTGCTCAAGCGGCTCGTGCAGCGCGGTCATCCGATCGGCACGATTGCGAAGCTTGACCAGTCGGAACTCGAACACCTCGCACTCGGGCGTTCTGAGAAGGAACTCGCAGAATTGGCCTCCGGTTCGACGCCGCTGCCTTTGGGCATCACGCTCTGGGTTATCGGCGAAGCGCTCGTACAGCGTCTCGAAGCGGACGATGTTGACCTCCCGGGCGCCGGAGTGGTCAATGTTAAGCGCTTTGCGAATCTGGAAGAGGTCACCTCTCACCGCTCCATTGAGCCAGTGGATGTCGTACTGATCGCAGCTACGTCGCTGTACGAAGACGTAGCTTCACAAATTCTGAGTCTGGGTCAAGCGTGTCAGGCAAGAGAAATCGCGGTGACCTACGGTTTTGGCGCCGACCAGGCCCTCCGGATGCTACGACTATCCGGGGTGCGACTCTACCGTGAGCCCGACAGCCACATCGAATTGCAGTATGTACTCAAAGAGTTAGCCAACGTAGCGCAGTCCTGGCGCCCCGCCTCTCAGGAGGGTCTTTGGTTACGTGCGTCGCGCCGCTTTGAAGACTGGACGCTTTTCGAGCTGGCCGGAAGATCATCGATTGTTTCGTGCGAGTGCCCTCGTCACTTAGTTGAACTCATCATGAAACTCTACGCATTCGAGAAGTACAGCGACGAGTGCGAATCGCGCTCAGTCGAGCACGCATTGCTACACCGCAATCTTGGTGACGTAGCAAACCGCGCACTCGCGCTGTTCGAATCCGCGCTCGCGCGTATCACAGACGAAGAGGGGCCGCTGCCGAAGCAACGCGACCACTCCCCTTCGCGTGATTGACTTGTGTAAGAACAATGGCCGCAAGCAAACCGACCGGCAACGGGAATTTCACCCTCGATCGGAGCGGGATCGCGACACGGGATCGGGGAGAAGAGGCTATCGATAGTTGCCAGAAACACCCACCTGCTAGCGCTGAAGTTGCTGACGGACGACTGAGCATCGGTTAAACGCCGTTGTCCCGGGCGTGTCTCTGCAGGCAAAGTTCATATTTAAATCGAGGGGAAAGCTGCGGTGAACAAACAGACCCCAGCAAGTCGAAGGTATCGCAGCGGTGAGGCAGCAAAGCTCGCACGCATGCCGGCTGCAACCCTGCGAATCTGGGAGCAACGCTACAGCGTGATCTCCCCGCCGACCAGCGCGTCCGGCCAGCGCCTCTACTCCGACGAAGATGTGCATCGCCTGCGGCTGCTCAAGGCGCTGGTGGGCCGCGGGCATGCGATCGGATCGATCGCGCGCCTCGAGGAACCGGCGCTCGAAGCCTTGCTCGAGAGTCCAGTGAGAGACACGGGCGCGGTGGCACCCGAACCCGGCGACGCCGAGACCTCGATCGTCGCGGTGGGGCTAGGCTCTGTGACGCTCAAAGGCCATGTGACGAAGCGGTTCGACTCGGTGGACGCCCTGCTGGAAAAGGGCGAGCCCGTCCGCGCGCACGGGTTGATTGTGCGCGTGGCGTCGCTGCACGCGGAAACGGTCGAGCGGATTGCCGAAGCAGCCGCGCATATCGACGCCAGCGCCGTCATGGTGGTATTTCCCTTCGGAACACGGCAGGCAGTGGAGTTGGCCGCCCTTCAGGGCATGACATTGAAGAAGCGCCCGGATGCCCTGCTGCACACCGACGAACTGCTCGCCGAATTCTCCGCCTCGCTACAGCAGCGCAATCCAGACGGTTCGCTGCATCGCGGCCTCTGGCTGCGTTCGCAGCGGCGTTTTGACGACGCCACGCTTGCGCGAATCGTGCACCTGTCCACTACGATTGCCTGCGAATGCCCCAGGCATCTCTCGGAACTGGTGATGCAGTTGTCGGCCTTCGAGCGCTACAGCGACGAATGCCTGTCCTGTTCACCCGCCGATGCGCTGCTTCACCGGTACCTGGGTGATACTGCCAACCGGGCGGTCCGGATGTTCGAGGACGCCCTTGCGGAAGTCGCGAGGCAAGAGGGCTGGGACGTGACGGAGCCGCCTACGTTACCCTCCTGAGCGGCCGCCCCGTCGACCCTGGGTTTAAATCGCCCGTGGACCCAAGCCTCGACGTAGCGGAACGTCGGCAAGCTGCCCACCAGCTCGTCGTTACGTTGCAACAGCCACTCGATCGTCGGCTTCTGTCAATCTGAAACATGAACACCCCTTGATGGAAGAAGCAAAAAACTAGAATGCCCAGTTGAAAGTGCCGAGCACAAGCGTCGCGCGCGGACCAATCTCCGCCGGCCGGCACAGTTGCCGCCCGACGAGCGCCTCGCCCGAGAACTGCTGGCTGTGCCATTGCCATTGCGCGCGCAGGCCCGTGCCCACGCCCACGAGCGCGGGAAATCCCGGTGTCGCCACGAGGCTCGCCTTGCCGGCGTCGAGGAACAGGTAAGGCTCGATCCGCGCGTCGTGCCACACCGGCACGTTGACCCACGCCAGTTCGTTGCGCGAGTAGATGCCCCGGTCGCCCGCCAGATCGCCCGAACGGAAGCCCCGGATGGTGTCCATGCCGCCCAGGTACAACTGCTCCGTCCCGTACAGCGCCACGTTCGTGAACTGGCCGCCGACCGCACCGCGATACATGAGCGCCGCGGCGCCCAGCTTTGGCAGCGGTACGGTGAACGTGGTCGTTGCGTCCACCTTCGTGAACTGGCTGTGCGCGTCGTCGCTCGGGATACCTGCTGCGTCGTGATCGGCTCCCAGCCAGGGCAGACCCTCCGAAATCCCCGCGTCAAGTGTGACGCTGCCCTGGGCATCGTTGAGCACGAAGCGGTGCAGCCAGTTGCCGCCGACGCGCAGCACCGCGAGGCGTTGCGGGTCGAGGTCGATGTCGTTGACCGAGCGGTCGGTACGCATCCACGACAGCGTCGCATCAAGCGCGGTGAGGTCCGACGCCGTGCGCCCGAGCTGGTAGTTCCACCCGAAGATATGGCTGAGCGTGCGGCCGTATTCGAGCGCCGTCGTACCGATCAGTTGCTGGTATTCCGAGTCCGACAGCGTGTAGCTGAACGTATTGCGCCCCCAGGGAACTGCAAACGAACCGACGAGCGCGTTGCTCTCCAGGCTATCGATATAGTTCAGGCTGAGCACTTCCTGCAGGCCGATCAGGTTATCGGTCTCAAGGCCTGCCCGGTAACGCGTCACGCCGGTCGACTGTGCACCGTAGCTATCCACGCCGAGCGTGCCGTAGACACGGTCGCCGGGCGTATTGCTGATGGCCACCACCGAGTCGCCCACTGTCTGACCCGGCAGGATCTGGACACTCGCCTGGTTGCGCCGCATGCGGTTGATCTGCGCGACGCCCTGGTCGATGTCCGACAGGCGCAGCGGGTCGCCCGGATCCGGGGGGAACGCGTTTTCGTAGCCGGCGTCGGTCAACCACCCGCCGCCCGCCGAGCGCTCGTTCGTCGCCAGGCGATGGACCGGTTTGCCGTTGACGGTAAAGGCTTCGATGCGCCCTACCTCGATTGTGACCGTCAGGGTGCCGGAGGCGAGGTTCTGCGGACCCAGCAGCGCGCGCGTGGTGACGTACCCCGCCGAAACGTACGCGTCGGTGATCCGTCTGAGCAGCACATTCACCCGGCGCGAGCCCAGCTCGTGACCGTCAAACGCCGCGACGATTGCATCGAGCCTCGCTTTCGGCACGGCGGTCTTCGTGACCGGCTCGCCCTTCGGACCGGCGAGCACGATGTGCTCCACGCGAAAGGTCGGCCCCGTTTCGGCAATCTGGTCAACCGGCGTATCCAGCGGGATGTCGAGCGTGTTCTGATTGCCCTGCGGGGCGACGCTGACCTGCGCGGGCGGCTGGACCAGTTGCTGCTGCCGGGCGGCGGCCCGCTGCTGGTCGATCAACTGCAGGCCGGGATCCTGGACGGGGCGCCCCGCAGCAGGGGGCGCAACCGGCGGCGGCGTCTGCGCGAAAGCACTGCACGTGAGTGCGAATCCGGCCAGCAAGACCAGAATGAGCAGCGCAAACGGCAAGGCGTAGGCAACCAGGGAAACGATCCTGCGCATCAGAACCACCACCACGTCGTCAGCCCCAGGTGCTGGCCGATCTGTACCGGCGTAGTCGACGGTGCGCTCACCGTCGTGATGCCGCCCGTCGCGTTCGTCCCCTTCCCGCCCGAAATGTAGCCGCCGTTGATGATCGCGTCGCCGGTGAGCGTCACGAGGCCGTCGGCGGTAAAGCCGCCTCCGATGTCGGTCGCGATGATCTGCGCCCACGTGCTGCCGAAAAACGCCTTGAAGCCGCGGTCCTGGTTGATCGCCGAATAGCCGGGGACGCCGGTGGCGTACGTGACCGGTGCATTCACGCTGAGGTCGCCCAGTGCGTAGACGTTGCCACCGGCATTGGTCGCGCTCGTGCCCGCCGTGATCGAGACGTTCTGCCCCGACTGGATCGTGCCGCCGTAGGGTGTTACGTCGCTCGACGCGCTGCCGTGGCAGAAGATGAAGCAGCTCTCGGAATAGCTCGCCTGGCCGGCAAACACCGCGGCATTGTTGAAGGCCTGCTGTGCGTTGATCGTGACGTCGCCGTCATCGGACTGGATGATGCCGCCCGAATCCGTGACGTTGCGCCCGGAGATCGAGACATCACCCGCCGTCGAGGCGATATACGCGAGCTGGTCCGGTTCGGTGATCGTGTCGTAGTCGATGTTGAAGCCGCTCGTCGTATGCTGGAAAAACAGGAACCGCCCGCCTTCGTAGGAGTACGCGACCGGCGCGCCGCCATCGACGCCGCCCGTGTGATCGATGACGTTGTTCACGTCGCCCTGGGCGGCGAGCGTCACCGCGCCGTTGGCCAGGATGCGCGCGTTGTCGTTGGTGATGTCGCCCTCGGCGGTCAGCGTCGCCGCGCCGTTCGCAGCGAAGAGAATGCCGAGGTTCGTTGCGTCCGAGCGGTTCGTGATGCTGCCGCCGGCATTCAGCGTCAGGTTGCCGCCGCTTGCCGTGCCGCTGGACGAGATCAGCCCGGCCTGCAGCTCACTGCCGGAATTGCTGATGTCGCCCGTCGCGGTCAGCGAGAGCGCGTTATTGGCGGTGATCTGCGACGGACCGGTGGCGTCGTCGGTGATCGCAATGCTGGCCGCAGAAAGTGTTGTGTTGTTCGTCGCCCCAACCTGCATGCCCTGCGCCGAGAGCGCGCCGGTGGCCGTCAGGCTCACATCGTCACCGGCGAAGACCTGGCCATCGGCGAGCGACATTGCGCCGCCGGTCGTCATCGAGACGTTGTCGTTGGCCTGGACCTTCGTATTCACCATGCTGAGCGCGCCGGCCGCCGTCAGCGACACGTCATTCGCCGCGGTGATGGAACCGCTGGACGTCGTGATGTCGCCGTTGGCCTGCACGATCGCATCGCCTGCCGTGGCGTAGAGCGTCCCAGCGTTGTGCACGCCCGCGCCCTGATCGGTGACGATCAGCTGCACACGGCCGGCCGTGAGGCCGCCGGCTGCCGTGATGTCCACCGCAATGCCCGACGAGGTCGCACCAGGATTCGTAGTGCTAACAAGCTTCGTTGTACTCATCTTCTAATTTTCGTAAATTCTACGATCCTTCAATACACTCCCACTGCACGTCGTCATAGCTGCACCGTTTTTGGCAATACCTCGTATTGGCAGAGTTCAGTAACGTTAGCCATGTCATGGCGCCCCACTACTAGCGGTCGCCTAAAAAAGACTTAGAGTGTTGTTTGTGGATCCCACCGGTCCGCTGTTCCAATTCCGAGTTCGCTGACTCCGGGAGTGAGCGTTAAATGTAGTTATTGATCAGGTAAGCTTTCTCGCCTGATTGTCCGTATATCCTTAACCAATTGATACGTAATCCCTACAAATAACAGAAAGAACAATGGCAATGGAATTAAAAGTGGCTTCCAACCCGCCCCTTTCGCCAGGGATATAACAGCAAAAAAGCAGATCATCGCCAGCAACGACAGGTATGCCTTTACGTAGCGGACAGTAACTCTCCGCGAATCCACTTTCATCATGCACCTCAATGGCCCGAAGCCTTCTGAACAGCACTTTGGAACGGGCCAGCGATACTTTGGATAGCTTGGTTGACCATGTTGCCTACGGTGAAGGTAAAACAGCCTTGGCCCATCCCCCTAATCCAGCCGCCCCCCTTCTACCGCACCTGACAAATTCGGACTACTTTGATTCGTAATGTCAGATTCGCATTGCCACCCGTGATTGCGCTCGCCACATACGGCGTCAGCGCCGCACTCGTGGCCGCACCAATGGCCGATGCCCCACACCCCGTTCCCAGTGCCGCGCCCGCCGCACAGCCGGGCAACGCTTGTCACTCCGCCGTATGCCTCTTACAAGCAGAAATACTTGCAGCATCGAAGGTCATTCCGACCGCGACTCGCTGGCTATCTCCGGAAATGAGCACTGATGCTAAGCCCCTCGCTTACAAAACCCAAAGTGCCTATCCGTGCCGTTGATGAGCACCCATCCCTCAGACAACAAAGCATCCTTGAATTTTCTTGAAAGTTCTTGTGGTTGACTCTCTGCATCGACAGTAAGAAGCAAATACACTCTTGCAAACGTCGTTTTGCTGTTGTTGTCGTAGCTGATGACTCGGCCTCCTGAGCGCATGACCTGATCCATGTCCGCACGCAATACCGACAACGTATCGAATAACTGGCCTTGCGTGGGATCCGCGTTGCAGGACCTAACGAAACTCGCTACAACAAAGATGAAGGTCGCGATAACGACAAACTGAATCCATGTCCGGAGGTTCATTGGCTCCCTCCGAGCGGCAACGGTTTAGATACGGACACCCCTGTAGACACGCCAGGCGTCCCAATACCAAGAGCGGCCCGGCGATCACGGAGACGTACTGGCTGCCCGTGGAGGTGACCTCGGCAAGAATCGTCGACGCCGTGCGTCCCGACAGGTTCGGGTTGGCGCCAACTGCCCCACCGGTGAGGGACGTGCCGGCCACGAGGCTGTTGTTGAAGATCAGCCCCTCGGATCCCGCTGAAAGGCTCTGGAACTGCGAGACGGACAGGCCCTGCGCATTGGGCGCCGGAATATTGATGACCGGTACGCCCCCGCCGCTCTGCGTGAGGGTCGGCTGGAAGGTGATCGGGGCATGCGGATCGACGATGGGCGCGGCGTGTGCCGTCTGATCGGCAAGCAGCACAGCCGGGGCGAAATACATCACCACGCTCATGAGACGAGCGGTCAAGCGACGCCACAGCGGATGCCGTGCTTCGCATACGCCAGCCTGAGCAAAACGTACGCCGTACGATGCCGCTTCGCGCTGAATGGCGCGGTCCGTAATCTCATTTGCCCCGTTGCGCATGTTACGCACGACCCCGTTCTTCCCTGATGCTTCTTATGGACGGAGCAACGTTACTGGAAACGGGAACGCAATATTGTGAACAAGTGACAAACGCAGCCGTTTTGCGACAAACGTCTTCCGAAAAAAATTGCAGTCCCTATTAAATCCCAACACAAGGTGCCTTATGCACCCTCATTTTATAAGGAATACATATTTTTAAATTTTCAGATTAAGGACGACAGCAGTGGCAATCAGGCCGATTCACCATATTCGCCGGTCCCATTAGCCACAATGCCAGGTTTCCGAATCTTCCCGCACGCGACCACGCGATAAACATCAACAATTGTCACAGCGGCTACTCCGAGCGTGTGCGTCTTCGCGTCAGTGCCACTTGAGGCTGCACCGCTTTCGGAAGCCTTCAAGCCAGTGGAAATGTCGGATGCGTTCGCACTGCTCGCGCCAGCGTTTCCCGCTTCTGCTACACGCCCCGGCCACAATCTCTTCGGCGTCAAGGCAGATTCGAGCTGGACGGGGCCGACAACGATGCAGATGACGCACGAGGTACTGGACGGCAAAACGGAGACCATCTTCGCGAAGTTTCGCGCGTATCCGGATTGGCTTTCCTCGATCGAGGACCACGCGCGGCTCCTGATCGACAACCCGCGCTACAAGCCCGCGTTCGCGACGACGGACGGCGAGAAGTTCGCCGCTGCGGCGGCGCGCGCAGGCTACGCGACCGACCCGCAATACGCCGCGAAGATCTGCTCGATCATCGAGGCGCACCACCTATCGACCCTCGACATGGAGGCAGCATGATCGCCGCAATCCTCTCCCTGCTTTCCCCGCTCGTTCCCTATCTGATCGGTGCGGCCGGCGTTGCTGGTGGCGTCCTGTGGGGCATCGTCACCCACAAGGGCGCCGCCGCGAAAGTGGTCGAGGCGCAGGCCAGCGTCGCGCAAGCCCAACAGCAGGTTTCCCAGATGTAGGCTGCCAACGCCCAGGCGGATGCCAAGACGGCAGCGCAGACGACGCAGGCGGTCGAGAACGCGGCGGCCCAGCAGGCGGCAGCCGGCATGACCGGTGATCAGGTCAATGCCGACCTGTCGGTGATGGACGAACTTCGGAAGGACTAACCATGCGCGCAAGTCTCATTCTTCTGGGCGTCGCGTTGCTCGGCGGCGGCGCATCGATGTGCCCAACGCCTACGCCTCCCGCTCCGGTCGTGAAGGTCATCAACGACTCGTGCGCGTGGGTCAAACCGTTATCGGCCTCGGCGAGCGATACGCGGGAGACGCGTCAGGAGATCGATGCGCACGACCGGGCATATGTGGCGAACTGCCCGAAGGCGGCACTGACGCGGTAACTCGGGGCTTAGTGCATCAGCGATACATGAACCCGTAGACCACCGCTTCCGTCGCGCGGCTCGACGGGTTCTTTCCGCACGGCTGGATTGTCAGCGTGCGGTCCCTCTCCCGCGGCGCAGTGAGCAGATGCCGCGCGGGCTGTACGGTGGGGAACCACGAGAACAGATCGTGGTGCGATATCTGGCCGCCCCCTGTTATCTGCACGATCCCCGACCAGCCGTGGTTGCGGAAGATCGGCAGCACTTCGACCGCGCCCGGTAAATTCACGCGAATGGCCCAATCGCTACCGCGCAGGTGCGAACCGTCCTTTGCTGTTGTCAGTGAATAGTCGCCCTGGTAGCGCACGACCGAATCGTCGTGTGCCACGAACCGGAACGACTCCTTCTGGTAAGCCGCCGGTTCAATACGCCAGTTTGAGAGCGGCGCGCCCACCTTCCGGGCGGCGATGAAGAAGTCGTGGCCGGTCTCAGGGTACTCGCGACCAACCTGCGCCACGCGGATTTCGAAACCAGCGTCCTCAACAAGCGCTATCCAATGGTTCGGCCCGAAGAAGTAAGGGTGCTCGGGGTTTTCCTCCCAGCCGAACGGCACGGCCATCAGCAGATTTCCGCCCGGCTTGAGGATGCGGTTCAGTTCGCGAAAGGTGCTGGACAGATCGAAGCTATGTTCGATGCAATGCGACGAGAAAATCGCGTCGAAGATGGAATCGGGGAATGAGAAGCAGTCGTTGAAGCCGGACGCGAACCGGTCGGCAGGGAAGCCGTGTGTGACGGCAAGCGCGCGAGAACCCTCGACTGCGGACTGATCGACATCCAGATAGTGATAGTCGAAGCGGCGCCCCTTCAAATACTCGATGAGCGCTGAATAGAGATTGCCGCCGCCGACATCGAGCACCGTTGCGCCGTCCTGTATGAAACGGCCAGCTTCGCGCCAGCGATCAAGGTACGCATCCTGCCGCCTGGCGATGTAGGCATCTACGTCGCCCTCACGACGCTTTACCCCTTCGTACCAGTTCGATGTCATGTCGGCCTGGCGCTGCGCGAATGTAGCTCGGTCCACTGCATTCTCTCCTTTATATTTTTCCCGCCGACGTGCAACGTCACCGAGGATACGCAAAAAGGAAATGACCGTCTATCTGGCGCCGGCGCCCCCTGAAACTGGGTCTTCGTCGTGCGACCAGCAAAGAAAAAGGGGTTACGTGAAACTCACGTAACCCCTTGATTCCATTGGTCGGAGCGATAGGATTCGAAACAACCAAAAATCCCCGACAAATCAAATATTTAGCGTTCCGCAGCACCCGCCAGTTACGGCGAAGTGTACCTAGACGTCTAGTCGGATTCTAGCAGAGGCAGCGCTGCTGCCCCTCAGTCTACGGGGCCTCCACTTGAACGCCAGTCGGGCTATGCACGGAGAGTGTCATCTTGACTTGCACGTTGCTCTCGCCCGACTCGTCATCAAGTCCGTAAACGTCAGGGGTATCGAAATCGATGAAGTCGTCGCTACCGAAGCGGCCAACAAGATACGCACGGGTTTTGTTCTTGGCATCGGTTAGCAATCGAAAGGTACGTTGCAGCGAAAGAATGCAACTGTCGGTCACGTTAACCAGCGCTCCATAGACATGTGTACCAAGCGCATGCTCGATCTGCTTTTCGGTGACATCGGCCCCGCTAACGAACCCCGACGCAGCGAGTGCCGGTTGCGCTTTTTCGAGATGCAACGTTGAACGCGCGTTCCAGTGAGTCAGTGTTTCGATGTAGTTCTCCTGCGCCATATAGAAACAGTGCAGAATACTTCGCCCCGCCTTGTCGTCTAGCAAGAACGAAAGGTCAGACGACTGAAGAGTGTTCCTTCCGAGATCAAATGGTGCCGATGCGGGAATGGATAGGAAGCGCCCACGATTCTTGAGTTCGGGGAAGACATAATCCCTCTGAATCAAGATGATCGTATTTGTTTGTTGCAACAGCGCGAACATCAGACGATGTGCTGCAACGTTGGCATTTTTTCGCTCGACGTTGCTTTGGAATCGACGTTGAAGCACATAGGCAAGCATTGCCCCCAAAAGCGCACCAATCAAAGTCGCAAAGCCGTTTGCAAAAGCGTCTGGCGTGAACGGTTTGAGTATTGCTGATAGATCCGTGGCTGACGCAACTGGTACAAAGGCTGATGTCACAACGGCGGCGGAGCTTGCTACATGGCTGACCGGGGGCGTGGCAGTGGCAGCCGCTGCTAGTGGAATCACCATAGTATGTGGTCTCGGTTTGGGTTTGAGTTCGGCATCGCAGCCGTTTGCGAAGCACTATTCAGCGCAAGCCCGTTTGACAGTCGCGCTGCTTACGTCGAAGTGCTCTGCCGTCTGCGCAATGGTCGCGCCGTTCTCGGCCCGCCAGCCTTTGATTTCCGCGTAGTCGGCGGCGCGCCGACGGCCTGTGTATTTCCCATCGGCCTTGGCAATCGCCACACCACGGCGCTGCATTTCGGCGCGGTTCTTGTAATCCGCTTCGCCCTGTGCTGCCATGAACGCCAACACAGCATCGCGGGTCGCCTTCTCAATCGGGTCCGTGGCTCCGCCGTCAAACGTCATACCGTTGAGCGTGCATTCGACGCGTACACCCATATCCATCAGGCGGCGCATGGTCCGGTGCAGTTCATCGTATCGCCGGCTGATCCGGTCCAGCCAGCGCACGATCAGCAGCCCACCGTGGCGCAAATCATGCTCGACGCGCTGCCACTGCTGCCGTTGGTCCGGCGCGACGTGATAGCCGCTCACACCTTCGTCAACGAACACGTCTTTCTCGCTCACGCCGTGCGCCTTAGCGTCAGCGTACTGGCTGGCGGCTGACTGGCCGTCCGTAGTGGAAATGCGACCGTAGTAGAGTTTCCGCATGGTTCGCTAGCTCACTTGATTCAACGGCTCAATACTAGCCGCTAGCTCACGAACAATCAATGCTATTGAGCCACCACTTTTTCGACTGACGGGCGGCTCAATCAGGTATACCCTATTGACCCCAATCCGGGGTCGGTGTCTGCGCCACGCCCCGCCTTACCGTCTATACGATTCACGGCGAATTATTTTCGACGTGATGCGGGGCTTCCAGCCAATTTCATCGACTCGCATTCGCCCAACTTTCCGCAAATTTTTCACGTCACTTTTCTTGGCCTTCCGGGTCGCTTCGGCGGGTCCACTTGCCGGGGCATCATCCAGTCCGGCACGCCCCCCGTCGCCAGCGTCATCACCCGTACCGCCATCTCTTGGTCGGGGCGTGTCGGTAGCCCCTCAAACACCTGCCGCAATCGCCTGTTACGACCTTGCGGGTGCTTACTGTCGCGCGGCTCATCGACCCTCGGCAACTCGCGCGGCTTACCCTTCTTCCCGCCTGTCTGCGGCTGCATCCAAACCGGCCAAGCTGCTATGCCCGGTCGGGTATCCCTCCAGCACGCGTAGACGATACTTCGCCACACGGACGCCTCCCGCCAACGATTCTCCTGCACGCGCCACCCAGCCCGAATATCCTCGCGCTGCGCCCATGGGTGAGTATCGACCCCGATAGCAGCCTCCCGCGCCCATGCTCGGACCTGCCGCGCGGCGGCTTGCACCGCCATCTCCGCCAGCCATATATGCGCGTTCGTGCGCAACTCCATCCATTTCCAGTACGTGTGATTTCGCGCGCTCGCTCCCTTCGGCCACTCGGCCTTTTCCGGCGGGGATTTCCGGGCAAGGTGCTCACGCCATGCTTTCCGTTCAGCTATGCGCTTCTGTACGGACCACTGCTGCTCTAGGCTGGCTGCCGCAATCAGCACTCCTGGCAAACCCGCGAATGGTCGCTCCAGCCATTGCTATACGGCGATCTTCGTCAATCGGTTAGCCGCCCCTGTTTTGACGGCGGCTGGCGGATCGACCGGCATCTCCGCGCCTCCCCAATCCTCTCGATGCCATTGCAACCATTCCTCAGCCCGCTGTCTTTTTTGGTCCCTCCGCGCCATACTCCCTAACCTCGTTGCGCCAACAATCAATAACAGGCCCTACAAGCCACTCGCTTATCTTCTGGCCTACCGCCACGCAGCATTCGCCACCTCAACATGAAGCAATGCGCAAGCCGCAGAAATGCCTCGGAAAGCGCACCACCTACCGGGGGGGATTTCAATTTCGCGGACTAAACTTCGGGACTCCATCAGGTCTAAGTTGAAATATCCCTAAGTCCAAAAAAACCTCCGAATCGCGCCGGCAAGTCTAGGCGCGTTGTGCGCGCGTGCGCGTAACGCGTAGCCCAATATATGTACAGCTACCGGCACACCCACGGCACGATGAATTTGGCGCACAGCAAAACCACGACGAAGAACGCTGCTGCGTGAACAAACGGGTTCCATAGAAGGTACGGGACAATACCGCCCTCCCTCATTGCTATCTGTTCCGCATGAGGCTCCGGTTCAGTTCGCGGATTTCGGCATAAATTTCATCATGTCGCACGTTGGCCTCGTAGACGTGTACGGTAATTGAAGGATACCGCCTCTCAGGCGGCCCATATTTGAGATAGCGCCCTTACACACACAACTGCCTCCACGTTCGCCCGCAGCCTTTGCGGCCTACCCAAACAAACGCTGGTATTGCCGCGCGCGTGAACAATCAATCGTGTAGTGGCATGAACTAGACGCCGGACACCCTCGGATACGTCAAGCGATTCAACGCCGCCAGCATGGTAGGCAGAGAAACAGACGTGTAGCTAACGCGGCCCGATGAACCTTGCGCGGCATGACCTGTAATCGCGTCCGCCGTCTCGATCCCTACGTCCTTGGCAGCAAGCGCGGAGCGTATCCAGTGTCGGAATTTATGCGTGCCATTCAAGCGGCCAGCAGGCAATCCCACTGTCTCCCGAAACGCCTTGAACCACTTACTAGCCGCATCTGACGCACCACGCTTGCGCCCTGCCGTGGACGCCAATGCGGCATCCTCCGGGCGCGTCCCATCCATGACCTTCGCCAACCACGAACCAAACCATGGGTCAGCTAGAAGGTGATCTGCAAGCGGCACAACCCTCTCTGACTCCTTCGTCTTGACCGTTCCGGCCTCGGCAGTGATGCGAATGGCGGTAACGCCTTCCCGGACCACGAAATCTCTCCGCCGTAGCTGTGCAATCTCGCCAATGCGCGCCCCGGTATGCAGCAGCATCAGCAACAAAGCGCGGGCGTCCACGGGTTTGATACCGTTCCACTCAGGCACGGCGTCTATGGCATTGGAGAACAACACATGCCCGAAGATGATCTTAAGATCTCCCTCCGTCCAAGGCTCCCGTGTCTCCGCGCCTCGGGACTTGTCGAAACTGAGGTCTAGCGGGTTCCGCTCTATCACGTCGTCCTTGACCGCGACGTTAAGGATGGCCGTGATAAGGGCCGCATAGTTCCCCGCCGTCTTGGCTTTGAACTTGTGCGCGCCGGGTTCAAGTAGGAATGCGACGAACTTTGCGCCGTGCGCTTTCGTTAGCTCCCGGAGCCGGACAACCCCACACGCTTGCTCAAACAGGTCTATAGCCCGGTTGGCATGCCCTACAGATGCCGGTTTAGGAGAGTTGCGCCGAATCCATGACGGCACGGCATGACGAAGATTCCATGCCTCGGGAGACGCGTCGAGCCGCGTGACTTGCCGCCGGAGTGGCACGGATTTGTCCGCCTTGGGTGGCGTAGCAGCGCTCCCCGCGCTGGATTCAGCGACCACCCGTGCCAGAGCTAGTTGTTCAGTGTTTGGGAGCCCAGACGCCGCTAGAAGTTTGTCCGTTGTCTTGCGGGCCTCGCGGAGCGCGCGATCCACTGCCTTGTGATGGTCCCGGTTAGTCGCGTATTCCCGCTGCCATCCCTCCGCGTTCTCAAGCTCCTCGCGGGACAGGTAGAAGTTCTCCGGCGGCTTCCATCCGTCAGACTTGACGCCGCGTAGCTCGGCAAACTCACGGTTCGTCTTGGCTGTCATCTCGGCAGCACGCGTCTTGGCCGTCTCATAGTCGGACGTACCAAGGGACACTAACATCACCTTGCGGGGATAGCGCGAGATCAGGTCTACGGGGATTTTGCGGCGGAAGAAATACGTGTTGCCGCGCTTTTGGGTATTGGGGGGCAATGACATGGCTCCGGACTATAGCACCAGGTACACTTGTCAGGTACACCAGCACTACAGTCCGCAAGCCCTTGATTTACGGGGAAATCCTTGTAAATCAAGCATATTGATGGTCGGAGCGATAGGATTCGAACCTACGACCCTCTGATCCCAAAGCACGTCACCCTGCCATTTTCTACGATCACAGCAATCGAAGAAAATTTTAATTCTTTGATTTCATGTAGAATTTTCAAAATCCAGATTTCTTGCATCGGCCAAAAACGACACACATGGTAGCAAAGGGGTAGCAATGGCGGACGAACAAACAGCGCGGGCGGGACGGAATTCCCTGAACTTCACGAAAGCAGCAATAGAGGCGCTTCCGCGGCCGGAGAAGGGCTGGAAGTACTACTACGATACGAAGGTGAGTGGTCTGGCAATCGGTGTCGGTTCGTCCGGCATCAAGACGTTTGTCCTATACCGGAAAGTCAACCGTAAGCCAGAGCGGATCAAGATCGGGCGATATCCTGACCTGACCGTCGATAAGGCTCGTGCGGCAGCGACGAACCTCAACGCCGATATCGCGAACGGCACGAACCCGGCAGAACTCAAGCGTGTGCGCCGCGCCGAGATGACCTTTGGAGACCTGTTCGACCAGTATTACAAAAACCATGCCCTACCACACAAAAAGACGGCTGCCGAAGATAAGCAGAAATTTGACAAATACCTTTCGAACAACGTCGACGGCATGAATCTCGCCTCGCGTCAGCTCTCGGAGATCACGAAAGCTACCGTTGCTCAATTGTTTGCCAAGATCAGCAAAGAACATAAAGTCATGGCAAACCGCGTGCTCGCGCTGGTTAGCAGCGTTTTCGGCAAGGCTATCGAATGGGGAATCTGGAGCCAGATCAACCCCTGCCACGGCATTCGCAAGCATAGTGAGGTGAGCCGCGACCGCTTCCTCCAACCGGATGAACTGCCGAAATTCTTTGAGCACCTGATGGATTACCCGAACACGACGATGCGCGATTACATACTGATGAGCCTTCTGACCGGTGCGCGACGCAGCAATGTATTGGCGATGCGCTGGGATCAGGTGAATCTGGAGCGGGCGGAATGGCGCATCCCTGATACGAAAAATGGTACGCCGCAGTCGGTTCCTCTTGTGCCAGACGCGGTTGCGGTGCTGGAGGCTCGAAAGAAGTCGGCCGCATACGCGGAGTCGCCGTTTGTGTTTCCCGGCTCCGGCGAAACGGGGCATCTGGTCGCGCCGAAGAAAGCGTGGAAGACCATTCTAGACAAGGCGGGTATTGCCGATTTACGGCTGCATGATCTCCGCCGTACGATGGGATCGTGGCAGGCGGGCACAGGAGCGAACCTGTCGGTGATCGGCCGGTCGCTGAATCACAAGTCGACGCAGACGACGGCAATCTATGCACGGCTTTGGATGGAGCCGGTTCGCAATGCGATGGAGACGGCTACTGCTGCGATGATGCAGGCTGCAGGACTGGCTGCGAATGACGAATCGGAATCTGAGGCCGAGAGGTAGTGAATGTCAAGTTCGAAAGAAAAATACTGGGAGCAGCAGTTTGAATTTTTGCGAGCGGAGCCTGTGGTTTGGGCTCTTGACGCGGATTCCTTGATGCGCTCGTTCGACATCGTTGCGCAGGTTGCGGAAAGCGATCTGGCCGATATGGTGCGCGGAATGACGGCGAATCCGCCGCCGCCCGTTACCTACATTCCTCGGGTCGGCCATAACGCACTCATGCTCGGCGCGCTCGCGGTCGAAGTTTTGCTGAAAGGTATCGCACTTACCGATCAAACCGTGTCGGCGTCAGTCAAGGCGAAGGATCGGGCGATCACGAAGCGCCTTATGAGCCATAACCTTCGCGATATCGCGCAACTGGCGGGCGTCCAACTCAGCCCATCAGAGGCAGCATTATGCGAGCGACTGGAAACATTTCTCCTTTGGGCTGGAAGATATTCCACGCCCAAGTATCACACCGAGATGATGCCGCGGCCGTTGGCGACAGGTGGTATTGCTCCTCCGAACATCTATTCAAGTACGGACTATCAAGCGGTCCGAAATCTCACCGCCAGGTTGCGCTCGTTGTTGCCGACGATCAGAAGTGATTCTGATAGTGCACTTCCGTAATGGTTGCAACGACTGCGCTCCATCTTCCCCAATCGCATGCCGTCTAGCCGTTACAGACAATTAACATAGATCAGGGGGCGATGCGTGTTTTGTTTGCTTGCATTGCCGCCCATAAGCGATCTAGAACATCGGGAACTGGCTTAGCCTTGGCGACTGCCCCGACACTGGTGAAGGCATGCAGACGCAATTTTTCCAGCCGATGCCGACTCGACAAGATTTCGTTAAAGAATCCATCTTGTTCGACTAGCTTAAACCAGCCGGCATTCCGACCCGCCTCGATAAAGAAAGTGACACTTTGTCCGTGCTGTAAAGTCGCCGGTAAGCGCGGATTCTGCGCATACTGCGCCGGAGAATCCACATTTTGATAGCCAGCAACCTTTGCGCGGCGCGATGGCTTCCACGAGAAGCCTTCCACGGTCGCGGGCGTGTTGCCCAGATTGACCACAGTAATGCATAGAAATTCTGGCCACGGCGGCCCGGGCAATCCTCCGCCGAGCAGAATTTTTAGCTCGACTGTCAGCCGAAGTTCAGGCTTGGGCTTTCGATTGGCAAGCCAAAGCGAAACGATGACTGCACCGCACGTCCCGATGGCGGACGCAATCTGCGCGCAGTCAACGACGTATTTCCACCACGTTGGTTGGTCTGCCATGTTCGTGGTCTTCGCTAATCATACCTAGGTTCGATCAACGACGGTCCCGTCCGCAGATCGAGCCACCCACTCGCCGTTCTCGACGGCAAATTGAAGGCTTCCCCCCGGCTCAACAGTCCAGTGACCGGGTCGCCCAGCCCAATTGATCTTGCCATCTTCAAAGTTCGCGCTGAAGTCCGTTTCACGAACGGTCCGCGATTCTCCCTCTCTGCCAACCACCTCAACCTCACGGACATTGGTCAGTTGCAAGCACTGATCTACTACCGATGGGCGGATTGCAACGTTGTCTGACCGCGGCGTATGCGCCACAGATCGGTATGCCACCGCGCCAAGAACTCTACCATTGATGGAGGCAGCGTCACCGATGAGATTGCCCGTTGAAAACTTCTCGGTTATCGCCGCGGTCAGTTTGTACTGCTCCGAATACGTTTCGTGAATCGGCTGGGCGAACCGCGTTTCGAAGAAGGTTTCGATCTTAGAGAATGCCGCATCGTCCTTTATCGCATCCGATGTGTCCGGAGGGATGCGGAAGAAAAAGAACTCTTTATTGATAATCCACTTCGACAGGTAGACTTTGTCACCTGGTTGCGCATCAAGCTCGGCGAACACGGCCGCGCTATCAACACTGCAATAGAACATCGGGCTCCCCGGACCATTGCATCGTTGATAGTTTTTTACAAGATGAGCCGGTGGGTAACTCAGGTAGCTAACGTTGCCCGGTTTTTCTTTGTAGATGACCCCGCGATACAGCGTTGTTCCCGGTCGGACGCTAGCCGCCCGCATTGGAATGCCCTTGATTAGCTCGCCGACGCGGGCAACAAGATACGCGTAGTCGGCCGTCCTCAAATCTGCGCGATTAAGCGCGGTCACTATTTCACGAACAGTGTGAGTGCTGCTTCGTTGAGTGGCGGTCTTTTCTGCAGCGTTGTTTGTTGTCACCTGCGGACTCCAGTGCCTTGGCGAGCAATACATTCGAACGGTCAAAAGTACGAGCGTTGGTCATTTTTTGGGCTTGACCGCGTCGCGAATATCCTTCTCGCTCGTCTTCCCGGTTTCACGCCGCATCTGTTCAAGCGTTGCGTTGGGCGGGAAACCGGGAATGGGCCTCGGAAGATTCTTGTTTTCCGTGTCGCTGCGCTTCTGTCGAATGCGACCGTCTTCGTTGCGATGACGTCCATCGAGTCCAGGTTCTTTCATTTGTTTCCATCCTTATGAAGTCGCTGGCGAACGGCCAGCACGCTTAAGGCTGACAATGAATGCGACTTGGGGGCGGACGGACAAATTTCAAGCGCGACCATTTAGGGGGAGCGGGATAGCCCAGGGCCGCCAACGGAATGGAAAAGAATCGACCGTATTATTACTGTCCTGAAAGCTGGTGCGCCAGCGGTAAAAAATATCTTGTAAACCAATTGATTACCTGGCATCCTGGCTACCACCATTAATTACCGGGGTTGCCGATGTCTCGCACGTTCCTGTACGCCCGCGTCTCCACGGCGGAGCAAACTACCGAAAATCAGTTGCTGGAAGCCCGTACGGCCGGGTTTATAGTTCTGCCACGCCATACCGTCGAGGAAACCATCTCGGGCAGCGTCCCGGCTGCCGAACGCCCCGGCTTCTCCAAACTGCTAGACCGGCTCGATGAGGGAGACATCCTCGTCGTAACCAAACTGGATCGGTTGGGCCGGAACACGATGGACGTGCTCGCGACAGTCGAGCGGCTGGCCGAGATGGGGGTTCACGTCCATTGTCTCGCGCTGAAGGGCGTTGACTTGACCAGTGCGTCCGGCAAACTACATATGACCGTGCTCGCCGCTGTATCGCAGTTTGAGCGCGACCTGCTTATCGAGCGCACGAATGCCGGGCTTGCCCGCGCGAGGGCCGAGGGCAAGAAGTTCGGGCGGCGCGCAGCGTTGAGTGACAAACAGAAGGACGAAATTCGACGGAAACTGGCTGCGGGAGCAACGGCTCGCGGGCTGGCGAAGGACTACGGCGTTTCGCACCCTACCATTCTGAAGGTCGTGCAATAAAAGGATACCGCTGCAGTCGCATTGCCTGAGAGTTATCCGCGGCGGTCGATCGACTGGAACTAACCAACCTCAATCCGATGCAGTTGGCCGAAACCGACCCAACTCGGCCCTTGGATGCGGCGCTAGTTTAACAGCAGCTTCCAAGGTACAACGGTCGCTGATCAATGCGGGCAACACGGCAAGTCTAGCAAGGTCAGGTTCACACAATGTCCGTTCCGAACTAATATCACGTGCGATGCGATTTTCGATCGCGGCGGGTGAACTCCCTCGAAAATTCTCTATGAAAGAACGACTGATGACAGGACATAGTGTACGCCTGCTGTTCAACTCGGAAAGTGGTCACGGCGACGAACTGGCAGAGCTTTTTTCGCGCGCCACTCGGTTTGATTGCATGGTGGCTTTCGCGAATTCATCTGGTCTCGCGCACATCATCGGCGGACTGGAGGCGGCCCTGTCCAATGGGCTCGAGGCGCGATTCGCAGTCGGTCTGGATTTCTACCAAACTTCCCCTGATTTGCTTTACAAGTTGCTCTCGCTTGAAAAGACAAAACGGTTACAGCTTTTTATCAGCGTGTCCCGCTATACCTTTCACCCCAAGGTATATGCTTTTGCTTTCGACTCGGGGTGCGCAGTGGTCACCGGCTCTGCTAATCTCACGTCGGGCGGCTTTGCAGGCAACTACGAGGCATCAACGGTCGTGGACGATCCCAGTGGCCAGTTGATGAACACATTGAGCCAGTACTTCGATGGGCTGATCGAAGAACGTGAACTGGTCCCTGCAAGCAAACCACTGATCGACGATTATGCGCAGAGGCATACCTTGTATCACGCGCATCACTTCGTCGCGGACAAGCGCTTTAATCGCGCGATCAATGACGCAGGCACCCAGATACTCACGCTGAGGGAAATTCTTGCCGAAATGAAAGCTGACGTGTCCGAGTCCGGCTTTGCTTCTCAGATTCAAGTCCGGCGAGCGTGTCGGGAAAGAGCCCGTGAAATAATTCAGGATCTCGCGACGAGTCGGCGCCTTGAGCCGGAAGATTTTGTGGTTCGATATGAGGATCTGATCAGTTGCTTCCATTCCGGCGGACTGCACCGAGGCAAGAACGTCATCGCGAAGAGCGCCGGTTCATTTCTGCTGGGATTAGCCAGCATCTCCAAAAGCATTCCGGGTGAGTCGTCGAAGGCCTATCGTTTGTTGCACGAGCACTTCCTAGATGTCGACCGTGCGGGGGTGAATGTAATCACAGAAATCCTTCACGCGATCGATAACGATAAATTCGCCGTGATGAACCAAAACGCGGTGTCCGGATTGAGGAAGGCGAACATCACCGACTTCCCACTGAAACCAACGAAAAGAACCGTCGGCCCAGACATCTATGCTTCGTTCTGCGAGAAGGCCGCACAGGTGCGGGACGAACTAGGCCTCCACGATTTCACTGAACTGGACGCGCTGTTTAATTACGCTTACTGGCGCAAAAGCGAGGAGTTGGACGAGGCCGAAGAATAATGTGGTCTCAAACGCGACCTCGATCTGCGCTAGAGCCTATAGGTAAATTGAGCTAACTGAAGCCAACTATCGAACGATTGACTAAAGAGCATTCGTACCGACAGGTGATCCGACCGGCATAATCGATGCGCAACTGACCGGTAACTGATATGGAGCCAACATCCAAACGTCGGGCCTACGATCGCGGCGAAAGTCGCTTGTTGGCCGACTCCGACCGACGATACCGTCTCGGCACTCGGCGCCGCAGGAAGGTCGCAGCCCGACCCGGAACTGCCTTTCGACGCAACGCGAGGGCTGTGACCGGTTGCGAACGGGAACGCCATTTGTGCGGCGTATCCATCGGCAGGTCGTCGGCCATTGCGGACGTTAAGATGCCGCCGTTCGTAAGGCAGCTTCAGATCGCTCTTCTGCCATCCTCACCCGCACGACCACGAATGTCAGTTTTCACCGCGTTCGGATGCGTACTCTCGACCCATTAGGCCATCCAGACTTGAGTGATTCAACGGCGACTTCTGATTTACAGAAGCCGATCGAACACCGTATGCGTCCCACCCAGTCTCATACTTTGCTCATAGCTACTAGGACTTAACGGGTGTGGACTAACGCGAATCTTTCATCACAAACGGCAGCACGGCGGCGTTATAAAAATTTGCGCCGTTCGATTTCTCCTTTCGGAGTAGAGCGCGCATGTATTTGCTCAGGTAGACGACCCTCTTAAGTTCTTCGTCACGCATGTAACCATACTTCGCTACGACCGCCTTTACCGCTGCTTCATCATGGGCAGACAGGGTCTGAGTGGGCTCCTTCGAAAGAAAATCAACCTGACTAGCAAGCCCAAGCATGACCTTGCTGCCGACGGGCCGAACCATGACTCCCGGAACCAATTGCGGCAGCTTTGCCAAGTGCAAGTCTACAAAATATGGACCGTCCTTTTGCCGGACAACGTACGCATTCGTAAGACGTTCCCCGGTTGCCTCAAGTGATGCCAGTTCCGCCAGGAAACACAACTTATGAAGCGCAAAGTAACTAAGCCCTTCTGGCTTACTCTGCAATATCCGGCGAGCAACGTGTCCGAGCTTTGCGGCATCAGCCCGTGGCTTACTGCCGACCGATTTCTTACGCTGCCTCTTTCGCCTCCTCAGAGTCTCTGCGACGAACTGGTAGTCACTTAGCTGATTTGCGAAACTGCGGTGAACCATGGCTCTTTGCCCCGGGTGATACACAGGTATCAGGGACCGGCGCAACCACGCGTTGTTCGTTCTAACGTGCTCGCGGAGCGACAGTGCGTGCGCTTGGAGTAGGCCGCACGCCTTGAGCGCCACAGCACCAAGCGTAACTACAAGTGAAGGATCGACTAACTCGATCGTTTCCCTCAGAAAGGGTGCGCAGTTTGCGATCTCGACAGGCGTAGGCGTAGCATTGTTGCCACGTCCATCTTTGGGGTTGCACAACACTGCATTAGTCACGAACACTTCGTATCGGCTGATTCCTACCTGTTCGATGAGGCTCTCAAAGTTGTGCCCGGATTTGTCCCCGTGAAAGGGCAAGTGCGACCCATCGGCCCCAAGTCGCCCGGGCGCCTCACCAACAAACATAAGCGGCGCGTCAAGAGGACCGCATCCGGGTCCGAGAACGCGCGCGCTCCCCGTCATCCGCGGGCATTTCTGGCACGCGGTTACACGGTTGACCAAGTCGAGGAACTTGGTCGCCTTATCATCGGCGGACGTCATTGAATCAGTGAACGAAGCTGCTGCTGAGAGCAGTCATAGTAAGCATGAACCGAATGGCAGACAAGCTTTCCCGGCTGCTTGTTCGAGGCCGCGCATATGAAGCGAAGTAGCCTGCCCAATCCGATGAAATTACCCAGCACTTTGTTGAAGAAGTCATGGTTCCGGTATACCACGACAAGGTCCAAAGAATCGTCGGCGTTCCAAAGAATTTCTCCAAACTGCCAGCAAGGCCCCCCTCTCGTGCGGGGGGCATCTACCGCTGGAGACGAAAGGTGAAATACTAAACCGGTGGTGTTCCGCTGCGGCCATGTGCTCAGCTTGTCGATTGCCCGCTCTAGCTGGTTGACGCCGTCCGGCGGAAACCGCACGAGACGCTCGAAGTACGTGCCCCATGCGTGGCGCCCACGTTGCCATCTACGGGCGCGGTCATGGACTTGCAGGTAGCGGGTATAGAACTCCGATCGCGTCGCTGCTCGGTCGCAGGTCCGCTGCGGAAACAACGTATTGGCGACGTCGCAGGCGTCATCAGCGCCCGCTTTTATACGAGCAGGCGAATGTTGCTTCAACCAATCGCCATCTCCTTCGCACGGCTGATCCACAATAGTAATTAGATTGCTGACTTCGCCCCGTGCGTCAAGTAGGAGACAACAACCCGCGCGCCAAGCTTCGAGTGCCGTAAGACCATCAACGACGGGAATTGTCATGCTCGTCGCCCCTTTGTGATCGAAGATATCCCTTTTGCAGGAGATGACGCACGATATGTAATGCGTTGCTTATCCAAGTCAACAGTCACATCGCCACCGCCGTTTTTCTTTAGTTCCCGGAACACTGCGTAACCTTGGCAAATCGCTTGCTGCCACTGCTTTGCTGTACACGAGCGCACTTCCAGGCCAGTTACCATCCTGCGAATGGTCTTGAGCAGTCCGATGTCAATAGAACTCCGGTCTACATACCATCCTCGCTCTTCCGCCTGATTGAAAACAAGAATTGAGACAGCCTCCTCAATTACAGCGGCGCGCGCTCCATCTTCCACTTCGTCAATCTTGGCGTTCGACTTGCGTTTGCACTTGAGTAACGATCGGCAGACGGGAGACCACCCGAGTACGGCCGCATACGCGAGATGAAATACATCGTGATAGCGATAGCCATCGTCCTCGTGTGAATTGTCGGTTAGTGCATCACCGATGACGACGTCATTGACGGAAACCTTGACGTATAGGCTTCGCTCCAGAGGTTTCTCGTAGAAGTTGACAACGAAGCGCCGAGGCAGCCTCTCATCTGGCGCAAATCCGCTATCGAAAACGTTGACAGTTCCTTCCGAATACAGCGACTCAGCCTTCTCGGCATTTGCTTTGGCGATCTCCTCCAACGGGATTTCATACAGAGAAGCAAGGCTTGTCAGATACCAGAGCAAATCGCCGAACTCTTCTCGCAGCTCTGTTCGAAACAGGGGATTGTCCTTTTGCAGGAGGAGTTTCTTCATCATGCTGTGAAGATCACCGACTTCACCGACGAGCCCCATTAGTGAGACTGCGCGGGAGGGGCGTTCGTTGGTGCGCTCGACCATCGCTTGGTATTCGCTAAACGTTGTCATCGTCGCGCTACCGCCACTTGTCGAACTTTCCTCGGTTTTCTCAACTGGCGCGCTTCGCGGCATACGCCCTCCCCGAACATGAATTTAAAGCGTGCTCCAAAAAATTCGTGAACCGCGTGTTTCGGCGCAGCATAATCGCTATGCCACTACTGTTTCCCCCACTTTCCAGTCCGACATAAAGGTCGGCTTTCCGAAAATCCTCCAAGTTGCCGATGACGTTGGCGGTAAGAATGACAGCGATCTACCAGCGCGCAAAGTAAAAATCAGGTCTTGCCCGACTTTTATGCCAAATGCATCAAATCGGGTCGAGTGATTTTTGCGCAGGCACAGCGATATTCCTGCGAAGTCTGCGTCACGCCGTGCCATGCGGGAGAATGCAGGCTCGATTGTGTTGCATCGACTGGTTGAATCCGCACCCAAGAGCGATCGTAGCCGCCGCAGCAACCCAGACGATGGCTGTATGTTGCGAGCACTCATTCACTCGCATGGGCACCTGACATCCGAGGCTACGACGGCGCGAACGGCGGCAAAGGGCCTCTCATTTGCCTGACAGCGGCCGACACTTCAACGTCCGCTACAGCCGACGACGGAGTATTCGTCACCGACAATCGGAAGGCCGGTTGCGGGCCACAGCCGACGCCCGAACGTTTGATCGACGACGCATTTGAACGGCGGGTTGTGGCCGACTCTCGCCCAACCGAGCGGGAATTCATGCTAGTTTTGAATAGATTCGCGTGTTTCGCAAACTACCATCTGGAGCGCGTCGTTCCTGCCGTAACACGCCCTCCAGTTGCATCCCGATGCGTTCACAAACTCGGATGCTCCCTGCGTTCAAATCGTCGCAGATTGCCTCAACCCGCTTCGCGTCGAAGTTGCAAAACGCATAGTTTGTCAAGGCATCGGCCGCTTCGCTGAACAAACCCCGCCCGACAAGCGACGACCTTCCCCAGAAGCCGAGTTCAAAAGCTGGAACGGCCCATCTTGGCCGGTGAAGACCGCCGCAGCCCACAACGATGCGCGACGTCTTATCGATAAACAAGAACGGGAAATCGTTTCTTGCTTGAAAGTTTGTGAAACCCGCAACGCAAAACGACTCAGACGTCTCGATCGATGGCGTTTCGAGCGCCCAAGGCAAGGACGCGGGGAACCGCCTCAGGTCCGCCAATGCGTCGACAGTGGCATCGAACACACTACGACCGTCACCAGGTTGAGGGCACCTGATGATCAAACGGTCCGTCTCAACCGCCGTAGGTAGATTTGGGAAGGTCAATGTCGTCGAGAACGTCGGCAAATAGGTAGATGCGCCAGATTGTCGGCGATTCAGCCTACATTGTCGAACGTCAGTTCCTGGCCGACCGGCGCCCCACAACCGAGTGCGGTGATCGCCTCGGGCGCGACCTCTCACGCAAAGAGCATAATCTGACCCGGAGCGGTCCTTCAGATTCCCGCTAAGCGGCCGTTTACCGAAGAGCGTGCTTCCAGGCGTCAACTTGAGACATAATCCCGACCGTAACCAATTCGCCAAGAAAGATAATGCCAACAAACTCTAAAAGCACTAATCGCGCCAGCCGACGGGATAAGTTCAAGTTCCCATTCGAGCTATCCGAAGAGCAAATTGCTATCAAACTGGGTTTTTACTTCGGCCTTCTCGAGGCCGGGCTTGGACGAGAATTTGAACTTGAGCCATCTGACGAGGCGATGACGGGTGCCGATCACGAATATGAAGGCATCATGGCTCGATACTATCTACAGGCGAAAGCGCCCATTGGTTTGCTTAGCACGGAGAAAGTGGCCATTGCCAAGGGAAAAGAGGATGAAGGCCTTAACGTCATCCGCAAGTTTCGCAAGGAAAATCATCTGCGCGAGGAACCGTACTCGCTGTGCTTTCCGCTGCGGCGCCCCGCGAAACATGCCAAAGTACCGGAACAACTTCAGCATAATTTGCTTTATGCCATGCACGACGAAGCAAACAGAAGCTACGCGATGTATGTAGCGCCCACCACGTATGAGAAATCAGAGTACTTGCGGCTGCTTCGGGACAAGTCACATTGGGAGTTTCTGAAGGACGGTCCATTTTGGAGATTTAGCGAAAGACGTCTCGTGTTCCATTCGCAACTTGTCACAGATGTGCTCATGAACATGCCTTTTTTGCAAGGCCACATCTGCATCGTGCCTCATGACAAAGTGGAATCGCACGAACATTACTATTCCTATTCCAGTCATGCGAACGACGTTGCCTTTCACTCACCGACCATCCTTGACGGCTCTTCGATCAATCTCTCAGATTTCCTCGCGACGCAGATTCGAAGAAACAGTCTCACTTCCGCTGGAGAAATTCAGTCAATCGACGCCGTAGCCGACAATCTAAAACGCACGCTTCCTGAATCGGTTCTGGTAGAAATAAACGCTAATCAGCAGGAATCCAGAATCGGATGGATAAAGAAAGTGGGGGCGATTTTGAAAAAGGAATATGGAATTCACCAATATTTACTGGTCAAGAAGCGGAGATAGTCAAGCTCACCCGACCAGCATTGCACGCTTCTTAGGAACGTACTTTCTCGCCGGGTACCCGATGCGGTCGGCCGAGTCCGACCCATTGCTGTGATCAGGCCGCCGGGAAGATAATGTCCGTTTTCAACGGCCTCACTGCCTTTCATCCACGTCGGGCCACCTGTCGCTTGTCTAAGAACCGGCCGGTCGCAGCGCGCGTTCTGATCTCCTACGCGCTGCGGGAGCTAGAGCTACCCAGCGGTGCCAGTCGAGTGCGCCATCATGGGGTTCGGCGCCACTCGGGAGTACATCCTCATAGCGAGAGCCATTCAGCGAAGTCGAGCGCACGGTACTCGGCTCGTGTGAAGGCGACGGTGTCCGGATATCCATCCAGCCCCACGACTGTCACTGCACCCGATGAGCGTCCATGCATACAGACCAACGTTGATGTGGCGTCTCGATCTGAAACCACCGCTTCGTGATAGGCATAGCGTTCGACGTGGTACGTGTCACCGCACGTCAGCGTACACTGCCGCTGAATGGTGGCTTGGACGCGAGCGGCGGTCTTCTGGAGGATGTTCGAAGTCGCTGCGGCGTATCGATCGCCACCGTAGTTAACTTCATAGAGCGGTCGGCCGCCAGTCGGGGCCGCAGCCACGTTATATAAGACATTGGTGATCTGCCCTTTGAGGATTCGGCTTTCGACGTGGCAATTGTGCGTGTGGATGAAGGCTGGCATCCCAGTCACTACCCGTGGTCCATGGGGCCAGAAATGCAGGCGCCACTCCTCCGTCTCGGTGCGTCCGAGAAGCGCGACGAAGAAACCATGGGGGTGAATCAGACAAGCAGGATTCTCCCGCACCAGCCACGTCTTCACGGCGGCTCGAAGCGTCGGCAGCGGCTCGGATCGAACGCGGTTCCATTCGAGAGGGAAGCCGATGTCAGCGAGCATAGGGGGATGCGGATTTCATAGCTTGCACAGCTTGCGCTTCCAAGCTTGCGATAAGGGCATTCTCGCCAAACATTGCGAGAAGCGTTGCCGGTAATCCGCCATCACCCTCTGGGGTAACGCGGTATGCTTCATCGCGTACCCAGGCAAACTCGTTGACGAAAGCGGCAAAATCGCGGTGACTACGCAGATAGCGGGAAGCGGTGTCCTTCGGGTCCTCGCGTGTGACTAACATTTCGTCGGATGAGCCCTCGATGCGGAAAGTTGACAAGCGTTGGCTGAGGAATAAATAGATGTCAACCAATCCGCGATTTTCTCGCGAGACCTCGATGAGTTTGAGGATGGTCGCTAGCACCTCTTGTTGCACATAGCGGGTGTCCCAAGACTTCCGGTCAAACGATGATGCTTTGCGGTAGGTTGCGTATTTGTCGCAGACAATTTCGCTGCGAAAGTCGAGCAGGACGACTTCCACTCGGATTGGGAGTCGGTTCTGGCGAGCTTGCTTCTCTAGAATCGGAAGAATTTCTGCCCGGAAATGCCTGCCCGTCCGCACGAAGATTTTATAATCGGTCGCCTTCTTCGCGATGTCCTCCAACGCTTGACCGATGTCTTTCGGCAGCAAAACAGTGGTCGCTGCGAGGTCGTTCGGATCGACAAAGAAATAGAGAAGGTATAGGCCCGAGGCGAGCGCAAAGACACCGCCTGCAACGACCGAAATAAATAGACTGTTCACGGCGGTCCAGACGGCCGTGCCTGGCGCCCAAAGGGCTATCAAGAGGATGCCGAGGACGCCGCCTACGAGCAGTAAGCAGGATAAGAGCAGAAAGCTTCGTCGCTGGGACGGCGAGCTCAGGACACCGGAGAGGGACATGGCTACTCGGAGATCGTATGGATGAGATTGGCGCTATGGGTGAACGCGGAATGATGAGGCGGCTGATGGTGTAAGGCAAGGTTCAACACAATACTCGATTGTCAGATGGTCCAAGCAGCAGAACTGATCTCTGACTGCCGTGCTAAAGGTTTTGGACCAAGTTTAGGATTGCGAAGGGCCTGATCTGCCTGTTTTGCACGAAAAAATGCGCAATTTATGCATTTTGGGAGTGAGAAAGTGGCCAGACCGAGATTTGTGCGACGCACAAATATTACAGAATCATTTCTATTTCGCCAATCGTGGCACAGCGCCGCCGCCACTCCGAACCCATGCCAGCCCCTTGGCGGGATTCTGGCGACCCGCTGACGGGGCCGTATTCGGGTCGGAGGGGGATTTTTGTGCCCGGCAGTCCCCGGAAAATCCCGCGCGCCGTCCGGAGCCAGCAGGATCGTGGGGCTGGGTGTGATTTGATATCTCCCTTTTATTAACTTGGCCGTTTGTGTTACATTTTGGTCGCGGAGAGGTAGATTTTTGGCGATTTCTTGCCATTTTCGGAGAAAAAAGCCCATTTTAAGGTGCATGCCTGACCCGGGCAGGTAATTTTCCCCGCAGCCTCGACTTCCGGCGTCTTCACGCCCGCTAACTGCCCCGGCAAGACCTCTGCTGTCACGAAACGCACTGGCAGCAACCTCGCGTTTCGACTCTTTCACCCAACTTGAGCCTTCGATACCGGATTACCGCCGGGGATGATGCTCGCCTCATTTGATAAGGACGCCTGAATTATGAGCGATAAGAACTGGAAGCCTCGATTTCCGCTTGGCCGTACCGTCGCAACACCTGGCGCGCGCGAGCTGATGCACCGCACCGGCACTCACCCCTTCGAACTTTTGCTGCGGCATCAAGGCGGCGACTGGGGTGTTCTTGATGCCGATGATTGTGCCGCCAATGAGCGCGCTGTGATGCGTGGCGGGCGAATCCTGAGTGCCTACGAACTGGGCGAGAATCGGGAGAAAGTCTGGATTGTCACTGAGGGAGATCGTTCAAGCACTGCAGCCATACTCCCGAGCGAGTATTGACGATGGGCTTTGTCGTGCAGCGGCTTCACCCATTCATCCGCCCGGGAGTGATTCTTGGCGCAGCCCGGACGAAGAATGCGGTCCACAGCCAGCAGTCGCGCTGGGACTCAGCATGCGCGATTCACTGTCTTGTCATGCTGTTGAGCATCTGCGGCCTTGTCGCCGACCCGTCGCAAATCGCCACTCGACGACGCCGGCTCGAAGCGACACTCTGGCACAAGACGGCAGAAATCTTCCAGAAGGGCATGACATTTTCCAAACTCGCGGCGTTCATCGACGAACTCGGTTGTGGTTTGCGCACGAAGTTGCTCGAACGCGGTTCTCATCGGGAAATCGTCGGCTTCATCGAGGAGGAACTTGCACGCGGACTACTAGTTATCGGGAGCATACGTCCAGTCGGCGATACGCAGAGCCATGCGGTAGTTGTGATCGGCGTGGAGGGGTTTCAGGCATCGCGGCAGTTCGAAGCCCATACGCTGTTGATCCTCGATCCGGCCGAAGGGCCACCGGCAGCGATGGCGACATGCAATGCGAGGCTCCACTACCGCGATGGAAAATCCCGCAGATTGCCTCGATACGCGGCGTATTCGACGATCAGCACCGCCTTTCCGGTCGTACTCAATGGCGCGGTTGCGGTAGGAGTGGGCAGGCCGGAAAAGTCACCGTAGCGGTGGCGGCTTGGCGCAAAGTTCTGTCTCGATTCGACCCCGGCAGCGGGTCGCTATGCCCCTCTCTTCCCGAGCCTTGTCGCGGGGCGTTGGGCGCGGCGTCCTTGAGGTGTCTCAAGCAGTGCGAGGGCGTCGTCGACCAAACGCTCAACAATTTCCTGTTGGGTTGGCGTCAGAGACGAAAGCTTTTCGTGAACTCGCGATGCTCGATCGTGTGAACTGACACCTGCAGTGCCAAGCAAGTCTGCAAGGCGGCACTGAAGACGCTCCGCGATACCGGCAAGGCGTTCCAAACTCGGTATCAGTGTCCCGCGCTCGATCCGGGAAAGGGATGACTGCTCTATCTGGATCAACTCGGACAACTTTTCTTGGGTCATGTCGAGTGCCTTCCGGCGAGCCGCGATGGCCGCACCGATCGACCGCGCGAGCTGATCTATGTTGCTCAAGCCTGAAGCCCTCCTCGTTTTGACGAGGAAGTGTCAGTTCCCACCGCATCTCCGGTGAAGGGCGTGATAATGCATAATATTCTCTATAGAGAATATATTTGTCGTAGATACCAGCCTTTAACCACGAACGGGGTACCACAATCATGAAGTTAGGACGCTTTTTCATTGCTGCTGCGGCTCTCATCGCTCCGACTGCGCACGCACAATTCGGTCAGATTCTTGGCGTGATCCATTCCGCCCAAACCGCCGTGACTCAGGCGGCGCAGGGCCAGCCCCAACAGTCTGGGCAGGATTCCATGCAGGACGACCAGCGGCTCGCATCACAGGCGCAAGCCCAACAAGCTGCGATGCAGCAGCAAGCACAACAGCAAGAACAGGACGAGAACGCGGCGTATCGCGCGCAGATGGAGCAGAAAGCCGCCGCAGCACGGCAGCAGGCGCAGCAGATGGTCGCCGATCAGGACGCAAAAGACATCGCGAAGTACAAAGCATCGCAGCAGCGCGACCAGCAGGAGGCGCAGCAGCAGTTCGAGGAAGCAAAGAAGTCGGCTGGGGCATGCCGGACGTTGCTGGACCAGAAATTACCCATTGCCGAGCGGTTCATTCGCTGCCGCAATCAGGGGATGACCGAGCAGCAGGAAATGGCGTTTGTCGGCGCGATGCCTGTCCTCGCTCAAGCCTATATGGGCTCTATGGTCCAGGACGTGTTCGAGGACGGCGTAACCGATCCGGCGAGAGGAAAGCAGATTACCGACTACTACGATGCGTGCTACCGGCGCGGTACGCCGTGTGTCCGGCCGAAGTGGTAAGTGTTCGAATGCTTCCGTTGCGGGGGCACTGGAAGCTATCAGCGCCCCGTCGATCTGCAACATTCTGAAACACGAACGGGACGGAGGAAAATCCCGTTCGCGTGTCGCACAGGTTACCGCTGGGCGTTAAGGCCGAACGCACACGCCGGAAACCGATGCGCCCATTGCGGAAACTCGGGGCGGAGATTTTCGCGAGACAGGATACTGGCAACAGGCAACGCAGTTTTCATTGGCACGTCGGTCACGATATCAATCCCCGTAGCTTGCCGTACCTTCGACCGACAGCGCGCCAAGGTTGACGCCGGATAGATTGTGCGAAGTTCTCGGCCAGTGGTCCATAGTTCGAGTGCGTGCCGTAAAGGCCGGTCGACGACCCGATTGATAGCCGGTCTCAACGTATTCAGCGGCACGTGAGACTCGAATCGCAGCTTCGCCATCTCTTCCCAATACACATCATCGACGGTGCTCCGTGTCCACGCCGAACCGCGCGTGAGGCAGTTGCGCGCCAGGTATTCTTTTGGCACCTTCAATTCCGCACGGATGCTTGTGCTGCCGGTTATCGTCAGCCCCTTCCACACTTTGGCCGCGTCAACTTCGCCAACCACTGCTCGCAGGTGACGGAAAGCACGGGTACGGCGACTGGTCAATTCCTGAGCCTTGTCGTACATCACCATCGCAGGCCCGTTCTGATGCTTCGCCAGACGGATGCCGGTTCCCTGCTGCAGACACCCGGGCCGAAACTCCCACGCGGTATTTCGCAGGATGTGCCTATAAAACTGCTTCTGCTCCATGCCATCAGGCAAGCCGAAACGCAGGGTGATATGAACTTCCGCGAGATCGAACTCACCGGCAAACCACGCCGCACGCTGCTCTTCGGTATACGGAATGTTGAGGGCATCGAGCACTGCGCCGATCAGCGTTCCAGCCAGCAGGCAGACATCGTTCGATCCGAATACGTTGTGGCCCTGCAGCGGCTTGAGGGGACAACCGCGGATGCCAATCGCCGCTCCGGCATCCAGCGACATTGCATCGACAGGAGCACCACCGGGCCGCAGGAAGACCTTCTTGCTGTACCGATCGAAGACGGGGGCAGCATCGGAATTCTCGTACCGTTTGCCCCGTTCGTTGCCGAACTGCTCATGCAGATGAGCTATTTTCACATCCAATAAATCAATCATTCGTTAACCTAAATAAATATGTGGATTCGTATCTACCGCAGATTTCACTATTTACAGGATTGGGATTCTCAATATGGGAGGGTATTAACTAGTATCCCCCTGCGACGCACCCGATCGCCCGGCTCGTTAGAAAGCGAAGGTGGCGTAACACATGCACGGCTTAGTACATAGGCCGTGCATGTGCGCTGCTTCAAGAAAACATCGAACTTGAATGTATTGCGCGTTGCGCCGGTTGCACGAATCGCACCCGGCGCATGCGACGCTTAGTCGATGTCGTCCTTGTCCTGACCGGGTATCATGATGTCGTCGTCGCCCATTTCTGCCGCATTGATAGCCTCCAGGTAGCGTTCGATCAGATTATCGGTAATCGGCTTGCTGCGAGTCGGCGGAAGCTTCAGCAGCCAGCGCATGATGGTCGTCTTGTTGACGCCGAATCGCTGGGCGGCCTGCTCATAGCTTTGGCCAGAACTTACCAGCAGCCATGCGAGGCGGTACCGGAGCGACACCGAAATGAACGGCTCGTATTGCCGCATGTAGCCGTCGTTCCCCCAGTTGACGCTGACCAGCACCTTGCCGATCCCGTAGCGATAGAGATGCGCAAGACGCGTTGCCGCGATGGAGAAACTGATGCGCGCATCGGGATTCGCCTCGCAGATATCGGCTTCGAAGCAGTCGTCCGCGAAGTGTTGCAGCGATGCATCCGGCGCGCTCTCCGACTGGTCGACGAACAGCATCACGTAAGCTTGAGCTTTCTGCGCAGCCATATCGATGCGCAGGAGCCGTTCGCCGAGGCGCGGATCGTTCGGGTGGAGCACGGCTTTTGCCGTGATGGCGCATTCGCCATTCTGCTCGACGAAAGTCCGCAGCACGTGCGAGCCTTCTTCACCAGCGAAGTCGAAAGGCACGCGCGAGCCGAACGTGTGGAACGTCTTCGGGGCTACGCTTCCGGGCAACGTCTCCATCGAGGCGAGCGTCTTGGCCCGCTGCATGTCGCGCGAACCAGAATACAGCGCGTGCAGGTGCTTGACCTTCGGCATTGGCACGCCGGTCTTGCGGTCCGCCGTCATCAACTGCGCGTGCATGGCTGCGATGTAGTCGTCCTCGATGATCTTGTCGCGGTACCCGGCGAGCATGAGACCCGGCGACGGACCTTCGATCCGTTCGCGCGCCGTTTTGAATACGTTGGGGGCGGGCGGCGTCTTGACGGGACTGGCTTCCTTGTCGGTTTGCGCATCGGCCGAATCCGGCAACGATTTTTGCTGCGGCGTCATCGTCATGCGACCTCCGTCATGGCGATACCGCCCACGCGCATTTTTTCGATGAATGCCTCGACGTCTTCGCGGCGATAGCGCACGCAGCGCCCGAACTTGTAGAACGGCAGTTCGTCGCTGAACTTGCCGAGGTGACGCCACTGGGCCGGCGTTTTGGCGGAAATGTTCAATTTCTCCGCGAGCGCGCGGTCGTCAAGAAAGTCCTTGAACAGCGCACGCTGAAGGGGCGAGATAGCGTGAGAGCGGTCGCCATTGATCTGGCTTTCCGGCGCATGGGTTTGCTTGATACGAGCGGACATCTATTGATCCTCCGAGGAACCTGTGATTCATGTTGAACGGCAGGAGTGAGAATAGATGTCGTAACCTTGGTGGTCTCCCAGACAGGGGTATTGCTGGCGGCACGCCTAAAAGATCGATAACGACGGAAATCCGGTGTACGACTTGAACGGTGAGGGGGCATACCCGGCAGCCGCCAACTCGACGCCCGTGTCGGGCTATCGGTGCTTATCCTCGTTCCGCAGTGAACGCAGATTACTCGACGCAATCTGAACGTAGCCCTGTTCGAGCACGTGATATTGGGCGAGCCGCATCCACTTGAGCACTTCCTTCGGCGTGATCTTGCCGGTATCGATGTCGCTGTCGAGCATGCCTGTCGTCAGGTCATGCCGGAATTGCCCGGCGATGGTTTGAGCAAGCGGGACGGCCCACTGCTGTCCGCTTTCGCCGAATGGAAATTCGAAGGCCGACTGGCGTTCCGATGCAAAGTATTCATCCGCCTGGCGACGCGTACCCAGATTGCCTTCGCCGGACGATTCGCTTTCGGGCGGCTTGGGCGATGCTTCGGTCAGCGGGACATGCAGGTGGTCCAGTTCGCTGCGGGAGATGCGACGCGCAGACGCAATCGCGTCGAGCGTGCGAAGGACGAAGTGAAGGGGCGCGGCGGTAATACGGAACGGGAGGCGACGGTATGCAACGTGCGCCAGCTCGTCAACGGGGTCGCCCTGAACGTCACGGAAATTGCCTTCTTTGACACGGACATAGCGCAAAGACGCATCGTGGTCATGCAGGGAGGCCGGACGGAGAATCGGAATACGGTTTCCCTGTGCATCCAGCGTGGGCACGTCGACTTCGATGCGCTTCTGTAGGTCGCGAATAATCTGCGTAACCCGTTTGCCCTGATCGACCGCGTCACCGTTGACCGACACCCGAACCAGCATCTGTGTTTGCAGTGCCAAGGCCGATACGTCGGTCGGCGTTCCGGCTTCCCTGTCGAGATCACCGATCGATCCGAGTACCGGCAAAATGGCTTGCGGCGGTGTAGGCCCGATCAGGCGAATCCGGCTCGCTGGCGATAGATCGTCCCAGCGCGTTCGCGGATCGACAGGCTCGGAGATTTGCCACATAAGGCAGAAGTATTCGCGTGCCCGGTCGGCTTCCCTGCGTTCCCAGCTATCGGCGGCCGCATCGTGTAGGTGACCCAGTGCCTCATATCCGCTGACGTATCGGGCGTTCCGGCGAAGGAACTCCCACGCAAGCCGCTGCGGTTCGATGTCATCGCCCGCCGGATAGTCGGCCGCGTGTTTCCAGTCGATACCTTCCGGAACGACAAAAACATGGCTGGGGGCTGGAAAAAGAGAGCGTGCCATCGATCATAGTTCCCTATGGAAGTCGATACAGATGGTAGCAATGGAGTAGCAATGACGTTTCGGCGTAGCAAAGAAAAAGGGCTTAGCCGAAGCTAAGCCCTTGATTTTCTTGGTCGGAGCGATAGGATTCGAACCTACGACCCTCTGATCCCAAATCAGATGCGCTACCAGGCTGCGCTACGCTCCGACGAATCGAAGATTGTAGCGGCTCACGCCCTCCTCCGTCAAATCCCGGAGCCACGCCTTGCTGCGATCATCCCGGGCGTGCAAGATGCGGGGACCGAGCAACCGCCCCCCACGGGCTCCCCGCGATTCAGGAGAAGCCGATGAACCTCATCCTCTGGCGCCATGCCGAGGCCGAAGACGTGGCCGCCAGCGACCTCGCGCGCCAGCTCACCACACGCGGGCGCAAGCAGGCGCAGAGCGTCGCGAAGTGGCTGCGCGCACGCCTGCCCGACGACGCCCTCATTCTGGCAAGCCCTGCCACCCGCACGATCCAGACCGTCGAGGCATTGACCGATCAGTACCGCGTCGTGCGCGAACTCGCACCCAATGCGAGCGTAAGCGACATCCTGACCACGGCAGGCTGGCCCGAGGGCATCGCGCCCACCGTCGTCATCGTCGGCCATCAACCCACGCTCGGCGAGGTCGCCGCGAGCCTCCTCTCCAGCGGACAGGATCCGCGCAGCTGGGCGCTCAAGAAAGGCGCCCTGGTCTGGATCGCAAGCCGCGAGCGCAACGGCGACGAGCAAGCCATCCTGCACGCCGCCATCACCCCCGACCTGATCTAAAGAACGCCCCACCCGCCGTTACCGGCGCGCAACACCCCTCTCCTCCCGCTTCCCGCCATGCCCACCCGTGCATCGGCGGGAACCCGCTACACCGGCGGCTGTCCCGCACCGGCACTCACGCTTCGCCTACGCCGGCCTTTCAGGTCGTCACCGAATCGTCATTGCAATGCCATGTAACCGTAACCGCGCGTTACTACATTTGCCGGAAAAGTTCCATTACCTTCCGACCAGGACGCCCCATGCGAGATCTGCCGACGCCCATCCTGCCGCTCGCCTCGACGCTGTTCGAGTCGAACCGGCGCCTGCCGCGCGCCGAAGAAACGGTCACCCCGCAGCATCGGCTGCAGGTGGCCTGGGCTCGCAGCGACGAAGAGCTGCGCGAAGCGCAGCGCCTGCGCTACCGCGTATTCGCCGAGGAAATGGGCGCGCGCCTCGCCGGCCCCGCGGGCCTCGACGTCGATGCGTTCGACCACTACTGCGACCACCTGCTCGTGCGCGACCTCGATACGCTCAAGGTCGTCGGCACCTACCGCGTGCTGCCGCCGCACGAGGCGCTGCGCATCGGCCGTCTCTATGCCGAAAGCGAATTCGATGTGTCGCGTCTTGCGCACCTGCGCCCGAAGATGGTCGAAGTGGGCCGTTCCTGCGTGCACCCCGACTACCGCAGCGGCTCGGTGATCATGTCGCTGTGGGGCGGTCTGGGCGCCTACATGACGCACAACGGCTACGAGACGATGCTCGGCTGCGCGAGCGTTTCGATGGCCGACGGCGGCCACTACGCGGCCAATCTCTACGCGGCGCTCGGCGAACATGCGCTGACCGATCCGGAATATCGCGCCTTCCCGCACACGCCGCTGCCGGTCGAGGAACTGCGCACCGGTGCACCGGCCGTGCCGCCGCCGCTCATCAAGGGTTATCTGCGCCTCGGCGCGAAGATCTGCGGCGCGCCCGCCTGGGACCCCGACTTCAACTGCGCCGATTTCCTCACGCTGTTCCGTCTTTCGGAAATCAACGACCGCTACGCCCGCCACTTCCTCGGCGAAGCGGCTCCGCACTAAGTCATAGCGACGCCGCGCGAGCGGCAGCCGTCGGGCAAACAGCAAAACGCCCGGCTTGCAGTTCGATCTGCAAGCCGGGCGTTTTGCTTTCTTGCGCCCTGACCCTGACAAAGGCCGCGGCGAAAATCAGTCCTCCGTATAAACCACGCGATACGGGATGCCGACCTTGCCCCACTCCGCAGCTTCCTGAACGAGGTTGTAGTCGGTGAGCGGATTGTTCTGAACCCATGCGCTCGGCAGGCGCACTTCATAACCGCTGCCTTCCTGCGCGACGGTTATGTGGGGCAACCCCACGTCGGCGCGGCGGCGGCACAGCAACGCGGCAAGCCGCAGGCAGAACAGCAGCGGCCACTCCACGTCGCGCGTTTGCGAAAGCTTGCCGAGCTTGCCGACATGCCCCAGCACGAGCGCGGCCAGCCGCGCCTGGTCGGTACGCGAGAAGCCCGGCATGTCGGCGTTGCTGGCGATATAGGCCGAATGCTTGTGATACGCGCTGTGCGAGATCGACAGCCCGATTTCGTGCAGCGAAGCCGCCCAGCCGAGGAACATGCGGCTTTCCTCGCGGCGCTCCTTGTCGGCTTCGCCCAGCTGGTCGTAGAAGTTCATGGCCAGCTCGCCGATACGGCCCGCCTGCGCGCGATCGACGCCATAACGGCGCATGAAGCCTTCGACCGTCACCGTGCGCATGTCCTCGTGCTGCGAACGCCCCAGCAGGTCGTACAGCACGCCAAGACGCAGCGCGGCGTCGGTGGTGTCGGCATAGTCGATGCCGAGTTCGTCGAACACGGCGATCATGATCGAAAGGCCGCCCGCCAGCACTGGAATGCGGTCCGGCTTGAGCGCGACGAGCTTCAGGCGGTTCACGTTCTCCGCCTTGATAAGCGCGCGCTTGAGACGCTCGAGACCGCCGCGCGTAATGCCGTGCGTCACGCCCGGATCGTTGAAGCCGTTCGCTTCCACGAGTTCGGCCAGCGCGCGCGCCGTGCCTGACGAGCCGATCGCCTGCTCCCAGCCGGTCTGGCGGTAGTCGGCGGAAATGATCTGGATCTCGCGCGTGGCCGCGAGTTCGGCCTGGCGCATGGTGTACTCGTCCACGTTGCCGGCCGGGAAGAACTGCCGGCTGTGGCTCACGCAGCCGATATAGAGGCTTTCCATGCGGATCGGCGTGTAGTGCGCACCGATGATGAACTCGGTCGAGCCGCCGCCGATATCGACGACAAGCCGCTTGCCCGCGCTCGCCGGCACCGAATGCGCGGCGCCTGCGTAAATGAGGCGGGCTTCTTCGCGCCCCGCGATCACTTCGATGGGAAAGCCGAGCGCGTTTTCGGCCTCGCCAAGGAACTCGCGCGAGTTCTTGGCGACGCGCAGCGTATTGGTCGCCACGGCGCGGACGTGGTCGGGATGGAAATCGCGCAGCCGTTCGCCGAAGCGCTTGAGGGCATCCCAGCCGCGCACCTGCGAAGCGCGGTCGAGCATCTTGTCCTTCGAGAGGCCGGCGGCAAGGCGGACCGGCTCGCGCAGCGCGTCGACGGGATAGATCTGGCTGCCGGCCTCGGTTTCTTCGATCCGGCCGACGATCAGACGAAAGCTGTTCGAACCGAGATCAACGGCGGCAAGCAGTTGCGGATTGGTGACCATCGAGGGGGCGGGCTCCATGCGTGCGAGTGCGGCCATTCGGGCAGCGGCCGCACTGTTCAAATGTGTCATTTTAAGCGTACCCGCCTTCACGATGTCGCTCCTCATGCTGGTGAGCATGAACCACTGTGCATGATTGCGAGGCGACTTGTCGTTTTCGTGAAAATGCAGCGTAAAATTTATGACACACCGAATGTCACAACAACGTAATCATACTGTGCGAATTTCCGAGCGTCCGTTCGAATTAAATCCTGACATTCCGTTTTCACTGCCGATGTCCATCCGCTACCCCCTACTGAATCGCGAGCTGGGCATTCTGGGATTCAACGAGCGCGTGCTCGCGCAGGCGGCCGACCCCGCGGTCCCGCTGCTCGAGCGCCTGCGCTTCATCTGTATCACCAGCAGCAATCTCGACGAATTCTTCGAAGTCCGCATGGCCGGGCTTCAGGAACAGATGCGCGACAACCCGGGCGCCCTTTCGCCCGATGGTATGTCCCTCCAGCACGTGTACGACCTCGTGGTCGAACGCGCGCAGCGCCTCGTGCACCGTCAATACCGCATGCTGCACGACACCGTGCTGCCGGCGCTCGAGCAGGAGGGCATTTACTTCCACGGCACCGATGCCTGGAACGAGGCGCAGACCGAGTGGGCGCGCCGCATTTTCCTCGACGAGCTGCTGCCTGTTCTTACCCCAATCGGTCTCGATCCCGCGCACCCGTTCCCGCGCGTGCTCAACAAGAGCCTGAACTTCGTCGTCGAGCTCGAAGGCAAGGACGCCTTCGGGCGCCAGGCCGTCATGGGCATCGTGCAGGCGCCGCGCGCGCTGCCGCGCCTCGTGCGCATGCCGCAGGAACTCTCGGGCTTCCAGCACGGTTTCGTGTTGCTCGGCTCGCTCCTGCAGCGCTTCGTGGGCGAATTGTTCCCGGGCCTCGTCGTGCGCAGCTGCAATCAGTTCCGCATCACGCGCAACAGCGAACTCTTCGTCGACGAAGACGAAATCACCAATCTGCGCGTCGCGCTGCAGGGCGAATTGCCCGCGCGCCACCTCGGCAATGCGGTGCGGCTCGAAGTGTCGGCGGAAACGCCGGTGCATCTCGCCAAACGCCTGCTCGACGAAAGCGGCCTGAACGAAAAGGACTGCTACTACGTCGACGGCCCCGTGAATCTCGTGCGCCTCATGCAGTTGCCCGAGATGGTGGACCGCCCCGACCTCAAGTTCGTGCCGCACGTGCCCGCCATTCCGAAGCGCATCGCCGCGAGCGGCAACATGTTCGACGTGATCGATCAGGGCGACTTGCTGCTGCATCACCCGTACGAGAGCTTCCAGCCCGTGCTGGAGCTGCTCCTGCAGGCCGCGAACGATCCGAACGTCGTGGCGATCAAGCAGACCATCTACCGCACCGGCACCGATTCGCCGCTCATGGACGCGCTCATGCAGGCCGCGCGCAACGGCAAGGAAGTAACGGTGGTGGTGGAACTGCTCGCGCGCTTCGACGAAGAAACCAACATCAACTGGGCCTCGCAGCTCGAAGCCGTGGGCGCGCATGTGGTCTATGGCGTGGTGGGCCACAAGTGCCACGCGAAGATGATGCTGATCGTGCGCCGCGTGCCGCACAACGGCCGCATGGTGCTGCGCCGCTACGTGCACCTCGGCACCGGCAACTACCATCCGCGCACCGCGCGCCTCTATACCGACTTCGGCCTGATGACGTCCCAGCCGAAGATCTGCGAGGACGTGCACTACGTGTTCCAGGAGCTCACCGGCATCGGCGGCGAGCTGCCGATGCACGAGCTGTGGCAGTCGCCGTTCACGCTGCATCCGCGCCTGATCGAAGCCATTCGCGCCGAAGCCAACGCCGCGCGCGCCGGCAAGAAGGCGCGCATCGTCGCGAAGATGAATGCGCTGCTCGAACCCACGGTGATCGACGAGCTTTACGAGGCCTCGCAGGCCGGCGTGAAGATCGACCTGATCGTGCGCGGCGTCTGCTCGCTGCAGCCCGGCGTGCCAGGGCTTTCCGAGAACATCACGGTGCGCTCGATTGTCGGGCGCTTCCTCGAGCATCACCGCATCTACTACTTCTATGCGGGCGGCGCGGAAAACGTCTATCTGTCGAGCGCCGACTGGATGGACCGCAATCTGTTCCGGCGCGTGGAAGTGGCCTTCCCGATCGACGACCGCCGTCTCAAGCGCCGCGTGATCGCCGAAGGACTCTCGACCTTCCTCGGCGACAACCAGTCCGCGTGGCTCATGCAAAGCGACGGCCACTACCGGCGCCGCCGGGCGGGCAAATCGGTGCGCAACGCACAGTTGAGCCTGCTCGCGAAGTTCTGTCCCTGAGTTCTGCCCCTGAGTTCCGTCCTTAAGTTCTGCCCTTGAGCGCAGGGTGCCGCTTCATGCGGCATCCGCCAGAAGAACGAAGGCCGCGCAATCTGCATTGCGCGGCCTTTTTTATCGTCCTGCCGAAAAGCCGGATTTCAAGCCGGAGTCGGATGTCGCCGCGTCGTGCGCGCCACCGGGAAGCGCACTGTGAACGTGCTGCCGCGCCCTTCCTCGCTCTTCACTTCGAGCGCCGCGTCATGGCGTTGCAGCACGTGCTTGACGATCGCGAGGCCAAGGCCCGTGCCGCCCGTGTCGCGCGAACGGCTGCGGTCCACACGATAAAAGCGCTCGGTGAGCCGCGGAATATCGGCGGACGGAATGCCCAGGCCGCTGTCCGTCACCGAGAACACGGCGCTGCCGCCCTCGGCGCGCCACGACAGATGCACCGTTCCGCCTTCCGGCGTATAGCGCACCGCGTTCGTCGCCAGATTGCCGAGCGCGCTCAACATTTCGGTCTCCGAACCGGTCACGCTCAGACTGTCGTCGAAATCGACCGTGATGTGATGATGACCGCCCGAAAGATTCTCCGCATCTTCGCGTACGTGGCGAAGTACCGCGCGCATATCGACCATCTGGTCGCCCGGCTGCCGCCCTTCCCCTTCGAGCTGGGCGAGCACGAGCAGGTCCGTCACGATGTGGCGCATGCGCGCGGCCTGCTGCTCCATGAGATCGAGGTAACGCGCACGCTCGCTCTCCGAAAGCGGCAGTTCGCGCATCGTCTCCAGAAAGCCGGAGAGCACCGTGAGCGGCGTCTTCAGTTCGTGCGAGACGTTCGCGACGAAGTCGCGCCGCATGGCGTCGGTACGCTCGAGCTCCGTGATGTCCTGCGAGAGCACGAGCTTGCGGTTGTCGCCGTACGGGAACACCTGCACCGAAATCACGTTCTGCCGTTTCGCGCCCATGCCGCGCATGATCAGCATGGCTTCGTAATGATTCGAATTCAGGTAGCGCACGAAATCGGGCTGCCGCACGAGGTGCGTGATGTGCTGGCGCAGGTCGCGCTTCGCGTCGAGCCCGAAGTGCAGTTCGGAGATCGCGTTGCACCACTCGATCTGGTCGTGGTCGTCGAGCATCGCCACGCCGTTGGGCGAAGCCTGGATCGCCTGGATAAAGCGCGAATGCTGCTGCTCGACCTGACGCACCTGGGCGTGCCAGCGCTTGGCGAGCTTGTGGAGGCGGTAGTAGATTTCGCCCCACACGCCTGGAGCGCTCGGGACTTCGCCGTAGACCGGCGCGTCGAGAAGGCGCCAGAGGCGCTGCTTGTGAAACGTGCCGAAGAAGAGTTGCGCGAGCAGCGCGGCGACCGCTACCGCCAGCGCGACTTTCACGCCGAACAGCGCGCCGACGCCCGTGCAGAGGAGCGCGAGCAGAACAACCGAAACAAGGGAGCGCGCCCAGATAATATTCATGTTCCTGCGATCCAGGAAAGACGGTAAGAACAGGGACGCCGAATCCGGGGCGCGGTGCGTTGAGTTGTCAACGAAGCGTCGTCAATGAAGCGAAATCGACGCAAAACCGCGCCGCGGCATGCGGCGCGGCTCGAGTGGATCGTGCGTCAGGCGCTCTTCGCGAGACGGTAGCCGCTGCCCCGTACCGTTTCGATCATAGCATCGCACCCTGCCGGCTTGAGCGCGGCGCGCAGGCGCTTGATATGCACGTCGACGGTACGCTCTTCCACGAACACGTGATCGCCCCATACCTGATCGAGCAATTGCGTGCGGCTGTGCACGCGCTCCGGGTGCGTCATGAAGAAGTGCAGCAGCCGGAACTCGGTCGGACCGAGGTCGAGCTTGATCTCGCTGCCTTCCGCATGCGCGGCGACGCGGTGCGTAGCCGGATCGAGCTTCAGGCCGTTGATCGCGACCACATCCTCGGTGAGCTGCGGCGCACGGCGGCGCAACACCGCCTTGATGCGCGCCATCAGCTCCTTGGGCGAGAACGGCTTCGTGACATAGTCGTCCGCGCCGATTTCGAGGCCGAGCACCTTGTCCTGCTCGTCGCCGCGGGCGGTCAACATGATGATCGGGATATGTTTCGTGCGCTCGTTGTTGCGCAGGTCGCGCGCGAACGAAACACCCGATTTGCCCGGCAACATCCAGTCGAGCAGGATGAGATCGGGCAGCACGTCGCTGATCAGGTTCTGCGCCTGTTCCGCGTTGTATGCACGAATCGGGCAATGGCCCGCGTGCTGCAGGTTCACGGAAATCAGCTCGGAAATGGCGGGCTCATCTTCGATGACGAGAATGCTGCTAGGCATCGGCACCTCTTGACCTTGTAACCAGTGAAATTAGCTCAGCGCTTCGCGTTCGAGGGCGTCGCGCGACTTGTGCCGCACGTCGGTGCCCTTGACGATGTAGATGATGAATTCGGCGATGTTCTTGGCGTGGTCGCCGATCCGCTCGATCGCCTTGGCGATGAACAGATAGTCGAGCCCCACCGAGATCGTGCGCGGGTCTTCCATCATGTAACTCACGAGCTTGCGCACGAACGCACGGAATTCCTCGTCGATCGCCTTGTCGTCACGCACGATCTGCGCGGCGGCCACGGTGTCGAGGCGCGCGAACGCGTCGAGCGCGCGGCGCAGGATCGAGACGGCCATCTCGCCCGAGACCTTGATCTCGGCGATATTGACGCTGCGCGAAGCGCCGTCTTCCATCAGGCGCCTGGTGCGCTTGGCGATCTTCTCGGCTTCGTCGCCGGCGCGCTCGAGGTTCGTGATGGTCTTCGAGATCGCGAGCACGAGGCGCAGGTCGCGCGCGGCCGGCTGGCGGCGCGCGATGATGTTGCTGCACTCCTCGTCGATCTCGACCTCCATCGTGTTCAGGGTATCTTCAGCCGCGATCACGCGATCGGCGGCATCGCCGTCGAACTCGTTGAGCGCCTGCATCGCCGTGATGATCTGCGATTCCACGAGGCCGCCCATTTCGAGGACCTTCGAGGAAACGAGATTGAGGTCGGCGTCGAACTGGCTGGACAGATGCTTGTCGGACATAGCGTGCTCCCTCTCCGGTTCAGCCGAAGCGGCCGGTAATGTAGTCTTCCGTTTCCTTGCGGACCGGCTTGATGAAAATCTTCTCGGTGTCGCCGAATTCGATCAGCTCGCCCAGGTACATATACGCAGTGTAGTCCGAACAACGTGCGGCCTGCTGCATGTTATGGGTGACGATCACCACCGTGTAGTCGCTCTTGAGCTCCGCTATCAGCTCTTCGATGCGGCCCGTCGAGATCGGGTCGAGCGCCGAGCACGGCTCGTCGAGCAGCAGCACTTCGGGGCGAATCGCAATGCCGCGCGCGATGCACAGGCGCTGCTGCTGGCCGCCCGAGAGACCGTAGCCGCTCTGGCCGAGCTTGTCCTTCACTTCGTTCCAGAGCGCGGCCTTGGTGAGCGCCCACTCCACGCGGTCGTCCATTTCGGGGCGCGAGAGCGTCTCGAACATCTTCACGCCGAACGCGATGTTGTCGTAGATCGACATCGGGAACGGCGTCGGCTTCTGGAACACCATGCCGATGCGCGCACGCAGCAGCGAAATATCGCGCTTCGTGGCCAGCAGGTTCTCGCCGTCCATGAGAATTTCGCCTTCCGCGCGCTGCTCCGGATAGAGCGCGAACATCTTGTTGAAGGTGCGCAGCAGCGTGGACTTGCCGCAGCCCGACGGGCCGATGAACGCCGTCACCTTGCCATCGGGAATCTGCAGGTTGATGTTCTTCAGGGCGTGGTACTTGCCGTAGAAGAAGTTGAGGTCCTTCACTTCGATCTTCGGCGTGCCGAGCGACTGGGGCAGCGCGCCCTGGGCGGGATCGAAGCCGGCAGGCGACGTAGCGTGGCCTGCGGTATTGATGTGAGTTTCTGCCATGTTCATCGGATGACTCCGCCCTTACTTTCTCGAGAAGACCGTGCGCGCGAGGATGTTCAGCCCCAGCACGCCCAGCGTGATCAGGAAAACACCGGCCCACGCCAGCGATTGCCACTGTGCGAACGGGCTCATCGCGAACTTGTAGATCGTGACCGGCAGATTCGCCATCGGTTGATTCATATCTGCGCTGAAGAACTGGTTCGACAGCGCCGTGAAGAGCAGCGGCGCGGTTTCGCCGGCAATCCGCGCGATGGCGAGCAGCACGCCCGTCACGATGCCCGCGATCGACGCCTTCAGCGTGATCGAGAGGATCATCTTCCACTTCGGCGTGCCGAGTGCGAAAGCCGCTTCGCGCAGCGCGTTCGGCACGAGCTTCAGCATGTTCTCGGTCGTGCGGATCACAATGGGGATTTCGAGGAGCGCCAGCGCGATCGCGCCGGCCCAGCCGCTGAAGTGCCCCATCTTCGCGACGACGAGCGCATACACGAACAGACCCACCACGATCGAAGGCGCCGAAAGCAGGATGTCGTTGATGAAGCGCGTCACGCCGGCGAGCCAGCCCTTCTGGCCATACTCGGCCAGATACACGCCCGCGAGAATGCCGATCGGCGTGCCGACGAAAGTGGCGATCACCACCAGCATCAGGCTGCCGACGATCGCGTTGGCGAGGCCCCCGCCATCGGTGTTCGGCGGCGGCGTGGACTGCGTGAACAACTCGATCGAAAGACCGCCCACGCCGAGCGAGAGCGTCGTATAGAGAATCCACACGAGCCAGATGAGGCCGAACGCCATGGCGGCGAGCGACAGCGTCAGGGCGATCGCGTTGGTCACGCGGCGGCGGCTTTGCAGCTTGCCGCGCATCTTTTCCAGTTCGGGGCCGTAGATGGCGCCCGGAATCTTCATCAGCGGCTCGCTCATCGTGCGCCCTCCGATTTTTCGAGGCGCAGGAGCAGGAGCTTCGAGATCGAGAGCACGATGAACGTGATCACGAACAGGATCAGGCCCAGTTCCATCAGCGCCGAGGTATGCAGGCCCGGACTCGCTTCGGCGAACTCGTTGGCGAGCGCCGAGGTGATGCTGTTGCCGGGCGAGAAGAGCGACACGTTGTCGAGCAGGTTGGTGTTGCCGATCACGAACGTGACAGCCATGGTCTCGCCGAGCGCGCGGCCAAGGCCCAGCATCACGCCGCCGATCACGCCGGTCTTGGTGAACGGCAGGACGATCTTCCACATCACTTCCCACGTCGTGCAGCCGATGCCGTAGGCCGACTCCTTGAGCAGCACGGGCGTGACTTCGAACACGTCGCGCATCACCGAAGCGATGTACGGAATGATCATGATCGCGAGAATCACGCCGGCGCACAGGATGCCGATGCCGATCGGCGGCCCCTGGAACAGCGCGCCGATGATCGGCATGCCGCCCAGCAGCGTGCCGAGCGGCTTCTCGAACCACTGCGCGAAGATCGGCGCGAACACGAGCAGGCCCCACATGCCGTACACGATCGACGGGATCGCGGCCAGCAGTTCGATGGCGATGCCGAGCGGGCGGCGCAGCCAGGCGGGCGAGAGCTCGGTGAGAAAGAGCGCAATGCCGAAGCTCACGGGCACGGCGATGATGAGCGCGATGATGGAAGTCGCGATCGTGCCGTAGATGGGCACGAGCGCGCCGAACTGCTCGCTGGGTGGATCCCAGTCGGCAGTCCAGAGGAATGCGAAGCCGAACTTTTCGATCGTCGGCAGCGAAGCGACGATCAGCGACACGATGATGCCGCCGAGCAGCAACAAGGTGACAATGGCGGCAAGGCGCGCGAGGCCGCCGAAAATGATGTCGCCGGCCGGGCTGGGCGCTTTCTGCTGCGCAGCGCTGCCGGGCGGGTTCGACACGAGCGGGACGTCGGACATGGTGACCTGTATCCAGATGCCGCGAAGTTGGACCCGGGTGGGGTCTTCGCAGCGGTCATGCAGCCAGGGACTGCAGCCCGTTCATCGGCCGGCCTTACAACCGGATAACGAACGGCGTCTCTCAAACGGACGAACGGGGCTCGCGCGTGATGCGCGACGGCCCCGTTCAGCTTGGCAAGAAGCCGGCCTTATTCGGCGATCGGCTTGCCGCTAGCGTCCTTCACCTTCTCTTTCCACTGCGACTGGATCTCGTTCACGACCGATTGCGGCAGCGAGATGTAGTCGAGGTCGCTGGCAGCACCGCCGCCGTTCTTGAACGCCCAGTCGAAGAACTTAAGCGTTTCCTTGCCCTGATCCGGCTTGTCCTGTGCCGTGTGCAGCAGCACGAAGGTCGCGCCCACGACCGGCCATGCGTCCTTGCCCGGCTCGTTCGTGAGGATCTGGTAGAACGACTTCTTCCAGTCGGCGCCGGCAGCAGCGGCCTTGAACGTATCGGTGGTCGGCTCGACGACCGCGCCCGATTCATTCTTCATGGCAGTGTAGACCATGTGGTTTTGCTTCGCGTACGCCCACTCGACGTAGCCGATTGCGCCCGGCAGACGCTGCACGAAAGCTGCGACGCCGTCGTTGCCCTTGCCGCCCGTACCCGTCGGCCAGCTCACGGTCGTGCCTTCGCCGACCTTGCTCTTCCACTCGGGGTTGACCTTCGAGAGGTAGTTCGTCCAGATGAAGCTGGTGCCCGAACCGTCGGCGCGGCGGACCACGGCGATGTCGAGGTCAGGCAGCTTGGCCTTCGGGTTCAGCGCGACAATGGCCGGATCGTTCCACTTCTTGATCTTGCCGAGGTAGATGTCGCCGAGCACTTCGCCCGACAGCACGATTTCGCCGGCCTTCACGCCCGGCACGTTGATCGCCGGCACGACGCCGCCGACCACCGTCGGGAACTGGAACAGGCCTTCCTTGGCCAGATCGTCGTCCTTCAGCGGGGCATCCGAGCCTGCGAAGTCAACGGTCTTGGCGATGATCTGCTTGATACCGCCCGACGAGCCGATGCCCTGGTAGTTCACCTTGCCGCCGCCCGACTTTTGATAGGCATCCGCCCATTTCGTGTAGATCGGTGCTGCGAAGGTGCTACCCGCGCCGGTGATATCGGCTGCCTGCGCTGCGATCGCGAAGAGCGCGCCAGCAACGCCAGCGAGCGCGGTTTGCATCAATTTCATGAGACCTCCAGTGTGTGAGCGGATGAACGACACCGCGAAGCTTAGGGTCTCTTTGTGACAGTACCATGACGATTCATGAAGTGACCGTGACAGTCTGATTACCGGATGAAAGGCGGGGCTGGCTTGCGGGAGGCGCTTACATAAAGGCCGCGCCGGGACCGTGCAGGTCCGCGCCACAAGCGTTTGAGAACATCGCGCAAAGGTTTGCAGCGCGCGGCGGCGGGGCTTTCGCGGGCGGGCTCGGAGAGGCTCGCACACCGCCGAAAGCGTGTTGAAAACCACTCGAAGGTGGATTCGAGCGGCCCGTCACGAAAGCGGATGCGCCGCCCTCGTGCCGGCTTATTGATCTAGATCAAGATTCAGGCGATCGAGCGCTTCACCGTGTCGGCTATCGCTTCGGCATAGTGATTGGCGTCGCGCTCTTCCTGTGCCTCGACCATCACGCGCAGCACAGGCTCCGTGCCCGAAGCGCGGATCAGCACGCGGCCGCTGCCCTTGAGTTCGGCCTCGGCGTCCGCCACCGACTTCTTGATGGCCGCGTTACCCTTCCAGTCGGCGCCCTGAGCGATACGCACGTTGATCAGGCGCTGCGGGAACAGCGTCACGCCGTCGAGCAATTCGGAGAGAGTCTTGCCGCTGCGCTTCATCGCCGCCAGCACGAGCAGCGCCGACACGATGCCGTCGCCCGTGGTATGGCGGTCGAGCGACAGGATGTGGCCCGAACCCTCGGCGCCCAGTTGCCAGCCATGCTCGCGCAGTTGCTCCAGCACGTAGCGGTCGCCCACCGCGGCGCGCACGAACTGCACGCCGAGGCGCTCCACGGCCTGCTCGACCGCGAGGTTCGTCATGAGCGTGCCCACGGCCCCTTCCACCTTGCCGTCCGTCGCGATGCGGTCCTTCACCAGCACGTAGAGCAGTTCGTCGCCGTTGTAGAGGCGCCCGTGCGAATCGACGATCTGCAGGCGGTCCGCGTCGCCGTCGAGCGCGATGCCCAGATCGGCGTGATTCGCGCGCACCGCGCGCACTAGCGCGTCGGGTGCCGTCGCGCCCACGCCGTCGTTGATGTTGAAACCGTTCGGCGAAACGCCGATGGGGATCACGTCCGCACCCAGCTCGTGGAACACGTGCGGCGCGATGTCGTAGCCCGCGCCGTTCGCGCAGTCCACCACGAGCTTCAGCCCGCGCAGGTTATACGCCTGCGGGAACGTGCTCTTGCAGAACTCAATGTAGCGGCCGCCCGCATCGTGCAGGCGCCGCGCGCGGCCAAGCTGCTCCGAGGGCGCGCAGTCGAGCGGCAGTTCCAGCTGCTCCTCGATCTGCGTTTCGACTTCGTCGGGCAGCTTGTTGCCGTCCGCGGAGAAGAACTTGATGCCGTTGTCGTAGTAGGGATTGTGCGAGGCGCTGATCACGACGCCCGCCGCCAGCCGCAGCGCGCGCGTGAGATAGGCGATGCCGGGCGTGGTCATCGGACCGGCCAGCATCACGTCGATGCCCGCCGCCGAAAGTCCCGCTTCCAGCGACGCCTCCAGCATGTAGCCCGAGATGCGCGTGTCCTTGCCGATCAGCACCGCCGGACGCGATCCCGAAGCGGCCGCACCCGCGAGCACCTTGCCTGCCGCATAACCCAGCCGCAGCACGAAATCCGGCGTGATCGGCGCGACGCCCACCTTGCCACGCACCCCATCCGTTCCGAAATATCGACGTCCCATCCTTCAATCCCTCTCTTTCTCTCTATCCTGCTATTTAGTTCTACGCATGGGGAACGGGCCGGCGCGCGGCCTCGCGCACGGCTCCCCACACCTTCAGGGCGTCCACGGTCTGCGCAACGTCGTGGACGCGAATGATAGCGGCTCCCCGCTCGGCCGCACATACCGCGGCGGCGACGCTCGCGGCAATGCGCTCGGGCGCGGGACGGTTCACGAGCGCCCCCAGCATCGACTTGCGCGACATGCCGGCAAGTACCGGGTACGGCGCGACACCGCTGGGCACACGCGGCGCCGTGTCCGGCAGATGCGCGAGCAACGCGTAGTTGTGCTCGATCACCGCCTTGCCGAAACCAAAACCCGGATCGACGCTGATACGCGCCTTCGCCACGCCCGCCGCTTCCAGGTCGGCGGCGCGCGCCGCCAGGAATTCGCGCACTTCTCCCACCACGTCGGCATAAGCCGGCTCGCCCAGCTGCATCGTTTGCGGCTCGCCGAGCATGTGCATCACGCACAAGCCGCAATGGCTCGCGCGCACGGCATCGATCGCCCCAAGCATGCGAAAGCCCCAGATATCGTTGATCAGATCAGCGCCGGCAGCCAGCGCATGGCGCATCACCTCCGGCTTGTACGTATCGACCGAAAGCGGCACGTTCGCGGCACGCAGCTGCTCGACGAGCGGAATCACGCGTTCGAGTTCCTCGTCGAGCGGCACCGGCGGCGCCCCCGGACGCGTCGATTCGCCGCCGATATCGATGAGATCCGCGCCGTCCAGCAACATCTGCTCGGCGCGCCGCAGCGCCTCGCCGTGCTCGACATAACGGCCGCCGTCCGAAAACGAATCGGGCGTGGTGTTCAGGATGCCCATCACGAGCGGACGCTCGAAAGTCAGCGTGAAGCGGCCGCACTGCAGCGGCTCGGGCGTGAGCTCGTTTTGCGGCTTATTGGCCAGCGCATCGGCCAGTGTATTTGCCAGATTACCCTGCGAAACCATATTGGGCACGTCAATGAACATCAGATGCGTAACAACTCGTGCTCATCGCAACGAGCACCGAGAAATGCAAAACGGGCCGATGTGATGCTCACACCGGCCCGCAACTTTACTCGATCTGGCTTACGCCGGGGCGGTCGCGCTGCCCGGCTTCACCTCGGTGCCCGCGCTGCCGCCCGACGACGATGCGTCGCCTGCGCTCGGCGTGCTCTTCGGCGAGCGCGGCGGACGGCCCGCCATGATGTCGTTGATCTGATCGGCGTCGATCGTTTCCCACTCCATCAGCGCCGCGGTCATGGCTTCGACCTTGTCGCGATTCTCGTCCAGCAGGCGCTTCGCAAGGCTGTATTGCTCGTCGAGCACGCGGCGGATTTCCGCGTCCACCTTCTGCTGCGTGGCTTCCGAAATCGTACGCGTGAAGCCCTTGCCGAACGGGCCACTGTCGTTCTCGTCGTCCACGTAGACCATCGGCCCGAGCGCATCGGTCATGCCGAAACGCGCCACCATCGCGCGGGCCGTCTGGGTCGCCTTGTTGAAGTCGTCCGACGCGCCCGTGCTGAGCAGGTTCAGGAACAGCTCTTCCGCCACGCGGCCGCCGAACAGGATGGCCAGACGATCGAGCAGATAGTCCTTCGAATAGGTTTCGTTGTCGTGCTCCGGCAATTGCCAGGTCACGCCCAGCGCGCGGCCGCGCGGGATGATCGTCACCTTGTGCACCGGATCGGCCTTCGGCAGCAGCTTCGCGATCACGGCGTGGCCCGACTCGTGGTACGCCGTCGCACGCTTCGCTTCTTCGCGGATCACGGCCGACTTGCGCTCCGGGCCCATGAAGATCTTGTCCTTGGCGTCTTCAAAATCCTGCATTTCGACGATGCGCTTGCCGCGGCGCGCCGCGAAGAGCGCCGCTTCGTTCACGAGATTCGCGAGATCCGCACCCGAGAAGCCCGGCGTGCCGCGCGCAATGACCGCTGCGTCCACGTCGTTGGCGATCGGCACCTTGCGCAGATGCACCTTCATGATTTGCTCGCGGCCACGGATATCCGGCAGGCCCACGTACACCTGGCGGTCGAAGCGGCCCGGACGCAGCAGCGCCTTGTCGAGCACGTCGGAACGGTTCGTCGCCGCGATCACGATGACGCCCGAGTTCGCCTCGAAGCCGTCCATCTCGACCAGCATCTGGTTCAGGGTCTGTTCGCGCTCGTCGTTGCCGCCGCCCATGCCGGCGCCACGATGGCGGCCGACCGCGTCGATTTCGTCGATGAACACGATGCAGGGCGCATGCTTCTTGGCCTGCTCGAACATGTCGCGCACGCGGGCCGCGCCCACGCCGACGAACATTTCCACGAAGTCCGAACCCGAGATGCTGAAGAACGGCACTTTCGCTTCGCCGGCGATGGCACGCGCGAGCAGCGTCTTACCGGTACCCGGAGGCCCAACGAGCAGCACGCCGCGCGGAATGCGCCCGCCCAGCTTCTGGAACTTCTGCGGATCGCGCAGGAAGTCGACGAGCTCGGACACTTCTTCCTTGGCTTCGTCGCAGCCCGCGACGTCGGAGAAGTTCACCGCGTTGTTGTTCTCGTCGATGAGCCTTGCACGGGATTTGCCGAAGGAGAACGCCCCGCCTTTGCCGCCCCCCTGCATCTGCCTCATCATGTAGAACCAGAACACGATGATGAGTATCGTCGGCCCGAGGTAGTACAGCGCGGAAACGAGCGCGTTCGGCTCTTCGTCAGCCTTGCCGCTCACCTGCACGCCGTATTTCATCAGGTCGCCGACCATCCAGATGTCGCCGGGCGACACGATCTGGTATTTCTGGCCATCAGCCGGAGTGACCGTGAGGTTCCGCCCCTGCACCACGACGTTCTTGACCTTGCCGTTCTTCGCGTCGTCCATGAACTGCGAATAGGAAACGCCTTCCTGGACACGGGGCTTGTCGAACTGCTTGAACACCGTAAACAGCACCAGTGCGATTACCAGCCACACTGCTGCCTTGGAAAACATGTTGTTGTTCAAAGCACCACTCCTTCACTCATTGACGGGCGCCTACATTTGCCTTGCGGCACCACCAAAGCATTCTAATCCAGTACGTCAGGCCCTGCCATAACGATTCGCTAAGGCAGGAATAGCCTCAGAGCCTTGTCCGGCGAGCCTTCCGGCGGCCTTTCGGGCCCATGGGAGGCCAATGACTGCGACGTTTTCTGCACTGGAAACCGATCCCCGCCTAGCGGGGCCGCTTCAGCTGTTTACCCAATATAAACGTTTCGGCCGATTTGTCCCGCGAAGCCTTGGGCTTGCGGGCGGCCACGATCTTGAACTGATGCTTGAATTTCTCGACGATCTGGCTGTAGCCGCTGCCGTGAAAACATTTTACTAAAAGGGCTCCATCCGGTTTCAGATGATTCTGTGAAAACTCGAGCGCGAGATCGCACACGTGTTCGATGCGCGCGGAATCCGCCGAAGCGACCCCCGACAGATTGGGCGCCATATCCGAAATTACAAGATCGACCGGACGGCCGCCCACGCGTTCTTCGAGTTGCGCGAGCACGTCGTCTTCGCGGAAGTCGCCCTGGATGAAATCCACGTCGGCGATCGGCTCCATCGGCAAGAGGTCAAGCGCGATGATCGTGCCGTCGATGCCGCCTGAGCGTTGCTCGTCGCGCTTCGTGCCCTGGGCGAGCTTGTTGCGCGCGTATTGGCTCCAGCTGCCGGGCGCCGCGCCCAGGTCCACGATCACCATGCCTGGGCGAATCAGCTTGTCCTGCTCGTCGATTTCCTTGAGCTTGTACGCAGCACGGGCACGATAGCCCTCCCGCTGCGCCATTTTTACGTAGGGATCGTTGATATGGTCGTGCAGCCACGACTGGTTAAAACGGTTCTTTGCCATTAAAGATGAACTCTTGCTGCGTGATTGCGCGCTTTTAGCGGATAATACGCGTTTTATTCGTGCGGCCGTCGCGGCCGGTCCGGCGCATCCACGCCGGCCTCCCGCCTGCGTCGTGCCGATTCCACGGTTTTTTGTCCGTTGTTCCGATGCGCAGTCCGCGAGGCGAGCCGCTCATGCCAACCGCATGCGGCACCTTACCGCCCGCCGGACGCCCGTCATTTTAGTCGAGTCTGCCACATCCCATGCCCGCCCTTACTCTTACTGCCGAACAGCGCGCCGATCTGCGCTCCCAGGCGCATGCGCTCAAACCGGTTGTGCTTATCGGCGCGGAAGGGTTGACCGACGCCGTCCTCAAGGAAATCAAGGTGCACCTCGCCGCGCACCAGCTCATCAAGATCCGCGTGTTCGGCGACGAGCGCGAAGAGCGTATCGCGATCTATGAAGAGATCTGCGACCGGCTGAACGCCGCGCCGGTCCAGCATATCGGCAAGCTGCTCGTGATCTGGAAGCCCGAGGAAGCGGCGCCCACGACCACCACAGCCCGCGCCGGCGCGCGCGGCACCGTCAGGCGCCCTGCCGGCGACGTGCCGAGCGCAGGCGAAGCAAGCAAGCGCGGCGCCGCGCCGCGCGTCGTGAAGGTCGTCAAGCCTTCCGACAACCCGATGCGCAAGCCGAAGTCGCAAAAAGTGACCGTCAAGGGCAACGAACGCGTGACGCAAGGCGGCAACATCAAGCGCGCCAAGAAGCGCCAGACCGGCAGCAAGCGCGTCCATCAAGGCTCGAAGTAAGCTGCGCCCGGAGCAAGCTGCTCTAACCGCGAAGCACGCAGAAACGCCGCCCGCACTCGCCGGCGGCGTTTTTTTCGTGCTTTTCCGGTTCAGCGGGGAATGTCCTGTGCCTTCGCGATGCGCCTCAGCGTGAAGCCGTTTGCGCCACGACGCCGCGCGTAGAAGGCAGCAGCCAGACGAGCGCGACGCCCAGCAGGCTCTCGACCAGATAAAAGAGGCTCGACACGCCGTGCAGCATGCCGAAGCGGCTCGCATAAGGCGAATTTGCAATGTCCATGCCGGCGTTCATGGCCTCCACGCGCATCGCGTTCATGAACGGCTGCAGCGCGAAATAGCCCACCAGCACGCACACCAGCATCCCGGCCAGCAGCCAGCGCAGGCGGCGGTACTGCACGGCGCCGCGCCGCGCGAGCCCGTTCGACAGGACGAGCATCGCCACGCCGCACACCACGCCGAGCCAGCCTTCGATACGAAAGAGCTGCGCGGCAACGGAACCCGCCACCATGCGATCGAGCGAGGCGAACAGCACGGGCGCCACCGCATAGCCGATGGTGAGCTGGCTGCCCACCCACAGCATGGCGAGCAGGCCGAACAGGCGCTGCGGAACAGGCGACACGGAAGGGGCGGAAAAAGCGGACGTCACGGAAAGTCGCTCGTCAGACGTAGCGAACCTCGATCACTTCGTACTCGCGCACGCCGCTCGGGGCCTGCACGGCGGCGACGTCGCCTTCCGACTTGCCGATCAGCGCACGCGCGATGGGCGAGCTCACCGAAATGAGGCCGTGCTCGAGGTCGGCTTCGTCGTCGCCGACGATCTGGTAGGTGACCGACTTGCCCGATTCGAGGTCTTCGAGATCGACCGTCGAGCCGAACACCACGCGGCCGTCGGCTTCCAGCGTGGCCGGATCGATGACCTGCGCCGCCGCGAGCTTCGACTCGATTTCGGCGATACGGCCTTCGATGAAGCCCTGCTTTTCCTTCGCTGCGTCGTATTCGGCGTTTTCCGACAGATCGCCCTGGGCGCGCGCTTCGGCAATGGAATTGATGACCGCCGGACGCTCGACGGATTTCAGGCGCTGCAGTTCTTCGCGAAGTTGGTCGGCGCCGCGCTTGGTCAAGGGAATCGTGCTCATAAACAACTCGTATGGCCGCTAAAGGCCGCAATGAGGCCGCGCCACGCGCGCCTCTCGCGCACGTTGCGGCCATAAAAAAACTCCGCGGTTAAGTGCATCCCGCGAGGGCGGCGGCGCGCGCTGGCGCAGCCTGAAAACCCTGTTGGAACGCCGCTTAACCGCGGCACATATTCAGCCAGTTCGTCCGCCCCGTTGCATATTGGACAGACAATCGAAGCCTTAGTTTAGGCGAGCGTGGAGGCCTTGTAAATCATAGACTTCCAGGTTCTTCAGGTAGCGCAGGCCCTCGACGGCGGCGCGCGCGCCCGACATGGTCGTGTAGTACGTGACCTTGTTGGCCTGGGCGCTCATGCGGATCGAGCGCGAATCGGCGATGGCCGCGCGCGTTTCGTCCACCGTCGTGAACACGAGCGCGATCTCGCCGTTCTTGATCATGTCGACGATGTGCGGACGGCCGTCCTTCACCTTGTTGACGACCTTCACCGGCACGCCGGCCGCTTCGATCGCCGCCGCCGTGCCGCGCGTGGCGACAAGTCCGTAACCAAGTTCATGCAACATGCGCGCGACTTCGACGGCCTTCGGCTTGTCCGAATCCATCACCGTGATGAACACGGTGCCCGATTCCGGCAGGCGCGAACCGGCCGCGAGCTGCGACTTGAAGAGCGCCTCGCCGAAGGTCTTGCCCACGCCCATCACTTCGCCGGTCGAACGCATTTCGGGTCCGAGCACCGGATCGACGGTCGGGAACTTGATGAACGGGAACACCGCTTCCTTCACGCTGAAGTACGGCGGCTCGATTTCCTTCGTCACGCCCTGCTCCGCGAGTTTCTGGCCGACCATCGCGCGCGCCGCGATCTTCGCGAGCGGCAGGCTGGTCGCCTTCGAGACGTACGGCACCGTGCGCGACGCGCGCGGGTTCACTTCCAGCACGTAGATGATGTCCTTCTTCGAGCCATCGTCCTGCGCAACCTGCTGGATCGCGAACTGCACGTTCATCAGGCCGACCACGTTCAGCGCCCGGGCCATCGCGCCGGTCTGGCGCTTGAGCTCGGCCACGGTCTCCTTCGAGAGCGAGTACGGCGGCAGCGAGCACGCCGAGTCGCCCGAGTGCACGCCTGCCTGCTCGATGTGCTCCATCACGCCGCCGATGAACACGGCCTCGCCGTCGGAGATGCAGTCCACGTCGCATTCGATCGCGTCGTTCAGGAAGCGGTCGAGCAGCACCGGCGAATCGTTGCTCACCTTCACGGCCTCGCGCATATAGCGTTCGAGGTCGCGCGGCTCGTGGACGATTTCCATGGCGCGGCCGCCCAGCACGTACGAAGGACGCACGACGAGCGGATAGCCGATTTCGTCGGCCAGTTTGAGCGCTTCGTCTTCGGCGCGCGCCGTGCGGTTCGGCGGCTGGCGCAAGCCGAGATCCTGCAGCAGCTTCTGGAAACGCTCGCGGTCTTCGGCCGCGTCGATCATGTCCGGCGACGTGCCGACGATGGGCACGCCGTTCGCCTCGAGGTCGAGCGCGAGCTTCAGCGGCGTCTGGCCGCCGTACTGCACGATCACGCCCGCCGGTTTTTCCAGGTCGACGATTTCGAGTACGTCTTCGAGCGTCACCGGCTCGAAGTACAGACGGTCGGACGTGTCGTAGTCGGTCGAAACGGTCTCGGGGTTGCAGTTGACCATGATCGTTTCGTAGCCGTCTTCGCGCATGGCGAGCGCAGCGTGCACGCAGCAGTAGTCGAACTCGATACCCTGGCCGATCCGGTTCGGGCCGCCGCCCAGCACCATGATCTTTTTGTTGTTCGTCGGGTTCGCCTCGCACTCGTCTTCATAGGTCGAGTACATGTAGGCGGTTTTCGTCGCGAATTCGGCCGCGCACGTGTCCACGCGCTTGTAGACCGGGCGCACGTTCAGCGCGATACGGCGCTGGCGCACGTCGGCGGCGTTCGCGCCGAGCAGCTTCGCGAGGCGGCGATCCGAGAAGCCGCTTTGCTTCAGGTAGCGCAGTTCGTCCTTCGTGAGGCTTTCGAGCGTGCGGCCCTTCACGGCCGCTTCCTTCCTGATGATCTCTTCGATTTGCGCGAGGAACCACGGGTCGATCGCGGTTTCTTCGAAGATCTCTTCGCGCGTCATGCCCACGCGGAACGCGTCGCCCACGTACCAGATGCGGTCCGGACCGGCTTCGCCGATCTCGCGGATGATCTCGTCGCGGCTCGTGGTCTTTTCATCGAGACCGTCGACGCCGACTTCGAGACCGCGCAGCGCCTTCTGGAACGATTCCTGGAAGGTGCGGCCGATGGCCATCACTTCGCCCACCGACTTCATCTGCGTGGTGAGGCGCGGGTCGGCTTCGCGGAACTTCTCGAACGCGAAGCGCGGAATCTTCGTGACCACGTAGTCGATGGTCGGCTCGAACGAAGCCGGGGTCTGGCCGCCGGTGATTTCGTTCTTGAGTTCGTCGAGCGTGTAGCCGACGGCGAGCTTCGCCGCGACCTTGGCGATCGGAAAGCCGGTGGCCTTCGAAGCCAGCGCCGACGAACGCGACACGCGCGGATTCATCTCGATCACGACCATGCGGCCGTCGAGCGGGTTGATCGAGAACTGCACGTTCGAGCCGCCCGTATCCACGCCGATCTCGCGCAGCACCGCGAGCGACGCGTCGCGCAGGATCTGGTATTCCTTGTCGGTGAGCGTTTGCGCCGGCGCGACCGTGATCGAGTCGCCGGTGTGGATGCCCATCGGGTCGAGGTTTTCGATCGAGCACACGATGATGCAGTTGTCCGCCTTGTCGCGGACCACTTCCATCTCGTACTCTTTCCAGCCGAGCAGCGACTCTTCGATCAGCAGTTCGCGCGTGGGCGAGAGGTCGAGACCGCGCTTGCAGATCTCTTCGAATTCCTCACGGTTGTACGCGATGCCGCCGCCCGAACCGCCCAGCGTGAACGACGGGCGGATCACGACCGGATAGCCGCCCGTGCCGGTGAACTCGGCGATTTCGGCGTGCACCTTCAGCGCCTCTTCCATCGAGTGCGCCGTGCCCGACTTCGCCGACCCGAGACCGATCTTGGTCATCGCGTCCTTGAACTTCTGGCGGTCTTCGGCCTTGTCGATCGCTTCCGGCGAGGCGCCGATCAGCTCGACGTCGTACTTCTCCAGCACGCCGTGGTGGTGCAGGTCGAGCGCGCAGTTCAGCGCGGTCTGGCCGCCCATCGTCGGCAGGATCGCGTCGGGGCGCTCCTTCTCGATGATGCGCTCCACCACTTCCCACGTGATCGGCTCGATGTAGGTGACGTCGGCCGTGTTCGGGTCGGTCATGATCGTCGCCGGATTGCTGTTGACGAGGATGACCTTGTAGCCCTCTTCACGCAGCGCCTTGCATGCCTGCGCGCCCGAATAGTCGAACTCGCACGCCTGGCCGATGATGATCGGACCCGCGCCGATGATGAGAATGCTCTTGATGTCTGTCCGCTTGGGCATAACGCTCTCGCTAAATATTCCTGTGTCTTTCCTGTGTCTTGACTGCCGGCGCGCGGCGCGTGATGTCGTTGCCTGTCACGCGTTGCCGCTTGCCGTCGGGCGTATGCGGTGGCCGCTGCTACTGTCTGCGTTCGCGGCTCGCTGTGCGCCCTGCTCTGCTCGTGTTCCTGCCGTGCGCCGCCTTGTGCGACTACGAAGCGGCTGCCGTGTGCTTGCCGCCTTTCGCGGTGTCCATCAGCGCCGTGAAGCGGTCGAACAGATAGCCGATGTCGTGCGGGCCCGGCGACGCTTCCGGGTGGCCCTGGAAGCAGAACGCGGGCTTGTCGGTCAGCTCGAACCCTTGCAGCGTGCCGTCGAAGAGCGAGACGTGCGTGACGCGCGCGTTCGCCGGCAGCGTGGCGGCGTCCACCGCGAAACCGTGGTTCTGCGAGGTGATGACGACGCGGCCGTCGCCCAGATCCTTCACCGGATGGTTCGCGCCGTGGTGGCCGGTCTTCATCTTCATGGTCTTCGCGCCGACGGCGAGGCCCATGATCTGGTGGCCGAGGCAAATGCCGAAGGTCGGGATGCCGCGCGCGATGAATTCCTGTGCGGCCTTGATGGCGTAGTCGCACGGCTCGGGGTCGCCGGGGCCGTTCGAGAGGAATACGCCGTCCGGGTTCAGCGCGAGGGCATCGGCGGCGCTCGCCTGCGCCGGCAGCACCGTCACCTCGCAGCCGCGCTCGGCCAGCATGCGCAGGATGTTCTGCTTCACGCCGTAGTCGAACGCCACGACCTTGTACTTCGGCGCCGACTGCGTGCGATAGCCTTCGCCCAGACGCCACTCGGTGGTGTTCCACGGGTAAGGCTTGTCCGTCGAAACAACCTTCGCGAGGTCCATGCCGGCGAGGCCCGGGAACGAGCGGGCGAGCTCGATTGCCTTCGCCTCGTCATCGGAGCCGGCGAGAATGGCGCCGTTCTGCGCGCCCTTGTCGCGCAGGATACGCGTGAGCTTGCGCGTGTCGAGGCCGGCGATCGCCACCACGCCTTCGTCGCGCAGGTAGTCGCCGAGCGTGCGCTCCATGCGGAAATTCGAGGCGAGCACCGGCAGGTCGCGGATGATCAGGCCGGCGGCATGGACTTTCGTCGCTTCGACGTCTTCGGCGTTGACGCCGACGTTGCCGATGTGCGGATACGTCAGGGTGACGATCTGGCGAGCGTAGCTGGGGTCGGTCAGGATTTCCTGATAACCGGTGATGGCCGTGTTGAACACGACTTCACCGATGGTATGACCCGGCGCGCCGATCGAATAACCACGAAAGACCGTGCCGTCGGCGAGCGCGAGCAGAGCGGGAGAGAAAGACGGCAACACGGGAGACTCCTTGGGGGAACACCCTGTGCCGACCTGTTTATCCGACCGGTAACCGTGCTGCGGCTGCGGCGTCGGCATCGCTTGTGGGGATGCGCGCGCGGCTCGCTGGCGTTTCGTCGCATTCTGTGGCGGCTTTCGTCTGCGGCTGGCTGCCCTCCGGTTTCGCGCGGACTTCGTGAGCCGGCGGGGACGGGGTTCGGGCGGCGCCTGACCAGCAAAAGCGCAATGCGCGGGCGGCGGATGAACGGATGGGAAGAGGTAGGCGCTAGGGTGCGGGTTGATAAGCTCAAACCTTTGAATTATAGCGCGAAAGTACCCTTACCTTCAAATGTCGGGATAACGCCGGGCGGACGGGACGCTCCAGGGAGGCAGCGTCGGAAGCGGAGGCGGGCCAAACGAAAACGCCGTCACCCGCAGGCGACGGCGCATGAAAGAAAACGATGAGTGATCGGAGCGAACTACCATGCGCTGCCCCCGCAACGCATGTGAGCACCCTTCGCGGCCGCTATTGTGACTTCTGCTTTTGCGTTTGGGTGCCGGCCTTCTGGCGGCTTGCCGTACCCTTCGACGCCTTGCTGGGCGCGGCGCTCGACGATTTAGCCTTGACCGGGTCGGAAACCTTCACGACCTCGGTGCGCTCACGACCGTGTTTCTTATCGTAGCGCGACTTTGTCCCCGTGTCTGTAACCTTGGTCCCAATACGCTGCACGGCGCCACCGGACACATTGGTCGCGAGACGTTCCGGCCCCGGTTCGCTCGGCATCACCTTGCCCACCGGCACGTGCAGCACCAGCACCTGGCCGGCCGTGACATAGTCGCGGCGCGTCTTGTTCCAGCCCTTCAACTGGCCGACGGAAACGCCATAGCGGCTCGCGACCACATCCATCGACTGCTTGCGGCGCACGCGGATCAGCATCTTGCGCGTGTCCGGCACGTCCGGCTCCATGGCGAGCACCGCGCTTTCGGCCACGTCGGCGCTGATGTCCTCGTCGTCGTCATTGTCGGTACGCGGCACCACGAGCGTCGAGCCCGCCTTCAGGCGCATGCCCGCCGGAATCTTGTTCACCGACATCAGCGTATCGGCATCCACGCCGATCTTCTGCGCCAGCGCAGCCGGCGTCGTGCGCGCGTCGGTCGTATAGACGGTCCACGACGAAAGCTGGCCCGTGTAGGCCTTCAGGTTCTGCTCGAAGGCGCTCGCGTTGTCGAACGGCAGCAGGATCTGCGGCTGGGTGGCGCCGAGAATGACCGGCTTCTTGAACGACGGATTGAGCGAGCGGAATTCGTCGGTGCTCATGTTCGCGAGCTTCGCGGCGACGTCCACGTCGATGTCGTGCGAGGTCGTGACCGTGACGAAATACGGGTGGTTCGGGATCGGCGGCAGCGTCAGGCCATACTGCTGCGGGTTCATTACGATGTTCTTGACGGCCTGCAGCTTGGGCACGTAGTTACGCGTTTCGTTGGGCAGCCGCAGGCTCTGGTAGTCGGTCGGCAGGCCCGCCGCCTGGTTGCGGGCGATCGCGCGCTGCACGTTGCCCTCGCCCCAGTTGTACGCGGCGAGCGCCAGATACCAGTCGCCGAACATGTCGTGCAGGCGCGAGAGGTAGTCGAGCGCGGCGCTCGTCGAGGCGAGCACGTCGCGGCGCTCGTCCTGCCACATGTTCTGCTTGAGATTGTAGGTGCGGCCCGTGTCCGGCACGAACTGCCACATGCCCGCGGCCTTCGCGACGGAAAGCGCCTGCGGGTTGTACGCGGATTCGATGAAGGGCAGGAGCGCGAGCTCGGTCGGCATGTTGCGCGCTTCGAGCTCTTCGACGATGTGATACAGGTACTTCTGCGAGCGCTCGGTCATGCGCGCGACGTAGTCGGGACGCTCGGCGTACCACTGCGCGTTCATGTCGACGAGGTCGCTTTGCAGATCGGGCATCTGGAAGCCGCGGCGGATGCGGCCCCAGAGGTCGGCGTCCTGGCTCGTCAGCGAGCTGACCGAGCCGTTATCGACGTCGATGGTTTCTTTCGCGGCGGAGGTCTTGCGGAGCTGGTCGGCGGCGGCCTGGGGATCGGCGGAGGCTGGATTGTTGGCGGAATGACTCGCAGATGGTCCCCCGCTCGCGCAGGCGGCGAGCATCAGGACCAGCAGCGCACTGAAAATAAATCGCATGAACGTCTACTTGCAAGGCTGGAATTTGCAGCCGATGGTACGGAACGTACACGTTCCAGTCAATCTAAAAAATTGAAAAAAACCATGAAAATCCGCAGCTTGGGTGCGGTTCCACACTTTCGGGATGAGCTTGACCCTTGACAGATATGGGGCAACTTCCGCTTGCCGGCGGGTTATCCGCGCATCGGCGCACACCGGCCGCGCCTCATTAACGGAAGCGGTTTTTCCACTCGCGCATCAGCGTGAATGCGGCCAGCCGATCGGGCACCGTTTCGTGAAGCTGATCGGCCAGCGTTGCCTGGATGGCGGGATCGTCCGGGCGCAGAAACGGATTCACCGCGCGTTCGTGCGCAATCGTGGTGGGCAGGGTCGGCACGCCGCGCTCGCGCAGCGCAGCGGCGTCGCGGCTCCAGGCATGCAGCGCTGCGTTGCCGGGATCGCAGGCGAGCGCGAAACGGATGTTCGACAGCGTGTACTCGTGTGCGCAGTGAACCTGGGTCGCGCCCGGCAGCGCGGCGAGCGCATCGAGCGACGCGAGCATCTGCGCGGGCGTTCCTTCGAACAGCCGGCCGCAGCCGCACGCAAACAGCGTGTCGCCACAGAAGAGATGCGGCGTGCCCGCCGGATCGGCCGCCTGGAAGTATGCGATGTGCCCGCGCGTGTGGCCCGGCACGTCGAGCACGGTAAAGTCGAGCGCGGGCGCGTCCAGGTGCACGCGATCGCCGCCCCGCACGCGCGTGACGAACGGATCGAGCGCGCCGAGCGCCTCGCCAGCCGGGCCATAGACGGGCACGGCCTGGCCGTTCAGCAGATCGGCCACTCCGCCGACGTGGTCGGCATGATGATGGGTGAGTAAAATAGCGACGAGCCGCCAGCCACGTTTCGCGAGATACGCGCGAACCGGCGCGGCGTCGCCCGGATCGACGGCGATTGCATGGCGGCCGTCCGACACGACCCAGATGTAGTTGTCATCAAAAGCCGGAACCGGTACGTACTCGTAGTTTTCGTAACCGTGCGCGTACTCAAGCGGACTATTCATTAGGGCGGCGTATTCTTGGACATGTCTGACCGAACGATTATAGACTGGCCCGCCTGGACTGCTTCGCCCGCCGGAAAGTACGTCCTCGACTGGGAGCAGGAGCAGCTCGACCGCGTGGTGTCGAATATTTTCGGCTACCACGCGCTGCAGCTCGGCATGCCGCATCTCGACGCCTTGCGCGAGAACCGCATGCCGTGCCGCGGGCTCGTGCTCGACGCGGCAAGCGCCGCCAGCGCGCCCTACACCGTGCCGCACGCGGTATCGAGCGCGGCGTCACCCGCCGTATCGTCCGCGATGGCGGCACGCCACGCGCCCGAGGGTCGCAGCACGGTGTGGTGCGACCTGCTCGACCTGCCCTTCGAGGCGCAGAGCGTCGACCTGATCGTGATGCCGCACACGCTCGAGTTCACGAGCGACCCGCACCGCCTGCTGCGCGAAGCCGAACGCGTGCTGATGCCCGAAGGCCAGCTGCTGATCGTGGGCTTCAACTCGCTCTCGCTGTGGGGTGCGCGGCAGTCGGTCGGCAAGCTGACCGGCAAGCCGTTCCTGCCGGCGCGCCAGGACCTGATCGCGTTCACGCGCCTGAAGGACTGGATCAAGCTGCTAGGCTTCGAACTCGAGCGCGGCCGCTTCGGCTGTTATCGTCCGCCGCTCGCCACCGACCAGTGGCTCGGCCGCTATGCCTTCATGGAGGCCGCCGGCGATCGCTGGTGGCCGATCTTCGGCGCGGTCTATATGGTTACGGCCATCAAGCGCGTGCGCGGCATGCGTCTCGTCGGCCCGCTGAAGGTCAAGAAACCGGTGCTGGCGCCAAGCCTGAAGGCCGCCGCCACGACACCCTCCCCTACCCGCAACAAGGACACATGAGCACTACCGACTTCGTCGAAATCTTCACGGACGGCGCCTGCAAGGGCAACCCGGGCCCCGGCGGCTGGGGTGCGCTCCTGCGCTTCGGCGCACAGGAAAAAGAACTGTTCGGCGGCGAGGCCGTCACCACCAACAACCGCATGGAACTGATGGGGGTGATAGCCGCGCTCGAAGCGCTCAAGCGGCCGTGCCGCGTGATCGTCCATACCGACTCGCAATATGTGCAGAAAGGCATCAGCGAGTGGATCCACGGCTGGAAGAAGAAGAACTGGATGACGGCCGCAAAAACGCCCGTCAAGAACGACGATCTGTGGAAGCGTCTCGACGCAATCGTCGCGCAGCATCAGGTGGAATGGCGCTGGGTGAAGGGCCACGCCGGCCACCCGGAGAACGAGCGCGCCGACGCGCTCGCGAACCGCGGCGTCGCCTCGCTCGCCGAACTCTGAGCCTCCGGGCGAATCCGTCTTTATTTGTAGCGACACGACTTGTCCAACATGCGCCAGATCATTCTCGATACCGAAACCACCGGCCTCAATGCCCGCACGGGCGACCGCATCATCGAAATCGGCTGCGTCGAGCTGGTGAACCGCAGGCTCACCGGCAACAACCTGCACTTCTACGTCAACCCCGAGCGCGACAGCGACCCGGGCGCTCTCGCGGTGCACGGCCTGACGACCGAGTTCCTCTCCGACAAGCCCAGGTTCGCCGAAGTCGCCAACGAAATCCTCGACTTCATCCAGGGCGCGGACATCATCATCCACAACGCGCCGTTCGACATCGGCTTCCTCGACGCCGAACTCGCGCTGCTCGGCAAATCGTCGTTCAAGGAACACTGCGGCGAAGTGATCGACACGCTGGTGCAGGCCAAGCAGATCTTCCCGGGCAAGCGCAATTCGCTCGACGCGCTGTGCGACCGCTTCGGCATCAGCAACGCGCACCGCACGCTGCACGGCGCACTGCTCGACTCGGAGCTGCTAGCAGAGGTGTATCTCGCGATGACGCGCGGCCAGGAGAGCCTCGTCATCGACATGCTGGGCGAGCAGGCCACGACCGGCGACGTCGCGACGCCGCGCGTGCAGATCGACACGCTCGCGCTGCCCGTGATTGCGGCAACCGCCGAAGAACTGGCGGAGCACGAAGCCGTGCTCGACGGACTGGACAAGGCACTCAAGGGAACGAGCGTGTGGCGCGCGCAACCCGCTCCCGCGGAAGAAAAGCCCGCGGATGCGCAAATTGCTTAAAAAGGGCTTTACAAGAATCGCGAAGCCCGTCATAATTCAAAGCTCTTCGGGTGGTTAGCTCAGCGGTAGAGCACTGCCTTCACACGGCAGGGGTCACTGGTTCGATCCCAGTACTACCCACCAGATTTATGGGTAGATTTTCCCGAAGATTCAAGGGCTTACGGCTAAACACCGTAGGCCCTTGTTCTTTTCTGCGAGCCCAAATATCGACGCGTCGAGTCCTATGCGAGTCCTACGGACCGAGGATGAGTTACCCGAGCCGGACGGCCCGGTGACGCTATTTTATGCCGTAGGACGCACGAGGCAGTCTCCGGGAAAATCGAGGTTGCGGCTTAGACCGAGCGCGTCCGCTCCAAGTCGTCACGCCTAGCCACGCGCCCCGCCCAGAATCTCACCGTCTTTAGTCCCTTATCCCGCCCACGGCGAACACCGCTCCTGAGTCGCTCGCGAGCAATCAACCACGCGACATCGCCCTTCTCTTCACTTGACCGGAATCAACTGCTGTGGGCGGGCACGTACACAGTAGCGCCGTGTTTTACGTGCGCTCGGAGTTCGTCTTGGGCGGTGCTAGACTTTTTCGCACCGAGTAACGGAAACCAATGCAACATGGATAAGAAGTATCAAGTTTTCATCTCGTCCACTTACAAGGACATGAAGGCGGAACGCCAAGCAGCGGTTGAGGCAATCTTGGATGCAGGTCACATTCCCGCCGGGATGGAGCTGTTCGCTGCGTCAGACAAAGCACAGCTCGAAGTCATCAAAAGCTGGATCGACAAAAGCGATATTTTTATGCTGATCCTCGGAGGTCGGTACGGTGCCATCGAGCCGGAATCTGGAAAGAGCTACACTCATTTGGAATATGAGCACGCCATTTCGACAGGCAAACCGTTCTTTGCTCTATATATGACGGACGAGGCACTCAACAATAAGGTCATGTCTGCTGGGAAGGACGTACTGGAGCAGAACGACACGAAAGCATTTAACGAATTTCGCGAAACGGTGACGAGTAAGAACTGTAGAGAAATTGAGGATGTAAAGGACATCAAGATACAGGTGCCGAAGTCCATCGGACACCTCGCCGAGACGCGGGCATTGGAAGGATGGGTGCGGGCTTCAGAAGCACCAGACGTCTCGCCGCTCTTGGTTCAGTTACAAGCGCTACAAGAAGAGAACGCCGCGCTGAAGGTCGCCGTGGACAGCGCTAAGCATGAAGATAGTGATGTTATACGAATGCCCCACGGCAACTTCTCGGAGGAAAGTCTCAATGCCAATATGGAGCTGGTCTTCACGGCACGCCGCTCTGGCGCATTGACGACCGAACGACGTACATGGCACGGCACGTATCTGCAGATGTTTATTTTGTTGGCCGGAAAGCTGATCGAAGATCCGTCAGAAACCGTAATGCACGAATACGTGAACAGGGTAATGGGTGACCATAATCAATCGGCAGATCTGTATCGCGTGGTTGTGTCGGAAAACGATTATCAAAACATGAAGATGAAATTTGCGGCCCTCGGATTGATCGCCCTGAAAAAAGTAGACGGTGACGTGCGCTGGATGCTCAGTGACGAAGGTAAAGCCCTTATGATGCGGCACCACGCCGGAAAGTAGTGTGCGTTTCGCGATATTACCGGTGCAGCAACGCCTGCGGCTGGATGCTCCCCTGCCCGCTCTCGGCAGGCGGGAGCGTTTCTATATAGGAGGAGAGGCGCTGAGGACGCCAGGAGGACGGGCGACGGGCACTAGGGGCGGGCGGCGGTTGGCCGCGAGGTGACGTTACTTCGCGTGCGTTCCAGCCTCGCACTCATCGCGCACCTTGGTTGCGATGTCTCAAGGCGCAGCTACGCGATTCTCGCTGCACACGGCCGTAATCACCGATGACACGAGCCGTTTTGACGTCTCAGGGATACCCGGCACGTACACGGCGATGCTCAAGGCGTCCTCTTTCGAGCCGCCGTCAACTCGGAAATCTGCGACAGACCGGGCGAACGCGCCAATTGCCGAACACTCATCAGCCATCGCGTTCGGGACGGATACACAATCCGCCGCTACGAAGGCGGCTTTCTGAGTTACCTCGAAACGCCGGATGGCCTATGTACGACATTTGGCTACAAGGGAACCGTGGTCAGTGTCGCGCGGCGGATGCCGGACGGATCGCTGAAGCATGTACGCGGCGCGGTGAAACCACCCGCCGAAGCGGAAGCGCTCGCGGCCTCGCTGGATGACGAGGATTAACCCTCGCTCTGGTCACTGAACGCAGATAGAGTCAGACCTGCTCTACTCCTATTCTGCTGCTTTCCCAGCAGTTCACGCCGCTGTCCGGTTCGCGCTGGGGCGGCTTTCTTTTCCGCGCTCGCGTCCCTCTCCCGTCCGCCGTACGCCCTTCGCCACGCCGAGCCGACACCGGACTGCCCCGCGTAGGCAAGCCCTATACCGGCACAGTAGTCGCGGCCTGTTCACCTCATAGCGCCCGGATAGCACCAATCACCTGCGCCCCCAATTGCCGAGTGTTTAGCTCATTGCCGTTCCCATTTAGCAGCGAAACGTTCAACTCTTGAGCAAGGTGGCGCAATATCGGCATAGCAGGCTGAACGGGTGACCCTTGGTGCTCGACTTCAATAGCTCCGTTCTCGCGCTGACGAATAACGTATCCGCTACGCGTCACTTCGTCAGCGACCGCAGTTGTCGGTGGATAGCTTATAGTGTCAGCGTTCGGTATTAGGTTGATTATGTTGGATATCGCGTCGAGAGTCTGGGCGCCCCATTGTTTGGCGAAAGCGTACGTCCTTCCGCCTATTTGAAATAGGTCGTTGTCCGCAGTGTAATAGCGCGGCATCTCCCCTCCGAGCGCGACCTCAAACTCTTGTTCATTAAGGTCGCCATCAGCGGAGATGAAAATTTTGCCGCGCCAGGGAACCGCATCCGCGATACTGTTGACGGAAACACCGCGTCGAATTGCTTCGGCGACGATCTCATAGATCAATCGGCGCTTAGGCAGATTTGTAAGCGTAGCATCGCCGATGGACAGATCGTAGCGCGTCATATCTCGCTCTTGTGCGCGCGCAGCAGCGGCCTGCTCCATTGTCTTCTCGCGAACCGCCACTTGGTACTGCTCAGCCGCTGGAAGCGGAATGACTTGCTGAATATCAACCAATACGCGTCCGTCAATCTCGTGCGGTCGCATCTGGACGCATCTGAGGTCGAGCCCTTGTTTGTTTAGCCAAAGAACTGTTGTTGTTAGTTCTTGGGGAAAATCGGAGGCGGCGAGCACGATTCGCACTGTTTCTGACAGGGCTACGGGACCTTCCTCTTGCTCAAGAAATTCACGGATCGCCTGTTCGGCGTCTACCGTTGAGCCAATGGACAGCAAATACTTGCGATGTGCCTCAACAGCTTGATCGAAGCGCATGGTTGAAATCATCGCGGCATACCGCAGAGCTTGCAGTTCCATGTGCGCGGCATCCTCGCGCTTAAGTTCCACGACAACAAGCTGCGCTTTTTCATCAAGGCAAAGCAGATCAATTCGCCTATTCGCGCCAACCCAGTCGCCGAACTCTTCGGCCAGCACCATCGTTTTGACGCCCGGCGTGATGGCGGCAATATGCGTGCGGACAGCCCGCTGAATGTTCGCCCGCTCCAACAATCCCAATTCTGTGAATGTCTTTTGAGCGACTGGTTTAAGGCTCTCCCCTGCGATCTCATACAGCGCCATGTACTTCCCCGTAAATTATGTTGAATGCATGGTAGCAGCGAATGCGCCCGTAGCGAGAGGCGAGATCACGTCGCTGCAGTGCAGATCTTTCAATTTACTGTCAACGGATGCCCTAGCGAGCGGATACGGGACTTCAAATAAATGCAACTCCTCATCCGATTTATGCTTTTCGCATAAGCGATCCGCGCTTACCGTATCACAATAGTGCCACCTCATAGGAGTTCTCGCGCCCGAACGGTAGTATGCTACGGTCGAACTTCTATTTATTGGGTTTAGAAGAACCCGGTACCGAACAGCAGAATCCTTAAGCGGGGACTAGGGGAATGTCGAACTACGTTAGCACCATTATCACCGTGGTGGTCACATTCATCGTGACCTTTGTCCTCAACGTTATATCTGGATATTTTTCCGGATATAATGGAGAACTGAACATTAGCAATGTTCTCTCTGATGGAGAGAATTCATCCGTTATCGTCTCGATTACCAATTACTCGTCAAAATTCATCGATGGCGTGACCCTCGAAATTCCCGCTGGAATTTCAGTCAAAAATTTTCGCTCCGATTCCGCAGTCCGGATTATCGATTCAACACCTAGTGCGAATCTCGGCGTAGGCTCGGTAAAAATTAGTCAAATCACCCCCAAACACGTCACGACCATTCTCGTTTCCGGCCTCGGCAACGACTCAGTAAATTCGATTCGCTTGCTTAACGCCTCGGAAGCAAGGTTGAGAGTTAAATCGGTCAACGAAGTAAACTCGCCACTCACTGAGGCGGCTATTCCCGCACTCTTCGTTGCGGCAATCCAAGCAATTTTCCTAACAATTTTTTCTTATTTTTCGGATAAGCGATTCAAAGAGGCAGAGTCGAGAATCGAAGAATTAAGAAAGGACTTGAAGACTGCAGCAAAAGAGCGGGAAGACTTGGGGAAGCGCATCCAGAAGACAACCACATATGCAACAAAGCTCAAAATCTTGCTTCTAGGGCGTATTTCAGATTACTCAAAGGAGTTGGAATTTTGGAGAAATCTTATTAAGGAATCACTTCTGTCGAGCGGATTCAAAGAGCTTGATCACGATAATTTAATAAAATTAGTTACGGACACTTTGAAGACCCACGGGACGATAACGTCTCTGCCGGAGCTAGACGCAATCAAAATTGCGGCAGGATGGCTCAGAGACGAGGAAAAGAAATTAGATAAACACTGATGGCACAAGAAAAAGGAGAGCCGCCTTAACGCAGGCGGCTTAAAGGGAAGTCTCGCTGCCCGGTCTATCAGCCCATTACGCCCACCAACTCTTCCGCCTTTAAGTGCGTGTAGTGCTGGAGCATCCGGATATCCTTGTGACCGGAGATGACCGATAGCTGGATCGGGTTAAGCCCCAACCGGGCGTAACGTGTGATGGCCGTGTGCCGAAGGTCGTGGAACCGCATGTCGCTGATCTTCAACTTGCGCACGAGCCGCCCGAAGGCGCGCTTGATCGCCTCGGCGAACATCTCGAACACCAGCCCCTCCCCTCGCTCCAAGCGCCCCAGCGCGGTAATCGCGAGGGACGAGAGCGGAACGTCTCGCGGTAGGCCGTTCTTGCTCGTGTGGAGGCGTGCGATCTTGCGGGACCAGTCGATATCGCCCCAGTTCAGCACGGCGATCTCACCTTGCCGCATCGCGGTCGCCAGCGCGGACTCGATCACGGGCCGGAGCCGCCCCGAGTTCGCCAGCAAGGCCTTTTCCTCCGCAGGCTTTAGCACCCGCTCGCGGTGCGGCGGGCTCTTGGGCCGCTGGACACGGAGCGGCGGAATGTCGCACCCCCACTCCGCCCGAGCGAGGTTTATCGCGCTCATCAGGAGGTTCATTTGTCTCGCGACGGACGAACCAGCCCGCCCGTCTAGCTGCGAGTCACGTCACTCGGCCACCTTCGCGGCATCCAACTGCGCCACCGGAGTCGTCACGAACTCGCGGCACTCGCGGAGCCAGCGATTGATCCCCAATATTTCTATCTCGCCGCCGCTATGGCCCGGGGAAACCTTATCCCGATACCGGCGCAGAACGTCCGCGAGAGTGTTTAATCCGCCCGCGTGCGGCTTCGGGGCCTTCGATCGGGTCCGAGACCTCGCCGCGATCCAGCGCGGCCTCCGCCGCCCGTATCCACTTCTCGCAGTCCTTCTTCTCCACGAAGGTCTTACTTTGGGTCGGGAAGCCCTTCCGGCGAACCTCTCCTTGGTATGTTACGTCCCCATTTTTAGCGACGTGCTTGCTGATCGTACCCATGTTCGCGTCCTATACGAGTCCGACGGACCGTAGGAACGCCCGCAAAGGTGCGCCGCTATTGGGTTTTCCACCAGCCTTCACACGGCAGGGGTCACTGGTTCGATCCCAGTACTACCCACCAGAATTTCTGGTGTTGGTAAAGACAAGCACCGAAGAATAAAAGCCTCCAGACGCAAGTCTGGGGGCTTTTTTCATTTCGACGGGCACTCGATCACGCCGCGGTATCGAGCCCGACACCGCGCGCCATCCCCGAAGCCGCAAACACCATCACCACCAGCAGCACGGTCTGCCATGCACCGATGCGCGCATACTTCGGCGCGCCCGTCAGGTCCGGCACGTCGCCGCGTCGCACGGCAAGACGCCAGCGCAGCAGCGCCATCATCGGCGCGATCTCGAGCAGAATAATCAGCACGAGCGCACCCATCTTCACGTGAAAAAGCGGCTCGTGAAAATAATACGAAGCGCCCTTCTCGAAGCCGCCGAACGCACGCATTGCGCCGGTCACGATCAAGACGACTGCGGACAGGCCCCAGCCGTTGTCCGCGCTGAAGATACCAGTCAAATCCTCAGTCGAAGTGCAGCGGCGCAGGCCGCGCGAGCGCCGCAGGATCGAGGCAAGCGCAAAACCGAAAGCGAGCACGTGAACGGCGGCAAGCAACCAGCTTGAGATCATCGCAACTCCTCCGGTTTGACGGCGGCACGGCGAGTGAAGTACGGCCAGGCGCTCCGGCACTTCGGCCGGACGATGCTGAAAACTTCAGACCGATCAGATCTGCCTTAGATCTGCTTCAGCGCGGCATCGAGCGCGTGCGCGGCCACCCGATCGCCTTCGGTAGCGAGCCTCACACGAAACACGGTCTGGCAATTGTGGCCTGCCGCTGCGGGCGAGTCCCAGAGCAATTCGACGGTCGGCCGACGAGGTGCGGTACCAGGCACGGCAGCAGCGCCAGCAGCCGGAGCAGAAGGCATCGGTGACGATGGCGCATCGGCGACCAGCGGCGTGCTCGCCAGCACGACGGCGCCGGGTTCATCCTGAGAGCCCGGAGATGCCGAAGCAACCGGCTGGGCCGTCGAAGCAACCGGCTCCGCTCCCCGCGACCAGCGCACCGAGAGTTCGCGCGCATCGTACTGACCGAGCTTGCGGCTTTCCAGCCAGACGATCGTGGTGCGCGTGGCCGTATCTATCGAGATCGCGTAGCGGCCGATTGCAAAACGGCGCGCGGCGATATTGGTCCGCCAGAGCGCGCGCGGACGGCAGATCCACACCACGGCGGCAAAGAGCGCGGGAGCGGCCACGAGCCAGCCGTTGGTGGCCGCGACCGTATGCACGGCGCGCCGCCAGCCGGCGGTCCAGACGAAGGCGCCGATCGACCACAAAGCGAACAGACAGCCGATCAGACCGAAGAAGCGCAGCGCCTGACGCAGCCATTGAGGCAGCGGATGAAACGGCCGCTCGACGCGCGCCTTCGCGCCGGGCAGCGCGATCAGAAGAAAGAGGAAGACGAGGTTGATGCACGCCCAAGGCGACGAAGCCATGCCTTCGAGCGCCGCGACGAAGTTCATCTGCGACATCGAGAACAGCCATCGCGCAAGGATCACGAGGCCGATCGCCCGCAAGGCGAACATCGTCCCGGCGCCGGGTACGGCGACCGTGGGCGTCGGTCGGGATCTCGCCAAAGGTTTTCTCCTGTCGATCGCCGTTCCGGGCGTGAGCCCATACTGCGATCCGATGCAAAACATGCGTTCGTCGTGGTCGCTGCGGGTCTTGCAGCACGGCCATTATAGGGACATTGCCGCCCGTCCTCACGCCGTGCGCACATAAGACAACGCCCCGGTGCACAGGCACCGGGGCGTTGCAAAAAAACCGGCCGAAGCGGCACACTCCGCCTCGACGCAAGACCGCGAGATCTTAGCCGGCGGCGACTTCGCGCAGCACGGTGCGGCGCTTCTGGCGCAGCAGTTCTTCGTACACGGCGACGTAGTTGCGCGCCATCACCTTCGACGAGAAACGTGCCTCGAACGCCGCACGCACCTTCTCGCGCGGCAGCGTCGACAGGCGCTTGACCGCCGCGACTGCGCCGATTTCGTCTTCGACGACAAAGCCCGACACGCCATTGTCGATGACTTCCGGCACCGAGCCGCGCTTGAACGCGATGACCGGCGTGCCGCAGGCCATGGCTTCGATCATCACGAGACCGAAGGGCTCCGGCCAGTCGATCGGGAACACCAGGGCATGAGCGTTGCCGAGGAACTCGCGCTTTTCGTGCTCGCCGATTTCGCCGATGTACTCGACGTGCGGCAGTGCCATCAGCGGCTTGATGACCTCTTCGTAGTAGGCACGGTCGGCCTTGTCGATCTTGGCGGCGACCTTGAGCTTCATGCCGGCCTGGCCAGCGATGCGGATCGCCTTGTCAAGACCCTTCTCCGGCGAGACGCGGCCGAGGAAAGCGAGGTAGCCGGGCTCGACGTTCGGGATCGGCTTGAGCACGTCTTCCGGCAGGCCGTGATAGACGGTTTGCTGCCAGCAGGCTTGCTGCAGCGGGATGCGCTGGTTGTCCGAGATCGAGACGACCGGCACGTCGCTGAACGCGTTGAAGATCGGCTGCAGTTCCGGCAGGTCGAGGCGGCCGTGCATCGTCGTGACGAACGGCACTTCCTGACGCTGGAACAGCGAGAACGGGTAATAGTCGATGTGGAAATGCAGCACGTCGAACTCGTGCGCGCGGCGACACACTTCTTCGAGCAGTAGCATGTGGGGAGCCATCACATCGCGAATCGTGGGGTCGAGGCGCAGTGCCTGCGGCCAGAACGCTTCGAGCTTTGCCGAGGTGACCGAATCGCCGCTTGCGAACAGTGTGACGTCGTGACCCTGTTCGACGAGCGCTTCGGTCAGGTAGGAGACCACCCGTTCCGTGCCGCCGTAGAGCTTGGGAGGAACCGCCTCGTGCAACGGAGCGATTTGAGCGATTCGCATAGTGGTGAACTCCTTCCTCGTAATAAATCGGGCAAAGTACTGCAAGTTTGACAATCGACCTTTGTCGGCGCCGGCACCCTTGCCGCACACCACCCAAGGCGTTCCATACCGCTCACCGCGCCGGCTTCGCCGGCACACTGGCCGCCGCGTGAATCGAACGGACGGAACGGCTCAGGCGGTAAACGCGCAGGGTTCGCGGTCGTTGACATACAAGCTGTCAGATTCCCTACGCTATCCGAGTCGGCATTATCCCGGTTCGGGACCCCTGCCGGCTAGAACATTTCAAATACTTTACGTTGTTACAAACCGGAAACACTCCGCAACCCCCTGTTTTAAAACGTAGTTCTAGATTAGGGGTTCGTATCCGGAGGGGTTGGCCCCCATTGGGGCACGACAATTGCGAGGGCAGCCTTGCGGTTTGTTGCATCGCAGCGCATCCTGAGGCGCTATCATCGGGCCCCATCGGATCGTTTCAGGCGGGCAGCGCCGGGAGGATCTCTCTACCCGTCGTGAATGCAATCCGTAATTGTATCTCTAAAACGGACCTGGAAGCCCCTTGAGCCTCTCCTGCAACACCCGTTGCCCGGGGCATATCGTGGCCCATGCTGTCGCGATATGATTCGCGTCCCGCAGACATGGGCGATGCGCCATGCGCGAGGGATGTTTACAATGCGGGAAAGTCCGTCGTGGGCTACCGCTAGCGCGCGCCCCTCTCCTTTTCACCTTGCACGGACGAAGCTCCGTCAGACCGACCACCGATCAATTGGAACATCTGACCATCGCCCAGCGTAACGCCCACAACGCAAAGCTCGCGAGCTATGCGCGGCGGCCGCTCGCGTTCCTGTTTCGTTACATCCGCCGCCATCCGTTCGCGCATGCCGTCGTGCTCGCGAGCGTGTTCGCGGCCGTGGGCTGCGCCCTCGCCTCGCAGTACGCGATCAAGCACCTGATCGACGTGCTCGGCGCCGGCCGCCACCATCCGGGGCCGCTGTGGACCGCGTTCGCGATCCTCGTGGGCCTGATTGCCGCCGACAACCTGCTCTGGCGCGTGGGGGGCTGGTTCGCCGCCCATACCTTCGTCACCGTCACGGGCGACCTGCGGCGCGATCTCTTCCAGTACCTGAGCGGCCACTCGCCCACCTATTACGCGGAGAAACAGCCCGGCACGCTGGCGAGCCGGATCACCGCGACCTCGAACGCGATCTACACCGCCGAGAACACCACGGCGTGGAACGTACTGCCGCCCTGCATCGCCGTGGCGGGCGCGATCGTGATGATCATCTCGGTCAATCCGCTGATGGCGGGCGTGCTGCTGCTGTGCTCGGCCATCCTTTCGGTGATCCTCTTCAAGCTCGCCGGGCGCGGCTCCTCGCGTCATCACACGTTCGCCACCCGGGCGGCGGCCGTCGACGGCGAACTCGTGGACGTGATCAGCAACATGGCGCTCGTGCGCGCCTTCGGCATGACCTTTCGCGAGCAGGTGCGCTTTCGCAGCACCGTGAAGGCGGAACTGGACGCGCGCCGCACGAGCCTGCTCTACCTCGAAAAGCTGCGCCTGCTGCATGCGGTGATCACGGCCATGCTCTCGGCCGGCCTGCTCGGCTGGGCGCTCTGGCTCTGGAACCAGGGCCGCGCCACCTCGGGCGACATCGTGCTCGTGAGCTCGCTCGGCTTCACGATCCTGCACGGCACGCGCGACCTGGCCGTCGCGCTCGTGGATGTGACGCAGCACGTCGCGCGCCTCGCCGAAGCCGTCCAGACGCTGCTGGAGCCGCACGGCATGCCCGACCGCGACGACGCCACCGAGCTCGTCGCCCAGGGCGGGTGCGTGGACTTCGAGAACGTGACCTTCGCCTATCCGCACCGCAAGCCCATCCTCGACCATTTCGACCTGCACATCACGGCCGGCCAGCGCGTGGGCCTGATCGGCAAGTCGGGCGCGGGCAAGACCACGGTGCTCGCGCTCCTGCAGCGCTTCTACGAGCTCCATGGCGGCGCGATCAAGATCGACGGCCAGGATATCGCCGCCGTCACGCAGGACAGCCTGCGCCACACCATCGCGCTCGTGCCGCAGGACATCTCGCTCCTGCACCGCACGATCTACGAAAACATCGCTTACGGGCGACCCGAGGCGAGCCGCGACGAGGTGCTCGCGGCGGCGCGCGAGGCGCGCTGCGCCGATTTCATCGAGGCCATGCCGGAAGGCTACGACACGATCGTCGGCGACCGCGGCGTGAAGCTCTCGGGCGGCCAGCGCCAGCGCATCGCGATTGCGCGTGCGATCCTCAAGAACGCGCCGATCCTGCTGCTCGACGAAGCAACCTCGGCGCTCGACAGCGCCTCCGAAGAGGCGATCCAGCAGGCGCTCGACCGCCTGATGGTGGGCCGCACCGTGATCGCCATCGCGCACCGGCTCTCCACGCTGCAGAACTTCGACCGCATCATCGTGATGAGCACGGGCAAGGTGATCGACGACGGCACGCCCGAGGAACTGCGCAACCGTCCGGGCCTCTATCGCGACCTGCTCGCCAAGCAATACGGCAAGCATTCCACACTGCACCTCGGCAGCAAGAAGGCGGACGAGAAACACGTCGCCTGAGCCGCTCGACCGGCCCGCCAGAAACGAAAAAGCCGCTTCCATCCGGAAGCGGCTTTTTCTTGTGCGGCGCCGTCGAAGCAACCCTGCGGGCCCGCCGCGCCCTCAAAGCTGCCCTTGCGCCTCGCCGCGCGCCGCCTCGGCCACCGGCAGCGCCACGCCGCGACGCTCGCCGATCTGCGTGAGGTCGCGCATGAAGCGGTCGCGCCAGACCGAAACATTGTTCTCGCGCAACTGCGCCATCATGTCCCGATGGCGCGCCGTCCGCTCCTCGAGCGGCATCGCCAGCGCGGCGGCAAGCGCATCGGCCATGCCGTCGATGTCGAGCGGATTGACGATCAGCGCCCCGGTCAGCTCCTCGGCCGCACCGGCGAAACGCGAGAGCACCAGCACGCCAGGATTCTCGGGGTCCTGCGCCGACACGTATTCCTTGGCGACGAGATTCATGCCATCGCGCAGCGGCGTCACATAACCCACGTGCGAAGCCCGGAAAAGCGCCGCGAGCACCGCGCGCTCGTACTGGCGATGGATGTACCAGATCGGCGTCCAGTCGAGCTCCGCAAAGCGGCCGTTGATACGGCCCGACTCGGCTTCGAGCTTGAGCCGGATGTCCTGGTACGCATGCAGATCGGCGCGCGTGGGCGGCGCGATCTGCACGAACGAGACCTTGTTGCGCTCGGCCGGGTGCTGGTCGAGCAGGCGCTCGAAGGCGCGAAAACGCTCCACGAGCCCCTTCGAGTAATCGAGCCGGTCCACGCTCATGATCACCTTGCGACCGTGCAGCGTGGCCTTGAGCGTGCGCACCGGCTTGCCGCGCTCGCCGGCCTTCGCGAGTTCCGCGACTTCGTCGGGATAAACGCCGATCGGGTAGTCGTTCGCAAGGAGCCGCTTGCCGAACGCCTCGATGCGCGTGAGGCCGTCCGGCTGCCGCTCGACTGCCCCGCCCGCCTCGTTGACCACGTAATCGCAGAAGGCGCGCAAGTCGGGCTTCGTCTGGAAACCGAGCAGATCGAACGAGCAGAGCGCCTCGACGAGGTCGCGATGCGGCGGCACCGCGAGCAGCACCTGCGAAGCCGGAAACGGAATGTGCAGGAAGAAGCCGATGCGGTTCTTCACGCCCGCCGCGCGCAGCGCCTGCGCGAACGGGATCAGGTGATAGTCGTGGACCCAGATGACGTCGTCTTCGCGCAGGAGCGGCACGAGCTGCTGGGCGAGCCACGCGTTCACGCGGCAGTAGCCCGCGTATTCGTGGCGGTCGTACTGGACGAGATCGGCGCGGTAGTGGAAGGCGGGCCACAGCGTCGCGTTCGAAAAGCCGCGGTAGTACTGGTCGTAGTCGCGACGCAGCAGGCCGATGGTGGCGAAAGTCACCGGACCACGCTCCTCCAGGTGAATCTGCGGCTGGCCCGAGGCGAGCACGTCGCCGCTCCAGCCGAACCACATGCCGCCGGTTTCCTTGAGCGCGTCGTAGACGCCCACCGCAAGGCCGCCTGCAGCCGGGCCGCCCTCGGAAATGGGTGCGACCCGGTTCGACACGATGATCAGTCGGCTCATGAGGTGCGGGTTCCGTCGAGGGGTGGGTAAAGGTGTGTTGCGTGCCGCGGACGGGCTGCGCGAAGGCTGGGCACCAGGCCGGGCACTGAGGTGGGCACTAAGCCGCGCGCATCGCCGCGACGAGCGCCGTGAGCCAGGCGAGCAGCGCGTCCACGGATTCGACGCGCGTCTGCGCGATCGTGTCGCCGCCGCCCACCTTGATCGAGACGCCGTGCTGCGCGTTGACGACGGCAAAACCCTTCTCGTCGGTGAGATCGTCGCCGGCGAACACCGGGCGGCGCCCCGCGAACGGCGGCTCGTCGAGGAAGGCGCGCAGCGCGCGGCCCTTGTCCACGTCCTTGGGCTTGATCTCGTAGACCATCTTGCCGGGCTGCAGCACATAGGCTTGCGCGAATTCGCCGGCAAGGCGGGTGGTCACTTCGCGCGCGACGGGTTCGTGCTCGGGCGCGTTGCGGTAATGCAGCGCCAGCGCCGCGCCTTTGATCTCGAGCAGCATGCCCGGATGCGTGCGCACCACTTCCGCGAGCACCCGCTCCATGTGCAGGAGCCGCTCGTCGTTGAAACCCACGCGCTGGGTGTCGCCATTGGCGTCGCGCCGCTCGGCGCCGTGCAGGCCCGCCACCGGCAGGTCCGGCATGCCGAGGAATGCGTCGATGCTGTCGATGCCGCGCCCCGACACGATCGCCACCGCGCCGTGCGTCACCTGGCGCAGCTCGCGCAGGAGCGCAAGCATGTCCGGACGCACGAGCACGCCGTCGGGCGTGGGCGCGAGTTCGACGAGCGTGCCGTCGAAATCGAAGAAGAAGGCCGTCTGATCAGGCGGCAATACAGCCGGTAGTGCTTGCATTACGTGTTTTTCGTCCCTCGGCGCCCCGTCTGGCGAGCGCACGGCCGTCGGAGAAAGTGTGCGCATCTTACCTCGGCTGCCGGCGATTTTCGAGAAAGTAAGGTTAGACGCTACGGCAGTGCGTCTCCAATTTTGCTACAGTCCTGGCAATATCCTGAACAAAGTATCGTGGAAAGCCGCCGGCGGCGAACCACGATTCGAATACCGGGACACCCTTTGCACTACCCGCCTGCTCTCCGCCAGCGTTCCGCCCCGATCCGCGCCGCCGTGTCGGCGTGGCGGCGCGGCTGTGGCACCTGCACGCGTCTTGTCCGGCGGATTGCCACGAGAATTGCCGCGCGAATCGCAATCGTGGCTGGCGTAGCGGCTCTCGCGGCCTGCTCCCATCCCGCCGATCCCTGGCAGCTCACGAATGTCACCGGCCATCTGCCGGATCTCGACTTCAGCCTGACCGACGACAGCGGCCGGCCGGTCACGGGCGCGAGCTTCAGCGGACAAACGACACTCGTGTACTTCGGCTACACGCATTGCCCCGACGTCTGCCCCGAGACCATGGCGCGGCTGATGCAGGTCATGGCGAAGCTCGGCCCCGATGCGCGCAACCTGCGCATCCTCTTCATCAGCGTGGACCCGGACCGCGACACGCCTGCCGTACTGCACACGTATGTCGCGGCATTCGACGCGCAGCACATCCTGGGCCTGACCGGCAGCGACAGCCAGATCGAATCGCTCGCGAAGCGCTATCGCGTGGCCTATCAGATGGAGAAGCGCAACCCCGACGGCAGCTACGACGTGACGCACAGCTCCGCCGTTTACGTGTTCGACGCAGGCGGCCGCGCGCGCCTCCTCGCCACCGACAACGACACGCCCGACGTCATCGCGCACGACGTGCGGCGCGTGATCGACAACGCCGGCTGAAGGCCCGCGCCATGCTGCCTTCGACGCCATCACCGCACGCGCCCGAACCATGAACCTGCTCTATTGGCTCGACCCGTGGGAGCCGTCGCCTACGGTCGTGATCGCCCTCGCAACCGCCGCGATCCTGTTCGTGCGCGGCCAGCGCCACGCGCGCGTCTCACTCGCGCGGCGCATCTCGTTCTGGTTCGGACTCGGCGCGCTCTATGTGGCGCTGCATACCCGGCTCGACTACTTCTTCGAGCACGAGTTCTTCATGCACCGCGCACAGCATCTGGTCCTGCATCATCTGGGACCGTTCTTCATCGCGCTCGCGTATCCCGGCGCCGCCTTGCGCGCGGGCATTCCATTCGCGTGGCGCCAGCGTTTCGTGCGGCCCGCGCTCGCGGCCCGGCCGGTGCGCCTCGCACTCGATATCGTGATGCACCCCGTTGTCGCCGTGACGCTCTTCGTCGGGCTGATCTACTTCTGGCTCTTCTCGCCGATCCATTTCATCGCGATGCTCGACTGGCGCCTCTACCGCGTCATGAACTGGAGCATGGTGATCGACGGACTCCTCTTCTGGTGGCTCGTGCTCGATCCGCGGTCCGCGCCGCCCGCGCGGCTTGCGCCCGGCAAGCGCGTGCTGGTCGTGATCGCGGCGATTCCGCCGCAGATCCTCCTCGGCGCGTTCATCTTCTTCACGCCGCGCGAACTCTATCCCGTGTACTCGATCTGCGGACGCGCCTTCACGTGGCTGAGCCCCATGCGCGACCAGCAGATCGGCGGGCTGCTGCTGTGGATTCCGGGATCGATGATGAGCGTGATCGGCGCGCTGGTCGCCCTGCGTCACTGGATGCGGCTGTCGGCGCGCGGGCGCCTGCGGCAACGCGGCAGGCCTGCGCGCACGTCCGTTGCCGCCACCCGCGACAACGAGCCGCAGCGCACCTGAACCGCGGCTCGCTCACGGCGAGCAGCCTACTCCGAGCGCATCCAGACGTGAGGGATGCCGTCTTCGTTGTGCACGTCCGAGACCGGCTCAAAGCCGAAAGCGCCGTAGAACTTCTGCAGATGAGCCTGCGCATGCAGACGCACGGGTACGCCCGGCCACTGCTGCGCGATGTGGTGAATCGAGCGTTCGAGCAACGCATTACCGAGCTTGATGCCGCGATAGCCTGCCGTCGTCAGCACGCGGCCAATGCGCACGTCGGTGTCAACCGCGTCGGGCAGGAGCACGCGCAGATAGCCGGCGAGCACCGGACGCTCTCCCGAAGCATCCCATGCGAACAGATGCCAGGCGCCTTCGTCGAGCCCGTCGATATCGCCATAGACGCAGTTCTGCTCCACCACGAACACCGCCGATCGCGCTTCGAGCATCGCGTAGACCTCGCGCGGTTCGAGTGCGGCGAAGGCCTTCCAGCGCCAGTCGAGATGGGCGAGCGGCAAGGAGGAAGACTGCGCGGAAAACTGCGTATTCATGGAGAACTTTCCGTAGAACAGGGGAGACAGGCGATTATGCCCCGCCCCGCGTCACTTGCGGCCCTTGGTTTTTTCGTACTTGCGCCAGTACTGGAACGGCTCTTCGTGCAGATCGATGTCGAGATCGACGATGCGCGCCTGCATGCTTTCCTGCGCGTCGGCAATCGCCCTGTTGTACACGGCGGGTGCGATCTCTTCGAGGAAGAAGCCGAGCAGCGCGCCCGCGGCGATGTTGCCGATCGGCTCTTCCATGTTCGCGTCGAAGTAGCGCTGGATGGACGCAATCGCATCGCGGCGCGCGTCTTCGGGGAGTTCGATGGACATGGCGGTCAGGGGTACGGGAGACCCGCCTATTGTGCCGTGCCAAGGCATGCTGTGCGATGCCGCGCGACGCCGTGTGCACGACGACGGCCGCGAAAAAAAGAAAAGCCACCCGAAGGTGGCTTTTCTTTGCATCTGGAGGCGCGAGCCGGAGTCGAACCGGCCTACACGGCTTTGCAGGCCGCTGCATAACCGCTTTGCTATCGCGCCAGAAGCGGGGTGCCCGTACGCGAGGCTTGCATGCGCCCGCAACGATCGGACAGATTTGTTGGATGGCCCGAATCACCAGGCCTGCCAAACAAAAGGGGAAGCGCTGCTTCCCCGGGCGTGACCAGAATTCTGGAGCGGGAGACGAGTCTCGAACTCGCGACCTCAACCTTGGCAAGGTTGCGCTCTACCAACTGAGCTACTCCCGCATGGTCCTGCTTTGCACTGCCGTGGCGCGCTGCTTTTTACTGCCTGAAACATCGCACCAGAATTCTGGAGCGGGAGACGAGTCTCGAACTCGCGACCTCAACCTTGGCAAGGTTGCGCTCTACCAACTGAGCTACTCCCGCGTAATTTACTGCTTTTTCCTGCTACTGCACTTCATCTGCAGGCATCTCCACCGCATCTGCTTGCTGCCAAATTGTCGTGCAGCGGAGAAGTGAGATTATGTATAAGGCACTGAATCGTGTCAACCCCCCGAGGGCAATCTTTTTTCAGGAGGATGAACGCGCGCCTACAAACTCCCCCGCTCGCGGATCTGCGGCCACGCGAGCTTCATGTAGTAGAGCATCGACCAGATCGTGAGGAAGGCCGCGACGTAGATCAGCCACGTCCCCCAGACGCGCGAATCGAACAGCGTGAACCCGCCGATCGTGAGCGGCGCGTAGAACAGCAGCATCGGGATCGCCACCATCTGGCACGCGGTCTTGAACTTGCCGAGCGAATTCACCGCAACGCTCTTCGAGGCGCCGATCTGCGCCATCCATTCGCGCAGCGCCGAAATCGCGATTTCGCGCCCGACGATCACAAGCGCGATCGCCGCATCGAGCCGCCCAAGCTGCACGAGGATCAGCAGCGCAGCGGTGACCATCAGCTTGTCCGCAACCGGATCGAGAAAGGCGCCGAACGACGAGGTCTGGTTCCAGCGGCGGGCGAGATAGCCGTCGAACCAGTCGGTGAGCGCCGCCAGCACGAAGATCAGCATTGCCGCCGTGTTCTGGTGGGGCGGGCTCAGCAGCGTCTGGGGCAGATAGAACACGCCGACCACGAGCGGGATCAGCACGATCCGCAGCCACGTCAGGAGAATGGGGAAGTTGAACGGCATCGGCGAGCGCTGTCTGTCGAAAGGATTTGCAATTGTGCCGCGTCGCCGCACCCGCTACAAGCAAGGGTGGACAGCGCCCCGGCGGCCTCAGTGAAGCTGCTGATAGATCTGCTCCGCGAGCGAACGCGAAATGCCCTCGACGCTCGCGAGGTCCTCCACGCTCGCCGCCATCACGCCCCGCAAGCCGCCAAAGCGCGCGAGCAGGCGCTGGCGCCGCTTCGCGCCCACGCCCTCGAGCTCTTCGAGACGCGAAGTCTGACGCGTCTTGCCGCGCTTCGCCCGCATGCCCGTGATCGCGAAACGGTGCGCTTCGTCGCGGATCTGCGCGACCAGCATGAGCGCCGCGCTTTCCTTGCCGAGTTCCAGCGGCGCGCGGCCGTCGGCGAATACCAGCGTCTCCAGCCCCACCTTGCGCCCCTCGCCCTTCGCGACGCCCACCAGCATCGCCGGATCGAGACCCAGTTCGGCGAACACCTGGCGGGCGATCTCCACCTGCCCCTTGCCGCCGTCGATCAGCACGATGTTCGGCAACTGGCCGCCCGTCGCCACCGGCCCGGCGCCTTCGGGGCTCGCTGCGGGATCGGCAGGGTCGACCGGATCGGCGCCCGGCTGCGTCTGTCCTTCGTCGGTTTCGTTGGCCGCCGCCTGCGCGACCATCTTCTCGTAGCGGCGCGTGAGCACCTGGCGCATCGCGGCGTAGTCGTCGCCGCCCGTGATGCCGGTGATGTTGTAGCGGCGGTACTCGCCCGACTGCATCTTGTGATGGTGGTAGACCACGCACGACGCCTGGGTCGCCTCGCCCATCGTATGGCTGATGTCGAAGCACTCGATGCGCAGATGCGCGAGGTCGTCGAGTTCGAGCCCGAGCAGTTGCGCGAGCGTGCGCGTGCGCGCCTGCTGCGAGCCCTGTTCGGAGAGGAGCCGCGCCAGCGCGAGGCGCGCGTTCTGCTCGGCCATCGCGAGCCAGGCGCGCTTTTGCCCCTGCGGCTGACGCAGGAGCGTGACCTTGTGGCCAGCCTGCTCCGCGAGCACGTCCACGAGTTCGCTGTTCGCGGGCGGATGGCTCACCACGAGCACAGGCGGCACGCGGTTGCCGAAGTAATGCTGCGCGATGAAGGCGTCGAGCACCTCGGATTCGATGCCGTCCGCCGTGCGGCGCTTGCGGCCCGCCGTGGACTGGGAGGCTTCGCCGCCGGCTGGGCCTTCGAGGTTGCCGTCGTCTTCGTCATCTTCCGCGGACTGCGCGCCCGCGCCATCCGTCTCGGGCGGCAGGTCGGCGACAATGGCGAGTGGATCGGGCGTGCCTTCGTCATCTGCGTCAACTTCATCAGCTTCGTCGGCATCGCCGGGCTGCGTGTCCTGCGCCGGCTCGCCCTCGTGCTCCGCGCGCGCCGAAAGGCCGGCCGCCGCCTCCAGGGCCCGCCGCGCCATGGCCGGCAGCGCAGTCAGCGCCGAAGCCGCAAACACCGCTTCGCTATCCACCTCTTCCGCAACGCCGCCCTCCTCGTCCGTCAACGCCCGCTCGACGTGCGCCGGGAAATACGCCTTGTCGCCCAGATGCCGGCCGCCGCGCACCATCGCGAGATTCACACAGACGCGTCCGCCCAGCGCCACCACGGCCAGGATGTCGACGTCGCTCTCGCTGCCGGTCTCGATCGCCTGCTGATGCAGCACGGTCGAAAGCGAGCTCATCTGGTTGCGCACGGCCGCCGCCTGCTCGAACTTGAGCTCCGCGGCGAACGCATGCATCTTGGTTTCGAGCTCCTTCATCACCTCGTTCTGCCGCCCGAGCAGGAAACGCGACGCGTTGCTCACGTCGCGCGCGTAATCCTCCTCGCCGATGGCGCCCACGCACGGCGCCGTGCAGCGCGCGATCTGATGCAGCAGGCAGGGCCGCGTGCGGTTGTTGAACACCGAATCCTCGCAGGTGCGCAACTGGAACACGCGCTGCAGGATCTGGATGCTCTCGCGCACGGCCGAAGCGCTCGGGAACGGCCCGAAGTACTGGTTGTTGCGATCGACGGCCCCGCGGTAATACGCCATGCGCGGAAACCTGTGTCCCGTGAGCTTGAGGTACGGGTAGGACTTGTCGTCGCGAAAGAGGATGTTGTAGCGCGGCGTGAGCGCCTTGATGAGGTTGTTTTCGAGCAGCAGCGCTTCGGCCTCGGAGCGCGTGACCGTGGTCTCGATGCGCGCAATGCGCGTGACCATCATCGCAATGCGCGGCGAAAGCAGCGTCTTGGTGAAATAGCTCGATACGCGCTTTTTCAGATCGCGCGCCTTGCCGACGTAGAGCACCGCGCCCTGCGCGTCGTAATAGCGATAGACGCCGGGCAGGTGCGGCAGCTGCGCCAGCGCCTTCTTCGGGTCGAAAACGTCGGAGTCGGTCATCCAGGGAATCGGGAAATTCGGGGGACGGGCCGCGTCGCGCGCCGCGACGCGTTCATGCCGGCCTCGCGTGGGTCCGGCGGTGTCTTAGAATCGCAAGACTAGATCATACCGCGCCGCTCCATCCCGCCTGCCCCCCCATGACCGACGCCCTCCACGCCTCGACATCCCCGACCACCGGATCCGCCGCCCCGGCCGACGTCGATTGCGACATCGCCTGCGACATCTTCTGCGCGGTGATCGACAACTTCGGCGACATCGGCGTGTGCTGGCGCCTCGCGCGCCAGCTTTCGCACGAGCACGGCTGGCAGGTGCGCGTGTTCGTCGACGACCTGCACGCGTTCGCGAAGCTCTGCCCAGCGCTCGATACCGCGCTCGCCACGCAGCGCGTCGGGGGCGTCGTGGTCGAACACTGGCATGCGCCCACCCACGCGGGCGAAACGCTGCAGATCGCCGATGTCGTGATCGAAGCCTTCGCGTGCGAGCTGCCGCCCGTCTACGTCGCCGCGATGGCGGAGCGCGCGCGCGCGCCGGTGTGGTTCAACCTCGAATACCTGAGCGCCGAGGACTGGGTGGCCGACTTCCACCTGCGACCCTCGCCGCATCCGCGCTACCCGCTCACCAAGCACTTCTTCTTCCCGGGTCTCGGGCCCGGCACGGGCGGCGTACTCAAGGAACGCGATCTCGACGCGTCACGCGCGGCTTTCGAAGGCTCGCCCGAAGCACGTGCCGCCTGGTGGCGCGATACGACCGCCGCACCGCCGCCTGGCCCCGACGCCACCGTGATCTCGCTTTTCGCCTACGAAAACCCGGCCATCGACAGCCTGCTCGCCCAATGGCGCGACAGCGCGACGCCCATCGTCCTGCTGGTCCCGCAAGGCCGCATCTCGGGCGCCGTGGCGCGCTTCTTCGGTCTGCCCTCGTTCGATCCCGGCGCGCATGCGGCGCGCGGCGCCCTGCGCGCACACAGCCTCGCCTTCACCGAGCAAAGCGGCTACGACCCCCTGCTGTGGGCGAGCGACCTCAACTTCGTGCGCGGCGAAGACTCGTTCGTGCGCGCGCAATGGGCCGCGCGACCCTTCGTCTGGCACATCTACCCGCAGGCCGACGACGCCCACCTCCCCAAGCTCGACGCGGCGCTCGAACACTACGCGAGGCCGCTGTCCGCGCAGGCGCGCGCCGGGCTGGAGCGCTTCTGGCACGCCTGGAACGGCCGCGGCACGCCGGACTGGCCCGCGTTCGCACGCCATTTGCCCGACTATTCGGCGCGCGCCGCCAGCTGGGCCGCGGAACTGGCGCTGCCCGGCGACCTCGCCGGAAATCTGGCCGAATTCGCAAAAACTCAGTTAAAATAAGCGGTTATCCGACGGCAGCCGTCTCAAGCGATTCGATCCGGCAATTCAGTGCAACGGCTGTCGCGACCGTGCCCCTTTTTTTGAGTTTGCGGAAGACCGGGCCGGATCGCAACACGAACCCACGCGAACGCGCTTGCGACGTTTGCCGTCGCGCACACTCGAAGTTATTCAATCTGGACAGGACAGTTTTTTATGAAGACCGCACAGGAACTCCGCACCGGCAACGTCGTGATGATCGGCAACGACGCCATGGTCGTGCAAAAGGCCGAGTACAACAAATCGGGCCGTAACGCCGCCGTCGTGAAGATGAAGTTCAAGAACCTGCTGACCGGCGCAGGCATGGAAACCGTGTACAAGGCGGACGACAAGTTCGACGTCGTCGTGCTGGACCGCAAGGAAGTGACGTACTCGTACTTCGCCGACCCGATGTACGTGTTCATGGACGCCGACTACAACCAGTTCGAAGTCGAAGGCGAGATGATGGGCGACGCCCTGAACTACCTCCAGGACGGCATGGCCTGCGAAGTGGTGTTCTACAACGAGAAGGCCATCTCGGTCGAACTGCCGACCACGCTGGTCCGCGAAATCATCTACACGGAACCGGCTGTCAAGGGCGATACGTCGTCGGGCAAGGTCATGAAGCAGGCCAAGCTGAACACCGGCTTCGAGCTGCAAGTGCCGCTCTTCTGCAACATCGGCGACAAGATCGAAATCGACACGCGCACGAACGAATACCGCAGCCGCGCGTAAGCGCCGGGCACGCCGTGCGGATGCACGGCGGCTGGATTCGGTGAAGGAGCGCCCCTCGGGGCGCTTTTTCTTTTTTTCTCAAACGTGTATGTTTGTGACTGATGCGGGAATTCCTACCGGATGACGCTGCGCGCATAACGGGCGCGGCCCGCTCCGGCAAGGCGCTACCCGCGGCACGGTTTCTGCTGTCCTGGGCTCTGTCGTCGCGAAACGTTGCCTCGACCTAACCCAACGGGAGAAACCCATGAACAATGACATTGCGGAAGGCAAGTGGAAGCAGTTGATCGGCAAGGCCAAGGCCGCCTGGGGCGAGCTGACGGACGACGAGCTGATCAAGGCCGAAGGGCACGCCGACCGGCTCGCCGGGCTGATCCAGGAACGCTACGGCAAGACCCGTGACGAAGCCGAGCTGGAGGTGCGGCGCTGGTTCGAGGCCAATCGGCCGCGCGAATGAAGCGCACGTGAAGCGCGCATGACTCGCGAGGGGCACGCATCGCACGGCCCCCACTGCTTGCCGGATGCATGGGGGTTGTACGGCCGCGTGGCGCGGCCACCCGCCCGCTTCGCGCGGGCGGCGTCGCCACGTCGCTGCCATCCTGGAGGACCGGATCTGAAACGCCTGCATCAAGTTTGCCCGCTGGAAGCTGCCGCGCCGCACGGGCCCGGCATGCCATTGCGCATCCGGACTGCGCCGCGGGACTTTGCGCCTCCACTTCTTCGCCACGCCGCCTCGCCATGCCACACGCCCTGATTGTCGAAGACGATCCCAACAGCCTGTCCGGCCTGTCCGCCATCCTGGCCGCCGACGGCTTCTCCGTCGACACCGCGGCCACGCTTGCCGAGGCGCGCGGCGCGCTCGCGCGCTTCATCCCGGACGTGGTGCTCGTCGACCTGAATCTGCCCGACGGCAGCGGCCTCGAACTGCTCCCGCATCTGCCCGCACAGCCGGGCGGCGCGCTGCCCGTCATCGTCATGACCGGCAATGCCACCGTGGAAAGCGCGATCGAGGGCCTGCGCCACGGCATCTGGGACTATCTGCTCAAGCCGGTCAACATCCCGCGCCTGCGCAGCCTGCTCGCGCGCATCCCGCGTCCTTACGAACTCACCGAGGAAGTCCGGGTGCTGCGCTCGCTCTTGCGCCAGATCGGCCGTTTCGGGCCGATGCTCGGGCGCAGCAGCTCGATCCAGCGCGTCTACGACACGCTCGAACAACTCGCGCCCACCGAAGCCGCGATCCTCGTCCACGGCGAGGCCGGCACCGGCAAGGAAGTCGCCGCGCGCACGCTGCATCAGCTGAGCCGGCGCCGCAAGGGGCCGTTCGTCGTGTACGATGCGCGCGCCGCCTGCGCGGAAGCCGCCGAGGGCCGGCCGCTCGAGAGCGTGCTGTTCGGCCACGAACGCGGCGCGTTCAACGGCGCGGAGCAGCGCGAAGCGGGTCTCGTGGCCGAGGCGAACGGCGGCACGCTTTTCATCGACGAACTCACCGATCTGCTGCCCGCGCAGCAGGCGGCGCTGTTGCGCGCGCTCGATTCGCAGACCTTCATGCGCGTCGGCGGCAACAACGAGGTCGGCACGGACTTCCGCCTGATCGCGGCCACGCGCACGGTGCCGCGCGATGCCGTAGCGCAGGGCGTCCTCAACGAGGAGTTGTGGCTGCGCCTCGATGCGGCGGCTCTCCTCCTGCCGCCGCTGCGCGAGCGCGAGGAAGACGCGGCGCTGCTCGCCACGGCATGGGTGGACGAACTCAATCTCGATGCGCAGACGCGCGGCACGGCCGGAACGCGTCTGATCGCGCCGGCCTTCATCCGCGAATGTCTCGCCTACGACTGGCCCGGCAACGTGCGCGAGTTGCAGGAACGCGTGCGGCGCGCCTGGGAAGCCTCCGGCGACGTGCTGGAAACGCTCCAGGCCGAGGAAAGCAGCGGCGCGCCCACGCGCGAGATGAACGGCGGGCGCGTCCAGGTGACGGTGGGCACGCCGCTCGCCGACGTGGAAGAGATGCTGATCCGCGCGACGCTGGACGCTGTGGGCGGTACACGGCATCGTGCGGCCTCGCTGCTCGGCATCAGTCCGAAGACGCTTTACAACAAGCTCCAGCGGATGCGGTTGAACTGAGCTTCTCGCGCGATACGCCCGCAAGCATGCAAATGGCCGCCCACGAGGGCGGCCATTTGCTTTCACGCGCGCTGTGATCTGCGCGTTTTTATCGGCACTTTTATCTGCGTTTCGATTCGGCTACGGCAGCACGCTGCGCAGCAATGCCTGTGCGGAAAGATACGCCGGCTCCGCGATGAGCCGGTCCCAGCGCAGCGCCTTGCCGCGCGCCCGCAAGCGCCGGATGCGCTTCGCCGCTTCCTTCGCGGGGTACCGCGGCTCCACCGCCCGCAGCGCGTCGAGCACCTTTTCCGCTTCGTCGGGCTGGTTGCAGATCAGCACCATGTCGCAGCCCGCTTCGAGCGCGGCGCGCGCGCCCTCGGCCAGCGTGCCGCCCTGGCGCGCGGCTTCCATCGAGAGATCGTCGCTGAACACCGCGCCCGTGAAGCGCAGCTTGCCGCGCAGGATCTCCTGCACCCAGATGCGCGAGAAGCCCGCCGGCTTCGTATCGACCTTCGGATAGATCACGTGGCCCGGCATCGCGGCCGCGAGCGAGAGACACAGCCAGTCGTAGGGCATCGCATCCTCGCCGAGAATCGCCTCGAGCGGCCGGTCGTCGACCGGCACGGCCACGTGCGAATCCGCCTGGGCCCAGCCGTGTCCCGGAAAGTGCTTGCCGCAGTTCGCCATGCCCGCGAGCGCGAGGCCGTGGTTCAGGCTCTTCGCAAGCAGCGTGACCACGCGCGGATCGCGATGGAACGCGCGGTCGCCCACCACCTTCGACTGGCCGTAGCCGAGATCGAGCACAGGCGTGAACGAGAGGTCGATGCCGCAGGCGCGCAGCTCGCTCGCGAGGATATAACCCACGGTCGTCGCCAGCTTCGTCGCGAGCAGCACGTCCTTGTCCCACAGCTCGCCCAGGCGCCCCATTGCGGGCAGTACCGTGAAGCCATCGGTGCGAAAGCGCTGCACGCGGCCGCCTTCGTGATCGACGGCGATCAGCAGGTCGTCGCGCACGGCGCGGATCGCATCGGTGAGCGCGACGAGCTGCGCGCGGTTTTCGTAGTGCCGCGCGAACAGGATCACGCCGCCGGTCATGGGGTGGGCGAGGCGCCGCACGTCGTCGTCGGTCAGCGTCTGGCCGACCACGTCGAGCATCACCGGTCCGGGAAGGTTCTTCATCGATCAGTCTTGGGTAGAAGCCGCACGGCGCGGGCCGTGCGGCGGGAAAATCAGAGGGTCTTTCGGAACCATTCGGTCCGTCAGCCCGGGGTCTTGTCGGTTTCCGCGATCACGAACGACACGGCGTAGTCGTGTTCGTCGCTGAGCGTCACGCGCATCGAGATGCCGCGCTCGTCGAGCCATTGTGCGAGCGGCCCCGAGGCCACCATCACGGGCTTGCCGCCCGGTTCGTTGAGCGTTTGCACCGAGCGCCAGGTCATGGGCATGTGGATGCCCAACCCGATTGCCTTGGAGAACGCCTCTTTGGCCGAAAACCGCGTGGCCAGGTAGGCCAGCCCGCGCGCGGCCGCGCGCGCCTTGCGCGCCTCGTAGACGGCCAGCTCGTCCGGGCCCAGCACGCGCGAAGCGAAGCGCCCGTTGGTGCGCTCCATGACCGCCGCGACGCGGCTCACCTGGATGATGTCGGTACCGATGCCGTAGATCGCCATAGGCTCCTCGTTGACGCACCGCCGCTGCCGCGTCCGCTCGACGCGGCGCCAGCGACGGTGACAAAAGCGGTGACGAAACCCGTGAATTACGCGCGCGCGCCAAGACGCGCGGCGACCATGATCGCCTTCATCTCGCGCACCGCGTTCTCCCAGCCCACGAAGACGGCGTGCGCCACGATCGCGTGGCCGATGTTCAGCTCGTCGATACCGTCGATCGCCGCGATCTGCTGCACGTTCGTGTAGTGCAGGCCGTGACCCGCGTTGACCTTGAGCCCGAGGCCGATGCCGCAGTTCACGCCCACCACGACGCGCTCGTATTCGCGCTCCTGCTCGCCGGCGTCGTGCGCTTCGGCATAGCGGCCGGTGTGCAGTTCGATCACCGGTGCGCCGGTCTCGTGCGCCGCGCGGATCTGCGTTTCGTCCGGGTCGATGAAGAGCGAGACGCGAATGCCTGCTTCCGCGAGCTGCCGGCAGGCGGCGCTCACGACGTCGAAATGGCCGGCGACGTCGAGGCCACCTTCGGTCGTGAGTTCCTGGCGCTTTTCGGGCACGAGGCACACGTCCTGAGGCTTGATCTCGCACGCGATGTCGAGCATCTCGGCCGTCACGGCGCATTCGAGATTCATGCGCGTTTTCAGGAGCGGGCGCAGCGTGCGCACGTCGGCATCGACGATATGGCGGCGGTCCTCGCGCAGATGCAGCGTGATGACATCGGCGCCCGCATCTTCGGCAAGCAGCGCCGCGCGGATCGGATCGGGATAGGCCGTGCCGCGCGCATTGCGCAGCGTGGCGACGTGGTCGATATTCACACCGAGATCGATCACGTTGGGCGAAGTGAGAAAGAAGCTCATAAGTTCTGCAGGTCGATCAGGATCTGGCGCGTCGCGAGCGGCGTGCCGCCAAGGTAAGTGTTCAGCAGAAAACGCATCAGCGCCTTGCTCTGCGCGACGGTCTGAGGACGATGGTAATCGTCCTGCTCCATGTCGAGCAACGTCTGCCCCGACAGGACCGGCCACTGCGCCGGCCATTCGTCCGATGCCTCGCGCACGCCGCGTTCCGGATCGAACACGTAGCGCCCTTCCGCCACCACCGTCCGGCGGTTCACCGTGCGGCTCAGCGCGAGTGCGTAGCCGGTCTCGCGCAGCAGCACGCGCTCGAACGAGCGCAGCACCTGCACGGGCGGCTCGTCGTGCGCGAGACGCGTGAGCGTGACCACATAGTGGCGGAACAGGTCGGGATGCGGGTCTTCGCGCGCGCAGAATTTCACGAGCAATTCGTTCACGTAGAAGCCGCACAGCAGCGCGTCTCCGGTGAGCGGCAACATGCCGCCCACCCATTCGGAGCCCGTGAGCGTGCGCACTTCGCCCTTGCCCGTCCACGACAGCGTGAGCGGCTGAAACGTCTGCAGCACGCCGCGCAAAGCCGAATGGGGGCGCTTCGCACCCTTGGCCACGAGCGCGATACGGCCATGGTCGCGAGAAAGAACGTCGATGATGAGGCTCGTTTCGCGGTACGGATAGCTGTGCAGCACGAAAGCGGGCTGCTCGGCGACGCGAAAGTCCGACGATGTCCCGCGGCGCCGTGGCGGCCGCGGTGGCTCGGGCGCCTCGCCTTCGCCGCCCTGATCGGCGCGCGGCGCTTGCGCTTTCGCGCGGCGGCGCGGTGCGGCCGGCCTGGATACAGCCGGCCTCGCGGCGGCGGGTGGGGCGAATGCCTCGTCTTCGTCACCGGCTTCGAGTGCCGGCGACGTGTCGTGCAGGCTTACGGCCTCGCCGTCATTCATACCCATAGGCGCGCAGCCCGGCTTCGTTGTCGGCCCAGCCGCTCCGCACCTTCACGAAGGTCTCGAGATAGACGGGGCCGTCGAACAGCTTCTCCATGTCGAGCCGCGCTTCGGTGCTGATCTGCTTGAGCTTCGCGCCCTTCTGGCCGATCACCATGGCCTTCTGGGTGTCGCGCTCGACGAGGATCGTCGCGAAAATGCGGCGCAGCCGCCCTTCCTGCTCGAACTTGTCGATGATGACGGTGCTCGTGTACGGCAGCTCGTCGCCCGTCCATCGGAACACTTTCTCGCGCAGGATCTCGGCCGCGAGGAAACGTTCGCTGCGGTCGGTGAGGTCGTCTTCGCCGTAGATCGGCTCGCCTTCGGGCAGATACGGCTTGAGCGTTTCGAGCAGGCGCTTGATGTCGTCGGGACTCTTCGCCGAAAGCGGCACGATCTCGCGGAAGTCGCGCAGCTTCTGCACCTCTTCGATGAACGGATAAAGCGTGGCCTTGTCGTTCACGCGGTCGATCTTGTTCGCGATGAGCAGCGTGGGCGCGTTCGGCGGGATCAGGTCCAGCACCTTCTGGTCGTCGGGGCCGAACTTGCCGGCCTCAATCACGAAGAGCACCGCATCGACCGAGCTCAGCGTGGAAGTCACCGCGCGGTTCAGCGAGCGGTTGAGCGCGGTGCTGTGGCGGGTCTGGAAGCCCGGCGTATCGACGAAAATGTACTGCGCGTCTTCGGTCGTGTTGATGCCGGTGATGCGGTGGCGCGTGGTCTGCGCCTTGCGCGACGTAATGCTGATCTTCTGGCCCACGAGGGCGTTCATCAGCGTCGACTTGCCGACGTTCGGCCGGCCGACGATCGCGACCATGCCGCAGCGAAAACCGGCAGGAGTGGAAGTGGGTGCGTTCATGATCGGACCGTGCAAGAAAACGTTAGATGCGCGTTGAGTGCGCGTTAAATGCGGCGGCCGCGCGCGAGGCGCGCACGGCTTCGCGGTCAGTGGCCGGCGTCGGCGGCGCGCACGGACAGCGCGTCGGCATGCTCCGCTTCGGTGGCGGAAGCGGCGGGATGGCCTGGCAGCGGGCCGGACGACGGGGTTTCTGCGGCATCGCGGCTGCGCGACGCCGGACGCGATTCAAGAGATTGTGCGCTTGATGCGTGTTGTGCGCTCGGTGCGCCGGCTTCGGTGCGCTCGACGGCGCGCAGGGCGGGGTCGGCTTTCGAGGCATTCGGGACATTCGAGGCATTCGGACGTTCGGCCTTCTCGCCCGCCCGCTCGGGTGGCTTCTCACCCGGGCGCTCCTGCACGTGCGCCGCGCGAATGACGGCAAGCGGCGCCGCCTGCGGCGGCGGCACACGGTCGCCGCTCAGCTCGGGCGGCACGCTCTGGCGTTCGCCGCGCGCGGCGCGCTCGCGCCGCTCCGGCGCGCGCAGATCCAGCGCGCCCTGCACACCCGTCACGCCGGGCACCACCTCCGGTTCAGGCCTGGCCGCGCGCGCGCCCTTCGAGCGGCGCGGCTTGGTGGCCAGCGCCGGGGCCGCCGCCATCACCTCGTCGAGCGCCTTCTTGGCCGCCGCCTGCTCGGCGGCACGACGGCTCGCGCCGGAGCCCGACACCTTCACATCCAGCTTCGGCACCGTGCATTCGACTTCGAACTGCTGATTGTGCGCTGCACCATGCGTCGCGATGACGGTATAGGTAGGCAGCGCGATCTTGTGCCCCTGCAGATATTCCTGAAGCAGCGTCTTGGAATCCTTGCCGAGCGTGCGCGGATCGATGTGATCGAGGATCGGCACGTAGAGGCGCTTGATGACCGTCTGTGCGGCGTCGAAGCCGCCGTCGAGGAAGATCGCGCCGAAGATGGCTTCCAGCGCGTCCGCGAGGATCGACGGGCGGCGGAAACCTCCGCTGCGCAGCTCGCCCTCGCCCAGACGCAGGCCGTCGGCAATATTGAGGGCCTGAGCGATCTCGTAAAGCGACTGCTGCTTGACCAGGTTCGCGCGCACGCGCGAGAGGTCGCCTTCGTCCAGCTTGCCAAAACGTTGGAACAATAGCGCCGCCACCGCGCAATTCAGAACCGAATCGCCGAGGAACTCGAGGCGTTCGTTATGCGTGGCACTGTGACTGCGGTGGGTCAAAGCCTGGCGCAACAATTCCGCATTGCGAAATTCGTAGCGCAGCCGGCTTTCCAGCGGAGATAGGGGCATGGACAGAGTATAACGCGCTCGCCCGCCCCGGCGAAAACCCGGGGCGGACGGCGAAAAAGCGTGGATGTTGCGAAGTTAGCGCGGATTCTTCAAGTGGTGTGCGAACACCCTGCGCGCTGGCCGAAGCCTGCGCAACGCAAGCGCGTTGCGCAGCCCGTCAATGGAACGAGCCGATGCGCTTCAGATTGCTGAAGTTCATCCAGATGAAGAAGGCGCGACCAACGAGGTTCGCGTCAGGCACGAAGCCCCAGTAGCGGCTGTCGGCGCTGTTGTCGCGGTTATCGCCCATCATGAAGTAGTTGCCCGGCGGCACCTTGCAGATCACGCCGCGCGCGTTGTACTGACAGTTGTCGCGATACGGATAGTCTTCGGCGCCGATGATGAAGGGCGGCACTGCAGGATTGTTGAGAATGTTGTTCTTGCGGCCGAACAGATCCTCGGTGTACTGCTTCGCGTATCCGATGCGCTCTTCGTCGAAGTAGTCGGGCTGCGGCGTTTCGGGCACGGGCTGGCCGTTGATGGTGAGCTGCTTGTCCTGGTACGACACCACGTCGCCCGGCAGGCCGATCACGCGCTTGATGTAGTCGACCGATTCGTCCTTCGGATAGCGGAACACGACCACGTCGCCGCGCTCGAGCGGACGGCCCTGCGTGATCCTGGTGTTCGTGATCGGCAGGCGAATGCCGTAGTCGAACTTGTTCACGAGGATGAAGTCGCCCACGAGCAGCGTCGGCACCATCGAACCCGAGGGAATCTTGAACGGTTCCACCACGAACGAGCGCACGAGGAACACGATCAGGATCACGGGGAAGAAGCTCGCCGTGTATTCGAGCCACCACGGCTGGCGCAGCTTGTCGTTGCGCAGCGTCTGGCGCGTCGTGCTCGCATTTTCGTCGGCGAAACGCTCGCCGACGCGTGCCTGCTGGCGATCGAACTCCGCCACGGCGGCGTCGGCGGCGAGGCGCCGGCGCGGCATGAAAACAAGCTTGTCTGCAACCCACGCGATGCCCGTCACGATCACGAGCACAAAAAGGATCAGCGCAAAATTCATGTAGTTATCCGTTATTCAACGTAATGCGATGTGCCGCGGCGGCTTTATTTGTCTTCGACACGCAGGATCGCAAGGAAGGCCTCCTGCGGAATTTCCACGGAGCCCACCTGCTTCATCCGCTTCTTGCCTTCCTTCTGCTTCTCGAGCAGCTTCTTCTTGCGCGTGATGTCGCCGCCATAGCACTTGGCCAGCACGTTCTTGCGCAGTGCCTTGATGTTCTCGCGCGCGATGATGTGCGCGCCGATGGCGGCCTGGATCGCCACGTCGTACATCTGGCGCGGAATGATCTCGCGCATCTTCGCCGCCACTTCGCGGCCGCGGTACTGCGACTGCGAACGGTGCACGATGATGGACAGCGCATCGACCTTGTCGCCGTTGATCAGCATGTCGACCTTCACCACGTCCGACGTGCGGTACTCCTTGAACTCGTAGTCCATGGACGCGTAGCCGCGCGACACCGACTTCAGGCGGTCGAAGAAGTCGAGCACGATTTCGGCCATCGGGATTTCGTAGGTGAGCTGCACCTGGCGGCCGTGGTACTGCATGTTGGTCTGGTTACCACGCTTCTGTGTACAGAGCGTGATGACCGAACCCACGTAGTCCTGCGGCATGTACAGGTTCACGGTCACGATCGGCTCGCGTATCTCCTCGATCTTCGAAGGCTCCGGCATCTTGGCCGGGTTCTCGACCTTGATCTGGCTGCCGTCGGCCTGCACGACCTCGTACACCACGGTCGGCGCCGTGGTGATGAGATCCATGTCGAACTCGCGCTCGAGACGCTCCTGGACGATCTCCATGTGCAGCAGCCCGAGGAAGCCGCAGCGAAAGCCGAAGCCGAGCGCCTGCGAGACTTCCGGCTCGTACTGGAGCGAAGCGTCGTTGAGCTTCAGCTTTTCGAGCGATTCGCGCAGCGCGTCGTACTGGTTCGCCTCGACCGGATAGAGGCCCGCGAACACCTGCGGCTTCACTTCCTTGAAGCCCGGCAGCGGCTCTGCGGCCGGCTTCGTCGCATGCGTGACGGTGTCGCCCACCTTGGTCGCCGCCAGTTCCTTGATGCCGGCGATGATGAAGCCCACCTGCCCCGCCGACAGCGAATCGAGATTGCGCGACTTCGGCGAGAACACGCCGACGTGCTCGACCGGATACTGCGCGCCGGTGGCCATCAGCTTGATCTTGTCCTTCGGACGCAACGTGCCGTTGACGATGCGCACGAGCATCACCACGCCCACGTAGTTGTCGAACCACGAGTCGATGATGAGCGCCTGCAGCGGCGCCTCGGGATCGCCCTCGGGCGCCGGCACCTTTTCGATCAGCGCTTCGAGCACGTCCTCCACGCCGAGGCCCGTCTTCGCGCTGCAGCGCGTGGCGTCGGTGGCGTCGATGCCGATCACGTCCTCGATCTCGGCAATCGCGTTTTCGGGGTTGGCGGCGGGCAGGTCGATCTTGTTGAGCACCGGCACGACTTCCACGCCGAGCTCGATGGCCGTGTAGCAGTTCGCGACCGTTTGCGCCTCGACGCCCTGGCTCGCATCCACGACGAGCAGCGCCCCCTCGCACGCGGAGAGCGAGCGGCTCACCTCGTAGGAGAAGTCCACGTGGCCCGGCGTGTCGATGAGGTTCAGGTTGTAGACCTCGCCGTTGCGCGCCTTGTAGGAGAGCGCCGCAGTCTGGGCCTTGATGGTGATGCCGCGCTCGCGCTCGAGATCCATCGAGTCGAGCACCTGGGCTTCCATCTCGCGGTCGGACAGGCCGCCGCACAACTGGATGATGCGATCGGCGAGCGTCGACTTGCCGTGGTCGATGTGCGCAATGATCGAGAAGTTACGAATATGATCCATTGAGTGCCGATCAAGCAAAAAGGCGCGCCCCGAACGAAAAGCAGAGCACGCCTCGTAAGCAGATGAAAAACCGGACTATTTTAGCCGAAAAGGGGGGCGGCCGGCGAGGCAAACCCTAACCTCGGCCTCCCAGCCCGAGCGCCTCGCGCAAACGCGCTTCGTCCAGGTGATAGTGGCAAAGCTCGACGCCGTCGCAAACCAGCACCGGCACGAGCTCGTCGTAACGCGCCTGCAATGCGGGGTCGGAATCGACGTCGATGACCTCCAGCTGCGCGCGCGCCGCCGCGGCCAGCGGTTCGACCGCCGCGCGCATGTCTTCGCAGAGATGGCACCAGGCGCGGCCGTACAACACGAGCTGCGCGCGTCCCGCTGCGGCCGCGCGCGCCTCGCTCACTTCTGCCCCGCCGCGCGCGGGCGGATCGGCACGAACTGCGTGTTGTCGCCGCGCCGCACGAGCACCGCCACCATCTTCTGCGGATCGAGGTGCGAGGTGACTTCCGCGAACTGCTTCGCGCCGGTGATGTCGGTATCGCCCACGCGCAGGATGATGTCGCCCTTTTGCAGGCCGGCGCGCGCCGCCGGGCCGTCGGCCGAATCCACCTGCACGCCGCCCTTGATCTTCAGCTGCGCAAGCTGGTCGGACGGGATATCGACTACCGAGAGACCGAGCGCGTTCGAGGCGCTCGGCTTGGGCTGCGGCGCCGACTTCTGGTCGGCCTTCGCGGACTTGTCGCTCTGCATTTCGGCGATCGTGATCGGCAAATCGCGCGTCTGACCCTTGCGCCAGATCGTGAGGGTCGCCCGGGTGCCCGGCTTCGTGTCGCCCACCATGCGCGGCAGGTCGGTGGCCGTATCCACCGACTGGCCGTTGAACTTCAGGATGATGTCGCCCGGCTGGACGCCCGCCTTGTCGGCCGGGCCGCCCGGCTCGACGCTCGAGACCAGCGCGCCCTGCGCCTTGGGCAGACCGAGCGAATCGGCCACGTCCTTGGTCACCTCGCCGATCGCCACCGCAATGCGGCCCCGCGTGACCTTGCCGTTCTTTTCGAGCTGGTCGGCCACGCGCATGGCCTCGTCGATTGGAATCGCGAACGAAATGCCCATGAACCCGCCGGTGCGGCTATAGATCTGCGAGTTGATGCCGATCACCTCGCCCTGCATGTTGATGAGCGGGCCGCCCGAGTTGCCGGGGTTCACGGCCACATCGGTCTGGATGAACGGCAGATAGTCGCCCGTGTCGCGCCCCTTGGCGCTGACGATGCCCGCCGTAACGGTGTTTTCGAGGCCGAACGGCGAGCCGATCGCGACCACCCATTCGCCGACCCGCAGCTTGTTCGAATCGCCGATGGTCACGGCCGGCAGGCTGCTCGCCTGGATCTTCACGACGGCCACATCGGTGCGATCGTCGACGCCGATGAGCTTCGCCTTGAATTCGCGCTTGTCGGTGAGCGTGACGTAGATGCTGTCCGCGTCGTCCACCACGTGCGCGTTGGTCATCACGTAGCCGTCGCTCGACAGAATGAAGCCCGAGCCGACGCCACTGCTCTGCTCGCTGTCGTTGCCGCTGTCCGGCGGGTTCGAATCCTGATCGCTGCCCTGTCCGCCGCCCTGGCCACCGCGCGGCGATTGCCCCTGCGGGCTCTGCGGCAGCGGAATGCCAAAGAAGCGGCGGAAGAATTCCGACATGTCGCCGTTGTCCATGCCCGGCGGCAGATTCGGCTGCGCGGAACTAATCCGCGTGGTCGTACGGATATTGACGACGGAAGGCCCGACCTTGTCGACGAGATCGGTGAAGTCGGGCAGATTGGCGGCGTTTGCCGCCGACGCCGTATGCGGCGCGAACGGCAGGCAAGCCGCGACCGCCGCGGCCGCGAGGAATTTGCGCAGCGGAAGAATCGTCATATCGTAGTCAGCCCGTAGTCAGCCGAAGGATGTTACCTGGTAGCCTTGTATTCTATGGCAGACGCAAACTGCTGCAACGTGGCCTGGGGCACTTCGCCAAGCACCGTGATCCAGTAATCGCCGCGGCGCTTCACCAGTACGTTGGTCGCGCCGCTGCTGCCCGCGCCTTCCTTGCGACTGTTGTGCTCCACCGGCTCGACGAAAACCGAGATCGCGGCGAGACCGTCGGAGAACACGGCCTGATCGACGGGGATAGGCGGATCGTTCGCGTCGCGCGCGGCCATCGGGCGGCGCAGTTCGCGGATCTTGTGGAAGCCGGCCACTGCCGGGCCGAAGCTCCAGCCCTGCGCTTCCATATCCACCGGCTCGAGCGGCGGACGCACCACGGTCCAGCCGCCCAGATTGCGCATGCCGTTCACGATCGCGGCCTTGTCCAACGGCACGCCGATGCTGACCTGCGTGAACGCAAGCTGTTCGAGCACCTGGCCGTTCGTGGGATCGAGCGTCTGCGCGCGCAGCAGCAACCCCGTTCTGGCGTCGGCCCAGAGCTTGTAGGCGTAGCGGTAAGCGTCCTTGGGATCGAGCTCGACGACCTGGCTGTCGATGCCCGCCACCCGGTCGTTGCCGAGCACCTTCGGCGTATAGACGCTCAGCACCTGATCGCCGCCGGTGCTCAGGAGCGCCGGAAAAGCGTCCTTGTTCTGGCGCTTTTCGACGACGCACAGCTTGCGTTCGGGCACGAAGGTATAGAGATCGTCGTTGTGGCGCAGCAGCTTGCGCGGCTTGCCGTCGAGGCTTTCGATCTGCTCGTACTCGCCGTCGTTTTTCGTGGCGTAGTGCGCGATGCGCGAGGACTGCACGAACGCGCCGCGCTGATAGACGAAGGTGCCGGTGTAATTCTGCTGCTGGGCGGCCTGCTGGATGCGGTCGAGCCATGCGGCCGCACCCTGAGGCGTGGCGAGGTCGGCGGCCGGCGCGCCTTGCGCGTCGGCCCGGTTGGCCACAGACAGAGCGGTTAGCACTACGGCTACACAGCACAGCAATGCCGGTAGCCGCCCCCAGATTGTCGTTTTATTGAACCGCAATGTCTGCATCAGACTTACTGGCCTTGCGTAGTGAGAGCGGCGGCCCGGATCAGCGGCATGGAATCCGACATCACCGGTTGCTGCGCGAACTGCTGGTGCGCTTCCAGATACTCGTCGAGACGTGCGTCCCGAATGATGTTGCCGTCCTGCACGGCGGCCGTCTGCATCGGCGCGGCGTTCATCGCCACGCGCTGCACGCCGTCGCCCTGGGCCGACACAGCGGCGACCTGCGCCCCGCCGCTCGCGAGACCCGCGCCGCGCATTTGCGGCACGACGATCCAGGTGAGCGTGGCGGCCGCTGCGGCAACCGCCAGCGTGGGCACGACACGGTGACGCAGTGCGAGAATGCGCCCGACCCGGCTCGCGCCGTCACGGCCTTCGCGCGCGGCCGGCAGTGCCGCGGGTGCAAGCACGTGCGGCTCGGCCTCGAAGCGCGCGGCGAAACCGGCCATGAACGACTGGCTCGCGGCCGCGCTCAGCGCCAGATCGTCCGAGCGCAGCACGTCGCCGATCAGGTGATACTCCGACCAGACCTTGCGGCTGTCCTGATCGAGTTCGGAAAAAAACCCGTTCTGACGCTCGCCGGCGGTGAATTCCCCGTCAACGAAGGCGGACAGATGCTCGCTGCGCGAGCCAGACACCGATTGCATCGAAACCGACCCCATGATGCTCCCCATTCCTTACGAACCTTGATGACACTAACCCGGTGAATCGCATCCGTGCCCGGCGGGCTGCTGACTTACCAGCGCTTGCCTTCCGGTGTGTCCAGCAGCGGACGCAATTTTGCCGCAATGGCTTCACGAGCGCGGAAAATTCTTGATCTGACGGTGCCGATCGGGCAATCCATCATCTCAGCGATTTCCTCGTAGCTCAAACCTTCAATTTCCCTAAGCGTAATGGCGGTGCGCAACTCTTCCGGTAAAACCGCCATCGCAGCATTGACCGTCTCTGCGATCTGCTTGCTCATCAACATCGACTCAGGCGTGTTGATATCCCTTAGTTGATCGGCATCCGAGAAAGTTTCAGCCTCTTCTGCATCCGCTTCGGTGGAGGTGGGGGCGCGTCTTCCCTGGGTCGCAAGGTAGTTCTTCGCCGTATTGACCGCAATTCGGTACAACCACGTATAGAAAGCGGATTCGCCGCGAAACTGCGGCAGCGCCCGGTACGCCTTGATGAAGGCGTCCTGGGCTACGTCCTCGACCTCGGCGGGGTCCCGCACGAGGCGCGAGATCAGCCGGATGATCTTGCGGTGGTATTTGGAGACCAGCAGCTCGAACGCGGCCTTGTCGCCTTTTTGCACGCGCTCGACCAGCACCTGGTCGATTTCTTTTTCGCTCACCTGAAAAATCCGTTTAGCTCATATTGACGCGGGGCACCATTGTAGCGCCCCCTTTCGCCCCTCACGTTACCCGAGTAACCGCGGTTACAGTCGTTACAGCGTGCGGCCAGGCGCAAGTTGGGCACACCACGCGCGCCCGGGCGGCGCAACCGGCGCTTCAGCGGCCCGCCGCGCAGCGGGCGCGCACCGCCAGATCGCGGAAGGCATCGCGCCCCGCCGCATCCGCCGCCACGAGCACCGTGGCACGCCGCGTTCCGGCGTTGATCGCGAGCGCGAGCAGGCTGCCGCCCCACTGCGACGCACCAGTCAGGCGCCCCTCCACCATGCGGACACCCGCGCGCGAATACGCCGCGAACGAGTCTGGCCCGATTTCGATGATAGCGGGTTGTGTGCGACGCCACGCCACGGCTGCCAGGCCGCAGGCTGCAAGGAAGGCGACTACGAGGGGCAAGGTGCGCCCGTTGCCGAGCCAGGGGGCGAGCGCCGTCCAGACGGCCGCTGCGGCCATGCCGGCACCGAGAGCAACAGCGCAATGAAGCGCCAGCGAAGGGCGCAGGGGAATCCGCGGCGCACCGGGGCGCCGCGCATCGAAGGTGGGAGCGCGGCCGGCCGGACTGGCCGGCGCGGCCGCATGCGGGTCGATAGCGGTCAAGCGTGACGCTTGAAGACCAGCGTGCCGTTCGTGCCGCCGAACCCGAACGAGTTCTTCAGCGCGATGTCGATCTTCATGTCCCGCGCGGTGTTCGCGCAGTAGTCCAGGTCGCACTCGGGATCCTGGTTGAAGATGTTGATCGTCGGCGGCGAGATCTGGTTGTGCACGGCAAGCACCGTGAACACCGACTCCAGGCCACCCGCGCCGCCGAGCAGGTGCCCGGTCATCGACTTCGTCGAGTTCACGACGATGTCCTTCGCGTGGTCGCCGAAGGCGCGCTTGATCGCGATGGTTTCCGCAAGGTCGCCGAGCGGCGTGGACGTGCCGTGCGCGCTCAGCCAGTTGACTTCGTTCGCGTTCACGCCTGCGTTGCGCATTGCCGCCAGCATGCAGCGGCGCGCGCCGTCGCCGTCTTCCAGCGGAGCGGTCATGTGATATGCATCGCCGCTCATGCCGTAGCCGCCGACTTCCGCGTAGATCTTCGCGCCGCGCTTCTTCGCGTGCTCGTACTCTTCGAGGATCATCACGCCGGCACCCTCGCCCAGCACGAAGCCGTCGCGGTCCTTGTCCCACGGACGGCTCGCCGTCGCCGGGTCGTCGTTACGCTGCGAAAGCGCACGCGCGGCCGCGAAGCCGCCGATACCGAGCGGCGAAACCGTCGATTCCGCGCCGCCGGCGATCATCACGTCGGCGTCGCCGTACTCGATCAGGCGCGAGGCCTCGCCGATGCAGTGCAGGCCGGTCGTGCAGGCCGTGACCATCGAGAGGTTCGGGCCCTTGATGCCGTACCTGATCGACAGATGGCCGGAGATCATGTTGATGATCGAAGCCGGCACGAAGAACGGCGAAATGCGGCGCGGGCCGCGGTTGAGCAGTTCCGTTTGCGTGACTTCGATCATCGGCAGGCCGCCGATGCCCGAACCCACCACGACGCCCACGCGTTCGGCGTTTTCGTCGGTGATCTCGAAGCCGCTGTCCTGCATCGCCTGGACGCCCGCGGCGATGCCGTAATGGATGAACGTATCCATGTGGCGCGCTTCTTTCGCCGGCATGTAGTCTTCGACGTTGAAGCCCTTCACCTCGCCGGCGAAGCGGGTCGAGAAGTTCGTGGCATCGAACTTCGTGATGTTGGCGATACCGGACTTGCCGGCGACCAGATTGGCCCAGCCGTCGGCAACATTATTGCCAACAGGCGAAATCAGCCCCAGGCCTGTAACAACAACTCGACGGCGGCTCACGATAACCCCTTTTCCATAGATGACAAAAACAAAAGCCACAGTGGCCACAGGAAATGCTCCTGTGAGCCCCGTGGCTAATTGACCGGCAAAAGCCCTGCGAGTGCGGGCGCGTGCGGGTTCACTGGCGAGAGTCCTCTCGGGCCGCTTGCGCCGCCCGTACAGACCAATGGCGCCTGCGTGTCCTTAAGCCTTGACGTTCGCGCGAGCGTAGTCGATGGCTTGCTGGACCGTCGTGATCTTCTCGGCTTCCTCGTCGGGGATTTCCATGCCGAATTCGTCTTCGAGGGCCATCACCAGTTCGACGGTGTCGAGCGAGTCGGCGCCCAGGTCGTTCACGAACGAAGCCTCGTTCTTGATTTCGGCTTCGGCAACGCCCAGTTGTTCGGCGACGATCTTCTTGACGCGCTGTTCGATGTTATCCATTACCCCTCCAAGGGAAAAAAGTTAGCTCATGAATGCGAGTGCGCGCATTTTATCAGGTTTGACCTGGCAGAAAAGCGGCGCTCGAGGTTCCGGATGGCCTATATCCGCGACCGCACCTGTTGGGCGTATCAAGGCGCGGATAGTACCCGAATCCGGTTAAGACATATACATGCCACCGTTCACATGCAGCGTGGTGCCGGTGATGTACCCCGCGTGCGGCGAAGCGAGGAACGTCACCGCATGCGCGATATCGTCCGGGCTGCCGAGGCGGCCCAGCGGAATCTGCGCCTTGAGCGCGGCCTGCTGCTCGGCCGGCAGATCTTTGGTCATGTCAGTGTCGATGAAACCCGGCGCGACGCAGTTCACCGTGATGTTGCGGCTGCCGATCTCGCGCGCGAGCGCGCGGGTCATGCCCGCCACGCCGGCCTTCGCGGCCGCGTAGTTGGCCTGGCCCGGGTTGCCCGACGAGCCCACCACCGAAGTGATGTTGATGATGCGACCCGCACGCGCCTTCATCATCGGGCGCAGCACGGCGCGCGAGAGGCGGAACACCGACTTCAGGTTGGTGTCGATCACGGCGTCCCACTCGTCGTCCTTCATGCGCATCGCGAGGTTGTCCTGCGTGATGCCGGCATTGTTGACGAGGATCGCGAGACCGCCGAACTCCTTCACCGTCGCGTCGATGAGCGCTTCGGCCGCCGCGGCGTCGTTGACGTCGAGCACCGCGCCGCGGCCCCTGAGGCCCGCGGACTCGAACGCGGCGCTGATCGCCTGCGCGCCCGCTTCGCTCGTCGCCGTGCCGATCACCGTGGCGCCCTGGCGCGCCAGTTCGATGGCGATCGCCCGGCCGATGCCGCGCGAGGCGCCCGTCACGATGGCGGTCTGGTTGTCGAGAATCTTGTCCATCTTTCTATTGCATCCGTTGCGAGGGTGACTCTGGAACTGCCCGGCCGATGTTCGATCAGGCCTGGGCGACGAGCGCGAGCGCTTCGTCGAGCGACTTCGGATCGGTCACCGAGGCGCCCACGAGATTGCCGTCGATACGCTTCGTGAGACCGGCCAGCACCTTGCCCGGACCGCACTCGATGACATGCGTGACGCCTTGCGCGGCGATCGCCTGCACACACTCCACCCAGCGCACCGGGCCTGCGGCCTGGCGCACGAGGGCGTCGCGGATCGCTTCCGGATCGGTCGCGAAAGCCACGTCGACGTTGTTCACGACGGGAATCGACGGCGCGTTGAGCTTCACGCTCGCGAGGTAATCGCGCAGCTGGTCCGAAGCCGGCTTGAGCAGCGACGAGTGGAACGGCGCCGAAACAGGCAGCGGCAGCGCGCGCTTCGCGCCCTTCGCCTTGGCGACTTCGCAGGCTTTCTCGACGGCGGCCTTGTGGCCCGCGATCACGACCTGCGAGGGAGCGTTGAAGTTGACGGCCTCCACCACGCCGCCGGCCGCCGCTGCTTCGGCGCAAACCGCGCGCACGGTGTCGTCGTCGAGGCCGAGCACGGCGGCCATGCCGCCCTCGCCCACCGGCACCGCGCTTTGCATCGCCTGCGCGCGAAAACGCACGAGCGGCACGGCGTCGCGAAACGCCAGCACGCCGGCGGCGACGAGCGCCGTATATTCGCCGAGGCTGTGGCCCGCGACGATGGCTGGCGCCGGGCCGCCTGCCTGCTGCCACGCGCGATACACGGCGTAGGCGGCGCTTAGCATGACCGGCTGCGTGTTGGTGGTGAGGCTCAGTTCGTCGGCCGGGCCTTCGGCGATCAGCTTGCCGAGATCCTGATTCAGCGCGTCGGAGGCTTCCTGCAGGGTTTCGCGCACGACGGCGCTATCGGCGAAGGCGTCGAGCATGCCGACGGCCTGCGAGCCCTGGCCCGGAAAAACGAAAGCGAATTTCATAACGTCCCCAAATTCGATCAATTCAGATGGGTGCGCGGCAATCGCGCACACGCATCATGCGCGCCGCCTGCGCTCGCTGGCCGCAAGGCCCGGCAGCGCAGGCGTTCGCGCCCAGTCAATGTCAGTAGCGGATGACGGAGGCGCCCCACGTGAAGCCGCCGCCCACCCCTTCGATCAGCACGTTCTGGCCGCGCTTGATGCGCCCGTCGCGCACCGCGACGTCGAAGGCGAGCGGGATGGATGCTGCCGACGTGTTGCCGTGCTCGCCCACCGTGACCACCATCCGCTCGGCGGGGAGGCCGAGCTTGCGGCAGGTGCCCTGCATGATGCGGATATTGGCCTGGTGCGGAATCAGCCAGTCGATCTGCCCCGGCGAAAGCTGCGCCTTGTCGAGCGCTTCGTGCGCGACCTTCTCCAGCACGTTCACGGCGAGCTTGAACACCGCCTGGCCGTCCATGTGCAGGAACGCGTTGCCGGCGATCACGCCGCCGTTCACGTTGCCCGGCGTGCAGAGAATGTGGGCGTAGCTGCCGTCGGCATGGAGCGCGCTAGACAACACGCCCGGCTGATCGGAGGCCTGCAGCACGATCGCGCCCGCGCCGTCGCCGAACAGCACGCAGGTGGTGCGGTCGTTGAAGTCGAGAATGCGCGAGAAAGTCTCCGCGCCGACGACGAGCGCCGTGCGGTGCTGGCCGCTGCGGATCAGGCTGTCGGCCACCGAGACGGCATAGGCGAAACCCGAGCACACGGCCTGCACGTCGAAAGCGGCGCCCTGATTGCGGATGCCGAGCTTGTTCTGCAGCAGGCAGGCCGTGCTCGGAAACACGAAATCGGGGGTGGACGTCGCGACGATGATGAGGTCGATGGACTGCGGATCGACGTCGGCCGCGGCGATGGCGTGCTGCGAAGCCGCCAGCGCGAGATCGCTCGTCGTGACGTCGGGCGCGGCGAAGTGGCGCGCATGGATGCCCGTGCGGGCAACGATCCACTCGTCGCTCGTCTCGACGCCTTTCGCGGCGAGGCGCTCGGCCAGATCCTGATTGGTGACGCGCTCGGGCGGAAGATAGCTGCCCGTGCCGAGCACGCGGGAATAGAGAGTCGATTGAGCCATTATGCCTTCGAGGAAGATGCGGTACCGGGCGGCGTCTCGCCTGCGCCCGGAGCGCCGGCTGCGAGCGGACCGCCGGACTGGCTGCTGCCGGCCGACTGTTCGAGCGAACCGGCGTTCTCGTCCATGGCGCGCGCGAGGCGTTCCAGCACGCCATTTTTGACGGCATCATACCCGCGTTTGACGGCCCACTCAAACGCGTAGGCGTCCGCGGAGCCGTGGCTCTTGATGACGAGACTCTTCAGGCCGAGCAGCGCCGCACCGTTGTACTGGCGGTGATCGACGCGCTTCTTGAAGCGCAGGAGCACCGGCATCGCGGCCACCGCCATCAGCTTCGTGAGCCACGAGCGGCCGAACTCTTCCTTGATCATGTCGTTGAGCATCTGCGCGAGGCCCTCCGACGTCTTGAGCGCGACGTTCCCAACGAAACCGTCACAGACGATCACGTCGACGGTGCCCTTGTAAATATCGTTGCCTTCGACATTGCCGCGGAAATTCAGCGTGCTCGCGCGCAGCAGTTCGCCCGCGCGCTTGATGGTCTCGTTGCCCTTGATGACCTCTTCGCCGATATTCAGGAGCCCGATGCTCGGGCGCTCCTTGCCTTCGAGCGCGGCGACGAGCGCGTGGCCCATCTCGGCGAACTGGAGCAGATGCTGCGGCTCGCAATCGACGTTGGCGCCGAGGTCGAGCATCGTGGTGTAACCGGTGGGATTCGGCATCGCGAATGCGATGGCCGGGCGTTCGATGCCGGGCAGCGTCTTGAGCACGTAGCGCGACACGGCCATCAGCGCGCCGGTGTTGCCGGCCGACACGCAGGCCTGCGCCTCGCCTTCCTTCACGCGATTGAGCGCGACGCGCATCGACGAATCTTTTTTCTTGCGCAGGGCGACCTCCACCGGATCGTCCATTTCGACGACCTCGGTGGCGGGAACGAGGGAGAGCGCAGGATGATCCAGCGCCTTCAGTTTCTTCAACTGGGCGCGGATCGCCGACTCGACGCCGACGAGCAGAAGATGCGCGTCGGGATGCGAGCGGACGAATTTGACTGCGGCAGGCACCGTCACGGACGGTCCGTGGTCGCCTCCCATGCAATCTATCGTGAGCGTAACAGTCATGGAATGCGACGGATTTCAGGCACAAAAAAGCGGCAGTTGAATGCCGCCTTTTTTGCCGAGCCGAAGAATGGTCAAGCGAACGGAATCGCCATGCGCGAGCGGCCGGCCGTTGTCCTGCAGGCGCCGCGCAGTGGAACGATTAGTCGTTCTTGGTCTTGACGACTTTCTTGCCGCGGTAGTAGCCGTTCGGGCTGATGTGGTGGCGCAGGTGCACTTCACCCGTGCTCGGCTCGACAGCCAGCGGAGCGCCCGTGAGGAAATCGTGCGAGCGGTGCATGCCGCGCTTCGACGGCGACTTCTTGTTTTGTTGAACTGCCATGATAACTCCTGAAAATTTTCCGAATTCTAACACAGCCCGATCCGGCCGCCGCCACCCAGGGGGATGGCCGGACTCCGGGACTGGGCCCACGAATCACTGCACCGCGCAATGCACGGTGCAAACACTTCACGCCACTGGCAGCCGCGTCAATGCTTGCTGTCAGGACCGTCCTTCTTGAGCGATTCGAGCGCCGCGAACGGGTTCACACGCTCTTCCGTCTCGATTTCCTGCTCCGGCACGTCGTCCACGGAATCCACGCCGTCCGCGCCGTCGGCACCCGAGGCGAGGCTTTCGTGGATTGCCGGACAAACTTCGTGCTTCGGCACCAGCGGCAGCGAGAGCAACAACTCCTCTTCGATCAAGTCGACGAGATCGAAATGGCGCGAGCCCACGATCACATCGGCTTCATCGTCGTCGAGCGGAAACTCCTCCGCCTCTTCTTCCGTCTGGACGATACGGAAGACCGGATCTGCATTGAACGCCTGCTCGTAGGGAGCGAGGCAGCGCTGGCACGTGAGCCAGGCACTGCCGTGAACCGCGAGCCGCAGATACGGCTGCGGCCCCTCGGTGCCGTCGTCCTGCAATTCCTGCTGCGTGAAGCCCGCCGCCTGCCACGTGAACACGGTATCGCGGTCTGGCGCGTCGGCCGGGACTTCGTTTAACATGCGCGGCAGTTGCGAAAGTCGCACGGCTCCTGCGGCCTCGCGAGCACTGCGCGCGAATTCGAAGAGATCGAGATCGCGCGGGTTCAGCGAAACGACGGCGCCCGCGGGCTTGCCAGTAGATTCGGTCATGTGCGCTCCTGCCACGAGGCGTTCAGTCGGTTGCGGATTGCGGGCTGCGCGCCTTGCACACGGGTTCAACGTGGCCCAGCATGACACAGCGCGCCTTTGCCGGATCGTCGCATAAACGGACACGCCCTGGCGCCGCCCGTGCGAATTTTCCCGCGAATTTGCCCGGAGTCCGCGCGCCTCGTCCACTGCTGCTTTCGCTCGATGAACCGACGTCGACCAGTGCCGATGCAAGCCTGATACAAACCATCAAGCGCACGCGCGAAACGAGCGCACCGATGAAAAGCCCAAAATCATAACGCCTTTATCTTTTCGAGTCAAACACTTAACGGTATGCACGCAAGTGCCTGTACCACTTCGGTTTTCTCTTATCCGCCCCTCTTTTTTCACTCGATCGACCATGCAGGATTCCTCTTCCCCGCGCCCCGGCATTGAACGGCCCGCGCTGATTCTCGGTTCCAGTTCGCGCTACCGCCGCGAGTTGCTGGAGCGGCTGCGCATTCCGTTCACCACCGCCGTGCCGGCCATCGACGAAACCCCGCACGCCGGCGAAGCGCCCGAAGCCACGGCGCTGCGCCTGGCGCAGGCCAAAGCCCGTGCCGTGGCAGACGCCCTGCCCGCCACGGCCGGCCGCACGCTCGTAATCGGTTCGGATCAGGTCGCCACGTTCGACGGCCTCCAGATCGGCAAGCCCGGCACGCACGAGCGCGCGCTCGTGCAACTGCAGGCGATGCGCGGCCGCGAGGTGCTGTTCCATAGTGCACTCAGCCTGCTCGACACCGCTACTGGCCAAACGGATACCGTCGATGTCGTGACGAAGGTGCGCTTTCGCACCCTCTCCGATGCCGCGCTCGACGCCTACCTGCGCGCCGAGCAACCCTACGACTGCGCGGGCAGCGCGAAGGCCGAGGGCCTCGGTATCGCCTTGCTGGAAGCGATCGAATCCGACGACCCCACGGCGCTGATCGGCCTGCCGCTGATCGCGCTCACGCACATGCTGCTCGCCGCGGGCTACCCGCTGCTGGAGGCGCAATGACCGGCACGCTCTATCTGATTCCGAACACGCTCGGCGACGGCGACGAAGCCGCGCTCGCAGCCGTCCTGCCGGCGCCGGTGCGCGAGCGCGCGGGCACGCTCGCAAGCTATATCGGCGAGAACGCCAAGACGACGCGCGCGTTTCTCAAGCGTGTCGGCACGACGCGCCCGATCCAGGAGATCGAGATCCGCGAGCTGAACGTGAATACGCCGGCGGGCGAGATCGACAAACTGCTCGCGCCGCTTCTTGCCGGCATCGATACCGGTCTCGTGTCGGAGGCGGGCGTGCCCGCCGTGGCCGACCCGGGCGCCCTGCTGGTGCGGCGCGCGCACGAACGCGGCATCAAGGTCGTGCCGCTCGTCGGGCCCAGTTCGATCCTGCTCGCGCTGATGGCCTCGGGCCTGAACGGCCAGAGTTTCGCGTTCCACGGCTACTTGCCGGTCGATGCCAACGAACGCGCGAAAAAGCTGCGCGAACTGGAACAACATTCGCGCAAGGCAAAGCAGACGCAGATCTTCATCGAAACGCCCTACCGCAACCGCACGCTGCTGGACGCGCTGCTCGCCGGCTGCGCGCCCTCGACGCTCGTGTGCGTCGCCGCCGACCTCACGCTGCCCACGGAGACCATCGTGAGCCGCACGGTGGCCGACTGGAAGAAAAAGACCGCGCCCGAATTGCACAAGCGGCCGGCGATTTTCCTGCTGCTCGCGGTCTGACCAACGCTCGCCGCAGAAAGGCAAAACGGCCGCTCGCGCATGACACGCGAGCGGCCGTTTCGTCATCGGAAAGCGCGATTAGCGAACCACCATCTGCCCGCCCGCGATCAGCGCGTGCATCGCCGCCGACCCTACCGCCGCGCCAAAGCGCTTGGCGACGCGGTCGGTCAGGCTTTGCTTGACCGTGTAATCGACGATATCGGGTGCCTTGATGACCTCGCGGGCCACGTAGTCGGTATCGCCGTAACCGTCGGCGAGGCCCAGTTCCACGCTCTTCTCGCCGGTCCAGAACAGGCCCGAGAAGATGTCCGGCGACTCATGCAGGCGCTTGCCGCGGCCGGCCTTCACGGCGTCGATGAACTGCTGGTGGATCTGGTCGAGCATGTCCTGGGCATGGGCGTCCATCTGGGGCGTATCCGGCGAGAACGGGTCGAAGAAGCCCTTGTTCGCGCCGGCGGTGCGCAGGCGCCGCTGCACGCCGAGCTTGTCCATCAGGCCGGTGAAGCCGAAGCCGTCCATCAGCACGCCGATCGAGCCGACGATGCTCGCCTTGTTGACATAGATCTTGTCGGCGGCCGCCGCGACGTAATAGCCGCCCGAGGCGCACATATCGCCCACCACGACGTAGAGCGGGATCGCCGGATACTTCTTGCGCAGGCGCTGGATCTCGTCGTTGATGATGCTCGCCTGCACCGGACTGCCGCCGGGGCTGTCGATGTGCAGGATGACGCCGGCCGTGCCGTCGTCGTCGAAGGCGCTGTCGAGCGCACTGTTGATGTCTTCGGCGTTCGCGCTCGTATCCGAGGCGATTTCGCCGTCGAGCGACACCAGCGCCGTGTGCCGGCCCTCGCTCTCCACGCGCGCACCGGAAAAGTCGAGGACGCTCCAGGCGATCACCACCAGCACGGCGAGAAAGGCGAAGCGGAAAAAGATTCGCCAGCGCCGCGCCGCGCGCTGCTCGTGGATCGCGGCCAGCGCGATGCGCTCCAGCGCCTCGCGCTCCCAGCCGGGCGCATTGCGGTCCGCCGGAGACGGACGTGCCGGTTCGTTCGATTCAGGGGTCAGATTATCGGACATGCGTGCGGTGGAAGGTCAGGGTTGGGTCGGATGCAGGGCGTCGTCGGGAAGCCAGAATACCGCACGCCCATGAGGCGTGTCCCGTTCCTCGACGCGCACCGCCCGCAGGCGAGCGCCGCGGCACGGTCCGCCGACACATTTGCCGGTGTCGGGCTGATAGATCGCCCCGTGCGTCGCGCACATCAAGTATAGGCCCGAGGACTCGAAGAACTGACCCTCGACCCAGTCGAGCTCCATCGGCACGTGGGCGCAGCGGTTCAGGTAGCCATAGACCTCGCCGCCATAGCGCACGAAGAACACCACGGCGTCGCCGCCGGCGTAGGTGGCGTTCAGCCGCCGTCCCGCGCCGCCGTCGACCAGTTCTTCGGCCGCGCAGACGCGCACCGGATCGAGCACCGTCTGCGTCATGCGTGCTCCCGCAGCCAGGCGGCGAGCGAGGCCACGTCGGGCGCGATATAGCGCGGCGAAAGCGCCTCGAGCGAACCCGACGCGTGCGCGCCATAGGCCACCCCCACGCCCGCCACGCCTGCGTTGATCGCCATCTGCAGGTCGTGCGTGGTGTCGCCGATCATGAGCGTGCGCGCCGGATCCTGCCCCAGTTCGCGCGTGAGCTCGTGGAGCATGGCCGGATGCGGCTTCGAGAAGGTTTCGTCGGCGCAGCGGGTGCCGTCGAAAAGGCTCGTGAGGCGCGCCTCGTCGAGCGCGCGATTCAGGCCGACGCGGCTCTTGCCCGTCGCCACGGCCAGCAGATACCCCACCTCGCGCAACTCGGCCAGCATCTCGCGCACGCCCGCGAAGAGCTCCGTCTTCTGCTCGTTGAGCAGGTAGTGCACGCGGTAGCGCTCGACGAGTCGCGGGTAGTCGGCGGGGTCGAGCGTGGGCGCGGCGATCGACAGCGCCTCGCGCAAGCCGAGGCCGATCACGTAGCTCGCCGCTTCGTCGCCGGGCACGGGCAAGCCCAGGTCGCGGCACGACGCCTGGATGCTGCGGGTGATGTGGGCGGTCGAGTCCATCAGCGTACCGTCCCAGTCGAACACAATCAGGTCAAATTGCTCTCGGGCCATGCGGTCCTTCTCCAAACAGTGTCGGTCCAGTCGGGGCTTCTAGTCGGATTCTGCGGCGGATCTGCCCGCACCATCGCCCTGTGGTTCGTTGCGCTCGCCCCCCTCGCGCTGCGCGCGCAGGGACTCCACGAAGCGCCGGCATTCGGCGGGCAGCGGCGCCTCGAACTGCAACGTCTCGCCCGTGATCGGATGCGCGAGCTTGAGCCGGTACGCATGCAGGAACATGCGCTTGATGCCGGGGTCCGCCCCTTGCCGTGCGAGCGCCTTGTTCAGCGCGAAGTCGCCGTACTTGGCGTCGCCGACGATCGGCAGACCGAGGTGCGCCAGATGCACGCGAATCTGGTGCGTGCGCCCGGTCTTCAGTTCGGCCTCGAGCCAGGCGTACTCCGGCCAACGCTCGACGAGGTTGAAGACCGTATGCGACGGCAGGCCGTCCGGCTGCACGCGCACGCGGCGCTCCCCTTCCGGGGTCAGGAACTTGTGCAGCGGCTCCTTCACGGCCCGGCGGCGCCCCCAGTCGGCCGCCCAGTCGCCATGAACGCACGCGTAGTAGCGCTTGTCCATGCGATTTTCGCGGATCTGCTCGTGCAGGCCCACCAGCGCGGCGCGCTTCTTGGCCAGCATGAGGATGCCGGAGGTCTCGCGGTCGAGCCGGTGCACCAGTTCGAGGAATTTGCCGTGCGGCCGCGCTTCGCGCAACTGCTCGATCACGCCGAACGCCACGCCGCTGCCGCCGTGGACGGCCACGCCGGCCGGCTTGTCGATCACGAGAAGCGCTTCGTCCTCGTAGAGCACCGGGAATTGCCCGGGCGGCACGTGGGCAGCCTGCTCGGGAGCGTTCGACTGCGCGGTGCGGATGGGCGGCACGCGCACCACGTCGCCCTCCGCGAGCCGGTATTGGGCATCGATCCGGCCCTTGTTCACGCGCACTTCGCCGCTGCGCAGGATCCGGTAGATATGGCTTTTGGGCACGCCTTTGCAGACGCGCAAAAGGAAATTGTCGATGCGCTGACCGGCCGAACTCTCGTCGATTTCGACGAAAGAAACCTGGTCGCTTGCGACCTGATTCTGGGATATTTTGCCTAACCCTTTCATTCTGAATATAATTTGCCCAGCGCTCGCGCGACGGTGGACCGAACGGCCAAAAGCTCCGGGAAGTCCGAAGACCGCGCTGCGTGCGCAGGCTGCAAGCGATAAACCGTTATTTTACTTGCGCCCGGGGCGTGTTGCTTGCCCTGAAAGTAGAGAAGCAACGAGTTGCACGCACGGAAATCCGCATCGGCAGGGACGGCGCCCACAGGCACGTTCGGTCGGAAACGGACTCCGACGGTAACGGAAGGTTGGTATAAAGAATTCATCCGGCGAGTCCCGCCGCGCGGTCGAGGCGACCGGCGAGAGGACGCGCTGGTGGCGAAATACGGCGAGCGCCCGAAGCGTCCTGTGCAACGTGCAGGACATGGCGACGTCAAAAGTGGCGAGACACCCCGAGGGGGAAGACGGGCGTAACCTGAAAGCTTCCCGTGCGCGGCTGGTTGGATACCTGCGGCCGCGAACCTGATCCGGCCAGCAGCGCGCGCGGTTCGCCGCTGCGGTCGATGCCTGCTGTGGTAGTGCGTTTTCGGCACAGCGATGCCTCGCATCGCGCACCCAGCCCCCGGCAAACGGATTGGAAGCGCAGGAAAAACGCGCCGTCGCGCTCCCGCGGCGAGTCGTGCCGCTTGTTGAAGCCGTATTCGCATGAGCCCCGCCGCCCGCCCGGGCGTCGCAGTTTTTTACTGCGCACGACCCGGCTGGGCGCAATCCAGGCAATTCTCCCCGCCATCGTTCCTGCTCCCGCGTGCTTGTGACAACACGATAAGGTGCGGCATGCCGCTGCCCGCCCCGTGCCGCCCGGCCCTGTTGCCCGGCGCCGCGACGGGCCGCGCGCGAAGCCGCTCTGGAGCCGTTCAATGAAACGAATGCTGTTCAACGCGACGCAGCAGGAAGAACTGCGCGTCGCCATCGTCGATGGACAGAAGCTGATCGACATCGACATCGAAACCGCCGGGCGCGAACAGCGCAAAGGCAATATCTACAAGGGGATCGTGACCCGCATCGAGCCGTCGCTCGAAGCCTGTTTCGTCAACTACGGCGAAGACCGCCACGGCTTCCTGCCGTTCAAGGAAGTCGCCCGCCAGTATTTCCGCGAAGGCGTGGACATGCGCAGCGCGCGCATCCAGGACGCCCTCAGGGAAGGCCAGGAACTCATCGTCCAGGTCGAGAAGGAAGAGCGCGGCAACAAGGGCGCGGCGCTCACCACCTTCATCTCGCTCGCCGGCCGCTACCTCGTCCTCATGCCGAACAACCCGCGCGGCGGCGGCGTGTCGCGCCGCATCGAGGGGGACGATCGTCAGGAACTGCGCGAAACCATGGCGCAGCTGCAACTGCCGGACGGCATGAGCATCATCGCGCGCACGGCCGGCATCGGCCGCTCCGCCGAAGAGCTCCAGTGGGACCTGAACTACCTGCTGCAACTGTGGCGCGCCATCGAGGCCGCTTCGCAGGCCGGCCAGTCGGGCCAGCCCATGCTGATCTATCTGGAATCGAGCCTCGTGATCCGCGCGATCCGTGACTACTTCCAGCCCGACATCGGCGAAATCCTCATCGACACCACCGAGATCCATGACCAGGCGCGCGCCTTCATGGATATCGTGATGCCGGACAATGTCAACAAGGTGAAGCGGTACCACGACGACGTGCCGCTCTTCTCGCGCTTCCAGATCGAGCACCAGATCGAGACGGCGTACTCGCGCACGGTGCCGCTGCCCTCGGGCGGCGCGATCGTGATCGACCACACCGAGGCGCTCGTCGCCATCGACGTGAACTCGGCGCGCGCGACCAAGGGCGCCGACATCGAGGAAACCGCCGCGCGCACCAACCTCGAAGCCGCCGACGAAGTGGCGCGCCAGCTGCGTCTGCGCGACCTGGGCGGCCTGATCGTGATCGACTTCATCGACATGGAGTCGGCCAAGAGCCAGCGCGAAGTCGAGCAGCGCCTCAAAGACGCGCTGCGCCACGACCGCGCCCGCGTGCAGATGGGCAAGATCTCGCGCTTCGGCCTGATGGAGCTCTCGCGCCAGCGCCTGCGCCCGGCTCTTTCGGAAGGCAGCCACGTCACCTGCCCGCGCTGTAACGGCACGGGTCACATCCGCGATACCGAATCGTCGGCGCTTCAGGTCCTGCGCATCATCCAGGAAGAAGCGATGAAGGAAAACACCGCGGCGATCCACTGCCAGGTGCCGGTCGAAGTGACCGCCTTCCTGCTCAACGAAAAACGTTCGGAAATCAACAAGATCGAGTCGCGCTTCAAGGTCGGCGTCGTCCTGATCCCGAACAAGCACCTCGAAACGCCGCACTACAAGCTCGAGCGCCTGCGTCACGACGACGCGCGCCTCGACGATCCGCGCGCCTCCTGGAAGATGGCCGAGGAAGCGGCTCGCGAGCTCGAATCGGAAACCGGCTACAGCAAGCGCACGGCCGAAGCCAAGCCCAAGCAGGAAGCCGCCGTGAAGGGCATCACGCCCGAGCGTCCGGCCCCGAGCGCGGCGGCCAAACCCGTCGAAGTCACGCCGGTGCCGGTTGCAGCGGCGCCGGCAGCCGGCGGCGGTTTCTTCGGCTGGATCAAGCGTCTCTTCGGCGGCGCGCCGGCCCCGGTTGCCGCACCCGCACCGGTCGCGCAGGACAAGGCAGGCCGTCCGGCCCGCGAAGCGCGCGGTGAGCGCGCAGAGCGCGGCGAAAAGGCCGCGACCGGCAGCGGCGGCGATCGCAACCGCAACCGCCGCGCAGGCGGCCGCGATGCAGCGGGCCGTGGCGAAGCCGCGGGAGCCGCACGCGCCGGCCAGCCGTCGGCACGCCGTGAGGAACGCGAGCCGCGCGAGGCTCGTGAAGGACGCGAGGGCCGCGAAGGCCGTGCGCCGCGCGAAGCCCGCGAGGGACGCGATGGGCGCGAAGGCCGTGAGGGACGCGAAGGCCGTGAAGCTCGCGAGAGCCGTGCCGAACGCGAACCACGCGAGCAGCGCATCGAACGCGTGGAGCGGGGTGAGCAGCGCAGCGAGCAGGCGGAAGCCGGCGCGCCGCGCGGCGAGCGCCAGGAGCGTGGTGAACGCGGCGAGCGCCGCGAACGAGGCGAGCGCGGTGAGCGCCGTCGTCCGCAACAGGCAGAAGCCGCCGAGGCACAGGAAGCGCGCCTCGACGCCGCCAGCGTCGAAAACGTGGGCGCGGTAACGGCGGAAGGCGTCACAGCCGGTGTGGGCGACGAAGACGCTGGCACCGCGCGTGAGGGCGAGGAACGCCGCCGCCGCCGGCGCGGCCGCCGTGGCGGTCGTCGCGAGCGCGAAGCCGAAGGCGTGGCTGGCGCGAGCGCCGAAGACACGCTGGAAGGCGGTGCGGACGTCGAGGAAATCGCACCGGTTGCAGCGGAGAGCGCGGCTCCCGTCGTCACCCCCGTCGCCCCCGTCGTTCTGCAAGCGGAGGAAGTCCGCGCCGAAGCGCAATCGACACAAGCTGTCGTGCACGCCGTGGCCACCGAGACCGTGGTCGTGACCGCGCTGCCGGAAACCGAACAGGTGATCGCCACCCACGTCGAGTCGCACATCGAGACGATCGCACCGGTTGAAGCGGCTGCGCCCGTGGTCGAAGCTGTCGAGCCGGCACCGGTTGCGGCGATCGTCGAGCCGGTCGCGGCTGCTCCGGCAGCGCCGGTTGCAGCGGAACCGGCCCCGGTTGTCGAGACTGCCCCTGCGGCAGAGCCTGCAGCGGTGGCCCCGGTCCAGGCCGAAGCACCCGCAGCCCGCGAAGACCGCGTGGAAGCCCCGGCAGCCGTGGAAGCCGTTGCGCCGGTGCAAGCCGTTGCGCCGGTACAAGCCGCCGAGCCGGTGGTGCAAGCCGCCGCCGCACCGGCCGCGGTCGAACCCGCGACGCCGGCTCCGGTGCAGGCAGCTGCCCGCCCGGCCGCGCTCACGCCCGACACGCTGACACCGATGCTGGCTGCCGCCGGCCTCGTCTGGGTCAACACCGACGGCGACAAGCTGCGTGCCGCCCAGGCCGCCGCCGCGCTGATCGTGAAGCCGGCCCGCGTGCCGCGCGAGCGCAAGGCGCTGCCGCCGGTCGATCCGACGCCGATGCAGCAGGTCGAAACCCAACGCCCGGCGCAGTAAGGCCAGGCCAGACTGGAGGGGCGCGGGCTTGAGGCCCGCGCCCTGCCCGGTCCGAGGGTCAGCAACCTGAAGCCCGCCATATCGGCGGGCTTTTTTTTGATATATCAGCGTTCACCCAGGCCTATGGCCGGGTCGGGGTTCGGCTAAAATCGATTCCATACGCTTACATTGCCACCATGTCCCGACGCGTCATTCCCGTTGCCGATGCCCGCACGCTGCCTCCCGAGGCAGCCGGCGCCGCCGTGCGCCCGCCATCCGGCGAGGTGGTGGACGCGCTCGCGCGGCCTTTGCACGACCTGCGCATCTCGGTTACGGACCGCTGCAACTTCCGCTGCGTGTATTGCATGCCGCGCGAGGTATTCGACAAGAACTATCAGTTCCTGCCCCACGCCGCGCTGCTGTCGCTGGAGGAAATCGAGCGTCTCGCGCGGCTGTTCGTCGCACAGGGCGTCACGAAAATCCGCCTGACCGGCGGCGAGCCGCTCCTGCGCAAGAACATCGAATTCCTGATCGAGCGTCTTGCGACACTGCGCACGGTCGACGGCGAGCCGCTCGACCTCACGCTCACCACCAACGGGTCGCTGCTCGCCCGCAAGGCGCGCGCGTTGCGCGACGCGGGCCTCACGCGCGTGACGGTGAGCCTCGACGCGCTCGACGACACCCTCTTTCGCCGCATGAACGACGCCGACTTCGCAGTCGCCGACGTGCTGGACGGCATCGAAGCGGCGCAGGCCGTCGGCCTCGCGCCCCTCAAGGTCAACATGGTGGTCAAGCGCGGTACCAACGACGCCGAGATCGTGCCGATGGCACGGCATTTCCGCGGCTCGGACGTGACGCTGCGCTTCATCGAATACATGGACGTGGGCACCTCGAACGGCTGGAACATGACGGAGGTGCTGCCTTCGGCGGACGTGGTCGCGCGTATCGCCGAACACTTTCCGCTCGTGCCGCTCGAACCCCATAGCGCCGCCGAGACCGCGCAGCGCTGGGGCTACGCCGACGGCGCCGGCGAAATCGGCGTGATTTCCAGCGTGACGCGCGCCTTTTGCGGCAACTGCACGCGCGCGCGCCTTTCGACGGAGGGCAAGCTGTACCTGTGCCTGTTCGCATCGATGGGCTACGACCTGCGCACGATCGTGCGCAACGGCGCAAGCGACGACGCCATCTCGACCGCCATTGCGCGGATCTGGGCAGGCCGCGCCGACCGCTACTCGCAATTGCGCGGCAGCGCCGCCGTGCCAGCCGACACGGCGCCCGAAGCACGCCGCATCGAGATGTCCTATATCGGCGGCTGATACGCCACCGACGCCTGCCACCCTGCCCGTCCGGAAAACCATGTCCACCATTCTGCCCGCCGCCGCCATCACGGGTCTCGTGCTCGCAGGCGGACGCGGCCAGCGCATGGGCGGCGCCGACAAGGGCCTGCAACGCCTGCAAGGCCGGCCGCTCGCGGCACACGTGCTCGAGCGCCTCGCGCCGCAGGTCGGCGCACTCGCGATCAGCGCGAACCGCCATCCCGAGACCTACGCCGCGCTCGGCGCGCCGTGGCACGCCCAGGTGCTCGCCGATACGCTCCCGGGTTTTCCGGGCCCGCTCGCCGGACTGCTCGCGGGCCTCAGGGCAGCCCGCACCGAGTGGCTGCTCGCCGCGCCCTGCGATTCGCCGTGGCTGCCCGCCGATCTCGCCGCGCACCTCGCCGCAGCGGCGCTTGCCGAACACGCCGACATCGCCACCGTCACCACCGCGAATGCGGCAGGCGAGGTCTCGTTGCACCCCGTCTTCGTGCTGCTGCGCACGTCGCTCGCAGACGACCTCGCCGCCTTTCTGGAGGCCGGCGAGCGCAAGGTGCGCGCGTGGTACGCGCGCCACAGGGCGGCCGAAGTGGCCTTTGCCGACGAGCGTGCGTTTTACAATATCAACTCCTTGCAGGAACTCGCCGACTTCGACCGCGCGTAGCGCGCGAGCAGTCCACCGGCCACTGTCCGCCCATCGTCTCAAGGCCTGTCCACCAGGACACCCGCCGCACCCATCCGTGCGGATGCGACGCTTCTCCACCCGATGACCACGCTTAACACTTTGTCCGGTTGCGTCACCCGCTACGATCCTCAAGCCTTGCCCGTCAGCGCCGCCCAGGCCATCGTGCTCCAGTGGGTGACGCCGCTCGCGGCGAGCGAACGCGTGCCGCTGGCCGATGCGCTCACGCGCGTGCTCGCGGCGGACGTAATCTCGCCGATCGACGTGCCCGCGCACGACAATTCGGCGATGGACGGCTACGCATTCGACGGCGCCGTGCTCGAAACCCCGCGCGGGCCTGAGGCAGAAACGTTGACGCTGAACGTCGCGGGCAAGGCCTTCGCGGGGCATCCCTACACGGGCGCGATCGCCCGAAACGCGTGCGTGCGCATCATGACCGGCGCGCCGATGCCCGCAGGGTGCGACACCGTCGTGCCTCAGGAGCACGTGAAGCGCAGCAACCCCGACGACGGCCATATCGCGTTCGCGGCGCAAGCCGTCGCGCGCGGCGCGAACCGCCGACGCCGCGGCGAGGATCTCGCGAGAGGCAGCGTGGCGCTCCACGCCGGGCGCGTGCTGCGCGCCTCCGACATTGGCCTTCTCGCCTCGCTCGGGCTCACCGATGTCGAAGTGAAGCAGCGCCTGCGCGTGGCCTACTTTTCGACCGGCGACGAATTGCGCTCGCCGGGCGAGACGCTCGATGCGGGCTGCATCTACGACAGCAATCGCTACACGCTCGGCGCGATGCTCAAGCGGCTCGACGTCGAGGCCATCGACCTGGGTCGGGTGCGCGACGAACCGGCCGCGCTCGCCGCAACGCTCAAGCTCGCCGCCGAGCGCGCGGACGTCGTCCTGACCTCGGGCGGGGTGTCGGTCGGCGAGGCGGACTTTACGCGCACCCAGTTGCAAAAGCTCGGCGACGTGGCGTTCTGGGGTCTCGCCATGCGCCCCGGCCGGCCGCTCGCGTTCGGCCGCATCTGGTCGGGCGGCACGCCCGGCGCGGGGCACGCGGCGCTCCTCTTCGGCTTGCCGGGCAACCCGGTCGCGACCATGGTGACGTTCTACCAGATCGTGCGCCCGGCCCTGCTCGCCATGGCCGGCGCCGCGCCGCAGCCGGTGCCGCTGATCCCGGCGCGCTGCGAAGCGCCGGTGAAGAAACGCCCGGGCCGCACCGAATTCCAGCGCGGCCTGGCGCACCGGGGCGGCGACGGCCAGTGGCGCGTCGCGCCGACCGGTTCGCAAAGTTCCGGCGCGCTCAGCACCATGAGCGAGGCAAATTGCTTTATCGTGCTCGCCCATGAGACCGCCGATCTCGACGCCGGCGACGCCGTCGACATCATGCTTTTCGACGGACTCGTCTAGCACGGGCCCGCGCCTTTCAGCCACCGTCACATTCGCTACGTCCACCACGTCATACGGACCGACTCACATGAAAAAACAGATCTCGTTCATTGCCGCGGGGCAGACCGCCAAGGCGCTCATCCTCGTGTATCTGACGTTCAGCGTGCCGATCGTGCTGCTCGGCGTGCTCGTCGCGTTCGTGCGCTACGGCTCGGTCGAGCTTTCGACGATCTTCAGCGCGCTGCTGCTCAATGCGATCGTCGGCTTCATCCTGCTGTGGATCGCCTGCCACGCCTACAACTGGGTCGCATCGCGCTTCGGCGGCATCGAAATCCATTTGTCGGACGTGCCGGAGGAAGCGTAATGGCCGCAACGATCCGCGCGGCCACGCCCGCCGACGTCGCTGCGGTGCACGCGCTGATGTACGAGCTGGCCGAGTTCGAAAAGCTCACGCATCTGTTCACGGGCACGCCCGAGGGCCTCGCCGACGCGCTCTTCGGCGCGCGTCCGGCAGCGGAAGCGCTGGTGGCGGAAGACGCAGGGCGGATCGTCGGCTATGCGCTCTTCTTCCACAACTATTCGACTTTCCTTGCGCGCCGCGGGCTCTATCTCGAAGACCTCTACGTGCAGCCTTCGCAGCGCGGCACGGGCCTCGGCACGGCGATGCTGCGCGCACTTGCTGCGATCGCCGTCGAGCGCCAGTGCGCACGCTTCGAGTGGACGGTGCTCGACTGGAACCAGCCGGCCATCGGCTTTTATGAAAAGCTGGGCGCAGCCGTGCTGCCCGAATGGCGCGTGGTGCGCATGACGGGCGACGCCCTGGAGCGCCTTGCCGCGCCGGCTGAGCAGCCGGCCTGAGCGCGACCGCGTAGCGTTCCCTGGCACGCTCCCAGATGAAACGGGCCGCCTGCATGACAATGCAGGCGGCCCGTTGCGTTCTGGCGAGTTCAGCGGATATCGCGAAGGCGCCTGGCAGGCGTCCTATTCGTCGCCCGCGCCATTGCGCAGCGTGTCGCCGAGCAGATCCGTCGCTTCCTCGCCCGGCAGCGCCTCCACATCGCGCAGCTTGCGGTTCATAGCGCGCGTGCGCACCTCGGCGGCTTCGATCGAGCGCGTCACCGTCTCCAGTTGCGACTTCGTCTTCGCAAGCACGTCGCCGAACTTACCGAACTCCGTCTTCACCGCGCCCAGCACCTGCCACACCTCGCTCGAACGGCGCTCGATCGCGAGCGTCCGGAAGCCCATCTGCAGACTGTTGAGCAGCGCCGTCAACGTGGTCGGCCCCGCCACCGTCACGCGGAAGTCACGCTGCAATAGATCGGTCAAGCCGGGGCGGCGCAGGATCTCCGCGTAGAGCCCCTCGGTCGGCAGGAACAGCAGCGCGAAGTCGGTGGTGTGCGGCGGCGCCACATACTTCTCCGCAATCGTGCGCGCCTCGGCCCGCACGCGCGCCTCCAGCGCGCGGCCCGCCTCTTCGATCGCCGCGACGTCGGCACGCTCCTGCGCATCGATCAGGCGCTCGTAGTCCTCGCGGGGGAATTTCGCATCGACGGGCAGCCACACCGGCGCAGCCGTGCCGTCCGCGCCCTCGCCCGCGCCGCGTCCAGGCAGGCGGATGGCGAACTCGACGCGCTCGTTGCTCTTCGGCACCGTCGCCACGTTCTTCGCGTACTGGTCGGGCGTGAGCATCTGCTCGAGCAGCGCTTCGAGCTGAACCTCGCCCCACGTGCCGCGCGTCTTCACGTTCGTGAGCACCTTCTTCAGGTCGCCGACGCCCGCGGCCAGCGTCTGCATTTCGCCGAGTCCCCGGTGCACCTGTTCAAGCCGGTCCGACACGAGCTTGAACGACTCGCCGAGGCGCTGTTCGAGCGTGGCGTGAAGCTTCTCGTCGACAGTGCGGCGCATCTCTTCGAGCTTGGCCGCATTGTTCGCCTCGATGTCCTTCAGGCGCTGCTCCAGCGTAGCGCGCACTTCGGCAAAGCGCCGGTCGTTCGCCTCGGTGAGCTGGGCGAGCTGTTGCGCGAGCAGGCTGCCGAAGTGGCGCAGCGCGGCGCCCTGCTCGTCGCGCGCCTGCTGGGCCTGCTGCTGCAGGCTCTGGCGCACCGCTTCGAGCTGCTGCGCGTTGGTCTCGGTCAGCTTGACGAGTTGCTGCGCGAAACCGTCGATCTGGTTGTTCTGCACCGTCGCGATGCTCGTGAGGTGCGAGGCCAGCGCCTGCTGCACCTGCGCGAAGCCGCCGCCGAACTCGCTGCGCGACGCCTGCGCCGTGCGCGCAATCTCGTTGCGCAGTTCGCGCTCGATGCGCTCGGCCGCGCGCGCCTGGGTATCGTTCGCCGCGGCGACGCGGTCGCTCAGGCCGTCGAGCGCTTCGCGCAGCTCGTGCACCGCTTCGGTTTCCTCGCCGCGGCGCGCGCGCACGAGCACCACGAGGGCGATGACCAGGGCGATCGCGAGCAGCAGCGTCGCGATCGACATCAACAGCAGCTCACTCATGAACGGGCTTTCCCCATGACGTCAGGATTGATCGGATTGGGCGGCCTGCCCGCGCGCGGCCCCTCGCCGAGTGCGGCGATGAGGTTGTCGGCGGCGAGGTTCGCCATGGCGCGGCGAGTCGCTTCGCTCGCGCTCGCGATGTGCGGCGTGAGCACGACGTTGGGCACCGTCAACAGCGCCGGATGCACCTTCGGCTCGCCCTCGAACACGTCGAGGCCGGCCGCCGCGATGCGGTGCTCGCGCAGCGCCTCGGCCAGCGCCGCATCGTCGACGATGCCGCCGCGCGCGATGTTAGTGAGCGTGGCAGTCGGCTTCATCAGCGCGAGTTCGGCGGCGCCGATCGTGTGATGATTCCCGGCCGTATAGGGCAGCACCAGCACCACGTGATCGGCCTCGCGCAAAAGCGCTTCCTTCGTGCGGTATTCCGCGTTCAGTTCGGCCTCGATGGCGGGCGCCACGCGCGAGCGGTTGTGATAGATCACGCGCATGTTGAAGCCCTGCGCGCGCCGTGCGATCGCCTGGCCGATGCGGCCCATGCCCACGATGCCGAGCGTAGAACCATAGATGTCCGGGCCCAGAAACATGTCGTAGGACCATTTCCCCCACTTGCCCGCGCGCAGGAAATGCTCCGACTCGGCAATGCGGCGCGCGGCCGCCATCATGAGCGCCCAGCCGAAATCGGCCGTGGTTTCGTTGAGCACGTCGGGCGTGTTGGTGCCGAGCACGTTCGCCGCGTTGAACGCGGCCATATCGAAGTTGTTGTAGCCCACCGCCATATTGGCCACGGCGCGCAGCCGCGGCGCGGCCGCGAGCGTGGCCGCCGTGATCGGGTCGCCGGCCGTGAGCGCGCCGTCCTTGTCGGCGAGGCGCCGCGCGAGCTCGTCGGCGGGAAGCGCGTCGCCGGTGTTCCAGTCGACGTCGAAATACTGCTTGAGCCGGTCGATCACGTCGGGAAAGATCGGCCGCGCCACGAGAATCTTCTGCATCGTTGCTCTCCACTTCAGGTTCGGTTGCGCACGCTCACGCGAAAAAGAGCCAGGTCGCCGCGAGAAAGACCGGCACGAGTATCGTGCACGACCAGCCAAGATAGCCGAAGAAGCCCGGCATGCGCACGCCGCGCGACTCCGCTATCGCCTTGACCATGAAATTCGGCGCATTGCCGATATAGGTGTTCGCGCCCATCAGCACCGCGCCCGCCGAGATCGCGGCGAGCGTCTTCGCGCCGGTCGTCATCAGCGTCGCGGCGTCGCCGCCCGCGAGGTTGAAGAACACGAGCCAGGTGGGCGCATTGTCGAGAAAGGACGAAAGAAGCCCCGTCGCCCAGAAGTACATGATGTCGTCGGGGCGGCCCGGCGCCTCGTTCACGAGATGGATGAGGCCGGCAAACGCGCCCGCCTCGCCCGCTTTCAGGATCGCGATGACCGGCGTGATCGTCACGAAGATGCCCGCGAAGAGCTTCGCGACTTCGGCGATCGGCGCCCAGTTGAAGTCGTTGGCGGCGCGCACCGCGCGCGGCGTGAGCGCGAGCGAGACGAGCGCGAGAGCGACGAGGCCCGCGTCGCGCACAAGGTTCTGCAGCTCGACGCGCGCGCCTGAAACCATGAAGGCGATGCCCGGCTTCCACACGCCGCTCAGCAGCACGAAACCCGTCACGCCCGCCAGCAGCAGAAAGTTGAGCTTGCCGCCCACGGCAAGACGCCCCGTGTCGGGCGTGGGATCGAGCAACGCGTCGCGCCTCTCGTCCTCGCGGCGGAAGAACCACGTATCGAGCGCATGGAAGAGCGCAAGCAGCACGCCGCAGACGAACAGCATGGGCAGCACGAGATGCTGCGTAGTCCAGAAGAAACTCACACCGTTGAGAAAGCCGAGGAAGAGCGGCGGATCGCCGAGCGGCGTGAGCATGCCGCCCGCGTTCGCCACGAGAAAAATGAAGAACACGACGACGTGAACGTTGTGGCGCCGGTTGTCGTTTGCGCGCAAGAGCGGTCGAATCAGCAGCATGGCCGCGCCGGTCGTGCCCATGAAGCTCGCGAGCAGCGTGCCGAGCGCGAGGATCGCGGTGTTCGTGCGCGGCGAGCCGCGCAGGTTGCCGTACACGCAGATGCCGCCCGCGATCGTATAAAGCGAGCCGAGCAGGACGATGAACGGTATGTACTCGTCGATCAGCGCGTGCAGAAACATCGGCCAGGTGGCGGCCACGCCGTGGGTGGCGGCAAACGGCAGCAGGAACGCAAGCGCCCAGGCCGCGGCGATCTTGCCGAAATGCCTGTGCCAGAACGCGGGCGCGAACATCGGATAAAGCGCAATCGAAAGCAGCATGCCCGCGAACGGCAGCCCCCAGGTGACGGGAAGCGTGGCACCGTCCACGCCCTCGGCATGGGCGCACGCGGGCACGAGTGCGAGCGCCGCCGTGATGCCGAAGCGGCGCAGCGCCTGCACGCCGCGCGGTGCCGTCATCGCCGCTTGCCTGCTGCTGGGCGCAGCAAGACGCTCACGCGCCATGCACGACGACGACATGCACGCGATACGGACCGTGCGCGCCGAGAATGATGGTCTGCTCGATATCGCCGGTGCGCGACGGCCCCGAGACGAAATTGACCGCGCGGGGCAGTTCGCCGCGCTCGGCGCGGATCAGCGCGAAGGCGTCTTCGTGGCCCGCGACGATGCGCGAAGCGGGCACGACGGCGATGTGCGTTTCCGGCAGGAGCGCGCCCGAAGCCCAGGTATCCGGGCTCGAGAGCAACACGAGCGTGCCGGTCTCGGCGGTCGCGCAGAAGCAGCCGGTGAGGCCGACGAGATCGCGATCTTCGGGCTTGCGAAACGCCACCGACAAACCTGCCGAGGCCCAGTCGAGCGAGGCGAGCGTGGCCCAGGCGACGGCCTGCATCGACAGGCCGCGTTCGGCCAGATAGCGCTGTGCGGCGGCGGGCACCGCGGCCAGGCCTTCGACTTCGTCGACAGTAGTGGACATCTTCTGCGCTTCGCGCACGAAGCGCGCGACGAGGTCGCCTTCGAGCGGCGGCCGCGGGCCTTGCGGATGACGCGCGAGATAGTCGGCCACCGCTTCGCGCTCGGACGCGGCGGGCGTCGCCTCGCGCCCCTGGGCCGCGCGGATGCGAGCGAGTATGCTGCGGCGGGCGGCCGTGGTGTCCATGAGCGGTCCTCGTTGCGTGACAGAAAAGCCCGATATGCACGGGATCGTGCACGGGCGGGGCGTCGCGCCGATTATACCTGGACACCTCGCTGGATACCCCACCGAACACCCCACCGAACACCCCACCGAACACCCACGGTCGCCCGCCCCGCTTCGTGCATTTCGCGAGCGCCGCGCGTTATTTGCCCGCGCATTCCTCTTCGGTGGGCTGCTCGATGCCGAACACCTGACGCAGATAGGCGAGATAAGCCTTGTCGTCGCACATGTTCTTGCCCGGCGAATCGGAGAGCTTGGCGACGGGCTGGCCGTTGCAGCGGACCATCTTGATCACGATCTGCAGCGGCTGGTAACCGAGGTCGTTGGTGAGATTGGTGCCGACGCCGAATGCCAGCCGGCAGCGCTTGCCGAAGCGCTCGTAAAGCCGCAGGACCTTGGGGATGTCGAGCGCGTCCGAGAAAATCATCGTCTTCGTGCGCGAATCGCAGCGGTTGTCCTCGTAGTGCTTGAGGAGGCGCTCGCCCCATTCGAACGGATCGCCCGAATCGTGGCGCGCGCCGTCGAAGAGCTTGCAGAAGTACATGTCGAAGTCGCGCAGGAAGGCCCGCATGCCGTACACGTCCGAGAGCGCGATGCCGAGGTCGCCGCGATACTCCTTGGCCCACATCTCGAAGCCGTAGATCTGCGAGTCGCGCAGGCGCGGGCCGAGCGCCTGGCACGCCTGCAGGTACTCGTGCGCCATGGTGCCGAGCGGCGTGAGATTGTGCTTCATCGCGTAATACACGTTGCTCGTGCCCGTGAACTGCTCGCCCAGATCCTCCTTGAGCGTGAGGATCACCTCCTCGTGCCAGCGCTTCGAAAAGCGGCGGCGCGTGCCGTAGTCGGCAATCTTGCAGTCGGCGAATTCTGGCTTCGCGCCGAGCAGCTCGATCTTGCGGCGCAGGCGCTCGCGGCCCTCGTCGTACTGCGGGTGATGCTGCGTGTTGCGGAAATAGACTTCGTTGACGATGGCGAGCACCGGGATCTCGAAGAGGATCGTGTGCAGCCACGGGCCCTTGATCTCGATGTCGATCTCGCCGTTGTTCTTCGGCGAAGGCGCGACGGTGATGTACTTCTCGTTCAGATGGAAAAGCGCGAGAAAGTCGACGAAATCGCCTTTGACGAAGCGCAGCCGGCGCAGGTAATCGAGCTCGACTTCGGAGAAGCGCAGCCGGCAGAGCTTCTGGATCTCGCTTCGGATCTCGTCCACGTAGGGCACCAGATCGACGTCCGGCGTGCGGCAGCGGAAGCGGTATTCCACGCTCGCGGCGGGGAAATGATGCAGCACCACCTGCATCATCGTGAATTTGTACAGATCGGTATCGAGCAGCGAAGTAATGATCATGATGAGGCAGCCGGACTGCATTCGGAGGACGCTGTGGGCACGCGCAGTACACGCCACCCGGCGCGCCGGCAGGCTGGCTGCGGCGCGCGGGGCCGCGCGGACGGTGTGCGTCGGCGGTGCGGCCATGTTACCCGAATGCACGCGCGGCCACTGCCGCGGAGGGCACGCCCGTGCGGCTTGCGGGGACAATCTTGTACCCCGCCGCAAGCGCACCCGCGCGGCGCCATAAACTAATCACGAAACGATATAAGCGCGCGTGCGGGCCTCCCGCTGGGGAAATTCCCGTTAAGTTACAATAACGTTTTTGGCCCAGACGCCGTCCCACTATACAAAAGCTTGCAGGAGCTGCCTGAATGACCCACGTTGTGACCGAAAGCTGCATCAAGTGCCGCTATACCGACTGCGTCGATGTGTGCCCGGTGGACTGCTTTCGCGAAGGTCCCAACTTCCTCGCGATCGACCCGGACGAGTGCATCGACTGCGCCGTGTGCGTGGCCGAGTGCCCGGTGAACGCCATCTACGCCGAAGAAGACGTGCCTGGCGACCAGCAACATTTCACCGCCCTGAACGCCGAACTGGCGAAGGGCTGGCCCAGCATCACCAAGACCAAGGCGCCGCTGCCCGAAGCCGACGAATTCAAGGACGTGAAGGACAAGCTCGCGCTTTTGGCGCGCTGATTGCACCCTGACGACACATTGATGGCGCGCTGAGGCTCACGTCACCCGAAGCGGATTTGTTTTTGGGATGGCGCCCGGGTGTTGACAGATCCCGCCGCGCCCCATAGAATCTCGTTCTCTGCTTTTGTTGATCCCCGATAGCTCAGTCGGTAGAGCGCCGGACTGTTAATCCGTAGGTCCCTGGTTCGAGCCCAGGTCGGGGAGCCAAAGAATCGCAAAAGCCCGTTAACCACAACGGGCTTTTTTATGTAGTGAAGAGTTGCTGTAGTGCTGTTCCCCGATAGCTCAGTCGGTAGAGCGCCGGACTGTTAATCCGTAGGTCCCTGGTTCGAGCCCAGGTCGGGGAGCCAAAAATCGAAGGCGTTGCGCGTAACCGCGCAACGCCTTTTTTCTTTTCCGGCAGCACGTTCTGCTGCTCTGCTCACTCCCGCGCTTGCGGCTGCCGCTTTGCCACCCGTGCTACGATGCACTCACGATGTACTTACCCTGTAACACATCTGGGGTGGCGCCATGAGCGACGTAACCTTTACTTTCCGGGTCGATGCAACCCTGAAAAGCGAATTTGCCACGGCAGCGAAAGCCCACGATCGCACCGTCGCACAACTCCTGCGCGACTTCATGCGGAACTATGTCCGGCAGCAAGGCGCAGCGGAACATGACACAGTGGCCGCCACGCCGATCAATAAGCCCCCTCTTCCGGACTCCGCATGAAACCCACCGACAAACTCGCCGCGCTCCTCGCGTGCGCCGGCACCCTCGCCACGGCTACCGTCCACGCCGAACAGATCGGCAGCGTGAACACCAACTTCCGTCTCACCGGTTCTGACCGCGTGGTCGTCGAAGCCTACGACGATCCGCAGGTCAAAGGCGTCACCTGCTACGTCTCGCGCGCCCGCACGGGCGGCGTGAAAGGCACGCTCGGCATCGCCGAAGACCCCACCGAAGCTTCCATCGCCTGCCGCCAGGTCGGTGAGATCGCCTTTACCGGGCCGCTCAAGCAGCAGGACGACGTGTTCAACGAGCGCATGTCGTTCCTCTTCAAGACGCTGCACGTCGTGCGCGTGGTGGACGCGAAGCGCAACGCCCTCGTCTATCTGACCTACAGCGACCGCGTGGTGAGCGGCAGCGCGAAGAACAGCGTCACCGCCGTACCGGTGCCGGCCGGCACGACGATCCCGCTGCGCTGAACGCGGCGCTACACTGAGGCGTCTGCCCGGATTGCCCAGCGTATTGCCAACTGCCTTGCCCACTGCATTGCCGCCATGACCGCCCGCCGTTTCCGCGATTCCGCCCGCTACTGGCGCACGCCGCTCCTGCCCGGCGCGGATCTGCTCACCGCCGAGTATCACGAGCACACCTTCGCGCCGCACTGGCACGAGGCCTACGCGATTCCTGTGATCGAGGACGGCGCGGAGTGCTATCGCTACCGGGGCGCGCACTACGTCGCCGAAGCGGGCACCGTGCCGGTCATCAATCCGGGCGAGCTGCACACCGGCTCGCGCGCCGTGGACGAAGGCTGGCGCTATCGCGTGATGTACGTGCCGATCGACTATCTGCACGGTCTCGCCGACGAAATCGCCGGGTGCACGCAGCCGCTGCCCTGGTTCGGCGCCGATGTGATCCGCGATCCCGATCTCGCCCGGCGCCTGTCCCGCGCGCACCGGCTGCTCGAAGCCGATACCGACCGCCGGCGCGCGGCGTCCGGCGCTCAGGTCACCCTTCGCGCCGCGCCGCACGCCCCGGGTTCGGTGGCGGCCAGCCCCGACAACCCCGGCAGCGACCTGCTGCTCGTGGAAGGCGCCCTGCTCGATGCGCTTTCCGCCCTGCTCACCCGCCATGCGCGCACGCACGAAGCACCGCTGCGGCCGACGCTGAACGATCCACGCGTGGAAACGATGAAAGCCCTGCTCGCCGCCGATCTCGCCACGCCGCTGCGGGTAGGTGATCTGGCCGAGGCGGTGGGCCTCTCGCCGTTCCATGCCACCCGGCTTTTCACGCAGGCCACCGGCCTGCCGCCACACGCCTGGCGCACGCAGTTGCGTCTGCAGCGCGCGCTCGCGCCGCTGCGCGCGGGCGCCTCGGTCGCCGATGTCGCAGCCGCCAGCGGCTTCACCGACCAGAGCCATTTCACGCGCCATTTCCGGCGCATGTTCGGCGTGCCGCCGGGACGCTGGCAGGGGACCTGAGCCGATTTATCGATCCGCGCGCCGCAAGAACGTACAAGCCAGGCGGGCGCGCACCCGCTAAGCTGCCCCCAGTATCAGGAGGACAGCTTGACCACCCATCCCAACCGCTCCCAGGAGTTCATCGCCGGCGCGCGCGACACGATCCCCATGATGGTCGGCGCGGCGCCTTTCGGCGTCATTTTCGGCACGCTCGTCACGTCGGGCCCGCTCGCGCCCTGGCACGGCCAGCTGATGTCGCTCGCCGTTTTTGCGGGCTCCGCGCAGTTCATCGCGCTCGGCCTGATCGCTTCGCACGCGAGCTTCATCGTGATCTGGGCGACCACGCTCGTCGTGAACCTGCGCCACGTGCTCTATAGCGCGACCCTCGCCCCCTACGTCTCGCACCTGCCGCTGCGCTGGCGTCTCGTGCTGGGCGGCCTGCTCACCGACGAGGTCTTCGCCGTCGCGTGGGCGCACTTCCGCCGCCATCCGCCCGGCGACGACGTCTCGCCCTGGCACTTCCTCGGCTCGGGCGTCGCGATGTACGTGAACTGGCAGATCTGGACCGCCGTCGGCCTGCTGTTCGGCGCCGCGTTCCCGGGCCTGCAGTCGCTCGGGCTCGACTTCGCGATGGTCGCCACCTTCATCGCCATCGTGGTGCCGCAGCTCGTGGCAGTGCGCTACGTGGCCGCGGCCGTCACCGCCGGCGCGCTCGCTTTCTTCTGGCAGGGCTGGCCGTACAAGCTCGGCCTGCTCGCCGCCGTGTTCGCGGGCGTCGCGGTAGGTGTGGCGCTCTCGCTGCCGCGCCGCGAATCCAGCAAGGGCACACCCGGCGGCGCGCCCGCCCCGTCGCGCGACGCGCCGCCCGCCACTGCGCGCAACGGCGACAATCACGCCGGTCCGCATACGGCCGCAGGAGCCCGGCAATGAACTATGTCGTCCTCATTCTCGGCATGGCCCTCATTACCTGGCTCATCCGCACGGTCGTCTTCGTGCTCGGCGAGCGGCTCGTCTTCCCGCCGCTCGTGCGCACCGCGCTCGGCTTCGTGCCCGTGACCGTGCTCACGGCGATCATCGTGCCGATGGCCGTCTCGCCGCACGGCCAGGGCGCCGAGCTCACGTGGCGCAATCCGCAGCTGGTGGGCGCGCTCGCCGCCATCGCGGTGAGCGTACTCACGCGGCGTCCGCTCGTGACGATCGCGGTCGGCCTTGGGGTGTTCTTTTTCTGGCAGGGCGTGGTGCTGCGCTGAGGCGCGCAACGCCCCGCCGTGGTGCACCGGAACCGCCTCAACCGGCTAAAAAAGCGAGAAAGGGCCCGATGCTGCGGCACTTCTCAAGTTTCCCCCCCGAGCGCCGTTAATCCCGTCATGGCCTGCTTTGGCGCCGCCGCCCGCGTATCTTCGCGGCCGGCGGCGCGGGCACGCGGCGCACCGCGCCGCACGGCGTCCCCCTTGCCGGGAGACTGCCGGCACGGCGCAGTGCGGCAAAGATCACACGGGGCAACTACATGGGGCACATCACCCTCAACCTGAAGGACGAAACGGTAGCGTCGCTGCGCAAGGACTTCGACGCCTTTCTGCGCGTGTCGCTCAAGCTCGACCCGCAGTTCGCGACGCCTTCATTCGAGGACTTTCTGCGCGCGAAGCTGCTCGACAACATGACGCCGCTCACCGAACACGCGGTGCAGCGCATGTTGACGGGCGGCCAGTATGCCTGGGCCAAGCGCACGCTCGACAAGGAATTCCCGGAGGTCGTCTCGATCCTGCTGCGTCAGGCCGGCGAGTTCGGCTTCGGCTTTGCCTCGCGCCCCGAGTGGACGCCCGAGGAGCTCGCCAAGCAGTGCCGCGAATGGGCGGCGGCGATCGTGAACGAAGCGCAGGGCGATCAGGTACTGATCGATCCGCTCGCGGCGCAGATCAAGTCGTCGGTCGAGGACATGCAGACGCTCGAGGAGAAGATGCAGACGCCCGCGTGGCGCCTCTCCGAATCGCTGCGCCAGCGCATCTACGAAGCGAAGATCGGCTGCGAGACGAGCACCGGCAGCACGGCGCGCGAGCGTCTGGGCGAACTGCGCGGCCTGCTGCGGCTCGCGATCACGCACGGCGTGTTCCAGAAGCAGGAGGCGCAGCAGATCATGGAATACCTGCGCCTGCTCAAGCCCGAAATCTTCGTCGAGGAACCCGACGACGTTTTCACGCGCCTCGCCGCGTGGCTGCGCAACTTCTTCGTGCCGCCGCAGCGCAGCCAGCCGCGCCGCCAGTCGAACTGAGACGGGCGGGTTCAGGCTCTTCAGCCCCGTCCGGCCCTTCCGGCGCTGCAAGCCCGCGCAGCCCGGGCTGCTAGTCCCACATCTTCCTGAGCTTCGCGCCAATCTCGATCTTCGCCTGCGCGGCGGCCGCAAGGCCCGCCGCGCTCGGTGCGCTGACGACGGGCGCCGGCGGCCAGGCGCGCGACTCGTAGAGCGGCAGCGCGGCCGCCGCGATGAAACGCGTGCGCGACGCCCACACGTGGCGATCTCCCTGCGCCGTCTGGTTGTGCACGTAGAAGCGCTGCGGCACGACGATATGCAGGTCCTCCTTCGCACGCGTCATCGCCACGTAAAGCAGGCGCCGCTCCTCTTCGAGCTCTTCGTCGCTGCCCGCGCCCAGATCGGAGGGAATGCAGCCGTCCACGCCGTTGAGCACGAACACGTTGCGCCACTCCTGCCCCTTCGCCGAATGGATCGTCGAGAGAATCAGGTAGTCCTCGTCAAGCAGCGGATCGGCCGATTCGGAGCTCGTCGCGTCGGGCGGATCGAGCGTGAGTTCGGTGAGAAAGCGTTCGCGCGAGGCATAGGTGCTCGCGATGCTCTCCATCTGCAACAGGTCCGCAAGACGCACGGACGCATCCTCGTGGTTGCGCTCCAGATGCGGCTCGTACCAGCGGCGCACGCACTCGAACTCGGCGGGCCACGGTGTCGAGCGCGCACCGATGTTCTCGATGAGCGCGGCGAACGCGGCCCAGTCGACGGCGGCACGCGGCGGCGGCGCGAAGGCGGCGAGCGCCTCGGCCGCGCGCCAGGCACCCGTGCACGCGGCGACCTGATCGAGCAGCCGCGCGGCCGTTGCAGGTCCCACGCCCGGCAGCAACTGCGCGACGCGAAAGCCCGCCACCCGGTCGAGCGGGTTCTCCGCCCAGCGCAGCACGGCGAGCACGTCCTTGACGTGCGCGGCGTCCAGAAACCGCAGGCCGCCGAACTTCACGAACGGGATGTTGCGCCGCGCGAGCTCGATTTCGAGCGCCGCGCTGTGGTGCGCCGCGCGAAACAGCACGGCCTGCTGCCTGAGCTTCATGCCCTCCTCGCGCGCGGCGAGGATCTGCTCGACGACGTAACGCGCCTGGGTGGCTTCGTCGGCCACGCTCACAAGGCGCGGGCGCTGCGCCGAGGGCCGCTCGCTCCAGAGGTTCTTGGTGAAACGCTCCCGGGCAGCGTCGATCACCGCATTCGAGGCCGCGAGAATAGGCTGTGTCGACCGGTAGTTGCGCTCGAGCGTGACCTGGCGCGCGGGCGGGTCGAACTGCGCGGGAAAGTCGAGAATGTTGCGCACCGTCGCGCCGCGAAACGAGTAGATGGCCTGCGCGTCGTCGCCGACGACCGTGAGGCCGCGCCCATCGGGCTTGAGCGCGAGCAGGATGGCCGCCTGCAGGCGGTTGGTGTCCTGGTACTCGTCCACCAGCACGTGATCGAAGCGGCTCGCGAGATCGGCCGCGAGCGCGGGCTCGGCGGCCATGTGCGCCCAGTAGAGCAGCAGGTCGTCGTAGTCGAGCACGTTCTGCTTCTGCTTTGCGTCGACATAGCCGGCAAAGAGCGTCTTGAGCTGCGGTTCCCATTCGAGGCACCACGAGAACGAACGGGCCAGCACGTTCGCGAGCGGATCCGAGGTGTTGACCACGCGCGAATAGATCGCGAGGCAGGTGTTCTTCGAAGGAAAGCGCTTCTCCTTCGCCGAAAGCCCCAGTTCATGGCGCACGAGGTTCATCAGGTCGGCGGAATCCTCGCGGTCGTTGATCGTGAACGCGGGCGCCAGGCCGATCTGCCCGGCGTATTCGCGCAGAAGGCGCGCGCCGATGCCGTGAAACGTGCCGGCCCACGTGAGTCCCTGCGCCAGCACGGCGGCCGCGCCCGGCACGCTCGCGGCGATGCGGCCGACACGGCGCGTCATCTCCTGCGCGGCGCGGCGCGAGAACGTGAGCAGCAGGATGCGGTGAGGATCGGCGCCGTTGACCACGAGATGCGCGACGCGGTGCGCGAGCGTATTGGTCTTGCCCGAGCCAGCGCCGGCGATCACCAGAAGCGGCGCCGGCAATGCCGCGCCCGGCGCGAAGGCCGCCGTGCCGCCATGCTCGACGGCGGCGCGCTGCGCCTCGTTGAGCTTCGAGAGGTAGGCGGCTGCATCGGGATCGACGGCGGCGGGATCGACTACTGTAGACACGGCAGTGAGCGTCAGGGATCGGGGGGCGACGCATACTGTATATCCATACACCTCGCCCCGGCAAGCGCCGATCCCGACGCGATCTGGCGGCATTTATGCCGAAAACAACAGAACCGCCCCGGCTCAGTGCTCGGTGCTGCCGCCCGGCTGCTGCGCGGACTGCCCCTGCATCTCGCTCTTCATTTCATGGTCGGCCGCCTGGCGGTCGGCCCTGCGGTTGATCTTCGCGTCCTGCACCTGCGCCTTGTACTGCGACTTCGCGTCCTTCTTCGCCTCGCGATACTGGGCGTTCGCCTCGGCATTGGCGTTGCGCTTCTGGACGAGCGGATCGGTGGGCCCCGGCGCGGTCAGATTCTGCGGGGCAGGCGCCGGCTGCGCCACTCCGGCGGCAGCGGGCGCCTGAGACGGTGCTTGCGGCGGCATCTGGGCATTCGGGTCGGCGCCCTGCGCGAGCGCGCCGTGGGTGAAAGCCGCGGCGCAGGCCGTCAGGGCGACTCCGGTCAGCAGTTTGCGAATCTGGGTCATGGCGTATCCTCTCTGAAGTTATGTTCCGGGTGCTGCGGCCGGCGTAGCGGACTGCCGGGCGCGCCCCGCTCGATGGAGCCTGCCGTGAAACACTGCAGGCACAACCGCACCGGACGACAGGCTCTTTTTAGGGACACGCCGTTTTTGGGTGAAGTTCACCGAAGAGCGCCACCGTTACCGAACGTTTCACTTTCTGACAGTTCGACTACGACGCCGGCAGCGCGTTACGCGCACCGCATGCCGTATGATGCGAACCCTTCGATTCCACCCATCGCGGCACTTTGTCCCGCCCCCGGATTGCACACGCCATGCCCAACCTCGATTTCACGCTGACCGGCGATTTCGTCGAACTGCACAACCTCCTGAAGATCACGGGACTCGCGGACAGCGGCGGATCGGCCAAGCAGATCGTCGCCTCCGGGGCCGTGAAGGTGGATGGCGAGGTCGAGTTGCGCAAGACCTGCAAGATCCGCGCGGGCCAGGTCGTGCTGCTCGGCGATACGCGCATTGCGATACGCGAGCCGGACTAAAAAGCGGACTGAAAGAAACTGCACCAGAAATGGGCTTATTGATCGACAATAGGGTGATCCCGCAATAAGCTGTCTGCTTTGGCAGAAAGCCCATCATAAAAACGCCCTGTTTTAAACGCCCTGTTCCGCGCGGCGCGAGATTTCGCGCCGCTTGTCTTTCATGACCCGACCGACCCTCGCCACGCGCGCCATCGCGCCGCCCACGCTCTCCCGCCACGCCGCCGACACCGCGCGCCTTGCCGCGCCGCTCGCCATCGCCCAGCTCTCGCAGATGGCCATGAGCGTGACCGACACCGTGCTGCTCGGCTCGCTCGGCGCCGACGCGCTCGCGGCGGGCGGCCTCGGCGCGAACCTGTTCTTCGTCGTGGTGACGGTGCTGCAGGGCGTGCTGAGCTCGGTGAGCGTGAGCGTGGCGCACGCGCGCGGCGCGCAGAACGAAGACGATGTGCCGCACATCTACTGGACTGGCCTCGCGCTCGCGCTGTTGCTCTCGCTGCCCGCGTTCGCGATGCTCTCGTTCGCGGGCCCGATCCTGCTCGCGCTCGGCGAGCCGGCGCCGCTCGCGCAGCGCGTGGACGACTACGCGGCCGTGCTGCGCTGGGCCGCGCCCGCGAGCCTGATCGGCGTGGGATTGCTGCGCTCGTTCCTGCCTGCCATCGGCGCGGCGAAACGCCTGCTGTGGGTGTCGCTCGCGGGCGTGTTCGTCAACGGCTTCCTCAACTACGGGCTGATCCACGGCGTGTGGGGGCTGCCGCGCCTCGGCTTTCTCGGCTCGCCCACGGCCACCCTGATCACGATCTGGCTCACCGCCATCGTGCTGATGGCGCTCCTGCACCTGCGGCCTTCGCACCAGCATTTCGTCGCCGCGCGGCGCCCCACGGCGCCCAGGATGGGTGAGCTCGTCTCGATCGGCTGGCCCGTGGCGATCACCTACGCGGTCGAGGCCATGCTGTTCCTCGCCACCGGTCTGCTGATGGGCCTGCTCGGCGAAACGCCGCTCGCCGCGCACCAGATCGCGCTCAACGTGGCCTCCGTTTCGTTCATGGTGCCGCTCGCGATCGGCCAGGCAGCCAACGTGCGCGTGGGCTACTGGACCGGGGCCGGTCAACCCGGCGCGGCGCGCCACGCGGGTTTCGTCGCCCTTGCGCTCGGCGGGGGCTTCATGTCGCTCTCGGCGCTCGTGATGGTGTTCGCGCCGCACTGGATCGTCGGGCTCTACCTGCATCTCGACGACCCCGCCAACGCGGCCACCGTCTCGCTCGCGGCCTCGCTGCTGGGCGTCGCGGCGCTGTTCCAGATCGCCGACGGCGTGCAGACCGTCGGCTCGGGCTGCCTGCGCGGCCTCAAGGACACGCGCATCCCGATGATGGCGGCGACGCTCGGCTACTGGGGCATCGGCTTTCCCATCGGCTATGCGCTCGCGTTCCACTTCGGGCTGGGCGCCCGCGGACTCTGGTGGGGGCTCGCAGCCGGCCTCTCGACGGTCGCGCTGCTGATGACGCTGCGCTTTCACCGGATGAGCCGGCTGCGCGTCGCCGCGGCGGCGTCGCAAACCACACCGGCCTGAAACCGCAAAACGGCCTGGCAGGACGATCCCGGGACAAACCCTCGGCCGGGCTTGAACGATTAAGCGTGCGGTTAAAATAGCCCGGCTGCGCGCGCCGCCCAGAAGGCGTGCGGTCGCAGCGGACACGAGGAGACTCCCGAAAAGCGAGCGCCTGGCCACCACCGCGGCGGCGCCTGCACCGTCCCGCCGCGCGCGCCTTCACCCCCTTCAACCCTCAACCCGGGGCCGTGCGCCGCTCAGGCAACACACCGATGCGCCAGGGCACGCGCAGCCCCTGCACCGCGCCCGCAGCACTCACGACCATAAAACCGGACCACCCTTCCATGCTTGCCCCGATTACCCGCCTGTTCCCGCTCTGGGCCGTGCTCGTTTCGCTCCTCGCCTACTTCGCGCCGGGCTCGGTCGCGCCGATTGCGCCGCACGTCACCACGCTGCTCATGATCATCATGCTCGCGATGGGCGTGACGCTCTCCTTCGCCGACTTCCAGCGCGTCTTCACCCGCCCCGCGCCCGTGCTGGCCGGCATCTTCCTGCACTACCTCGTGATGCCGCTCGCGGCCTGGGCCATCGCGAAGGCACTGCACATGCCGCCCGACCTCACCGCGGGCATGGTGCTCGTCGGCAGCGTGGCGAGCGGCACCGCCTCGAACGTGATGATCTATCTCGCACGCGGCGACGTCGCGCTTTCGGTGACGATCAGCGCTCTCTCCACCCTGGTCGGCGTGTTCGCGACGCCGCTCCTCACGCGCCTCTATGTCGATGCGTCGATCGTGGTCGACGTGCGCGGCATGCTCCTGAGCATCCTGCAGATCGTGGGCCTGCCGATCGTGATCGGCCTCGTCGTCAACCGCTTCGCCGGGCATCTCGTGCGCCGCGTCGAGCCGGTGCTGCCGCTCGTCTCGATGGTCGCCATCCTCGCGATCATCGCCGCGGTGGTGGGCGGCACGCACGCGAGCATCGCGACGGTCGGGCCCGTGGTCGCGCTCGGCGTGGTGCTGCACAACGGCATCGGCCTGCTTGGCGGCTACTGGGGCGGGCGCCTGCTCGGCTTCGACGAATCCGTGTGCCGCACGCTCGCCATCGAGGTCGGCATGCAGAACTCGGGCCTCGCCGCCACGCTCGGCAAGCTCTACTTCTCGCCGCTCGCCGCGCTGCCCGGCGCGCTGTTCTCGGTGTGGCACAACCTTTCGGGATCGCTGCTTGCGGGCTACTGGGCGGGCAAGCCGGCGCGCGGCAGCACGCGCGACGCCGGGGAAGCGCCGCGGGCGGATACGCCGGCCGCGCGACGCTGAAAGCGCACCGGCGCGCCCCTGCCCCGTACGGGTCGAAAGCATGGGGCGCGCCGCTCTCGTAGAATCGGGACACACGCCGGAAGGCACCGCGACATCCCCGAAGACCGCAAGACATCGCCCGCGCGCCGTCGCCGCGCGCCTGGACCGCACGGGAGACCCCGCTTGATCGCGCCACCCGCCTCGACCGCATCCTCGTTGCGCCGCTACGCGGCCCGCGCGCTCATCTCCACCGTTTTCCTGGCGCTTCTCGCGGCATGCGCCACGCGCCCCCCGGCCACGGCTTACCCGCGCGACATCACGCACGCACTGCCGCCCACCGCGGCCACGCCGCTTGGCGCCGCGCTCGCCGTGCCCGAAGCCGCGCATCCGGGCCAGTCCGGCTTCCGCCTGCTCGCGACGGGCACCGACGCGCTGCAGATGCGCATCGCCCTCGCCCGCGCCGCGACGAAAACGCTCGACATGCAGTACTACATCGCGAACGAGGACACGACCGGCAAGCTGCTGCTGGGCGCGGCGCTCTACGCAGCCGATCGCGGCGTGCGCGTGCGCATGCTCGTGGACGACCTCAATTTCCGCGACATCGACCGCCTGATGGCGGCGCTCAACACGCATCCGAAAATCGAGATCCGCGTGTTCAATCCGTACGGCAGCGCGAACGCGGGGATGGTCGAGCGCACCACGAACCTCTTCACGAACCTCGACCAGTTCACGCGCCGCATGCACAACAAGGCGATGATCGTCGATAACCAGTTGGCGATCGTGGGCGGGCGCAACCTCGGCGACGAGTACTTCAGCGCGAGCCCCACGCTGCAGTTCAGCGATCTCGACGTGCTCGCCGCCGGCCCGGTGACGGCGCAGATTTCGGCGAGCTTCGACGCCTACTGGAACAGCAGCATCGCGTATCCCCTGGGCGTGCTGAACCGCCAGCATTTCGACCCGCACGACCTCGACACCGCACGCGACGAGCTGCGCAAGCACTGGCACGAAAACGCCGATCCGTACAACGCGAAGCCGCTGAACGCCACGCCGCTCGACGCGCAGATCACCCAGCACCAGTTGGGCCTCGTGTGGGCGAATTGCGCGTTCGTGGCCGATTCGCCGGAAAAGATCGCCGACGCGCAAAGCAGCCCGAACGACGAGATGGGCGCGGCCATGCGCTCGCTGCTCGACCGGATCCATGCCGCGCACCGCAGCGTGCTGGCCTTCACACCGTATTTCGTGCCGCACGACGCGGGCGTGGCGGAAGTGCGCAAGCTGACCGCGCAGGGCGTGCGCGTGGCGTTCCTGACCAACTCGCTCGCCGCCACCGACGCCGTCGCCGTGCAGGCCGGCTACAGCCCTTACCGCGTGCCGCTCCTGCGCGCGGGGGCCGAGCTCTACGAGTTCAAGCCGCGCCAGCCCGCGCGCAACGAACGTCAGCCGCTCGGCCTCGTCGGTTCGCGCTCGCGGGCGAGCCTGCACGCCAAGGCCTATGTGATCGACGACGAAACGCTCGTGATCGGCTCGCTCAATCTCGACCCGCGTTCGGCCAACCTCAACACCGAACTCGCGCTCACCATCGACAGCCCCGCGCTCGCGCACGAGGTGGCCGGCTATTTCGCGCTCGCGACCTCGCCCAAGGTCAGCTACCGCGTGACGCTCGCCACGCCCGCCCAGCGCGCCGCGCTCGCCGGCACCGCCGCGACTTCGCCGCTCGTCTGGACCGACGTGGACGAGAACGGCATGATCCGCACCTACAACCTCGACCCCAACGCGGGTTTCTACCGAAATCTCCTGACCGGGCTATTCTTGCTGTTGCCGCTCAACGACCAGCTGTAAAGACGTCCTCTGCCGACGGCCGGCGAGCCGCGGAACGAAGCCCGGCTTCGTGACATCCGTCCTGCCCGATTCGGCGATGTCCGCGCTCGTTTTCGTCCACAATCGGAGCCGAAGCGGACCCGAAGACGGACCCGAAGGCGGCCCTGAAAGCGGCCACAACGCGGACCTGACGCGAAGCCAACGCGGCCCCGAAACGGCGCCGCCCCATCCACCGGAGTGCACCATGACCGAAGACGTACGACTCGAACGCGACACGTTCGGCGAAATCGCCGTGCCTGCCGCGCGCCTCTGGGGCGCGCAGACGCAGCGTTCCCTGCAGAACTTCCGCATCTCGACCGAGAAGCAGTCGCCCGAGCTGATCACGGCGCTCGCCACGATCAAGCGCGCGGCGGCCGAGGTGAACCAGGGTCTCGGCGTGCTCGACGAGAAGAAGGCCCGCGCGATCATCGCCGCCGCCGACGAGATCATCGAAGGCAAGCATCCGGGCGAATTTCCGCTCGCCGTGTGGCAAACGGGCTCCGGCACGCAGACCAACATGAACCTCAACGAGGTGATCGCCAACCGCGCGAGCGAGATCCTCGGGGGCGAGCGCGGCGAGTCGCGCCTCGTGCATCCGAACGACGACGTGAACCGCGGCCAGTCGTCCAACGACGTGTTCCCCACCGCCATGCACGTGGCCGCGGCGTACGCGATCGTCAAGCATCTGCTGCCCGCGCTGAAGACGCTGCGCGACACGCTCGACGGCAAGGCCCGCGCGTTCGCCGATATCGTCAAGATCGGCCGCACGCACCTGCAGGACGCCACGCCGCTCACGCTCGGCCAGGAGTTCTCCGGCTACGTCGCGCAACTGGACCACGGCATCAGGCACGTCGAATCGTCGCTGCCGCATCTGTACGAACTCGCGCAGGGCGGCACGGCCGTGGGCACGGGCCTGAACGCGCATCCGCAGTTCGCGCAGAAGGTGGCCGAAACCATCGGCAAGCTCACCGGCCTGCCCTTCGTGAGCGCACCGAACAAGTTCGAAGTGATGGCCGCCGCCGATGCGCTCGTGTTCGCGCATGGGGCACTGAAGACCGTGGCGGCGAGCCTCATGAAAATCGCCAACGACATTCGCTGGCTCGCAAGCGGCCCGCGCTGCGGTCTCGGCGAACTCTCGATTCCCGAGAACGAACCGGGCAGCTCGATCATGCCGGGCAAGGTGAACCCTACGCAGTCCGAAGCAGTCACCATGCTCTGCTGCCAGGTGTTCGGCAACGACGTGGCGGTGAACTTCGGCGGCGCGAGCGGCAACTTCGAACTGAACGTGTTCCGCCCGATGATCGCGCATAACGTGCTGCAGTCGGTGCGCCTGCTCGCCGACGGCGCACTCTCCTTCAACGATCACTGCGCCGTGGGCATCGAGCCGAACCGCGCGCGTATCGACACGCTGCTCAACGAGTCGCTCATGCTCGTGACGGCGCTCAATCCGCACATCGGCTACGACAAGGCCGCGCAGATCGCCAAGAAGGCGCACAAGGAAGGCACCACGCTCAAGGCCGCCGCGCTCGCGCTCGGCCACGTGACCGAAGCGCAGTTCGACGAGTGGGTGAAGCCTGCCGAGATGGTCGGCAATCTCAAGAAGTAGCGGTAACGACGGTCGCGGTTTCGCACAAAAAACGGGCGGTGGGGACACGATCCCCACCGCCCGTTTTTTGTTCATGGCCGTGCTCGCGGGAGCATGGCGCTCCTCGCTTACACCACGCCCTTCGCCACCTCTTCGGGCTTCAGTTCGACGATCGCATCGAGTGCGTCCTTCACGTCGAGCGCGTATTTGGCCAGACGTTTCTGCTCATCCGTCTGCGGCTCGAACGGCGGCACCGGAATCGGATTGCCGTTCTCGTCCACGGCCACGAACACGATCAGGCAATCGGTCGTGAGGCGCAACTGGCCGCTCTTCGGGTCGCCCGCGTGCACCGTGATGTGGATGTGCATGGACGTGCGGCCCGTCGCCACCACGCGCGCGCGCAGCTCGACCATGTTGCCCACGAGGATCGGCCGGCGAAAACGGATGTTGCCCACGCTCACCGTCACGCAGTAGCGGCCCGACCAGACCGCCGCGCACGCGTAGGCCGTTTCGTCGATCCATTTCATCAGCGCACCGCCGTGCACTTTGCCGCCGAAGTTCACCGAGGTCGGCTCGGCGAGGAAGCGGAACGTCGTTTCCGAACGCTCCAGCGGCTGGGAAGGCGTACTCATGATGGGCTCCGCTCGTGGGCTCTGCCGCTGGCGCGGCATTTTTGTGGGAAGGCGTCGATTATACGGTCGCAATAAGGGCGGCGCAGTGTCGGGCCGGGCTGGCTCGCGCTCCGGCGGCGAGCCAGCCCCTGCTGCATATGAGCGGCATGAGTGGCCTAAGCGGCCGCGAAGCGCATGCGGTACTCCAGCGGCAGCACGCCGTAGCGGCGCTCGAAAGCGCGCCGCAGATTCTGCTCGCTGCCGAAGCCGCAGTCGGCCGCAATCCGCTTGAGCGGCTGGCGCGACTGCACGAGCGCATGCGCCGCGGCCTCCACGCGCATGGCCGACACCGTGCGCGCCGGCGTGCGGCCCACCTCGTCGGCATAGCGGCGCGCGAACGTGCGCGGGCTCATGTTGGCCGCTTCGGCAAGCCGCTCCACGCTCAGCTCCGTGTGCAGGTTCGCGGCCATCCAGCCGTGCAGGACGTCGAAGGTGCCGGCCGCCGAAGTCTGCGCCGCCAGCGCCTCGCTGAACTGCGCCTGGCCACCGGGCCGCTTCATGAACACCACGAGCCGCCGCGCGGCGTGCATGGCCACGTCGTGGCCGCAATCCTCCTCGATCAGCGCGAGCGAAAGGTCGATGCCCGCCGTCACGCCCGCCGAAGTCCAGACTACGCCGCCCGCGCGCTCGTCGCGAATGAAGATCGGATCGGGATCGACATCGACCTTCGGAAAGCGCCGTGCGAGCGCCGCGGCATTGCGCCAGTGGGTCGTGGCGCGACGCCCGTCCAGCAGCCCGGCGGCGGCGAGATAGAACGCGCCGGTGCACACCGAGGCGACGCGCCGCGCGCGCGGCGCACTGGCCGCGATCCAGGCCACCAGTTCGGCTTGCAACGGTGTGGTGTCGTCGATCGGGGTGCCGGGGACGATCAAGGTATCGATGGCGGCGGCATCGAGCGTATCGAGCCGCTCGGTGACGATGGGCAGGCCCACGAAAGTCGGCAGCACGCCGCCTTCCACCGAAGCCACCGTGATGCGGTAGGCGCAGGGCTCGCCCGTGGCCGTGCGCTCGGCCTGTGTTGCCCGAGCGGCAAGCTCGGCGCGCCAGAAAGCCTCGATCGGCCCGCAGGCGTCGAGCAGAACGAGATCGGGCGCAACGGCGAAAACGATATGGCGCGAAACGGACTGGGCAGGCATGGCGCAGCAGGCAAGCAAGGACACAATGCCCGCCATCATCGCACCGCGCCATGTGGCAGTCATGTCATTACAGCATCAATTTCTGCCAGAGCCAGGTGCGAACCAGGCGCAAGCGAGGCACGCGCCGCGCTCAATGGCGAATGGCGATGCCTTCGTCGATGGTGCCGTACATCTCGATGCCGCTCGCGTCGCTCGACGGCAGGTGGCCGCTCTGGGCGCAGGCTGCGCACAGGAGCGCGAGGGAGCAGGCGGCCGCGAGGGCCAGAAGACGTTTCATCTCTGCATGCCAGGGGAATGAGGCTCCGATTCTAGCGCAGCGCACTCTGCGCCCGCAGGAAAAGGCCCCGGCAGAGACCGCCAGCACGCACCCACCGGCACCCGACATTTCAGTCCATCGTGAAACGTCGAATGCCTCGCGCGATTAAAGTAGAGACTTGGCACCCGCGTGCCGCCCCAAGGAACGCCCAGAGGACATCAGGAGCCGCCATGCCCGCCCCGTTCACCGACGAAGCCGGCCATTTCCCCGGCCTTTCGCGCATCGGCGCGCTGCTCGCCGACCCCGGCCGCGCCGCGATGCTGTTCGCGCTGATGGACGGCAGCGCCCGCCCTGCCGGCGAGCTCACGCTGATCGCCGGGCTGTCGCCGTCCGCTGCGAGCGCCCACCTCGCCCGCCTGACCGACGGCGGCCTGCTCGCGCTCACCGTGCAGGGCCGCCACCGCTACTACCGGATCGCGACGCCCGACATCGCGGCGGCCATCGAGGCGCTCATGAACATCGCCGAGGCGGCCGCGCCGCAGCGCCCGGTGACGAAGCCGGCCCGCACGGTGCCGCTGGAGATGCGGCACGCCCGCACCTGCTACGACCACATGGCGGGCGAAGTAGCGGTGCGCGTGTTCGAGCGCTTCGTGGACGACGGCCTGCTCGTGATCGAAGGCGACAGCCTCGACGCCTCGCCCGATGGCGCCGCCCGCCTGCGCGACTGGGGCGTCGATATCGGCGCGCTGCGCGCGCGCCGGCGGCGCTTTGCCTGCACCTGCCTCGACTGGAGCGAGCGCCGGCCGCACCTCGGGGGCGCGCTCGGCGCCGCGCTGCTGGATTCGTGGATCGCGGGCGGCTGGGTCGAGCGCGCGAGCCGGCCGCGCGTGCTGCGCATCACACCCACCGGGCAGCGCGAATTCGACGCACTCACGGCGGTTTAGCGGCACCTCACACATCGTCTCGTCCCCTCTATCCATCCACACCGGGCGCGCCGCGGCAACTGCGCGCCCCATTCTCCGGCGCAAGACCGACGCATCCGCCAACCTTGCAATCCTTACACGATCAACACGTTCTGTTACATCTGGGCCATAAGGTTTTACAATTCCGCGCGCATGGAAACAGGCACGCCCGCTACAGTGCCTCACAGGACGCCCCGAAAAAACGGCGCCCCACGGAGAAAAACATGACAGAGCGCACACCGAACCTCACCGCTTTTCGCCGGCTCGCCGGCCACACGCTGATAGCCTGCGCCGCGATGGCGGCGCTAAACCTCGCCGCTGCCCCGGCCTATGCCCAGTCGGCGCCGCCCGGGGCGCAGGAAGGAACGAACGTCGATCCGCCGGGCCGTATTGCACGGCTCGACTACACGGCCGGCGCCGTCACGACCGAACCGGCCGGCGCCACCGACTGGTCCTACGCCCAGATCAACCGCCCGCTCACGACCGGCGACCAGCTCTGGAACGACGCCAACGCGCGCTCGGAACTGCACATCGGCTCGACGGCCGTGCGCATGAGCGCGCAGACGAGCCTCGACATCCTCAACCTCGACGATACGAACGCCCAGCTGAAGGTCACGCAAGGCACGCTGTCCACCCGCGTGCGCGAACTGGCGCCCGGCAGCACGTACGAAATCGATACACCGAACCTCGCGCTCGGCCTGAACGGCCCCGGCGACTATCGCGTGGACGTCGCACCGGACGGCAGCTCGACCACGGTAACCGTGCGCAGCGGCAGCGCCACGGTGTACGGCGAGAACGGCCAGATTCCGGTTTCGGCGGGCCAGCAGATCGTGTTCTCCGGCACCAACCTGCAGGAGACGGCCAGCAACGGCTTGCCGCAGCCCGACGCCTTCGACGAATGGGCGCTCTCGCGCGACGAAGCCGAAGACCGCTCGGTGTCGGCGCGCTATGTCTCGCGCGACATGCCCGGCTACGAAGACCTCGACGCCAACGGCACGTGGCGCGAGAACCCGCAGTACGGCGAAGTCTGGGTGCCGACCGCCCAGCCCGCCGGCTGGGCGCCGTACCATGACGGCCACTGGGTCTGGCAAGCCCCGTGGGGCTGGACGTGGGTGGACGACGCGCCGTGGGGCTTCGCGCCTTACCACTACGGCCGCTGGGCTTACGTGGGCAGCAGCTGGGCGTGGGTGCCCGGCCCGCTCGTCGTGAGCGCGCCGCCCGTCTATGCACCTGCACTCGTCGCCTTCGTGGGCGGCGGTGGCGGCGGCGGTGTGGACTGGAGCGTGGGCCTGACCGTGGGCGGCGTGGCCGCGGCGGGCGTGGCCTGGTTCGCGCTCGGGCCGGGAGAAGCCTGGCATCCGGGCTGGGGCGGCTGGAGCCCGCATTACTACCAGCGCGTGAACCAGACCGTCGTGGTCAACAACGTGCACGTGACCAACGTCACGAACATCAACGTGCACAACACCTACATCAACTATCGCGCGCCCGGCGCCGTGACGGCGGTGCCCGCGACGGCGTTCGTCCACGGCCAGCCGGTTGCGCGCTTCGCGCAGCACGTCGATCCGCAGCAGTGGCGCAATGCCCGCATCCAGCCGGGCACGCCGGGCATCGCGCCGGTTCAGGGCAGCTTCGGCGGCAGCCTGCAGCGCGCCAACTACCGCCCGCCCGCGGCGCTCGCACAGCGCCAGGTGGTGGCGACGCGTGCGGCCGTCACGCCGCCCGCCTTCCACGACACGCTGGCCCAGCGCTTTGCCCACGAGGGCGGCGCCGTGCCGGGTGTCGGCGCGCCCGTGGTGCGCGTGTCCGCGCCGGAACATGCGCCGCTCGAAGCCGCGCATGGCGGTTGGGCGCCGCAGAACGTGCGCGTGGTGCCGCCGCATTCGCCCGTGATCCGCGAAGCCGCACGGCCTGCCGGCGCGGCGCCGCAGCCGGCTCGTCCGGGCGGCACGCCGGCGCCCGAGCACGGCCAGCCGGGCACGCCGCCCGTAATGGCGAACGGTCACGAGCCGGCGCAGCAGGAGCACGGCGTGCCGCATCCGCCGCAAGCTGACGCAGCGCGGCCTGAAGCGGCTCGTCCCGAAAGCGGTGCGCCGAATGCCCCGCGCGAGGCCGAAGCGCATCAGCCGGCGTGGACACAGCCGCATGCGCCGATGGAGTCGCACGGCGAACCCGGCAACGCAGCCCGTCCTGGCGAGTTCGCGGCGCAACATGAGCCGCAGGCCCAGTCGCAACGCAACATCGAGCCGCAAGCCGAGGCCCGCCCGCAGGCACAGCAGGCCCCGCAGCGCCCGCCTGAGCAGGCACGCGAGGAATTCCACCCTCAGCCGCAGGCCCAGCCGCGCCCCGAAGAAGCCCAGCCGCGTGCGGAATTCCATCCGCAGCCGCAGCCCGAGCAACGCCCGGAACCGCGTCCGCAGCCTCAGGCGCATGCCGAACCCCAGCCCCGCCCGCAACCCCAGGCGCACGCAGAACCGCGCCCGCAACCTCAGCCGCACGCCGAGCCGCACCCGGTACCGCATCCGGATGAGCACGCGAGCGGCGGTCACGACGACCACAAGCGCGGTTGATGTCGAACGCCTTCGGGGCCGTCCCCCGAGGGCGTGAAACGCAAAAGCCCGCGAACTTCGCAGTTCGCGGGCTTTTTTGTCTCTTTTGCCGGTCTGGTCGACCTTAAGTAAGACCCGGGCCTCAGACCGCCATCGGCGCGGTGAGCGGCTCGTGATGCCTATAACCCACCAGCGAAAAATCGGCCGGCTCCACCTTTTCAAGCCACTCCGGCTCGTACACGCCCGTCTTCGCATACTCGGGCACCCGCTCCGAAATCGCCAGTTGCGGGCTTTCGAACGGCTCGCGGCGCAACTGCTCGTTGAGCATATCGAGCTGGTTTTCGTAGATATGCGCGTCGCCGATGAAGTAGGTGAACCAGCGCGGCGTATAGCCCGTCAGCCGTCCGACCAGATGCAGCAGCACCGCGCCTTCGGTGAGGTTGAACGGCGTGCCGAGGCCCACGTCGTTGCTGCGGATGTAGAGGCACAGCGAAATCTCGCGCTTCGCGGGATTCGGCAGGAACTGGTACAGCAGATGGCACGCAGGCAGCGCGATCTCTTCCAGCACCGCCGGATTCCACGCATGAAACAGAATCCGCCGGTCGGTGGGGTGGCTCATGATCGTGTCGAGACACTGGCGCAGCTGGTCGATCGCCTTGTAAAGCAGCACCTTCGGGCGGCCGTCCTCGACGAACTGCGTCACGCGGGCGTAACCGCGCGACTCGGCGTCGGCAATCCGCGCCGTGGCGTCGGCATCGAGCACCTTGTAGGCGGGCCACTGGCGCCATTGCACGCCATAGACGTCACCGAGGTCGTCCGGGCCTTCGCGGTAGGGGTTGGCGAGCCACTGCGCATTGTCGTTGGCGTTCGCGTCCCAGACCTTGCAGCCGAGCGCGCGGAAGTCGGCCGCGCTGCGCGAGGCGCGCATGAAGCCGATCAGCTCGCCCACGGCGGACTTGAACGCCAGTCTCTTGGTGGTGACGGCGGGAAAGCCCTGCTGGAGATCGAAGCGCAGCATCGCGCCAGGCTGGCTGATCGTGCGGATGCCCGTGCGGTTTTCCTGCCACGTGCCGGTGTCGAGAATCGAGCGGACGAGCTCGAGATACTGTTTCATGCGGGGTTCCCTCGGCGGCCGGATCCAGTGCCCTGTGGGCCCGGACTGACCTGGTTCGGCCTGGTCTGGCTTGGCTGGCCCGGTTCGGATGGCCAAACCCCGATTCTAGCAAGTCGCGCGATAACGCAAAGAGAGAGACAGGCGGCGCACACGAGGCGCGGCGCCTGCCCGGATCGACAACCCGTTCACAGCCCGTTCACCACGCGCTCAAACCCCGCCGCTCGAAGCCAGCCCGCCCGGATGCGGCGCGAGCGGTTCGCTTTCCATGTGGCGCATGCCGTGCGCACAAAGGAGCCGGTAGAGGGTCACGCGCGAGATGCCGAGTTCCTGGGCGGCGTCGCCGAGGCGCCCGCGATGGCGCAGCAGCGCAAGCTCGATCGCCTGGCGCTCGGCGGCCTCGCGCGCCTGCGCGAGCGACACCGGCACCACCTCGACATAGTCGCCGAGTTCGAGGTCGCGCGCCGTGATGGCCCGCCCCTCCGACATCACGATCGCCCGCCGCACGCGGTTGATGAGCTCGCGCACATTGCCCGGCCAACTGTAGTTGTGAAGCGCGGCGATCGCGTCGGGCGAAAAGCCGCGCAGGCGCCGGCTGCCGTCCTTGCGAAAACGCTCGAGCATGTGACGCGCGAGCAACTCGATATCCTTGCCGCGCGCGCGCAGCGGCGGCTCGTCGATCTGCAGCACGCACAGCCGGTGATACAGATCCTGGCGGAAGCGCCCTTCGTGCATGGCCGCGCGCATATCGACGTGGGTGGCGGAAATGATGCGCACGTCCACCGGCATCGACTGATGGCCGCCCAGCCGCTCGATCTTGCCTTCCTGCAGGAAGCGCAGCAGGCTCGCCTGGCTTTCCATCGGCAGGTCGCCGATTTCGTCGAGGAAAAGCGTGCCGCCGTTGGCCGCTTCCACGCGCCCGACCTTGCGCTGGCTCGCGCCCGTGAAGGCGCCGCGCTCGTAGCCGAACAGTTCCGACTGCAGCAGGTGCGGCGGAATCGCGCCGCAGTTGATCGGCACGAACGGCGCATTGCGCCGCGCCGAACGCTCGTGAATGGCGACGGCGGTCAGCTCCTTGCCCGTGCCCGATTCGCCCGAGATGAACACCGGGGCGTCGGTCATGGCCACCTTGCGGATCGAGCGGAAGAGCGCGAGCATCGCCTCGCACGAACCGACCATTTCGCCTTCGGCGCCGCCCGTGGTGTCGTTCGAGGCCGCCTCGCCGAGCGAGACCATGCCATACGCATGGCCGACCGAATCGACGATGCGCTCGCCGTTCCAGGGCACCGTTACGTAATCGAAACAGTAGTCGCGCACGAGACGGCGCAGCGCGGCGTCCTTCAACTGGCCCGTGGTAGTAGCCGCCACCCAGCCGACGTTGGGCAACGTAAGACACGGCTCGAACGAACCGATTTCATGTAGATGGAAATGACTGGACAGATCGAGCAAACCACCCGCGGGCGTGCCGGCGCGCAGCGCCCGGCGTGCATCCCGCGCATTGCCGACGATTTCCACATGCCAGCCCCGCTCGTGGAAACGCTCGTGCAGCGCTGCATTGGGATCTCGCGTCACGTATATCAATTGCCGCGTTGCGGGTTCCATTATTCAGATCCTCTCGCCAAACACAGTGTTGGAGAATGACGGCACGCACCTGAATGGCAGACACGCAGCAATCCAGCGCCTTTTCACCTCCCCTCGAATGGTGGTGAACGGACATGCTTTTTGCTGTGGGCATAACCCCGATCCGCGGCGTGAGTCAGTGGCCTCTGTGGGCTTTTTGTTTTCCGCTTTACAGCGTTTTCTGAAGCTTACTATACGCTCAGGCAGGATGGATAGGAAATATGCCCGGCGAATCAAAACGGGCCGGATGGAAAGGCTTCCACTGTCTGAATCCCGCGAAAACCCTCATATAGTCGGAACAAATTAATCCATATGTTTTCTTTCGACTATTGCTCCCCCGATTAAAAGCCGCCTTAGCGGATGTTACTTTCGCGCAATGCGTAACTGCGCCCAACCGCGATTTAACGTTTCGGCGTTTCAGCACTGAAACGTTTTGGTGAAAATCGGCAGTTCAAATCCCGCAGAAAATACCGCACACCGAAGCGCATCAACGGATTGCGGCGCATGGCACACGTTTCGCTAAATCTCCCGCACCAGGAGATACGCCATGCGACTCGATCATCAAACTGTCAAACGCCAGCTCGCCAGCAGCGCCGCCGCCCTCGCGGCCGCCGCGCTTCTCGTGCTCGCGGCGCCTGCACAGGCGCAGTCGTTCGATACCGGTGCGCAGATCGCCACGGCGGCGGCAAACGTGATGGCCGATGTCATTCCTGCAACGCGCGACAGCACGTTCGCCGATGCGAAACCCATTTCCGCGACGTTCGAACTGAGCGCGGCGCCCGCCGACAGCAGCCCGGCTGCCGACAGCGGCCCCCTTGCCGCCGATCCGTCGCCGGCCGCCGACGACAGCGTGGTGGCAGGCATCGGCGCGCTGGACGACCAGACGCTCTCGCACCAGCGCGGCGGCGCCGTCGGCATGTTGATGGTGGCGGCCACGCCGCAGCTCATGCACGGCGGCAACAGCGTCACCCTGTGGGATGAAATCGCACCGCCCGCGCCGCTGCCGATCCCGGTCGACAGCTCGCAGGCCGCGCAAGGAAACGTTGCCAGCTACACGAGAAGGTAGGCCAGCGCAATCAGGCCGGGCCGCTCGCGCGGCACGGCGTCCGGCACGGCGCGCAATACAGGACGCGCCGAACCGGCAGGAGACCGACATGACAGGACGTACGACGACGCCAGCCTGCGGCCGGCGTTCAGCAGGGGTCGCCGCGGTGATCTGCGGGTTCCTTGCGGCGGGGGTAGCAGCAGGAGCGATGGCGCAAGCCGTGAATCCCGGCGACATCATCGTCGAGCGCGATATCACGCCGCGCAGCGCCTTCGGCAGCGTGCCGAAGAGCCAGGACCCGGTGCTCGTGCGCGCCACCACGTTCCCGGCGAACAGCTTCGACCCGACCATGGCCGCCGTCGTCTCCGACGCCGAACTCACCAGCGCGCACGGCAACACGGGCGTCTCGCCGGGCACGACCGCCGGCGCCACGGCCGCCAGCATGCAGATGCTCACGGGCCTGCTCACCGGCCGCGAGAACGGCAACAGCATGGGCATGGGCGCGGGCGTCCAGGCAGGCAGCATGGGCGGCTCGATCGCCGGCGCCGTGACGGGTGCGCTCTCGCCGATCTCGGCCGCGCTCGGAGCCGTGAAATGAGCGCGCGCCCCCTTCTCTCGCGCTGGCCGCGCGCCGCCGCGCTCGCACTCGCCGCCGCCCTCGGGCTCGCCGCGGGCACGGCCGGGGCGCAGGCCCAGGCCGTGGTGGGCGCCGTGGCAGACATCGGCGCGGGTGCGGCCAACAACACGGTCGGGGCGGTCACCGTCAACGAGGCGGCCGGCCTGAACAACGCCCAGTCCAATCAGTTGACGATCACGAGCGGTGCGCCGCTGATGGTCAACGGCACCAGCAGCGCGCAGAGCGCCAGCGCCAACGCCCGCCTCCCCTATGCGAGCGCGAGCATCGGTGCAGGCGCCTTCGCCAACGCGTCCGGCGCAGTCATGGTCAACCAGACTGCCGGCGTGGGAAATACCCAGAGCAACAGCGCCAGGATCGGCGCTGGTGTGATCGGTGTTGAAACTGTCTCGGACGGGGATCTGTCTGCGGCGGCGGCAACGAACGGGGGTCCGGGTCAATCGGCCCAGGCCAGTGGCATTCGTGAGGCGAGTATCGGCAGTACCGCTTTCAGGAATGCGACTGGTCTCGTGCAGGTGAACCAGACCGTCGGAGCCGGTAATGCTACGGCGAACAGTTTTGTGCTCCGTCCCCCGGCGGGCACTCTTTTCTAACTGACCAATCAGTATCGGAGCGACATCATGAAGCGCACTCTCATTGCTGCGGCAGTTCTCGCGGTCTCGTCGGGCAGCGTCTTCGCCCACGGCTGGAAGGATCCGTTCATCTTCAACTCGACGATCGTCAACGAAGGCGTCGATGTGTGGGGCGGCGTCCTGCTGTATGGCTGCGTCGGCGTATCGAGCACCACCGGCGCCGTCGTCAACAACACGCAAAGCGCCAACCTGGACGGCGTGACGCTCACGCCGAACCTGCCGAGCGGCACCTACACCACCGGCGCCGTGAAGACGACCTTCGACAACACGAAGCAGTCGATCAACGCAGGCGGCAGCGCCTCCGGCTCGATCACGACGAAGGTGTACAGCGCTTCGGCCGGCGCCCAGGGCGCCCAGGAATCGTCGGGTTATGCCTATGGCAACCAGTCGGCGTTCGCCGCCGGCGGCGGCTACCAATATAGCCAGCAAAGCGCGGGCGTCGGCGGCTACTTCTACAACACGAATCAGAGCCAGGGCGGTCACATCTCCGCAGGCGGCCAGGCCGGCGTCACGTATGGCTCGTCCCACTACTACAACCCGTGGACCGGCCAGAGCGGCGGCAGCGGCTACATCGCCGGAGGCCTCTCCGCCGGCTACAACGCGTCCAGCTATGCCAAGGGCTCGGGTGTCGGCGGCTACTTCGAAGGCACGGAAGGCTCGGGCCAGGGCTCGGTGTGGGGCTATCAGGCGAACGAAGGCTCGGGCTATCAGGCCTCCGGCGAACAGTCGAGCGGCTACAGCGTGTATGGCGCCGTCAACTCGGCTTCGGTCAACGCCCGCTGGAACCTCAACGCGCATGACGACACCGTGAACGAAACGACGACCGGTTCGGTCACGACGCACTACAACGGCATCCCGACCGGTACGCTCGACGCGAACATCGGCGACGCCGGATCGGGTGCGATGGGCGTGTCCGGCAACGTCGGCATCAACATCACGCAAGGTGTCGACAACGTGCAGAGCAACGACGCTTCGCTTGCCATGATCGATGCGGGCAGTGTGTTCGGTAACGCACAGATCTTCAACAGCCAGCAGTCGTCGGGCAATGCGTCGATCAAGAACTTCAACGTCACGGCTTCGATCGGCAACAACGTGCTCGCCGGCGCCAGCGGCAACATCGGCGTGAACGTCGCAGCGGGCGTGGGCAACGTGCAGAACAACAGCCTCGCCGCCGCCAGCAGCACCGACAAGACGGCTCCGTCCGGCGCTGCGATGGTCGCCACCGACCAGAACAGCCAGGAAGCCAGCCTGAACTTCAACGGCTCGTTCGGCGGTACCGCTTCGATGGCCGGCAGCGCGCTCGCCGGTGCCAGCGGCAACATCGGCGTGAACATCGCCGGCGGCGCTGGCAACGTGCAGCACAATGGCCTCGCCATCGCGGCTCTGACCGTCGGAACCGGGAAGTAACTGACGCTTCACAAGGCACCACCCGCGCCGGCCGCCACTGCAGCGGCCGGCGCGACCTCAAGCAGGAGACCACCATGCCCGGGCTCGACCGCTTCCCGGCGTCGAAAGCGTGTGTCATTGCGTTCGCAACAGCTTGCGCGTTGTGTGCGCCAGCCCACGCACAATCCGTGCTCGATGCGACTAACCTCATTGGCGTGCCGGTGAAGCTGCCGATACGCTCGATGAAGGAGATCCGCTACTCCGGCATAGTCACCCAGCAATTCGACTATAGCTGCGGTGCAGCAGCACTCGCGACGCTCCTCAAGGACGGCTACGGCATCGACATCCCCGAGGTGGAACTGATCCGCCGCATGATGGTGTACTCGACGCCGGAGGTTGTGGTGAAGAACGGCTTCTCGATGCTCGACATGAAGAAGTTCGTCGAAACGATCGGCCTGCGCGGGCGCGGCTTCCGCGTCAACGCCGACGCGCTTTACCACCTGCAGATTCCCGTGCTCGTGCTGATGAACATCGACGGCTACGAGCATTTCGTGATCGTGAAGCATGCCGAGAACGGCCGCGTGTTCCTCGCCGACCCCGCTCTGGGCAATCGCATCGTGTCCGAGGACGACTTCGCAAAGACCTGGAACGGTCTCGTCTTCGCCGTGCTCGGCAAGCCCTTCAGGGAGGATTCGCCTTTACTGCAGAACAACGAGTCGCTCGCGCTCAAGCTGCGCGCCAGTGCATTGACGAACGGCACCGCGGCGACCCCCTTTGTCGATTACGGCCTTGAAAAAGCCGTATGGTTCTGATGTCACAGTCCAGCCATGAAACGCAACCTCTCAAAGTATGGCGTCACGGCAGCGCTCGTTGCGCTCGCCTGCAGCCATGCGAGCGGTGCGCCTGTCGCCGGAAGCATCGAAGCCCAGACGTTGCCGCCCTTCCTCTCGGCCGGCGCCGCCGCGCAACAGAGCATTCAGTGCCAGCCCGTCGATGACGACGTGCTCTCTCACCAGACCGGCAAGTATGCCGGCAGCGACATGATTTCCGGGTTCGTTCTGAACCTGCTTTCTGAATGGCAATTGCCCAATGGCGCGACGGCCGTCGCGCAAGGCGCCCTCAGCGTCGCGCAAAACACTTCCAACCAGCTGAGCGCCCAGGTCCAGACCTATGCCAACGTGGTGGGCGGCAACAACCCCCATAACAGCGGCGCCAATCCCAACGCGAGCGCGACGGGCGGCCAGAACGTGGCCGTCAACGGTATCTCGCAGGTCACGCAGGTCGCCGGCAACGGCAACGTCGGCGTCAACGGCGCGACCATCGACTACAGCAACAACGCCCAGCAACTCGCCAACATTGCGGGCGCCAGCAACCAGTCGAGTGCATTTGCAACGAATGCGAACGGCAACATAACCGCGGGCATCACGTTCGCCAATAACAGCATCAACGTGTCGGTGCAGACACCTGCCGGCATCGCGACGCAGAGCATCGTGCCGGGCAGTGCGCAACAGGCCGGCGCGATCGCCCAGTTGCTCCAGATCGCAGGCAATAACCAGCAGGTCTCCAATCAACTGGCGTTGAGTCTGCAGACGCAGCAGATGAACGCCGCCATGATCCGGCAGACCGGCGTACTACAGGCGCTGCGCAACATCCACTAAGGAGGAGACACCGGCGCGGGCGAGAGACCCGCAGGCAGTGAGTACGGCAGCATCAACGAAGCATGGTTGTAAGCGGGCGCCAAGCCGGAGAGACCGGCACGCGCCCGTCTGAAAACCCGGGGGGATACAAGAATGAACACGATGAAGAGGTCGGGCAAGCCGCGCCTGAAGCTCGCGGCTATACCCGCAGCCGCCATGCTGTTCGCGCTCGCGCAGTCGGTGGGCGCGCAGGAGCTTCAGAACCAGTCGATCGAGGACCGCCTGAATACGCTCATGCGGGTGGTCGACGAGCAGCAAAAGCAGATCCAGTCGCTCGAGCGCCAGGTCACGAATCTGGAGATGTCGCAACGCGGACGCGGCCTGCCGGGCGCGGGCGCGCCCGACGCCGCCTCCGACGCGGCCGTGGCCGAGCAGCCCGGCGCGGACGGCCTGCCCGTCCCGCTGCCGCCGCTCGCCCAGGCGCTGCCGGGCGCCACCGCGCCGGGCTCGCTCACGGGCACGGCCACGGGCGTGCCCGTCAACCCGCCTTCGCCCGACGCCGGGCAGACCAATGGCGCCACCGGCGGCTCGGCCTCGAGCGGCCCGCAGCAGGGCGCGCCCGTGGGCGTGAACCCCGCGAACCCCACGGTCGGCGAAACGCAGAAAGCGGCCCAGCCGGCCCGCACCGACGCCGAGCAGGCCGTCGTGCAGCGCGAGGAAGCGCCGCTCTTCGACCACAAGCTCACGCTCGACTGGGGGATCAGCGATACCTACTACGACCGGCGCCAGCTGCAGCTCTCGGGCTTCCTCGCGCTCGATGCGATCTTCCTCGGCAACATCAACCTCGGCGAGACCAAGTCTCACCAGCTGATGGCCGACCTCGACGTGCGCTACGGCCTCACCGACCGGATCAGCGTCGACGTGGACGTGCCCTACATCTACCGGCACAGCACCTTCATCGTGGGCGGCGCGGGCGGCGCCGCGAGCACGCTCTCCGACGCCTCGGCCAATTCGAGCGACATCGGCGACGTGAACTTCGGGGTCTACTACCAGTTCCTGAAGGAAACCAACAACCTGCCCGACGTGGTCGGCAGCCTGCGCGTGAAGAGCGACACCGGCAGCTCGCCATTCGGCATCAAGGTGCAGCAGGTGGACGGCGACAACACCAACCTCGTCGCGCCCGACAAGCTGCCCTCCGGCACCGGCTTCTGGAACGTGACGGCCGGGCTCTCGGTGCTGAAGACCTACGACCCGGTCGTGCTGTTCGGCAGCTTCTCGTACACGTACAACATTTCGCGCTCGTTCGCCGACATCTCGTCGGTGGTCGGGCAGACCGAACCCGCCGACGTGAAACTCGGCGACATCATCCAGTTCGGCGGCGGCGTCGCACTCGCGTTCTCGGACAAGGACTCGGCCAGCATCTCCTATACCATGGCGATCGAACCGGAGTCCAAGACCAAGTCGCCGGGCGGCGCCTGGACCGGCGTGCCCGGCAGCCAGACCACCGCTTCGACGCTGAACTTCGGTCTGAATCACGTGGTGAACAAACACCTGACGATCAACGGCGCGGTTGCGGTGGGCCTCACGCCCGACGCGCCGAACTTCGTCGTCGGTGTGCGTTTCCCCTATACCTTCTGATCCATGAGGTCGATCGTGCGCGAAACCTCTCACCTGAGCGCTACCGTGACGCCTTTCGCCGGGGCGGGCCAGCGGCTTTCCGTGGCGCCGCCGCCGGAGGCGGCCGCACCGCTCGCCGGACCCGACGCGTCCGGCGAATCCAGCGAATCCGGGGTGCGGCCCGCCGCGGAACCCGAACGCACCCTGCTCTATCTCGCCCGCACGCCGGACCCGGCGCTCGTCGCCTACCTGAAGAGCCGCGGCTGGGATCTCGCGATGGCGCGCACGGCGCACGAAGCCTCGCGCATCGTGAAGCCCGATACCGCGTGTGCCGGCATCGTCGATCTCACCGGCTTCGCGCCGCGCGACTTCGGCGGCATCGAGGCGGTGCTGCGGCTGCAGCAGGTGGGCTGGATCGCGCTCACCGACACGGCGCGCCTCACCGACCCCGAAGTGCGGCGGCTGATCCGCCACTTCTGCTTCGACTATGTCCATCTGCCCGTCACGAACGCCACGCTCGACTACCTCGTGGGCCACGCGTTCGGCATGGTGGTGCTGTGCGATCTCGACGCGCCCGCGGCCCCCACGGCCGCGAACCACGACGAAGACGAGATGGTGGGCACCTGCGAAGCGATGCAGCAGCTCTTTCGCACGATCCGCAAGGTGGCGAACACCGACGCCACCGTGTTCATCTCCGGCGAGTCGGGCACCGGCAAGGAGCTGACCGCGCTCGCGATCCACGAGCGCTCGCAGCGGCGCAAGTCGTCGTTCGTGCCGATCAACTGCGGCGCGATCCCGCATCATCTTCTGCAATCCGAACTGTTCGGCTACGAGCGCGGCGCGTTCACGGGCGCGAACCAGCGCAAGATCGGGCGCGTGGAAGCCGCCAACGGCGGCACGCTCTTTCTCGACGAAATCGGCGACCTGCCGATGGAAAGCCAGGCGAGCCTCTTGCGCTTTCTCCAGGAAGGCAAGATCGAGCGCCTCGGCGGCCACGAGCAGATTCCCGTGGACGTGCGCATCATTTCGGCCACCCACGTCGATCTCGAAGCAGCGATGCGCGAAGGACGCTTCCGCGCCGACCTGTTCCACCGCCTGTGCGTGCTGCGCGTGGACGAGCCGCCGCTGCGCGCGCGCGGCAAGGACATCGAAATCCTCGCGCATCACGTGCTGCACAAGTTCAAGATGGACAGCTCGCGCAAGATCCGCGGCTTCACGCCCGACGCGATCGAGGCCATGTACAACTACAACTGGCCCGGCAACGTGCGCGAGCTCATCAACCGCGTGCGGCGCGCCATCGTGATGGCCGAAAGCAAGCTGATCGCAGCCGAGGATCTCGACCTCGCGCAGTTCACCGAACAGCAGACCGTGACGCTCGCGCAGGCCCGCGAGGCGGCCGAAAAGCGTGCCATCGAGGCGGCGCTGCTGCGCCACCGCCACCGTCTCACCGAGGCGGCCGCGGACCTCGGCATCTCGCGCGTGACGCTGTATCGGCTGATGGGCACCCACGGGCTGCGCGACGAGAAGACGATCTTCGTGGGCGAGGCGGAGAACCAGCCGGAGCCGCCGGTCGAGAATCAGGAGTAGCGCCGGGTGGGCGGGGTGCCGCGAAGCCGGATGAGCGGCGTCGGGTAGAATCGGGCGGATGACCTCCACTTCGACTCACTCGATGACGACGCTCACCCTGATCGTCGCGCGCGCCCGCAACGGCGTGATCGGCCGCGACAACGCCCTGCCCTGGCGCCTGCCCGAGGACCTCGCGTTCTTCAAGCGCACGACCATGGGCGCGCCCATCGTGATGGGCCGCAAGACCCATCAGTCGATCGGCCGCGCGCTGCCCGGGCGCCGCAACATCGTCGTGACGCGCGACGCCACAAAACGCTTTCCCGGCTGCGACACGGCCACGAGCCTCGACGAAGCGCTCGCGCTCGCGGCGCAGGATCAGGCACCCGAGGCCTTTCTGATCGGCGGCGCCCAGCTCTACGAAGAAGGGCTCGCGCTCGCGCACAAGCTCATCGTGACGGAAATTTCCGCCGACTTCGAAGGCGACGCCCACTTCCCCGCCCCCGATCCCGCGCACTGGCGCGAGAGCTCGCGCGAAACGCTGCACGCGCATGCGCCGAACGATTTCGACTTCGCCTTCGTGACCTACGAACGGCGCGACTAGCTTTTCCTCCCGCAGATGCGACAACGGCACGCAAAAGCGTGCCGTTGTCGTTCATGGCGATGTTGCAGCCCGCAAGCTGCAACAGAATCGTGCGTTACTGCCCTGCCACCGTCATGCGCTCGATGAGCACCGAGCCGGTTTGCCGCGTGCCGCGCGCGAGCGTATCGGCACCCACCGCGACGATGTGGCGGAACATCTCCTGCAGGGTGGAGGCCACCGTGATCTCCTCCACCGGGTACTGGATCTTGCCGTTCTCCACCCAGAAGCCCGAGGCGCCGCGCGAATAGTCGCCCGTCACGAAGTTCACGCCCTGCCCCATCAGCTCGGTCAGCAAGAGACCCGTGCCGAGCTTCTTGAGCATCGCTTCGAAGTCGTCGCCGGGCTGCGTGAGCGAGCTCTTCAGTTGCAGGTTGTGCGAGCCGCCGGCGTTGCCGGTGGTCTGCATGCCGAGCTTGCGCGCCGAATACGACGAGAGGAAATAGCCCTGCACGACGCCGTCCTTCACGACTTCGCGGCGATGCGTGCGCACGCCCTCTTCGTCGAACGGCGCGCTGCCCGCGGCGCGCGGCACGTGCGGGTCCTCGACGATCTGGATATGCGGTGCGAACACCGGCTTGCCGAGGCTATCGACGAGGAACGAGGTCTTGCGATAGAGCGCGCCGCCGCTCGTGGCCTGCACGAACGCGCCGAGAATCCCCGCCGCGAGCGGCGCCTCGAACAGCACCGGCACCTTGCGCGTGTCGAGTCCGCGGGCGTTCAGGCGCGAGAGCGCGCGCTCGGCGGCGTAGCGGCCCACAGCCTCGGGCGAGGCCAGCTCGCTCGCGCTGCGCCGCGAGGTGTACCAGTCGTCGCGCTGCATGTTGCGGCCCACGCCTGCGATCGGCGCGCACGAGATGTAGTGGCGCGAGTACGGATAACCGTGCAGGAAGCCGCCCGACGTTGCGAGCACGAACTGCGAATGCTGGGCGGAAACGCTCGCGCCTTCCGAATTCTTCACGCGCGGGTCGGTCGCGAACGCGGCGTCTTCGGCGCGGCGCGCGATCTCCACGGCCTCCTCGGCCGAGAGATTCCACGGGTGATAGAGGTCGAGGTCGCGCGGCGTCGTCTCGAGCAGGTCGCGCTCGGCGAGGCCGGCGCAGTCGTCGTCGGCGGTGAAGCGCGCGATGTTGTAGGCGGCCGCCACCGTGTCCTTGAGCGCCTCGCGCGAAAAGTCCGAGGTGCTCGCATTGCCGCGCTTGTTGCCGATATAGACGGTCACGCCGACCATCTTGTCGCGGTTGTGTTCGATGGTCTCGACTTCGCCGCGCCGCACGGACACAGAAAGGCCGTCGCCTTCGGAGATTTCCGTTGCCGCGTCGCTCGCACCGAGCGCCTTCGCGTGACGGAGGATGTCCGACGCGATCTCCTTCAGTTCGTCCTGGGTGTGCGGGAAAAAGCGCTGCCGGGCTTCGATGTCTGCTGCCATTGTCGTTACGGTCCGGTTCCGGGCCTCGCGGGCCCTCTGGTGACGTGTCGTGTATCGGATGAGTCGCCTCGTGGGCGCATCCCGCGATCATAGCAAGGTATGAGCCCGCGCACCGGACTGGGGTTTGTCCGGCCCGCGGGGTGCCCGGCCCGTCCCCATCGGCCACCCCACCGGCCGTCCTCACCGGCCATCCCCATCGCCCGCCGGATCGCGCCCGGACGCCTGCGCCCGGCGCCGGCGTGTGCGCACGCTACAATATCGCCCATGAAACGCAAAACCCGCATTCAACCGATGAACGAGGCCGCTGCCGACCAGGACGACAACGGCTACGATCGCCCGAGCAAATCGCAGCTCAAACGCGAAATGACCGCGCTCCAGGAACTGGGCACGGCGCTCGTCGAGCTGCCCAAGGACGCGCTCAAGCGCATGCCGATGACCGAGGACCTCTCGGACGCCGTCCACGAGGCGCGCCGCATCACCGACCACGAAGGCAAGCGCCGCCAGCTCCAGTACGTGGGCCGCATGATGCGCGGCCTGACCGAAGACGAAGTCGCCGCGCTGCGCACCGCGTTCGAGGAGTACCGGGGCGTGAACAAGGCCGCCACGGCGCGCCTGCACTGGATCGAGCGCACGCGCGAAAAGCTGCTCGCCGACGACGCCGCGCTCACCGAGTTCCTGCGCCAATATCCCGCCGCCGACGTCCAGGAAGGCCGCACGCTGATCCGCAACGTGCGCCGCGAGCAGCAGCAGGGGCGCCCGCCGAAGTATTTCCGCGAACTGTTCCAGTGGATCAAGACCGTGAGCGGCAGCCCGGACGACGAGGCCGAGCCCGCCCACGACGCGAGCGAGGACGAGGATCATGACGAAGCCTGAGCGCGCCCACCCGGATGAACTGGTCATCGGCCTCGTATCGGTCAGCGACCGCGCCACGGCCGGCGTGTACGAGGACAAGGGCATTCCGGCACTCGAGGCGTGGCTGGGTCTCGCGCTCAAATCGCCGTGGCGCGCGGAAACGCGCCTGATCCACGACGACGCGGCCACGATCTCGGCCACGCTCACCGCCCTCGTGGACGGCCTCGGCTGCGACCTCGTGCTGACCACGGGCGGCACCGGCCCCGCACGCCGCGACGTGACGCCCGAGGCCACGCTCGCGGTGGCGACAAAGGAAATGCCGGGATTCGGCGAGCAGATGCGCCAGATCAGCCTGAATTTCGTGCCGACCGCGATCCTCTCGCGCCAGGTCGCGGTGATCCGCGAAACCGCGGATCACGCCGCGCTGATCGTCAATCTGCCGGGACAGCCGAAATCGATCAAGGAAACGCTGGAAGGCCTGCGCGACGAAACCGGCGCCGTGAAGGTGCCGGGCATCTTCGCGGCGGTGCCGTACTGCATCGACCTGATCGGCGGCCCGTATATCGAAACCGATCCGGATGTCGTGACGGCGTTCCGGCCGAAGAGCGCGCAGCGGCCGCCGCGTGCGTGAGACGCGACGCAGGCAGGGCGCCCGGCGCCCTGCCCGATCGAGATCGGGAAGCGCAGCTTATTGCGCCGCTTCCCCTGTCGGCGCCTGGCTCGCGGCCGGCACGAGGAAATGCTCGCGGTAGTACTTGAGTTCGTCGATCGACTCGTGGATATCGGCCAGCGCCGTGTGCATGGCGCGCTTCTGGAAGCCCTTGTAGATGGCCGGCTGCCAGCGGCGGCACAGCTCCTTGAGGGTGCTCACGTCGAGATTGCGATAGTGGAAGAAGCGCTCGAGCGTGGGCATCCAGCGCGCCATGAAGCGGCGGTCCTGGCAGATCGAGTTGCCGCACATCGGCGATTTGCCCGGCGGCACGTATTGCGAAAGGAACGCCAGCAATTGCTCGGTAGCGCTCTCCTCGGTCACCGTCGACGCGCGCACGCGCTCGATCAGCCCCGAGCGGCCGTGCGTGTTGCGGTTCCATTCGTCCATGCGATCGAGTTCCGCCTCCGGCTGATGGATCGCCAGCACCGGGCCTTCCACCAGCTTGTCGAGATTCGAATTCGTCACCACCACGGCGATTTCGATGATCCGGTCGCTGTCGGGGTCGAGCCCCGTCATTTCCATGTCGAGCCAGATCAGGTTCATGTCGGTGCGTTCGAGCGCCGGCGCCTGGCCGGCCGTCGTAGCGGAAGTAATGTCAGTCATGGAAGCAACCCGGATACGGTGAGGACGCGGTTCTGGCACGGCAACGCCCGATTCTGGCGAGTTGCGGCCGACCCGCCGACAAGAACATATAATTGTCGCATAGATACCACGGACCCCACGGATGGCTAATTTGTCCCCCGCGCTTACCTTCAGCGCCCTCTTCGTGATCGCAGTGATCGCCATGGTCGCGACCAAACTGTGGCTCGCCTCGCGCCAGACCCGCTTCGTCGCCGCCCACCGCGGCGCCGTGCCCGCGCAGTTCGCGGCCACGATCCCGCTGGCCGCCCACCAGCGCGCCGCCGACTACACCGTCGCGCGCACCCGCCTTGGCATGATCGAGATCGTGCTCTCCGCGGTCGTGCTGATCGCGCTCACGCTGCTAGGCGGCGTGCAGGCGCTCGATCTCGGGCTCTCCGACTGGCTCGGGCGCGACTATGTCGGCCAGATCGCGCTGATCGGCGCCGTGCTCGCCATCAGCGGCATCGTGGAGCTGCCGCTCGACTACTACCGCCAGTTCGTGATCGAAGAGCGCTTCGGTTTTAACCGCATGACGAAGCGCATTTTCTTCGCGGATCGCATCAAGGGCCTGCTGATCGGCGCGGCCTTCGGCATTCCGCTCCTGTTCGTCGTGCTCTGGCTCATGAAGCAGGCCGGCAGCCTCTGGTGGCTGTGGACCTGGGGCGTGTGGGTGGGCTTCCAGATGCTCGTGCTGGTGCTCTACCCCACCTTCATCGCGCCGCTCTTCAACAAGTTCGAGCCGCTCAAGGACGAAGCCCTGCGCTCGCGCATCGAGGCGCTCATGCAGCGCTGCGGTTTCGCGGCCAAGGGCCTTTTCGTGATGGACGGCAGCCGCCGCTCCGCGCACGGCAATGCCTATTTCACGGGCTTTGGCGCCGCCAAGCGCATCGTGTTCTTCGACACCCTGCTCGCGCGCCTCTCCAGCAGCGAGATCGAAGCCGTGCTCGCGCACGAGCTCGGCCACTTCAAGCGCCGCCATGTGATCAAGCGCATGCTCGTGACCTTCGCGATCAGCCTCGCGTTGCTCGCACTGCTCGGCTGGCTCTCGCAATGCGTGTGGTTCTACGAAGGGCTCGGCGTGCGACCCTCGCTGCTCGGCGGCAACGAAGGGCTCGCGCTCGTGCTGTTCTTCATCGCCGTGCCGGTGTTCCTCTTCTTCGTCACACCGCTCGGCAGTCTAAGCTCGCGCAAGCACGAATTCGAGGCCGACGCCTTCGCGGCCACGCAGACCGACGCGCAGCAGCTCGTCAACGCACTCGTGAAGCTTTACGAGGACAACGCCTCGACGCTCACGCCCGATCCGCTCTATACGGCGTTCTACTATTCGCATCCGCCGGCTTCGCAGCGGATCGACCGCCTGCTCGCGCACGCATGAACCGGCGCGCAACGAAGGGGACCGCGAAAGGCACCTCCCCGGCGGGCTCGTCGCGCTCGGCGGGCGAGACGCTGCAGGGGATCGTGATCGCCGCGCACGGCCGCCACTACCTCGTCGCCCCCGAAGGCGGCGGTGCGCCGCTGCAGTGTTTTCCGCGCGGCAAGAAGAGCGAGGTGGCCGTGGGCGACCGCGTCGAGTATCAATCGACCTCGGCCGACCAGGGCGTGATCGTCGCGATCGGCGAGCGGCGCAACCTGCTCTACCGCTCCGACCAGTTCAAGTCGAAGCTCTTCGCGGCGAACCTCGATCAGCTCCTGATCGTGCTCGCCACCGAGCCGCACTTCAGCGAAGACCTGCTCGGCCGCGCGCTCGTGGCCGCCGAAGCGAACGGCCTGAAGCCCCTCATCGTGCTCAACAAGATCGACGTGGAAGCCGCGTTGCCGCTCGCGCGCGAGCGGCTCGAACGCTACCGCGCGCTCGGCTACACGGTGCTCGAGCTTTCCGTGAAGGGGCAGCCGGAGGCCGCGCGCGAAGCGCTCGCCGGGCATCTGCACGGCCATTCGACGATCCTGCTGGGCCAGTCGGGCATGGGGAAATCGACGCTCGTGAACCTGCTGATTCCCGACGCCGAAGCGGCCACGCGCGAGATCTCGACGGCGCTCAACAGCGGCCGCCACACCACCACGTTCACGCGGCTCTACAGGCTGCCGGGGGATAGCCCCGAGGACGACGTCAAAGAAGGGACCGAAGCGGGCGCGCTGATCGATTCGCCGGGCTTCCAGGAATTCGGCCTCTATCACCTCACGGAAGGCAAGCTCGAACGCGCGTTCCCCGAGTTCCGGCCGCTCCTCGCCCACTGCCGCTTCTACAACTGCCATCACCTGCACGAGCCGGGCTGCGCGATTCTCGCAGCCGTGGAAGACGGGCGCATTGCGCCGGAGCGCCACGCGCTCTATGCCCAGTTGATGCACGAGATCAGCCAGATCGTGCGCTAGAGGCGCTCACACCATGCTCAGGCTCGTGCGCGCTCCGAATCTGCTGGTCGCCCAGCACTGGATGAACATCCTCGCCACGGCCGGCGTGCCGTGCGAGTTGCACAACCGCTATCTGAGCGGCGCGATGGGCGAGATTCCGGCCGAGCAGTGCGCGCCGGAACTGTGGCTCGTGGACGAACGCGACGAGAAACTGGCGCTGCGCCTGATCGACGAGGCGCGCAGCGGGCCGCCGGCCGGCGCACCCGCCTGGCACTGCCCGGCGTGCGGCGAGACGCTGGAGGCACAGTTCACGGTGTGCTGGCAGTGCGGGCGGGAACGCGACATCCGCGACGAGTGAAAACGCGACGGCGAACGCACCCAAGCAGAAGGCCCGCTCTTTCGAGCGGGCCTTCTGCTTTGGTGTCGGAAACGCGTGGAATGCCCTGCCGGCCGATCAGAACCACACGGCGATGGTGAGCATGAGCAGCAGGATCATCCACAGGATCACGGCACGCCAGACGAGGCCCACAGCCGATTGCAGCGTCCGCGGCGTGCAGTCGTCGCCGACCGTGTACGGGCCGCCCTCGCCGGGCGTGGCGAGCGCGTCGAGGCTGGACGGCTCGGCGAGCGGGCCCGAGAGCCGCGCGCCCAGTGCACCGCTGCCGGCCGCGAGCAGCACGCCTTCGTTGGTGTCGGGCCACTGGTTCGCGTGGTTGCGCCAGGCGTAGATCGCGTCCTCGAAATTGCCGACGATGGCAAAGCCCAGCGACGTGAGCCGCGCCGGCACCCAGTCGATCACGAAAAACACGTGCTGCGCGAAATTCGAGAACAGTTCGCTGCGCTCGTCGGCGGGCCGCGACCATTCGCGCGCCAGATATTCGGAGAGGCGGTACAGCACGGCGCCGGCTGGGCCGATCGGCACGAGGAACCAGAAGAACACGCCGAACACGTGACGGTGCGACGCCACCACGGCATGAATCAGCGTGTGGCGCACGATTTCGCTCACGGGCATGTCGGTCGTGTCGAGACCGGTCCATTCGCGCAGGATTTCGCGGGCGCGCGGCACGTCGTCGTTGTTCAGCGCGAGGTGGATATCGGTGAAGTAATGGCTGAACTGCCGGAAACCGAGCGTGAAGTAGACCACCACCACGTTCCACAGGAACGCCAGCACGAAACTGATGTGATAGAGCACGTAATAGACGAGCGCCGTGGCGAGCGTCCAGGGCAGCACGACCACGAGCCAGGCGATGAGGCCGTGTTTCTTCTTGCCCGCGTCGAAGCCGTGCGCGGCCCATTCCGCATTGAGGCGCACGAGCCCCATCACGGGGTTGTTCGGCGAAAGCGCCCGCACCTGTTCGATGACGAGAGCCAGCAATACGGAAAAGAAGGTCATGCGACGCGCCGTGCGATGCTTGGATTGGAAAATTGCTGCAAAGATATCACAGGGCCAGATGTGCCAGCGCACCGGGCGGCAAACGCACAACACTGCCGCGCATAGACGTATCGGCGCGCTTGCCTTTGCGGCTGCCGTCAGGCCAGCAAAAAGCGGTAGAAATTGCGCAGCATGGCCGCCGTCGCACCCCAGATGAAATGCGTGCCGCCAGTGCCACCGGCGCCACCCGTGCCCCGGTCCGGGGCGGCCGGATAGGGCATGGCGAAAAAGCGTCGCTCTCCGCCCTCCCAGCGGAACACGCGCACCTGATGATGCGCCGGGTTCATGAGGAAGCTGAGCGGGACTTCGAAGATCTCGGCCACTTCGAGCGTATCGGCGTGCAAGTTGAACGGCTCGTGCACGAGACCCACCACCGGGGTCACGCGAAAACCCGTGCCGGTCAGATACTCGGGCAGCGCACCCAGCACCTCCACGCGCGCGGGGTCGAGATGTACCTCTTCGTGCGCCTCGCGCAGCGCTGCGGCGACGGGCGTCGCGTCCGAAGGCTCGCGGCTGCCGCCGGGGAAGCTCACCTGCCCCGCGTGGTTGCTGAGGTTGTCGGCGCGCTGCGTGAGCAGCACGGTCAGGCCCGCTTCGCGCATGGCGAGCGGCACCAGCACCGCGGCTTCGCGCGGATCGCGCAAGTCGGCAAGACGGGGGTCCTGGGGCTCGGGGTCCCACGGCAGACGCGTTTCGAAGCGCGCGCGCAGGCCATCCGGGGTGAGCCGCTCGGCGGCAACCAGCGGCAGACTGGCACCTGTCGATTCGATCGGCAGGCTTTCGGGTTCAAAAACTGGACGGATCAACGGATCTCTCGAATCACACGCACACGCTCGGGTGCGAATCTTGCCGGCTGCGTCCTCGCTGTCGTCGCCTCCGCTGGGGACTGCCGGCAAACGACCGGTGCCGGACGCACGGACACGGCCTGGTTAGAGCGACATTTTGCGTCCAAAACAAAAAAAGCACCCCGAAGGGTGCTTTTTTCTTACAGCTTTTACGCCTGCTCGACCGGAGCGGCTGCGCGGTCTTTCGACACCAGCTTTTCCTTGATACGAGCCTTCTTGCCCGACAGGTTGCGCAGGTAGTACAGCTTCGCGCGACGGACGTCACCGCGACGCTTCACGACGATGCTGGCGAGCAGCGGCGAGTACGTCTGGAACGTACGCTCGACGCCTTCACCCGACGAGATCTTGCGCACGATGAACGACGAGTTCAGACCGCGGTTACGCTTTGCGATCACGACGCCTTCGTATGCCTGAACGCGCTTGCGGTTACCTTCAACCACGTTCACGTTGACGATCACCGTGTCGCCCGGGGCGAATTCGGGGATGGTCTTCTCGCCCAGCACGCGCTGGATTTCTTCCTGCTCGAGTTTTTCGATCAGATTCATTGACTGACTCCGTAAGCCATCATGTCGGCGTTCGTACCTGCGCCGGGATTCGCTGCAAGCAATCCTGGCAACTACGGCCCCGATAGAGGATGGATTCACAACTGGCGCCGTTCACGCATGAAGCGGCACCGCCTTGGGCGCCTCGCGGCGCACCCGCCCGAAGCCTTACGCTTCGTCCGGACCCTTCGCGAGACTAGCGAGCCATGCCTCGTCGGCACGGCTCAACATCTTGTTCTTCCTGGCCCGCTCGATCAGATCGGGCCGTTTGTTCCACGTATTGCGCAGCGCCTCGCGGCGACGCCACTGCTCGATTTCCGCGTGATGACCGCCCAGCAGCACATCGGGTACGCGCACGCCGTCGTATTCCTCGGGCCGCGTGTAGTGCGGGCAGTCGAGCAAGCCGTCGACAAAGCTGTCCTGCACGGCCGACAGCGCGTCGTTCAACACGCCCGGCAACAGTCGCACCACGGCGTCCATCAAGGCCATGGCAGGCAACTCGCCCCCCGAGAGCACGAAGTCGCCGAGGCTGACTTCTTCGTCCACGTAGCGGTCAACCAGACGCTGGTCGATCGCTTCGTAGCGCCCGCACAGAATCACGAAACCAGGCTCCTGCGCGAACTGCACGGCGCGCTCGTGCGTGAGCGGCTTGCCTTGCGGCGACATCAGCAGCACGCGCGGCGCGGCCACGCCGGCTTGCGCCTGGGCGGCCTTCGCCGCCCCGACCGCCGCTTCGAGCGGCCTCGCCAGCATCACCATGCCGGGGCCGCCGCCGTAGGGGCGATCGTCGATCGTGCGGTAGTTGTCAGTCGTGAAATCGCGTGGATTCCACGTGCGCAGCGCGTAGCGCTCCTGCTTCGCCGCCCGGCTGGTGATGCCCCAGTCGGTCAGCGCGCGGAACATCTCGGGAAAGAGCGTCACGACATCGAACTGCATCGCTCTCTCCGTTCAGCGAATCAGGTATGAGCGCGGCAACACCAGCACGCGCTCAGTAATCGGCTTCCCAATCGACGACGATACGCTTCGCCGCCAGGTCCACCGTTTTGACGTACACGCCGACGAACGGGATCAACCGTTCACCGGTGGCGGGCTGGCCGTCCTTGCCTGTCGAGGGATACTCGACGCGCAAGACCGACTGCGCGCTGTTGTCGATCAGGTCGGCGACCTTGCCGAGTTCGACGCCCGCCTCGTTGACGACATCCAGACCCATCAGATCGACCCAGTAATACTCGTCGGCCTTCAGGGCAGGAAAATCGGCACGGCTCACGTAAATGCGCGAACCACGCAGCCGCTCAGCGGCGTCGCGGTCGTCCACGCCCGCCAGCTGCGCGACGACGCTGTCGCCGTGCACCTTTGCGGCAATGCACTGCGTGGACTGACGCTGCTGGATTTCGCGACCGCCGCGGCCCTTGAGGAGCCACCAGCGCTTCGCCGCCAGCAAGGCGCTGCCGCCTTGCGCGTGCGGGGCAACCTTCACCCAGCCCTTGAGGCCATAGGCTTCGATCACGGCGCCGACTTCGACGGCGTCGACAGGAAAACTCGCCTCGGTTTCGGGGCGCAGGCCTTCGACGCTCTGCGCCACGGCTTTCGGCGCACCTACGGCGCTCTCGCGCGCAGGCTTGCGCACGAACGCGCCGAACGACGGTGCGGCACGACGGCCGGCTGCGCCCTCGGCCTCGACGGCCGCGCTCTGGCGCGGCTTGTCGGCCGCCGGAGCTTGTGCCGGCGGCAAACCGGCTTTCGGGTCGTCATGCATCGGCGAACCTCACAGCCCGTTCGTGCAGCCACGCCCCATGCACACGGATCACACTCGCGCACATACGGCTAAAAACAGACAATCGACCCAAAATCGACAAAAGACGCGCACCACGACTCAAGCCAGAGGCTTAAGCAGCGGGCGTTGCCTTTTGCGATTCCTTCACGAGACGCTCGACGGCCGGCGACAGCTGTGCGCCCACGCCTTGCCAGTACGTCACGCGATCTTGCGCGATACGCAGCGTTTCGCCCTTCGTAGCGACCGGGTTGTAGAAACCCACGCGCTCGATGAAACGGCCGTCGCGACGGTTGCGCGAGTCGGTTGCGACGATGTTGTAGAACGGGCGCTTCTTCGAGCCGCCGCGTGCCAGACGGATGATGACCATACTAGAATCCTTGAAAACCGGGGTTCAGAAACACTGAAACATGCGATTATAGCCCGAAACCAAAGCCATAACAAACACTTAACTGGAAATCTGGAAGGGGCGGTGCGATGAATGGCGATCGACCGGTAGCGCAAAAGACGGCACAGGGCCGCGTGGCGCGGGCTTGCACCTTGTTGCCGCGGCTTTTGGGACAGGTGCGGCGGCGCGCCGGGAAGGGTTGTTGCCGGACACGGGCCCGGCCCCCTTATTGGTACAGGATCGTTGTCGCTGTCCTCCTCGCGTTCGCCACACTCGCCGCCCCGCTCGCCCGTGCGGCGCTCCCCATCGAGCGTATCCAGCTGCCCCCGGGCTTTCACATCGAAGTGCTCTCGGACGACGTCCCCGCCGCCCGCGAAATGGCGCTCTCGCCAAAAGGCGTCCTGTACCTCGGCAGCATGGACGGCCACGTCTACGCGCTGGAGCTGCGCGACGGCAAGCTCGTGCGCAAACACGTGATCGCCTCGGGGCTGGAGATGCCGGTCGGGGTGGCCTGGCGCGACGGTTCGCTCTACGTCTCCGCGGTTTCGTCGATCCTGCGCTACGACGCCATCGACACCCATCTCGACAACCCGCCTAAAGCCGTCGTGGTGACGAACACGCTGCCCGCCGACCGCCATCACGGCTGGAAATTCATCGCCTTCGGCCCGGACGGCAAGCTCTACGTGCCACAGGGTGCGCCCTGCAACGTCTGTCTGCCGGCCAACGACCCGCAGCGCACGCGCTACGCCATGATCGGCCGCATGGATCCGGACGGCAGCCACTACGAAACCATCGCGCGCGGCGTGCGCAACACGGTGGGTTTCGCCTGGCATCCGCAAACGCACGAACTGTGGTTCACCGACAACGGCCGCGACCTCATGGGCGACGACGTCCCCGACGACAAGCTCAACCGCCTCGCCCACGTGGGTCTCGACTTCGGCTTCCCGTATTGCCACGGCGGCGACGTGGCCGATCCCGAGTTCGGCGCGGGGCACCCGTGCGGCGACTTCACGCCACCCGTCGCGAAGCTGGGCGCGCACGTCGCCTCGCTCGGCATGCGCTTCTATACCGGCACGATGTTTCCGCCCGAATACCGCAACAGCATCTTCATCGCCGAGCACGGCTCCTGGAACCGCAGCAAGAAAGTGGGCTACCGCGTGGTGCGGATCACCGCGAATCCGGACGGCACGAACGTCCATCAGGAGGTATTCGCACAAGGCTGGCTCAACCCCGACGACACCGAATGGGGCCGCCCCGACGACGTCCAGCTGCTCCCCGACGGATCGCTCCTCATCAGCGACGACTACGCGGGTGCGATCTACCGCGTGACCTGGACGCAGCCCTAGACGGCGTGCGAACATTCACCGCGGCCGCTTTCCAGCATAGCCATACAGCGCTGCCCGGGGCGCGCCGCGCGACGTACAATGCCCGACGGCCGCCGCCGTGACGGCCTTCATGAATCCGCGCACCGCGACTTTCGCCCGCCCATGTCTACCGCCACCGCTCCCACGCGCTTTCGCTCCAAGACACTCACCGCCGCGCTCGCGTTCTTCTTCGGCAGCCTCGGCGCCCATCGCTTCTATCTGTACGGCCCGCGTGACTTCTGGGGCTGGGCGCACGTTTTCGGCACGCTGCTCGGCATTCCCGGCGTGCTGCTGCTCGTCGCCACCGAGCGCGCCTCGGTGCCCGGCTGGGGGCTTGCGGTGATCGGCGCGGTGTCGCTGTTCTCCGCGTTTCTCGCGGCGATCGTCTACGGCTTGCGCCCCGACGCGAAGTGGGACGCGCAGTTCAACGCGCAAACCGGCCGCGCGAGCCGCTCGGGCTGGACGGTCATCTTCGTCGTGATCTTCTCGCTGCTGATCGGCGCCTTCCTGCTGATGACGGGTCTCGCGCTCTCGTTCCAGACCTACTTCGAGTCGCAGGTCGAAGCCGCCAAGGCCCTCTCCCAGTGATAGCGCCGAAGGCCGCGAAACCGGCCTAGAAGAGATCGAGCTGCGGCTTCTCGCGCACGACTTTCGCGCTCACGAACGCCGACATGTCGAGAATGCCGTGCCGCCGCTCGTTCAAGCCGAGCCGTCGCACGGCCTTGTGAAAGCGCTGCTTGAGCAGGTCGGCCCACAGACCCGTGCCTTTCATGCGCTGCGAAAACGACGCGTCGTAATCCTTGCCGCCACGCATGTCGCGCACGCGGCTCATCACGCGCTCCGCGCGCTGCGGAAAATGCGCCGCCAGCCATTCATGGAACAACGGCGCGACCTCCCACGGCAGGCGCAGCACGATATAACTCGCGCTCGACGCCCCCGCCTCGGCGCAGGCTTCCAGCACGCGCTCCATGTCCGGCTCGGTCACGAAGGGAATCACCGGGGCGATGCTCACGCCCACGGGAATACCGGCCTCGGCGAGCGTGCGGATCGTGCGCAGCCGCCGCAACGGGCTCGCCGCGCGCGGTTCGAGCGTGCGGGCGATATCGGCGTCGAGCGTCGTGATCGTGATCGCCGCCATGAACTGGTTGCGCTGCGCCATCGGCACGAGCAGATCGAGGTCGCGCTCGATCAGCGACGACTTGGTGATGGCCGCGAACGGATGCCCGCGCCCGGCCAGCACCTCGATCACGCCACGCGTGATGCGCAGCTCGCGCTCCACGGGCTGCCACGCGTCGGTGTTCACGCCGAGCGCGATGGGCTCGGGCTCGTAGGACGGCTTCGCCAGTTCGCGCGCGAGCAGTTCGGGCGCGTTGACCTTCGCATAAAGGCGGCTCTCGAAATCGAGCCCCGGCGAGAGGCCCAGATAACTGTGCGTGGGGCGCGCGAAGCAGTAGATGCAGCCGTGCTCGCAACCGCGATAGGGATTGAGCGAAACGCTGAACGGAATATCCGGCGACTGGTTGCGCGTGAGAATGCTTTTCGCGCGCTCTTCGAACACCTGCGTGCGCAGCGCGGGGGCAACGCTCTCCTCTTCGTCGTCGGGATGCTGCCAGCCGTCGTCGAATGCCTCGCGCTGATCCACTTCGTAGCGCCCTTGCAGGTTCGTGACCGCGCCGCGCCCCTTGCGGAGTGCGGGCGGCGCGATGGGCTGCCACGCCTCGGCATCGTCGATCGGCTCGCGGTCTGGGTCGTTCACTGTGGGATGAAAAAATGCGCCTCGATACTGTATAAATATACAGTATCGAGGCGCATTGTCGAGTCCGAAAAACGGGGCCGTCTCGCCCTCACGCGCTCGCTCGGCCCTCGGTCCGCGCGGGCGCTGCCGGGCCCTCACTCGCCCACGGCAATCGTCAGCGTTTCCTTGATCTCTTCCATGACCACATAGCTCTTCGACTGCACCGCGCCGGGCAGTTGCAGCAGGATGTCGCCGAGCAGCTTGCGGTAGTCGGCCATCTCGCCGATGCGCGCCTTGATCAGATAGTCGAAGTCGCCCGACACGAGATGGCATTCGAGCACCTCGGGAATCTTCTGCACCTCGCGGCGGAACTGCTCGAACATATTGCCGCTCTTGTGGTCGAGCGTGATCTCGACGAATACCAGCAGCGCCGCACCGAGCACGGACGGGTTCACGCGGGCGTAGTACCCCATGATGACGCCGTCGCGCTCCATGCGTTTCACCCGCTCGATGCACGGCGTGACCGACAGCCCCACCTGCTCGGCGAGGTCTTTCATCGCCATGCGCCCGTCCTCCTGAAGCAGCTTGAGGATGCGGTGATCGAGGCGGTCGAGCGCACGGACCGGCTGGCGCTGCGTTCTCATGATTTTTTCCTGAATATTGGAGAAATACAATAACAAAATCTAGACGTACAACAATAGCATAGCTAATAACACTAGCTACACTGCACAAACCGTGTTTTTTCCTGTTTCACCCGCCCTGCAAGCCGCAGGTGGGCGCACAGGCGGTCCCCGGTCCCTCGATCCAGGCGGCGTAGCGTCAACAATACCTATTGGAGCAGCAGCTATGCGAGTCGTCATCTTGGGCAGTGGTGTGGTCGGGGTGGCCAGCGCCTGGTATCTGGCGCGTGCGGGCCACGAGGTTACGGTCATCGACCGTGAAGCCGGCCCCGCGCTCGAAACCAGCTTCGCCAATGCCGGCCAGATCTCGCCGGGCTATGCCGCGCCGTGGGCGGCGCCGGGCGTGCCGCTCAAGGCGGTCAAGTGGATGTTCGAAAAGCATGCGCCGCTCGCCATCCGCCTAGACGGCACGAAGTTCCAGCTGCAGTGGATGTGGCAGATGCTGCAGAACTGCACGGCCGAACGCTATGCGCTCAACAAGGGCCGCATGGTGCGCCTCGCCGAATACAGCCGCGACTGCCTGCAGGCCCTGCGCGCCGACACCGGCATTCAGTACGAAGGCCGCACGGGCGGCACGCTCCAGGTGTTCCGCACGCAGCAGCAGTTCGACGGCGCCCAGAAGGACATCGCCGTGCTCAAGGACGCGAACGTCCCCTACGAGCTGCTCACCGCCGCCGAGCTCGAGCGCGCCGAACCGGCGCTCGCCGCGGTCTCGCACAAGCTCACGGGCGGCCTGCGCCTGCCGGGCGACGAAACCGGCGACTGCCAGCTCTTCACCACGCGCCTCGCCGCCATGGCCGAGGAACTGGGCGTGAAGTTCCGCTACAACACGCCCATCGACGGCCTCGCCGTCACGGGCGAGCGCATTGCCGGCGTGCAGTGCGGCAGCGAACTCGTGCGCGCCGACGCTTTCGTGGTCGCGCTCGGCTCGTTCTCGACGAAGATGCTCGCGGGCCTCGTGAAGATTCCGGTTTATCCGCTCAAGGGCTACTCGATCACCGCGCCGATCGTGAACGCCGACGCCGCGCCGGTTTCGACCGTGCTCGACGAAACGTACAAGATCGCGATCACGCGCTTCGACAACCGCATCCGCGTAGGCGGCATGGCGGAGATCGTCGGCTTCGACAAGACGCTGCGCGAGGCGCGCCGCGAAACGCTCGAAATGTGCGTAAACGACCTGTTCCCGGGCGGCGGCGATACCACCAAGGCCACCTTCTGGACCGGCCTGCGCCCGATGACGCCGGACGGCACGCCCGTGGTGGGCCGCACGCCGATCTCGAACCTGTTCCTCAACACGGGGCACGGCACGCTCGGCTGGACGATGTCGTGCGGTTCGGGCCAACTGCTCGCCGACCTCATCTCGGGCAAGAAGCCCGCCATCAAGGCCGACGATCTTTCCGTGTTCCGCTATCTCGGCGAAACGCAGGGCGAACACCGGCCCGCTTACGCGTAAGCGGCGTCCGCCGCTGCCACCGTATAGATACGCAAGGCAGTATTAACCAGCCAAAATCGGCGCCCCTCGGGGCGCCGATTTTCATTTGGGCCCGCGCGACGTATTCGGCCATCATTCGACCAGAATCCGGCCATAAAAAAAGGGGCGCCGCAGCGCCCCTTCTCTCGCCTGCCGCAACCTGCGCGGCGGGTTTCGTCGATCAGCCGAGTTCCTTGACCAGCTCCGGCACGAGCGTGAACAGATCGCCCACGAGACCGTAATCGGCCACGCCGAAGATCGGCGCTTCCTCGTCCTTGTTGATCGCCACGATCACCTTCGAGTCCTTCATGCCGGCCAGATGCTGGATCGCACCCGAGATGCCCACCGCCACGTACAGCTGCGGTGCAACGATCTTGCCGGTCTGCCCGACCTGGAAGTCGTTCGGCACATAACCCGCGTCCACAGCGGCGCGCGAAGCGCCCAGTGCCGCGTTCAGCTTGTCGGCCAGCGGCTCCAGCACCTTCGTGTAGTTCTCGCCGCTGCCGAGGCCACGGCCGCCCGAAACGATGATCGAAGCCGACGTCAGCTCCGGACGGTCCAGCTTCGTCACTTCGCGGCTCACGAACTGCGAGAGGCCGCTGTCGGCTGCCGCTTCGATCTTCTCGACCGCTGCGCTGCCACCCTCGGCCGCCACGGCGTCGAAGCCCGTCGTACGGACCGTGATCACCTTGATCGGGTCAGCCGACTGCACCGTAGCGATGGCGTTGCCCGCATAGATCGGACGCTCGAACGTATCGGGCGAATCCACGGCCGTGATGTCCGAGATCTGCGCCACATCCAGCTTCGCGGCAATACGCGGGGCAACGTTCTTGCCTGCTGCCGTAGCCGGGGCGAGGATGTGCGAGTAGTTCTTTGCAATCGCGACAACCGTCGCTTCGACGTTTTCAGCCAGACCCGCTTCGAGCTGCGGCGCATCGGCCAGCAGCACCTTCGCCACACCTGCGATCTTCGCAGCGGCGTCGGCTGCACCCTGCGCGTTGTGGCCCGCGACCAGCACGTGCACATCGCCGCCGACGAGTTTGCCAACTGCGTGCGCGGCGGCCACGGTGTTCAACGTTGCGGCCTTCACGGACGCGTTGTCGTGTTCGGCAATCACCAGAATCGTCATGTCTCTTTCCCTCAACCCTTAGATGACCTTCGCTTCGGTCTTCAGCTTTTCCACCAGCGTCTTCACGTCCGGCACCTTCACGCCAGCCGAACGCTTCGGCGGCTCGGCCACCTTCAGCGTCTTCAGACGCGGCGTGACGTCCACACCGAGGTCCTCGGGCTTGATCGTCTCCAGCGGCTTCTTCTTCGCCTTCATGATGTTGGGCAGCGTCACGTAGCGCGGCTCGTTCAGACGCAGGTCGGTCGTGACCACGGCCGGGAGCGTGAGCGACAGGGTTTCCGCGCCGCCATCGACTTCACGCGACACGGTAGCCTTGCCGTCGGCCACCACGACCTTCGAAGCGAACGTCGCCTGCGGCAGATTCGCGAGCGCGGCGAGCATCTGGCCGGTCTGGTTCGAATCGTCGTCGATGGCCTGCTTGCCGAGGATGACCAGTTGCGGCTGTTCCTTGTCGACGAGCGCCTTGAGCAGCTTCGCGACAGCCAGCGGCTGCAGGTCTTCGTTCGACTCGATCAGGATCGCGCGGTCCGCGCCGATGGCGAGCGCCGTGCGCAGCGTTTCCTGCGCCTGCGCGAAACCGGCGGACACGGCGATCACTTCCGTCGCCACGCCGGCTTCCTTCAGGCGCACCGCTTCTTCCACGGCGATTTCATCGAACGGATTCATCGACATCTTGACGTTGGCGATATCGACACCCGTACCGTCCGACTTCACGCGGACTTTCACGTTGTAATCGACTACGCGCTTGACTGGCACAAGGACTTTCATTCACATGCTCCGAAGTTACGAATACGTCAACCTGGCGGACATTATAGCGAGGGCATCACGGCGCGCCTCTGCCGCCGGCACTTTTCACGAACTGCGCTGTGGGCGCGGTAGCCACAATAGCGAACGATCGTGCGATTTTACGGCCTAAAAAACCCGGGCTTCAAGCCCGGGCGCCGACTGACTTCTCTAATCCTGCATTCTATAGCGTGTCGCCTCACCAGGAAGCGATGACCGCGCCGCCGAACTGGCTGTCGATGTACTGCTTGACCTCCGGCGAGTGGTAAGCCGCCACGAGCTTCGCCACCCAAGGCTTGTTGCGGTCGGCTTCGCGGATCGCGAGGATATTCACGTACGGGCTCTTCGGGTCTTCGATTGCGATCGCGTCCTGCTTCGGCTTGAGGCCGGCCTGCATGGCGAAATTCGTGTTGATCGCGGCCGCATCGACGTCGTCGAGCGAGCGCGGGATCTGCGCCGCATCCAGCTCGACGATCTTCAGCTTCCTGGGGTTTTCCACGATGTCGAGCGGCGTCGCCTTCAAACCGGCATCGGCACGCAGCTTGATGAGGCCCTGCTTCTGCAGCAACAGCAGAGCACGGCCGCCATTCGTCGGATCATTGGGCACCGCGATCTTCGCGCCCGGCTGCAGTTGCGCGAGCGACTTCACCTTCTTCGAGTAGATGCCCATCGGAAACGTCACCGTATCCGCGATCTTGATGAGCTTGTAGCCGCGGTCCTTCACCTGCGCGTCCAGATACGGCTGATGCTGGTAGCTGTTGGCGTCGAGATCGCCGCTTGCGAGCGCCGCGTTCGGCTGCACGTAGTCCGAGAACTCGACGATCTGGATCGCGAGGCCGTGCTTCGCCGCCACCTGCTTCACCACTTCCATCACCTGCTCGTGCGGGCCGCCCGTCACGCCCACCTTGATGGTCTCGTCCGCCTGCGCGCCGAACGAAGTGAAGAGCGAAGCCGCGCCGAGTGCGACGGCCAGCCGGATCATGAAACGACGTTGCATGCCTACCCCTGGTCTTGAGTTCTGTTATTGGAAAAGCGCGGCTTGTTTGCGGCTTATTTGTGACTCAAGCGCCGCACGAGCCAGTCGCCGAACGATTGCACGAGCTGCACGAACACGATCAGGATCACGACCACGATCAGCATCACCTCGGGTTCGAAACGCTGATAGCCGTAGCGGATGCCGAGGTCGCCCAGTCCCCCGCCGCCGATCGCACCCGCCATCGCCGAATAACCGACGAGCGAGATGAACGTGATCGTAAGCCCCGCCACGACGCCCGGCAGCGACTCGGGCAGCAGCACCTTGAAGACGATCTGGCGCGTGCTCGCGCCCATCGCCTGCGCCGCTTCGATCAGGCCGCGATCGACTTCGCGCAGCGCCGTTTCGACGAGGCGCGCGATGAACGGCGCAGCCGCGATGGTGAGCGGCACGACGGCAGCAGCCGTGCCGATCGACGAACCCACGACGAGGCGCGTAAAGGGAATCACGGCGACGAGCAAGATGATGAACGGCGTGGAACGCACGGCGTTCACGACCACGCCCATCACGCGATTGAGCGCGAGGTTCTGCAGCACGCCGTCGCGATCGGTCAGATAGAGCAGCACGCCGAGCGGCAGGCCGATCGCCGCGCCCACGAGTCCCGAGATGCCCACCATGACGAGCGTTTCCCAGAACGACTGGACGAACATGTCGAACATTTCACTCCACATGGGACAGCTCCTCCACCACGACACCCTGCTCGCGCAGCCAGGTAATGGCCTGCGCCACCTTCACCGGATCGCCGCCCGCGAGCACCGCGAGCGAGCCGAACGCCTGCCCCTGAATCTCGTCGATCTGGCCATGCAGGATGTTGAAATCGAGCTCGAAGCGGCGGATCGTTTCCGAGAGCACCGGCTGATCGACGCCCGTTCCCGTGAACGCGAGACGCAGCAGATGGCCGCTGCCCTTCGCAAGCCTCTCGGCCACGCGCACCTTGAGCGCGGGCGGCAGCTCCTGGGCGATCACGTCGCCGAGCAGCGCGCGCGTCACGTCGTGACGCGGCTGCAGGAACACGTCGATCACGGGACCCGCTTCGACGACGCGGCCCGCATCGAGCACAGCCACGCGGTCGCAGACCTGTTTGATGACCTCCATCTGGTGCGTGATCATCACGATGGTCAGGTTCAGTTCGCGATTGATCTTGCGCAGCAGGTCGAGAATCGCGCGCGTGGTTTCGGGATCGAGCGCCGAGGTGGCCTCGTCCGAAAGCAGCACCTTCGGCTTGCTCGCCAGCGCGCGCGCAATGCCCACGCGCTGCTTCTGGCCGCCGCTGATCTGCGAGGGATAACGGTCCTTCTGCGCCGAGAGGCCTACGAGTTCGAGCAGCGGCAGCACCGTCTCCTCGATCTGCGCGCGCTTCATGCCGGCCAGCTCGAGCGGCAGCGCGACGTTGTCGAACACCGTGCGCGACGAGAGCAGGTTGAAGTGCTGGAAGATCATGCCGATCTCGCGGCGCGCCTCGCGCAGCGCGGCGGCCGACAGCGACGTGAGCGTGCGCCCGTTGACGACGATGTCGCCTTCGGTGGGCCGCGTGAGCAGGTTGATGGTGCGCACGAGCGTGCTCTTGCCCGCGCCGCTGCGCCCGATGATGCCGAACACTTCGCCCGGCGGGACGGTCAGGTTGACGTTGTGCAGCGCTTCGATCCAGCCTTGCGGGCCGGCAAAACGCTGTGACACGTTGCGTATTTCGATCATGGAAAAAAACGAAACGGCGGATGCGCCGCGCTCCGCGCGTCCGGGGTCGCATGGACCGGCCGGACATGCTGGGCGCAGGCTGACAGCCGCCGTTGCTGGACTGGATTCAGCCCAGGATTTTACCCTGGCGGGCGAAATTCCTTTTAATAATCAATTCCGATATTTTCATAACCCAGTTGCATTAGAGGGTCGCTGCGGCGCTGGTGGGCGTGCCGGGCGGCTATGATCGGCCAGCGCATGTCGGCGCTGCCGGGCATAGCGGAAACCACAAGAAAGGAGGAGAGCCATGGAGACGACCCAGCCGTTCGACGCCACCGCACGGCCTGCCGTGCCGACGGTGGATCCCGAAACCTCGACGCTCACCACGCCCGACGGCGCGACGCTGCCGCTGTACGTCTGGCGCGCAACTGACACGGGCACCGGCGCCGCTGCGCCGCGCGCCGCCATCGCCCTGCTGCACGGGCTTGCCGAACACGCGGGCCGCTATGCGGCCTTCGCGGCAGCCATGAACGCCGCCGGCATCGACGTCTATGCCATCGACCTGCGCGGCCACGGCCATGCGAGCGGCCGCCGCGCGTGGATCAACCGCTTCGACGAATACCTGGCCGATGCGCAGGCGCTCGTGGCCCACGTAGGCGCCGTGTGCGCCGCGCGTGGCACGCCGCTTTTCCTGATGGGCCACAGCATGGGCGGCGCGATCGCCGCGCTCTACGCGATCGAGCGCGCGCCGCAAAGCGGCGTGCCGCTCGCCGGCCTTCTGCTGTCGAGCCCGGCACTCGCCCCGGGGCGCGACGTGCCCGCCTGGATGATTGCCGCAAGCCGCGTGGTCAGCGCAGTCTGGCCAGGTTTTCCTGCGATGAAGATCGATGCCGCCCTGCTCGCCCGCGACACGCGCATCGTCGAAGCGAATCGTGCCGACCCGCTTGTCCACCACGGCGCGATTCCCGCGCGCACGGGCGCCGAGCTGCTCGACGCGATGCGTCGCATCGAAGAAGGCCGCGCGAATCTGCGTCTGCCGGTGCTCGTCTGGCACGGCACGGCGGACAAGCTCACCGAGCCCGACGGCAGCCGCGCATTCGGCGCTCACGTCGGCTCGCCCGACCGCACGCTCACGCTCTACGAAGGGAATTACCACGAGACGCTGAACGATCTCGAACGCGAACGGGTGATCGGCGCGTTGCTCGACTGGATCGGCGCGCGCTGTCCCGGCGCGACGCATTGAGAAAGGCCTGCTGACGAGTCCTACTTCGCCCCGCGGCGCTCGATGAACGCCTCCACACCGTCGAGCGCGGGGTCCGTCATCATGTTGCAGGCCATCGTCTGGCCCGCCAGTTGATACGCGGCCTCGATGCCCATTTCGAGCTGCCGGTAGAAGAGACCCTTGCCGGCCTCCACGGCCTCGCGCGGCTTGGCGCAGATGCTCGCGGCGAGCGCAGCGACTTGCGCATCGAGCTCGTCCGCGGCCACCACGCGATTCACGAGGCCCTCGCGCTGCGCGGCGGCGGCGTCGATGAACTCGCCCGTCATCAGCATCTCGAACGCTGCCTTGCGCGACACGTTGCGCGTGAGCGGCACCGCGGGCGTCGAACAGAAGAGACCGAGGTTGATGCCCGATACTGCGAAGCGCGCCGTATCGGCAGCAACGGCGAGGTCGCACATCGCCACCAGCTGGCAGCCCGCCGCCGTCGCCACGCCGTGCACGCGCGCGATCACGGGCTGCGGCATCTTCTGGATCGTCAGCATCATCTTCGAGCAACGCGCGAAAAGCTGCGTGTAGTACTCGCGCGACGGCGCCGCGCGCATCTCCTTGAGATCGTGGCCCGCGCAGAACGCACGCCCGGCGCCCGCGATCACGACAACGCGCGCCGGCGATTTCGCCAGCGCCGCGAGTTGTTCCAACAAGGCGTCGATGAGCGATTCGGAGAGCGCGTTAAAGGCGTCGGGCCGGTTCAGCGTGACGCGCACGACACCGGGCACGCCCCAGGCATCGTGCGTCACATCGAGAAGCGGAGTGCCGGCCTCGGTGGCCGACGTAGACGGTTGAGCGCTCATGCGCGATCTCCTTCAGGCGCGATTTCGGGCTGCGATTTCAGACTCACACCGCACGACCTCCCTACGCACGACGTCAAATATCGGCGAGCGCACGCAGATGCGCCACCACGCTGCGGCCCAACGCCGAGAGGTTGTAGCCGCCTTCGAGACAGCTCACGATGCGCCCCTTCGCATGACGCTGCGCCACTGCCCGCACCTGCTCCGTGATCCAGGCGAAATCGTCCTCGACGAGCCCCATGTTGCCGAGATCGTCTTCGCGATGCGCATCGAAGCCCGCCGAGACGAACAGCATCTGGGGCTTGAACGCTTCGAGCCGCGGCAGCCACAGCAGGTCGATGGCCTCGCGCACTTCCATGCCTTTCGTGCGCGCAGCAATGGGCACGTTCACCATGTTCGGCATGGGATGCTCCGTACCCGAGAACGGATAGAACGGATGCTGGAAAAAGCTGCACATCAGCACACGCGAGTCGCCCGCGAACGCGGCCTCCGTGCCGTTGCCGTGATGCACATCGAAGTCGACGATCGCGACGCGCTCGAGGCCATGCGCTTCCAGCGCATGCCGTGCCGCAATCGCGACATTGTTGAAGAAGCAAAAGCCCATCGCGCGCGCAGGTTCCGCATGATGGCCCGGCGGCCGGATGCTGCAGAACGCGTTTTCGTAGCGGCCCGCGATCACGGCGTCGGTGGCGGCGATCGCCGCGCCCGCGGCGCGCAGCGCGGCCTGCCACGTATGCGGATTCATCGAGGTATCGGGGTCGATCGCCGCGTAGCCCTCTTTCGGCGAGAGGTTGCGCAGGAAGTCGATGTGCGCCTGGGTGTGCACGCGCAGGAGCGCGGCTTCGTCGGCCAGCGGCGCGGATTCGTCACGCTCGATCAGCGTGTCGATCCGGCTTGCGATCAACTGGTCCTCGATCGCCTGCAGGCGCGCCGGGCATTCGGGATGCCACTCGCCCATCTCGTGCCGCAGACAGTCTGGGTGCGAAAAGAATCCGGTCGTCATGTGTCGTGCATCCCGCGGCGTGCGCGTCGCCGCGTGTCTCCATCCTTGGGGCGCACCGGAAAAGCGCGCGTACAGCGGCACGTTACCACAGCGGCCCCATCCCTCCGCGCCGTGCCGGCACGCAACGCCGCCCATGCCAGGGGGTCTGCCCGGGCGAAGTGCTCGGGTATACTGCCCCGGATTGCCTCCTCACCCCGCCTTAGACCCTAGACCACTCCGCTTCCCATGACGCTCAAGTCCGCTCTGTCTGCACCCGGCCGCCTGCGCATCACGACTCTCGCCTTCGCACTCGGCGCCGCACTGCCGTTGTGGGCCGGCACCGCGCACGCGCAGACGGCGCAGCCAGTGGCGCCCGCGCGCCAGGCGCCGCTCACCGTCGCGCAGGCTCAGCCGCAAACCCCTGCGCCGCAGGGTCAGACGTTCGAAGAGGAAATCGTCCCGCAGCGCTATGCGAACAACCCCAATGTCGATGCGTTCATCAACGACATGGTGGCACGCTACGACTTCGACCCGAACACGCTCCACACGCTGTTCTCGAACGTGAGTTATTCGGCGACGGCGGTGAAGCTCGTCACGCCCTCGCCGACGCCGGGCATCAAGAACTGGCGCGTCTACCAGGCGCGCTTTCTCGACACCGTGCGCATCAACGCGGGCGTGAAGTTCTGGCGCGAAAACCAGGCGACGCTGCAGCGCGCCGCCGACCAGTTCGGCGTGCCGCCCGAAGTGATCGTCGGCATCATCGGCGTCGAGACGATCTACGGGCGCTACATGGGCAACTTCCGCGTGCTCGACGCGATCACGACGCTCGCCTTCGACTACCCGAACACGCCGAACCGCGCCGAGCGCGAAGCCACGTTCCGCAAGAATCTCGAGGACTATCTGGTGTGGACGCGCGACGCGCAGATCGACCCCACGACGGTGCTCGGCTCCTACACGGGCGCAATCGGCATTCCGCAGTTCCTGCCGAGCAGCATCGTGCAGTACGCCGTGGACTTCGACGGCAACAACCGCATCGACCTGCGCACGAGCCCGGCCGATGCGATCGGCAGCGTCGCCAACTATCTGAAGGAAAACGGCTGGGAAACGGGACGACCGGTGGTGTGGAAGATAGCCGGCGATCCGGGCAGCCAGGGCATTGCGCAGGCCGCCGCCGACGGGCAGCCGGAGCCGCATTGGCCGCTCGCGCAGTTGCTGCGCTCTGGGCTCGTGCTGAACGAACCCGGCGTGGATATCGCGGCCGAAGCGGGCACGCCCGTCACGGTCATCGATCTGCCGACGCCCGGACGTCCCACCGAGTACATGCTGGGCCTGAAGAACTTCTATGTGCTGACGCGCTACAACCGCAGCTTCTTCTATGCACTCGCGGTGTATCAGCTGGGCATGCGGGTGAAGGCGCAGATGCTGGCAACGCAGCCCGGCGTGGGCTCGCCCGGCAACCCCGGCACCTCTGCCGCCCCGGGTATTCCTGCTGCGCCTGCCGGCCAGCAGTAGCCCTGCGCTTCACTCAGGGAGGCGGCGCACACTGTGCCCCGCCTGCCCCCGCTCAAACCCCTCAGGCCGGAAACACGCCCGTCGAGAGATAACGGTCGCCGCGATCGCAGACGATAAACACGATCGTCGCATTCTCGACCTGGCGTGCAAGGCGCATCGCCACTTCGCAGGCGCCGCCCGAGGAAATCCCCGCGAACATGCCCTCGACCGAGGCGAGACGCCGCGCCATCGCTTCGGCGGCGGCCTGGCTCACGTTCTCGACGCGATCCACGCGGCTGCGATCGAAGATCTTCGGCAGATACGCTTCGGGCCACTTGCGGATACCGGGAATGCGCGAGCCCTCTTCCGGCTGCGCACCGACGATCTCGATGGCCGGATTCTTTTCCTTCAGATACTGCGACGTGCCCATGATCGTGCCCGTCGTCCCCATCGACGAAACGAAGTGCGTGATGCGGCCCTCGGTGTCGCGCCAGATTTCCGGGCCGGTGGCCTCGTAGTGCGCGAGCGGATTGTCCGGGTTGGCGAACTGGTCGAGGATGATGCCCTTGCCGTCGCGCTGCATCTGCTCGGCGAGGTCGCGCGCGTACTCCATGCCGCCCTTGACCGGCGTGAGGAGGATCTGGGCGCCGTATGCGGCCATGCTCTGACGACGCTCGACCGACAGGTCCTCGGGCATGATGAGCAGCATCTTGTAGCCGCGGATCGCCGCGGCCATGGCCAGCGCAATGCCGGTATTGCCGCTCGTGGCCTCGATGAGCGTATCGCCAGGCTTGATACGGCCGCGCTCTTCCGCCTTGCGGATCATCGAGAGCGCCGGGCGGTCCTTCACCGAGCCGGCCGGATTGTTGCCTTCCAGCTTGGCCAGAATGACGTTGTTGCGCGCGCGGATTTCGTCGTCCGGCAGGCGGACGAGCTGCACAAGCGGCGTGTTGCCGATCGTGTCTTCAATGGTCTTGTAGGGCATGACGGGTTGCTTTCAGGCGCACTGCGCGAGGCAAGGCGCGATAGACGTGGTCTGTCGATTCTAAACCACGCGGCGCCCCGGCGCTGGGGAACCCTTGCTGCAAGCGGGGCGGCGCGACCACTACCACACCACGCAAAAAGCCCGCGACAAGGCTGAAGGCCCCGGCCGCGGGAGGCAAGCCGCCGCGTGAGACTGCAAGGGCGGCACCTGAAGGAGACGGTGATCGATTGAGGAGGCGGCCTCTACTTCTTGACCGTTACAGCCGCTGCCTGGCCGGTCGCTGCGCCCGGCGCAGTCTTCGAAGCCTGGGCGGTGGCTGGCTCGTTACCGTGGCCGCCTGTCGCCCCACCTGTCGCGCCATTCGCAGGCCCGACCGACAATCCTTCGGCCTGCAAACGTTCGACGGTATGGCCGCCCATGCCCTTCACGCGCTTGCCGAGGTCGGCGGCGTCCTTGAACGGCCCGTGCGCACCGCGCTCGTCGAGAATGGCCTTCGCGCGTGCGGACCCAATGCCCTTGATGCCGCGCAGTGCGTCTTCATTGGCCGTGTTGACATCGACCGCCGCGAACGCGTGGCCGCATGCGGCAAAGACGAGCCACGCCGCGAGTAGTTTCCGGATCATGCTGGATCTCCCTTGAAACGACCTGCCGACGACCATCGCCGGCAGTGAGAGTCCAGTTTAAGAAGTCGGCGATGCGAATTACACCTGGCCAGACAGCCAACGCACGTAGCGATCGACCCCTTCCTGCACCGTGAGGAACGGCGCGTCGTAGCCCGCCGCGCGCAGCTTCGTCTGATCGGCCTGGGTGAAGCACTGGTACTTGCCGCGCAGTGCGTCGGGGAACGGGATGTACTCGATCAGGCCGTGCTGGACCTGCTCGTCGAGCGTGAGCGGCGTCTTGCCTTCCAGCGCACGCAGCGTGTTGACCACGCTGCTCGCGATGTCGTTGAACGGCTGTGCGCGCCCGCTGCCCAGATTGAAGATGCCGGTCTTCTCGGGGTGATCGAAGAAGAACAGGTTGACCTTCACGACGTCCTCGACCGAAACGAAATCGCGCGTCTGTTCGCCCGGCGCATAACCGTTGTATTCGCCGAAGAGCTTCACGCGGCCTTCGGCGCGGAACTGGTTGAAGTTGTGGAACGCCACCGACGCCATGCGGCCCTTGTGCGTCTCGCGCGGACCATAGACGTTGAAATAGCGGAAGCCCGCGATCTGGCTCTGCGCCGTGGGCAGCACGCGGCGGATCACCTGGTCGAACAGGAACTTCGAATAGCCATAGACGTTCAGCGGCGCTTCCACCTCGCGGTCTTCGACGAAGCGGGTCGAGCCGCCGTAGATCGCCGCCGACGACGCGTACAGGAACTGCGTGCGCTGCGCGAGGCAGGCGTCGAGCACCGCACGGCTATAGCGGAAGTTGTTGTCCATCATGTAGCGGCCGTCGGTCTCCATCGTGTCCGAACAGGCGCCCTCGTGGAACACGGCGCGCACCTTGCCGAAGTCGCCGCGCGCGAAACGCTCGACGAACTCGGTCTTGTCGAGATAGTCGTCGATTTCGCAATCGACGAGATTCTTGAACTTGTCGGCGCGCGTGAGGTTGTCGACGGCGATGATGCGGTCTTCGCCGCGCTCGTTGAGCGCCTTGACGAGGTTGCTGCCGATAAAGCCGGCCGCGCCGGTCACGATGAGAGTCATGGTGTGCCTGCAATGAAGGAGAGGCGCGCCCCGCGCGGACCGCGCCGTCGCACCGGCGACGGCGGACCGGCGCGAAGCGTCATGGAAAGAGTTCGTCGTATTCGACGGTGGCCGTGCCGAGCTTGCCGACCACGATGCCGGCCGCGCGATTGGCGATCACCACACCCTGCACGAGCGGCAGGCCCGCGCCCAGCGCCACGGCGATCGAGGCGATCACGGTGTCGCCCGCGCCCGACACATCATACACTTCGCGTGCGACAGCCGGCGCGTGCAGCACGCCGTCCTCGGCGAAGAGCGTCATGCCCTCCTCCGAGCGCGTGAGCAGCAGCGCGTCGACCTGCAACTCGCGGCGCAGCTTCGTCACGCGCGCGAGCAGATCTTCTTCGGACTTCCAGGTACCCACCACTTCGCGCAGCTCGGCGCGATTCGGCGTGATGACGCTCGCGCCGCGATAGCGCTCCCAGTCGTCGCCCTTGGGGTCGACGAGCACCGCCTTGCCCGCCGCGCGCGCCTTCGCGATCATCTGCGTGACGTGCGTGAGGCCGCCCTTCGCGTAGTCGGACATGAGGATCACGTCGTGCGAAGGCAACAGCGCATCGAAGCGCGCGAGGCCCGAGAGCAGCACTTCGTGCGCGGGCGTGTTCTCGAAGTCCACGCGCAGCAGCTGCTGCTGGCGCGAGAGCACGCGCAGCTTGATCGTGGTGGGCAGCGCGGGATCGCGCTCGAGGTAGGCGTTGACGCCGCTCTCGCCGAGCAGCTCGACGATGCGCTCGCCCGGCTCGTCGTGGCCGACCACGCAAAGCAGACCCGCCTGCGCGCCGAGCGCCGCCGCATTGCGCGCGACGTTCGCCGCGCCGCCCAGTCGATCTTCCTGGCGCTGCACGTGCACGACCGGCACGGGCGCTTCGGGCGAAATGCGGTTGACGTCGCCGAACCAGTAGCGATCGAGCATCACGTCGCCCACCACCAGCACGCGCGCGGTGCCGAAACGCTCGCGCGGCACGTGCTCGACGGCCGGCGCGAGCGTGGCGCTGCCCGGCAACGCCGCGCTCGCGCCCGACAGCGCGGAATCAGACAGAGGAAGCTGTGTCGGTTGCGAGCTTGACATGGGGGCGTCCGATCGAGTGATAGTCAATGCCGAGTTCCGCCATCGCGTCCGGCTCGTAGAGATTGCGTCCGTCGAAAATCTGCGGCGACTTGAGCACCGACTTCAGGTGCGCGAAGTCCGGGGCCTTGAACGCCGTCCATTCGGTGACGATCACGAGCGCGTCGGCGCCGACGACCGCGTCGTCCGGGCTCGCCGCGAAAGTCAGGCGCGCGAGCAACTCGGGCACGTGCGCGAGATCGAGTGCGAACACGCGGCGCGCTTCTTCGGTCGCCACCGGGTCGTAAGCGGTGACCGCGGCGCCGCGCGCCAGCAGCTCGGCGATCAGGCGGCGGCTCGACGCCTCGCGCATGTCGTCGGTATTGGGCTTGAACGCGAGGCCCCAGACCGCGAAGCGCCGGCCGCTCAGGTCGTCGCCGAACACGCCCGCGATCTTGCGCACCAGCACTTCCTTCTGCGCGTGGTTCACGTCCTCGACGGCTTCGAGAATGCGCAGGTTCTGGCCCGACTCCGCAGCCGTGCGGATGAGCGCCTGCACGTCCTTCGGAAAGCACGAGCCGCCGTAGCCGCAGCCGGCATAGAGGAAGTGATAGCCGATGCGCGGATCGGAGCCGATGCCGCGCCGCACCGATTCGATATCGGCGCCCACACGGTCGGCGAGATTCGCCATTTCGTTCATGAACGAAATGCGCGTGGCGAGCATGGCGTTCGCGGCGTACTTCGTGAATTCGGCCGAGCGCACGTCCATGTAGATCGTGCGTTCGTGATTGCGGTTGAAGGGCGCATAAAGGCGCTTCATCTTCTCGCGCGCGACCTGGCCGTTCTCGTCCTCGTCGATGCCGATGATGATGCGGTCCGGCCGCATGAAGTCCTCGACGGCCGCGCCTTCCTTCAGGAACTCGGGGTTCGAGACAACCGAGTAGCGATGCTGCGCGCTACTGCCGAGGCCGCGCTTGCCAAGCTCTTCGTCGAGCACGGCGCGCACGCGCTGCGCGGTGCCTACCGGCACCGTCGACTTGTCGACGACGACCTTGAAGCCGTTCATGTAGCGGCCGATGCTGCGCGCCGCTTCCAGCACGTACTGGAGGTCGGCGGAGCCATCCTCGTCGGGCGGTGTGCCGACAGCGATGAACTGCACGTCGCCGTGCTCCACGCTCGCGGCGATATCGGTCGAAAAGGTGATGCGGCCCGCGGCACGATTGCGCGCGATGAGTTCGAGCAGACCCGGTTCGTGGATGGGCACGCCGCCGCCGTTCAGGATGTCGATCTTGCGGGGATCGACGTCGAGACAGAACACGTCGTGACCGATCTCGGCAAGGCACGCCCCGGTGACGAGGCCAACGTAGCCGGTACCGACAATGGTGATTTTCATACGCGCTCCGGTGAAGATTCTCTGTAGTGGTCGCAGCGCGGCGCCTCGCTTGCGGCGTGCTGCCGGCCGCCTGGCCGGCCACGCGCGGCGGGCGCCGCGCGCCGCTCAGCTCGACGCCGGGATCGGCTCGACGCGACGCGGCGCGTAGGTTTCCCAGCCGCTGCACCCCGGGCATTGCCAGTAGAAGAGGCGAGCCCGGAAGCCGCAATTCTGGCATGTATAACGTGGCAGATTTTTGGTGCGCTGCTGCAAGAGCGTACGCATCAGTTCGAGTTCGCTGCGGCGCGGCTCCTCGGCGCTCGCCTGCTGGGCTTCGAGCAGGCGCGACATGCCGGCGAGATTCGGCGACTTCTGCATCTGCGTGCGCGCGAGCGCATGCGCCGCGTCGGCGCCGCGCAGCGCCGCGACATATTTGTAGGCCACGTCGAGCAGATCGTTCGACGGATAGGCATCCACCCAGCCGGTAAGGAGCTGTGCGCCCTCTTCGGCGCGGCCGAGCGACTCGCAGGCCTTCATGACCTTCTCGGCCACGAGCGGCAGGTAGGCCGGATTCTGCTCCTCCACGCGGCGCCACTGGGCAAGCGCCGCCTCCCAGTCGCCGCCCGCGGCATCGACATCGCCCGCGAGGATCGTGGCGCGCACGTTCTGCGGATTCGCCTTGAGCGCGAGCGAGAGCTGGCGCCGTGCCTCGTCGGGCCGCTTTTGCTGCAGCGCTTCCTGTGCGAGTTCGCAGTGGAACTGGGCGATCTCGACGTCGAGCGAGCCTGCGCCCATGGTTTCGAGCTGGCGCGCGGTATCGATCGAGCGGTTCCAGTCCTTCTCGATCCCGTAGATCGTGAGCAGCGCGCGCTGGGCGCCCTGCGCATAATCGCCGGACTGCAGCGAAACGAAGGTCTCTTCCGCGCGGTCGAGCATGCCCGCCTTCAGGTAATCCTGGCCGAGTTCGTAGAGCGCATGGTCGCGCTCGTTCACGGGCAGGTCCGGACGCGAAAGCAGGTTCTGGTGCACGCGGATCGCGCGGTCGGTCTCGCCGCGGCGGCGGAACAGGTTGCCGAGCGCGAAGTGCAGTTCGACTGTTTCGGGGTCGAGCTTGGCGACTTCGATGAACGCGTCGATGGCCTTGTCGGGCTGTTCGTTGAGCAGGAAGTTCAAGCCGCGGAAATACGAACGCGGCAAATTGGCGCTCTCAGAAAGGAGCGCCTTGAGGTCGTAGCGCGATGCCATCCAGCCGAGTGCGAACGCAACCGGAATGACGAGCAGCCACCAGAAATCGAGATCCATGCGGTCGACGGTGTGAGCGGAATAACGAGCCGCGCGGTGTGACGCGCGCGGCCGGACAGTCGGATCAGATAAGCGGCGGCAGCGGCGGCTCGACCACTGGCGCTGGCGTTTCGCGCGCGCTGCGCAGGTCGCGCTTCAGGCGCCCATTTTCCATGCGCAGCCGGAAAATACCCGGCAGCGCCGAAAGCAGGCCGGCCAGCAGCCCGACCACGAAGAACGCGAGGCCGATCAGAATAAGGGGAGCCTGCCACGAATAGCCGGCCAGGAAGTGCAGCGTTGCGGGATCCGTGTTCCCCAGTGCAAGCACCAGCAGCAACACGAACACCAGCACACGGATCACCCAGGCAATCAATCTCATGAAAGAGTCTCTTGGCAGTTGCGAAGAAGGCGCCGGCGCGGGCCGCCATGCTGCGCCGCAGCACGAGCCGTGCCGAAGTGACCCGTATTGTAAATGAATGGCCTGCAACCCGGCACGTGCGCTATGGCCCGCGAGGCGCAACTCCCTGCGCTTCTGCGATGACTACAGCCGGGAAACGGCATAAAAAAAGCGCCTGGGGTCGTTACCCCCGGCGCTTTTCCGGTCCTTATATCTGGCCAACTGGCCATCTGGCATTGACCGCCGACGACCGCAAACATTCCTGGGAACGCTTACAGATCGTCGTCCGGCTCGTCTGCTTTCAGCGGCTCGCCCGAGCGCCGGTCCACGCGCTCGCGCAACTCCTTGCCCGGCTTGAAGTGCGGCACGAACTTCTCGGGCACCAGCACCTTTTCACCCGACTTCGGGTTGCGTCCGACGCGCGACGGCCGGCGATTCAGGCCGAAGCTGCCGAAGCCGCGAATTTCGATACGATGGCCTCTGGCCAGCGCCTCAGACATCGCATCGAGCATCGTCTTGACCGCGAAATCCGCATCCTTGAGCACAAGTTGCGGAAATCGCGTAGCCAGCTGCGCGACCAATTCAGATTTGGTCATACTTCAGCTTGCCCCCGTTTGAGGCTTACTGGTTCTGGCCGTCGAGCTTGGCCTTCAGCAGCGCGCCGAGGTTGGTCGTGCCGGTGGCGGCCGAACCCGTGTCCGACGACATGCTGCGCAGCGCTTCCTGCGTCTCGGCCGAATCCTTCGCCTTGATCGACAGGTTGATGCCACGCGACTTGCGATCGATGTTGATGATCATCGCGTTGACCTTGTCGCCTTCCTTCAGCACGTTGCGAGCATCTTCCACGCGGTCTTGCGCGATTTCCGAAGCACGCAGGTAGCCTTCGACATCGGCGTTCAGCGTCACGACTGCACCCTTCGCGTCCACCGACTTCACCACGCCGTCGACGATCGAACCCTTGTCGTTCACCGCAACGAAGTTGCTGAACGGGTCGCCTTCGAGTTGCTTGATGCCGAGCGAGATGCGTTCCTTCTCGACGTCGATGCCCAGAACCACAGCCTCGACTTCGTCGCCCTTCTTGTACTTGCGCACGGCTTCTTCGCCCGTTTCCGACCACGACAGGTCCGAAAGGTGAACGAGGCCGTCGATGCCGCCGGGCAGACCGATGAACACGCCGAAGTCGGTGATCGACTTGATCGCGCCTTGCAGCTTGTCGCCCTTCTTGAAGTTGCGGCTGAAGTCATCCCACGGATTCGGCTTGCATTGCTTCATGCCGAGCGAGATGCGGCGGCGGTCTTCGTCGATCTCGAGGACCATGACTTCGACTTCGTCGCCCAGCTGGACAACCTTCGACGGAGCAACGTTCTTGTTGGTCCAGTCCATTTCCGACACGTGAACCAGGCCTTCGATGCCCGATTCGACTTCGACGAACGCGCCGTAGTCGGTGATGTTCGTGACCTTGCCGAACAGGCGCGTGCCCGACGGGTAACGGCGCGAGATGCCTTCCCACGGATCGTCGCCCAGTTGCTTGATACCGAGCGAAACGCGGTTCTTTTCCTGGTCGAACTTGAGGATCTTCGCGGTGACTTCCTGGCCAACCGACAGCACTTCGCTCGGGTGACGCACGCGACGCCATGCGATGTCGGTGATGTGCAGCAGGCCGTCGATGCCGCCGAGGTCCACGAACGCGCCGTAGTCGGTGATGTTCTTGACCACGCCGTTGACGATCGCACCTTCCTTCAGCGTTTCGAGCAGCTTCGCGCGCTCTTCGCCTTGCGTGGCTTCGATCACTGCGCGGCGCGACAGCACGACGTTGTTACGCTTGCGGTCGAGCTTGATGACGCGGAATTCGAGGGTCTTGCCTTCGTACGGCGTCGTGTCCTTGACCGGACGCGTGTCGACGAGCGAACCCGGCAGGAACGCGCGGATGCCGTTGACCATGACGGTCATGCCGCCCTTGACCTTGCCCGTGATCGTGCCGGTCACGAGTTCGTTGTTGTCGAGGGCCTTTTCCAGCGACAGCCACGAAGCGAGACGCTTCGCCTTGTCGCGCGACAGGATCGTGTCGCCGTAGCCGTTTTCCAGCGCGTCGATCGCGACGGAAACGAAATCACCCGCCTGAACCTCCACTTCGCCCTGGTCGTTCAGGAATTCCTCGATGGGAATGTAAGCCTCGGACTTGAGGCCAGCGTTCACGACCACGAAGTTGTGGTCGACGCGCACGACTTCAGCGGAGATGACTTCGCCAGCGCGCATGTCCTGGCGGGTCAGCGACTCTTCGAACAGAGCCGCGAAAGATTCGGTATTCGGGGTGGAGGTTTGCAGGTCGGACATAAAAATCTGGATTTGCAGGGTTTTCGCTCGCGGGTTCACTGCCTGACCGGTCATCCTGACCGGACCCGCCTTGCTGCCGGAACGCCTGTTCGCGGCTCAAATGCGAAAGCCATACGGGGTTAAAGGGTTTAACACACGCTCCGCTCGTGCGGAGCACCACTACGACTACAGGTACTGCTGACTAAAACGGCTTACGCCGGTTTGCCGTGCCCGTCGTGATGACGGGCGGGCTGCGGCAACGCCTGGTACCACTGCACCACCTGTTCGACCGCCTGGTCGATCGAGAGGGCCGAGGTATCCAGAAGCTGCGCATCCGCTGCGGGCTTGAGCGGCGCGGCCGCGCGATTGCTGTCGCGCGCGTCGCGTTCACGCAAATCCCGGAGCAAGTCATCCATATTAGCAGAAAATCCCTTCTGGATCAATTGCTTATGCCGGCGGGCCGCACGGGCCTCCACGCTGGCCGTCAAAAACACCTTCAGAACCGCGTCCGGGAAGATCACCGTGCCCATGTCGCGGCCGTCCGCAACGAGCCCCGGCAGCTTGCGAAAGGCCCGCTGGCGCGCCACCAGCGCCGTGCGCACCGAGGGGTGCGCGGCGATCACGGAGGCCCGGTTGCCCACTTCCTCGGCGCGAATTTCGGTCGAAACGTCCACGCCGTCGAGCTGCGCCAGCCCTTCGCGGAACGTGATGTGGAGATCGTCGATCAGCTTTGCAAGGCCGTCTGCATCGTCGGGGGCGATCGTGTAGCGGAGGCTGGCGAGCGCCGCGAGCCGGTACAGCGCGCCGCTGTCGAGCAGGTGAAAGCCGAGATGGGCGGCGACCAGCGTGGCCACTGTGCCCTTGCCGGAAGCAGTCGGGCCGTCGATTGCGATGACGGGCGTCGGATAAAAGGGACGGTTCGTTTTCATGCGGGCGGCAATGGCAACGTCAATATCGGCATCAGGGGCAAATCGGGAGGCGGACCAGAACTCAGGGCTGCGCGAGTTCGAGGAACCGCTCGAAATAGTCAGGGAAAGTCTTGGCCACGCACTTCGGATCGTTGATCCGCACCGGCACGCCGCCGAGACTCACGAGCGAGAAACACATCGCCATGCGGTGGTCGTCGTAGGTGTCGATCGCCGCGTTGGGCGTGAGCTGCGCGGGCGGCCGCACGATCAGGTAGTCCGGGCCCTCTTCCACCTCCGCGCCCACCTTGCGCAATTCCGTGGCCATCGCGGCAATGCGGTCGGTTTCCTTCACGCGCCAGCTCGCGATATTGCGCAGCGTGGTCGCGCCATCCGCGAACAGTCCCGCCACCGCGATCGTCATGGCCGCGTCGGGGATCAGGTTGAAGTCCATGTCGATGGGATCGAGCTTGCCGTGGTCGTTGCCGATCCCGCGCACTTCGATCCAGTCGTCGGCCATCGTGACGTTCGCGCCCATGCGGCCGAGCGCCTCGGCAAAGCCGATATCGCCCTGGATGCTCGCGCGCCCCACGCCCTCCACGCGCAGCGGACCGCCGCCGATGGCGCCTGCGGCGAGGAAATACGACGCCGACGAGGCATCGCCTTCGACCATGATCTTGCCCGGCGACTGGTAACGCACGCCCGCCGGCACTTCGAAGCGATGCCAGCCGTGGCGCTCGACCTTCACACCGAAGCGCTCCATGAGCCTGATCGTAATCTCGATATAGGGCTTCGAGATCAGCTCGCCGTCCACCTGCACGACCGTCACGCCATCCTTGGCGCGTACGAGCGGCAGCGTCATCAGGAGCGCCGTGAGGAACTGGCTCGACACGTCGCCGCGCACGGTGATGGGCGCATCGACCGAAATTGCCGCCGGGCGGATGCGCAGCGGCGGATAGCCGTCGTTCGCCTCGTAGTCGATCTTCGCGCCGATCTGCCGCAGGCCGTCGACGAGATCGCCGATGGGCCGCTCGTGCATGCGCGGCACGCCGTGAATGCGGTAGTCGCCGCCGTTCACCGCGAGCGCCGCCGTGAGCGGACGCACCGCCGTGCCGGCGTTGCCGAGGAACAGGTCCGCGCGCCGCGCCGTGAATGCGCCGCGCGTGCCCTGCACCACGCAGGTGTCGCCTTCAAGGGTGAGCTTCACGCCGAGCGTTTCGAGCGCGGAGAGCATGACGCGCGTGTCGTCGGAGTCGAGCAGGTTCGTGATCGTGGTCTCGCCTTCCGCGAGCGCCGCGAGCAGCAGCACGCGGTTCGAGATGCTCTTCGAGCCGGGTAGGCGGATCGTGCCGGACGCACGGGAGAACGGTCCGAGATCGAGGTAGTCCATGAGTGTGTCCTGAGAATTCGGTCGCCGGTGGTGGGCGCGTTGTAGCTGCTTTGTGGCGCCTTTACGGCTGCCCGGTCGCTGTTTCGTGTCCTGTCGGCCGCGTTACTTGTCGGGGGCCGCGTCGGCGGCTCGCTTGCCGCCACGCTCCTGCCATGCGGCGCGCGCCGCGCGCGAACGCGCAAACACGGTTTCGAGTGCGGCGCCGTCGCCGGCGTCGATGGCCGCGCGCAGCTTCGCCAGCACTTCAGTGTAGGCATCGAGTTCGGCCAGCAGCGCCGTGCGGTTCGCGAGGCACACGTCGCGCCACATTTCGGGGCTCGACGCGGCAATGCGCGTGAAATCGCGAAAGCCGCCCGCCGCGAACGAGAACTTCAGTTCGGCATCGGGCGAAGCGAGGATCTGGTCCACGAGCGCGAACGACAGTACGTGCGGCAGATGGCTCACCGATGCGAACACGCGGTCGTGCTGCGCCGCGCTCATCGTACCGATCACGGCGCCCGTGGCGCGCCACATCGCGGCGATGCGCTCGACCGCTTCCGGCGCGTTCTCCGCCAGCGGACACAGCACGACATTGCGGCCGACATAGAGATCGGGCAGCGCGGCTTCGACGCCGCTCGACTCGCGCCCCGCGATCGGGTGCCCCGGCACGAACTGCGCAATGCGCGCGCCGAGCGCCGCCCGGGCGGCTTCGATCACGTCGCTCTTGGTGCTGCCCGCATCGGTGATGAGCGTGCCGTCTTCGAGATGCGGGACGATGCGCTCGAGCAACGCGCGCGTCTGCGCGACCGGCGCGGCCAGCAGCACGAGATCGGCGCCCTTGAGCGCTTCGGCCAGTGCCGCATCGTCGTCGAGCGTGGCGGCGGCATCGATCACGCCCAGTTCGAGCGCGCGCTCGACCGCATGCAGGCGACGGCCCACGCCGATCACGCGCCCTACGCCCTCGGCGTCGCGCTCCCGCAAGCCGCGCGCAAGCGATCCGCCAATCAGGCCGACGCCGAAAATCACCAGTTTGCTGAAGGAAAACGCGCTCACGACATCACCGGAAAATGAAAGACAGGGACAGCACTCACGCGCTCGCGAGCGCGCGTTCGAGCGCCGCGAGGAACGCGGCGTTCTCTTCGGGCAGGCCGATCGTCACGCGCAGCCACTGCGGCAGCCCGTAGTTGCCGACCGGACGAACGATCACGCCTTGCTTGAGCAGCGCGAGGTTCACGCGGTCGCCGGCTCCATCGTCGCTGCCCACGCGCACGAGTACGAAGTTGCCGTCCGAGGGCACGTATTCGAGGTTCAGGCGCTCGAACGCGGCCGTCAGCAGGCGATAGCCTTCGGCATTGAGCGCGGCGCTCTTTTCGAGGAACGCGGTGTCGCCCAGTGCGGCGACGGCCGCAGCCTGTGCGAGCGTGTTCACGTTGAACGGCTGACGCAGGCGGTTCAGCAGATCGGTCAATTCGGGCTGGGCAATCGCGAAACCGATGCGCAGCCCCGCGAGCCCGTACGCCTTCGAGAACGTGCGTGACACCAGCAGGTTCGGATAGCGGCGCACCCAGGCAATCGAGTCGTAGCGCTTGTCGGCGGCGAGGTATTCCGTGTAGGCCTCGTCGAGCACGACCGCCACGTGGCGCGGCACCTTCGCGATGAACGCTTCGAGCGTCGCGCCGTCGATGAACGTGCCGGTCGGATTGTTCGGATTGGCGACGAAAACGAGGCGCGTGTCGTCGGCGATCGCCGCGAGCATCGCATCGAGATCGTGGCCGTGGCGAACGGCCGGCGTCACGAGATGACGCGCGCCCACGCCCTGGGTCGCAAGCGCATAGACCGCGAACGAGTACTGCGAATAGACGATCGACTGGCCGCGCTCGACGCAGGCGTGCGCCGCGAGTTCGAGGATGTCGTTGCTGCCGTTGCCGAGCGTGATCCACTCGGGCGGCACGTCGTAGCGCGCGGCGAGTGCGGCCTTCAGTTCGAACGCATTCGAATCCGGGTAGCGGCCCAGCTCGCTCGCGGCCTGCGCCAGGGCGCGCTGCGCCGACTCGGGCATGCCGAGCGGATTTTCGTTCGACGCGAGCTTCACGATGCGCGCTTCGTCGAGCCCGAACTGGCGGGCGACTTCAGAGATCGGCTTGCCCGCGACGTAGGGCGCGATGGCGCGCACGTAGTTCGGGCCGAATTGCGAGGTCATGCGGGTCTCTCCATGCAGGGTTGGGCCAACAGGCCCAATCGGCGTGCGGCAAATCGTGTCCCGGCGAAAGCTCGGCGCGGGACGCCGCTTTAGCGCGAGCTCGGGTACGAGCCCAGGATCTTCAGATACGCGGCCTTCGAGTCGAGATCGTCGAGCGCGGCGGCCACCGCCGGTTCATCGCGATGGCCTTCGAAGTCGATGTAGAAGTAGTACTCCCACGTGCCGACGCGGGCCGGCCGCGACTCGAAGCGCGTCATCGACACGCCGTGGCGCGCGAGCGGCTCGAGCAGCTTGTAGACGGCACCCGGCTCGTTCTTCACCGAAACGATCATCGAGGTCTGGTCGCGACCCGTCGGACCCGCCGGCTGCTTGCCGATCATCACGAAACGCGTGCGATTGTGCGGATCGTCCTGGATCAGCGCATTCGCAATCAGGAGGCCGTAATGCGTGGCCGCGCGCTCGCCGGCAATGGCGGCCACGGCGGGATCGGCCGCGGCGAGGCGCGCGGCCTCGGCGTTGCTCGCCACGGCCACACGCTCGAGCTGCGGCGCATGCGCCGTAAGCCAGTGCTGGCACTGCGCCAGCGCCTGCGGATGCGCGCACACGCGCGTCACGCCGGTCAGGCCGCCGCTTTGCGTCATGAGGTTGTGCCGGATCGGCAGCGCGATTTCGCCGCCGATCACGAGCTGCGTTTCGAGGAACAGGTCGAGCGAGCGCGACACCGCGCCTTCGCTCGAATTCTCGACCGGCACGACGCCGAACTCGGCTGCGCCCGCTTCGACCGCGCGGAACACCTCGTCGATGGACGGGCACGGCAGCCCCGCGATCGACTGGCCGAAGTACGCGTGCATCGCCTGCTCGCTATAGGTGCCGACCGGGCCGAGATACGCCACGGAAATGGTCTTTTCGAGCGAGCGGCTCGCGGCCATGATCTCGCGCCAGATCGCGCCGATATGCTCGTTGGAAAGCGGCCCCGCGCTCATGTCCTGCAGGCGCGAGATGACCTGCAGCTCGCGCTCGGGGCGGAACACCGGCGCGTTGTAATGCTTCTTGACCTCGCCCACTTCGAGCGCCACCGCCGCGCGCTGGTTGAGCAACGCGATCAGCTGCGTGTCGATGGCATCGATGCGCTCGCGCAGCGGCTTGAGTTTGGTATTGAGTTCGTCGTCCATGCGTGAAACCGGCAATCTGAAAGGAGTCGCGTGCGCAAAGTGCCCGTGGCGCTTACGCGTGCTTCGCTTCGAATTCCTTCATGTACTCGACCAGCGCTTTCACTGCCTCGAGCGGCACCGCGTTGTAAATCGATGCCCGCATGCCGCCGACGGACTTGTGGCCCTTCAGCTGCAACAGCCCGCGCGCCTTCGCGCCGGCGAGGAAATCTTCGTTACGTGATTCGTCGGCGAGGAAAAACGGTACGTTCATCCGCGAGCGCGCACGGCGCTCCACCTTGTTGATATAAAAGCTGCTCGCGTCGATCGTGTCGTAGAGCAGCTTCGATTTTTCGATATTGCGCGCCTCCATGACGGACAGGCCGCCCTGGCGCTTCAACCACTTGAACACGAGCCCGGCGATATAGATCGCGTAGGTGGGCGGCGTGTTGAACATGGAGTTGTTCGCGGCCACCGTCTTCCATTCGAACGCCGACGGGCAGATCGGCATGGCGCGGTCGAGCAGATCCTCGCGCACGATCGCCACCGTCACGCCGGCCATGCCGATGTTCTTCTGCGCGCCGCCGTACAGCACGCCATACTTGGCGACGTCCATAGGACGCGACAGGATGTGCGACGAAACGTCCGCCACGAGCGGAATGTCGCCCAGATCGGGAATCTCGAACGTTTCCACGCCGTCGATCGTCTCGTTCGTGCAGAGATGGACGTAGGCCGGATCGTCGGAGAGCGTCCATTCGCTCCTGGGCGGCGAATGCGTGAAGCCCGCTTCGGTGCGCCCGCTGGCCGCGATGCGCGAAGCGCCGTACTTGAGCGCTTCCTTCTGCGACTTCTGCGACCAGGAGCCCGTGATGACGTAGTCGGCGCGCGGCTTCGCGCCGAACAGATTCAGCGGCACGATCGCGTTTTCGCCGATGCCGCCGCCCTGCAGGAACAGGATGTGGTGGCTCGCCGGGACCGCCATCAACTCGCGCAGGTCGAGCAGCGCCTCGCTATGGATCTGCATGAATTCCGGGCCGCGATGGCTCATTTCCATCACGCCCATGCCGCTGCCGTGCCAGTCGAGCATTTCGCCGGCGGCCTGGCGCAGCACTTCTTCAGGCAAAGCAGCAGGTCCAGCGGAGAAGTTGAAGACGCGCATCGTGAAAAGACCCCGGAGGCGGCGCTAAGACCCGAAAACGCGCCTGAAATAGAAAATGGCCGTTTGCGCTGACACGCAAACGGCCATTATCGCACTGTCGCAAGGAACCCGCCAACGCGGGCCCGGCGGCCGCCGGCGCGCAGAAATCGTCGTCTGGGCCCGTGCTGCCGGACTCAGGACGATACGCGCGCCTTGCAGCGGCCGATTACTTGGTCGTCTTGGCGACGTTGGCGACTTCCTGGTCAGCCTGCGTGCGCGTTGCCTTGATCGACTGCGGCATGTACTTCTGCATCAGACCGTTCACGACATCGCGGCCCACCTGGTCTTGCACCTGGATGAACTTGCGGCCGGTCGGGCTGCGGTAGAACGCCGTCAGATCCTTGATTTCCTGCGTGCTGTAGTACTTCGCGTAAGCGTCGTACTGAGCTTGCATGGCGTCCTGCTGGAAGGCCGGGGTCGCGAAGACCTGGCCTGCCGAGTCAACCAGCTTCGGCACGGCGTTCTTCTGCAGCGCCGGGACGGAAGCCTGCTTTTGCTTGTCCGTCATCGACTTGTTTTCCGACAGTGCGTCCGACAGGATTGCCGGGACGAGCTGCTTGGCCTGCATTTGCGCGCTGTTGCCGATTGCGCCGACGAGCTTCTGTGCGTCGATCGCGTCGAGCAGGTCCTTGATCGCGGCCTGCTTGGCCGGATCGACCGGTGCTGCGGCAGCAGCCGGTGCTGCGGACTGGTCGGGCGCCTGCTGGAGCGCCTGAGCCATCGCAAACGTCGGCACGAGAGCGGCCAGCAACAAAACCTGCTTGAATCGTTTTTGCATCATTACTCCCTTAGAGAAATTAGTCGAACTGCCGCTGGACCGGATCATACGGGACCTGGCCGGACCGCGGCACATTCGTCGCCCGCAGCCCGCGATCCCCGGCGTGATCCGCCCGGCACTACATTCAGGACTTCCTGCGCTGGCCGGCCCGCTCGCGCGGACCGCCGCATTGCTTTACTCCAGGCTTTCACCCTCACCCGGCTCGGCGTCACCGTTGTCACCGACTTCACCATCCCCATCGGCCTCGGCAACCTGCTGCAGACCGGAGAGTTTCGTGCCTTCGTCAAGGCTGATGAGTGTAACACCTTGCGTCGCGCGGCCCATTTCGCGGATCTCCGAAACGCGCGTGCGGATCAGCACGCCCGTGGTCGTGATCAGCATGATCTGGGCTTCCGGATCGACGAGGGTCGCGGCGACCACCTTGCCGTTACGCTCCGAGGTCTGGATCGCGATCATGCCCTTCGTGCCGCGCCCGTGACGCGTGTACTCGGTGATCGGCGTGCGCTTGCCGTAGCCGTTCTCGGTCGCCGTCAGCACCGACTGTTGTTCGTCGCCGGCCACCAGCAGCGCGATGACCTGCTGGCCGTCGTCGAGCTGCATGCCGCGCACGCCGCGCGCTTCGCGGCCCATCGGGCGCACGTCGTTTTCGTCGAAGCGCACGGCCTTGCCCGCGTCGGAGAACAGCATGACGTCATGCTCGCCGTCGGTGATGGCCGCGCCGATCAGGTAGTCGCCGTCATCCAGGCCGACCGCAATAATACCCTTGCGCAACGGGCGGCTGAAGGCTTCGAGCGGGGTCTTCTTGACCGTGCCGAGGGCCGTCGCCATGAAAACGTATTTGTCGGCCGAAAATTCCTTGACCGGCAGGACCACCGTAATCTTTTCGCCGTCCTGGAGCGGGAACATGTTCACGATCGGACGGCCGCGCGAGTTGCGCGAACCCTGCGGCACCTCGTACACCTTCACCCAGTACACGCGCCCGCGATTCGAGAAGCACAGGATGTGGTCGTGGGTGTTGGCGATGAAGAGCGTGTCGATCCAGTCGTCGTCCTTCATGGACGTCGCCTGTTTGCCGCGACCTCCGCGCTTCTGGGCGCGATATTCGGACAACGGCTGCGATTTCACATAACCGGAGTGCGACATGGTCACCACCATGTCCTGCGGCGTGATCAGGTCTTCGGTGTTGAGCTCGGTCGCGTTCATCTCGATCCTCGAGCGGCGTTCGTCGCCGAATTCGCTCTTGATCGCAGTGAGTTCGTCGGAGATCATGACCGTTACGCGCTCGGGGCGCGCAAGAATGTCGAGCAGGTCGGCGATCTGGGCCATCACTTCGCGGTACTCGCCGATGATCTTGTCCTGCTCCAGACCCGTCAGGCGCTGCAGGCGCATCTGCAGGATTTCCTGCGCCTGGGTGTCGGACAGACGGTAGAGGCCGTCGCCCTGCATGCCGTACAGCGGGTTCAGCCCTTCCGGACGATACGCCTCGCGGCCGCCGGCGGCCGCATTTTCGGACTCGGCGCGCGCGAGCATCTCGCGCACCAGCGACGAATCCCACGAACGGTTCATCAACTCCTGTCTGGCGATAGGCGGCGTGGGCGCGGCCTTGATGATCGCGATGAACTCGTCGATGTTCGCAAGCGCGACGGCGAGCCCTTCCAGCACGTGGCCGCGTTCGCGCGCCTTGCGCAGTTCGTATACCGTGCGCCGCGTCAGCACTTCGCGGCGGTGCGACAGGAAATGATCGAGCATTTCCTTCAGGTTCAGCAGCTTCGGCTGGTTGTCCACCAGCGCGACCATGTTCATGCCGAACGTGTCCTGCAGCTGCGTCGCCTTATACAGATTGTTGAGGATGACCTCGGGCACTTCGCCGCGCTTCAGCTCGATCACGACGCGCATGCCGCTCTTGTCGGATTCGTCGCGGATATCGGAAATACCTTCCAGCTTCTTCTCGTTGACGAGTTCGGCGATGCGCTCCAGCAGCGAACGCTTGTTCACCTGGTACGGCAGTTCGTCGACGATGATCGCCATGCGCTGGCCGCGGTCGATTTCCTCGAAGTGCGTGGCGGCGCGCATCACCACCCGGCCGCGGCCGGTGCGATAGCCGTCGCGCACGCCCGAGACGCCGTAGATGATGCCGGCGGTCGGGAAGTCGGGGGCGGGAATGATCTCGATCAACTCGTCGATCGTCGCCTGCGGATTTTTCAGCAGGTGGTGACACGCATCGACGACTTCGTTGAGGTTGTGCGGCGGAATGTTCGTGGCCATGCCCACCGCGATACCCGACGAACCGTTGATGAGCAGGTTCGGGATGCGCGCGGGCAGGATCAGCGGCTCGCTTTCGCTGCCGTCGTAGTTCGGCCCGAAATCGACGGTTTCCTTGTCGATGTCGGCGAGCAGCTCGTGGCCGATCTTGGCCATGCGGATTTCGGTGTACCGCATGGCGGCGGCGTTGTCGCCGTCGATCGAGCCGAAGTTGCCCTGGCCGTCCACCAGCATGTAGCGCAGCGAGAAGTTCTGCGCCATGCGCACGATCGTGTCGTAGACCGCGGTGTCGCCGTGGGGGTGATATTTACCGATGACGTCGCCGACGATACGCGCCGACTTCTTGTAGGCGCGATTCCAGTCGTTGTTCAGTTCGTGCATCGCGTAGAGCACACGCCGGTGCACCGGCTTGAGGCCATCGCGAACATCCGGGAGCGCCCGCCCGACAATCACGCTCATCGCGTAGTCGAGATACGAGCGGCGCATTTCCTCCTCGAGGGAGATAGGCAGAGTCTCTTTGGCGAATTGATCCATTATCGATGTCGTATACAGGCACACGCGAGGCACGCGCGGTCGATCCGCTGCGGCACTCCCCGCGTTGTTCGGGGAACCGCGCCGGGAACCGCGGGAAACCGGCTCAGGAGAGCCGGCAGCACCGCTTGCGCACCCTGCTTGTCGCATGGACGCCGCGGACGCAGCGCATCACGCGATTCTACCATGCGCGACACCCCCGACCGCGCTCTACGTATACCTATTAGAGGGGGTGCCGCCGAACCGCCCAAAACGCCCGGAAAAGGATGCGCGAAGCGCGCGAATGAGAAAGATCGGGGGCAGCCCGGATGCAGCGCAAACCCATTTGCGTGACACTGTCGGATCAGTGTCATACCCAGGGTAACTTGCGGGAACTTTTTGTTGCGGGCGTACCACATTCGACTACCCGCAAAGAAAGGGGCGGATTTTTTTATCGTCGGACGGGAACGATATGGCAAAATGCCAACGCACAAAGAGTTAGACACTGCTCGAAGTCTACACAACACGTTCGCCGCAACAGGCCAATGTTATACTTCGAGCAATGTATGACCTGTCTTCGTCATATGGCTCGCAGTAAACCTGCGGTAATCTCAATTTCGAGAGGAGAAATATGAATAAACTTTCAAAGCTCGCGTTCATTGCAGCTACCGCAGTCATGGCTGCATCCGCTCAGGCACAATCGGTGCCGGCGTCGCGACAAGCCGTCAATGACAACTGGGTGAATGGTACCGGCGAATACGTGTGGATGAACGGCACGAACGAGCTTTGCTGGCGCGATGCATTCTGGACGCCGGCCACCGCCAACGCAAAGTGCGATGGCGCGCTGGTCGCCCAGGCACCGCAGCCGCCGGTCGCTCCGCCGCCGCCGCCGGCCATCACGAGCCAGAAGATCACGTATCAAGCCGATACGCTGTTCGACTTCGACAAGGCTGTCCTGAAGCCGGCTGGCAAGGAAAAGCTGGATGATCTGGCAAGCAAGATCCAGGCTCTGAACCTCGAAGTCGTCGTGGCTACCGGCTACACCGACCGCATCGGTTCGGACGCGTACAACGACCGTCTGTCGCTGCGCCGTGCGCAAGCCGTCAAGGCTTACCTCGTGAGCAAGGGCGTGCCGGCTGACCGTGTCTACACGGAAGGCAAGGGCAAGCGCAACCCGGTCACGACCGGTTGCAACCAGAAGAACCGCAAGGCTCTTATCGCCTGCCTCGCACCGGATCGCCGCGTGGAAGTCGAAGTCGTCGGCACGCAAAAGCAGTAATTCGCGAACCGCGACTGGAAGTCTCAAAGCCCCGCTTCGGCGGGGCTTTTTTATTCCCGGCCTCTTCCCCGTTGCGCGCCGCAAGGCACCGCAACGGTGCGCGGCATTTTGCCGCCAATTGAGCCCGCCTATATACTCAGGGTTTATTCTCACCCACTCGCACCGCGCATCAGGCCACCCCGACATGACGAATGCCGATCCCCACGAGCTACAGAAGTTCAGCGATCTCGCTCATCGCTGGTGGGACCCGAACGCGGAGTTCAAACCGCTGCACGAGCTGAACCCCCTACGCCTGAACTGGATCGACGCTCACGCGCACCTCGCCGGCAAGCGCGCGCTCGACATCGGCTGCGGCGGCGGCATCCTGTCCGAGTCGATGGCCGGGCTCGGCGCGAGCGTCAAAGGCATCGACCTCTCGCGCGAGGCGCTGGGCGTCGCCGACCTGCATAGCCTCGAAAGCGGCGTCACGGTCGATTACGAAGAGATCGCCGCCGAAGCCATCGCCGCCCGCGAGCCCGCCTCGTTCGACGTCGTCACCTGCATGGAAATGCTCGAGCACGTGCCGGATCCGGCCGCCGTGGTTCAGGCCTGCGCCACGCTCGTCAAGCCGGGCGGCTGGGTGTTCTTCTCGACGCTCAATCGCAACCTCAAGTCGTATCTGCTCGCCGTGATCGGCGCCGAGTACATCGCGCAGATGCTGCCCAAGGGCACGCACGACTACGCGCGCTTCATCCGCCCGTCGGAGCTGGCCGGGTTCGTGCGCGAAGCCGGGTTGCACCTCGTCGAGATCAAGGGCATCACCTACAACCCGCTGACCCGGCGCTTCTCGCTTTCGAACGATTCGAGCGTCAACTACATGATCGCGTGCCGGCGCAGCGCCTGACACGCCAGCCTCATTCCGAAATGACTGCCTCCTCTACGCCAGGCGCCCTGGCGCTCGCGGCCTGCGACGCCGTGCTGTTCGACTTCGACGGCACGCTCGCCGACACCGCCCCCGACCTCGCCGCCGCCGTGAACCAGATGCGCCACGCGCGCGGTCTCGCCGCCGCGCCGCTCGAGCGGCTGCGGCCGCTCGCTTCCGCCGGTGCCCGCGGACTGATCGGCGGCGCGTTTGGCATCGGCCCGGACCACCCCGAGTTCGCCGCGATGCGCGAGGAGTTCCTCGCCAACTATGCGGCCAACCTGCGTATCGAGACGGCACTCTTTCCGGGCATCGACGCCGTGCTGGACGACCTCGATGCGCGCGGCGTGCGCTGGGGCATCGTGACCAACAAGGTCGCGCGCCTGACCGACCCGCTCGTGAAGCTGATGCATCTCGACACGCGCGCGGCCTGCGTCGTGAGCGGCGACACCACGCCCTACTCCAAGCCGCACCCGGCGCCGCTCCTGCATGCGGCTGAGGCGCTAGGCGTCGATCCGCGGCGCGCCGTGTACGTGGGCGACGACCTGCGCGATGTCCAGGCGGGCGAAGCGGCCGGCATGGCGACGATCGCCGCCGCCTACGGCTATTGCGGCAACGAAGTCCCGCCGTCGCAGTGGAACGCGAGTTATGTCGCCGATACGACGGCCACGCTGCTCGCCCTCCTCCAGCACGTCGGGAAAGCGGCGTAAGCCGCACGCGCACCGGTTGCCGCCACGGTGCCGCAAGCGCCATTGAAAAAGGGCGCGGTTCGCCTCATCTCGCGAACTATGGGATAATCGATTCTTCCTCTGGGGCCGACCTGGTTTCGACAGGGGTTATGAAGCAGTCAGGGCATGCCGAGGACCCGTCACCTCGTTAATCAATGGGAAAAACGTAACTGCAAACGACGATACGTTCGCACTGGCAGCCTAACGGCCGCCGTCCTCTGCCTGGCTCACTGACGGGCTAGCGTCGCAAGACCGGTAGCAATACCGCCAGAGGTCATTTACGTCAGTTAAGCCCTGTTGGCGTCACGACGGCAGGGTCGAAAATTTAGTGAATCGCCGTAGCGCAGCGTGTTCGTCCGCGTCGCTGCGGTTAAATCAAATGACAGAACTACGCATGTAGAACTGGGTGTGGACTGCCTTTGGACGCGGGTTCGATTCCCGCCGGCTCCACCAACTCGATTCCAAACGTTCACAACGTTTCACCAAAAAACCCCGTCAGGCTTGGCCTCGCGGGGTTTTTTGTTGCAAACTATTGCAAAGAACCACCACAGACAGCAATGTAAGTGCGGGGGTTCTTTCGGGGGTTCTTCTCAAAACCCCAAACCCGGAACCCCCAGCACGGAACCCCGCCCAGGCGTCGGAACGCACATGGCCCTTACCGATACCGCGATCCGTAACGCCAAGCCGGCGGCCAAGCAACAGAAGCTATTCGACGGCGGCGGCCTGTTCCTGCTCATCAAGCCGACCGGCGGCAAGCGCTGGGTGCTCAAGTACCGATTCGCGGGCAAAGAAAAAAGCCTTGCGCTCGGCACCTATCCCGAGATTCCACTCGTAGAAGCCCGGAAGCGGCGCGAAGATGCCAAGGACAAGCTGGCGGCGGGCGTCGACCCAGGCGAATCGAAGAAAGCGGAAAAGCGCACTCAACGCTGAAAGCTCGTTCGAGGCGGTCGCGCGCGAGTGGCACTCCAAGTACGCGCCCACATGGTCAGAGGGTCACGGAGCGCGCATCCTGCGCCGGCTTGAGGTAGATGCCTTCCCGTGGATCGGCGGAAAGCCCATAGCCGACCTCGCGCCCCCGGACGTGCTCGATATGCTGCGCCGGGTCGAGAAGCGCGGTGCACTCGAAACCGCCCACCGACTCCACGCCAATATCGGTCAAGTGTGCCGCTACGCCGTAGCGACCGGGCGCGCCCAACGCGACGTTACCGCTGACCTCCGCGGCGCTCTACCGCCGGTGCAGACAGAACACATGGCGGCCATCACCGACCCCAAGCAGGTTGCAGAACTGCTTCGCGCAATTGCCGGCTACCAGGGCACACTCCCCGTCGTCTGTGCGCTACGCCTCGCCCCACTTCTCTTCCAGCGGCCCGGTGAATTGCGCGCAGCCGAGTGGACCGAATTCGACCTAGACGGCGGCACGTGGGAGATTCCGAGCGAAAGGAGACGCGGCATACGGGACCGTCATTGGGGGCTTCGGCTCCGATTTATCCGCATGGGAAGTCTTGGATCTTTGCCGCGAAGAGGTCGAGCCACTCGAAGAATTCACTACGGCAACCGTGCGTGTGGACCTGCTGCCGGTGCTGGCGCATCCGTTTGGCCAGCGGGCAACCGCTGACGAAGGTGACGACTGGGCGCGGTCTCTACGGTAGACCAGGCAGACCGCACGCGATCGAGGTCCGCCGTGTGAACGGTGCGGACCTGGTATGGCGCAGGCAGTACCGCGAGCGGCGCGTATATCGCAAAACGGGTTCCTGCTGCCTTACTTCACTATGATTTTGATCAACAATTGTTAATTGCATACGCAACGAAATTGCGCCGCGGGGGAACTGTCTGGAGAATGGCCCGGAGGATGTTCGATTCATTGCATATCCCGGAGACAAAGCCAGACCCATGACCCCATCCGCACCCACCCATCCACCGGCTTCTCCGCAGCCTGCCCCGCCGAAGCTCAAACCGCTACCGTTTTCCTTTCCGTTTCTTCGC